>CAZOQC010000022.1:0-100245 GCA_964581865.1 uncultured Spirosoma sp.
CTGCTTCTAAGACCATTCACAAAGATACTCTATTCAACGCAGTTAGGCCACTACCGAAAATTGAAAATAAAAATACAGAAATAGAAAGGATAAAGTTTCAAGAGAAAATGCAGTTACTGTTTTGGATAATAAATCCAGAAGAAAATTTCTTGAACAGTCCTATAAAAAGGTTGGCAGACTGGAGAAATCAAGAACTAATGCATACATCGACGGCTGTATCCAATCCACGTATATCTAGCTTTAAAGAAGAAAAGAATTACATAGAGCTGCTAGACTTACTATGTTTAATTAGACAATTCGTATCCGACAACACCAAATAGATAACGTGTATGTAATCAACTGATTGCAAAGCAGTCGTAAATTTTCTGGCTTTGGTTTAGTCACTGACCCGGCGGTTTCGCCTATTTTTAGGAACGCGAAGCCAATCCGGTATCAGGCGTAGTCATCATCTGGGTAATCCGTAAATCAGATAAATCCCGGTTCAGACAACAGTACCCTATGCAGTTTTCCCACCTCCATACCCACACCCAGTACTCGTTGCTCGACGGTCAGGCCGACATCAAGAAGCTGATTAAGAAGGCTAAAGGCGATAATATGCCCGCCGTCGCCATCACCGATCACGGCAATATGTTCGGCGTGTTCGAGTTCGTGGCCGAAGCCGCCAAGCAGGGCATCAAACCCATCGTTGGGTGTGAGTTCTACGTCGTGGAAGACCACACGATCAAGCAGTTTACCAAGGAGAAGAAAGATATTCGGTACCACCAGCTGCTGCTGGCCAAGAATGCGCAGGGCTATAAAAACCTCGCCAAACTCTGCTCGCTAGGGTACATGGAAGGGCTGTACGGCAAGTACCCCCGCGTAACGAAAGAGCTGATTGACAAGTATAAGGAAGGGCTGATTGCGACGACCTGCTGCATCGGCGCTATTGTGCCGAAAACGATTCTGAAGAAGGGCGAGGAAGCCGCCGAAATCGAATTCAAGTGGTGGCTCGACCGCTTTGGTGAGGATTATTACGTCGAATTGCAGCGGCACGAGATTCCCGATCAGATCAAGGCCAACGAGGTGCTGGTGAAGTTTGCCCACAAGCACAACGTCAAAATCATCGCGTCCAACGATTCGCACTACGTCGACCGCGACGACTGGGTGGCGCACGACATCCTACTTTGTGTGAACACGGGCGAGAAGCAGAGCACCCCGTCGATGAAGGAATTCAGCGACGACGAAGCGATGCCCAAAAACACGCGCTTCGCTTTCTTTTCCGATCAGTTCTATTTCAAGAACACGCAGGAGATGACGACGCTGTTTGCCGATATGCCCGAAGCTATCGACAACACCAACGAGATCGTCGGGAAGGTCGAGACGCTGAAGCTGAAACGCGACATTCTACTGCCCAACTTCCCGATTCCCGGCGAGTTCAAGCTACACACCGACGACGTCGCCAATCAGTGGGAATTCCTGAAGCACCTGACCTACGAGGGCGCGCGGAAACGCTACGGTGAAATTGAAAGTCACGTACAGGAACGGCTTGACTTTGAGCTGTTTACCATCAAAACGATGGGGTTTGCCGGTTACTTTCTCATCGTAGCCGACTTCATTCAGGCCGGGCGCGATCTGGGCGTGATGGTCGGGCCAGGGCGGGGTTCGGCGGCTGGTTCGGCGGTGGCGTATTGCATCGGCATCACCAACATCGACCCCATCAAGTACGATCTCCTGTTCGAGCGGTTCCTCAACCCCGACCGGAAGTCGATGCCCGATATCGATACCGACTTTGACGATGAAGGTCGGCAGAAGGTGATCGATTACGTCGTGCAGAAGTACGGCAAACAGCAGGTCGCGGCTATCGTGACCTACGGTACGATGGCGGCTAAATCGGCCATCAAAGACGTGTCGCGGGTGATGGATCTGCCCCTGTCGGACGCCAACGCCCTCGCTAAGCTGGTGCCCGACAAGCCGACCTACAACATGACGCTGAAGCGCATCTTCGAGGACCCCATCGACGGGCCGGGTGGGCTGGCGAACGTGATTCAGCCGGAGGAAGTCGAGAACGTCCGGCGGATGCGTGCGCTCGAACTGGGCGATCAGAGCGTAGGCCGGACGATGAAACTCATCGATACCGAAAAAGTGCAGAACGTGCTGCAACAGGCGCGTCGGCTGGAGGGTACGGTGCGAAACACGGGCGTTCACGCGGCCGGGATCATCATCGCGCCCGACGACCTGAGCAACATCGTCCCCGTCTCGACCTCGAAAGATACCAACCTGATTATCACCCAGTACGAGGGGAAGGTCATCGAGGACGCGGGCGTAATCAAGATGGACTTTCTGGGCCTGCGCAACCTCACGATCATCAAGGAGTGCCTGCGGCTCATCAAGCAAAACCACGGCGGGCTGTTCGTCAATGACGTCGAAACCGACATCGACGACATTCCGCTCGACGACCCGAAAGCTTACGAACTGTTTCAGCGCGGGGAAACGAACGCCATTTTCCAGTTCGAATCCGACGGGATGAAAAAGTACATGAAGGACCTCCGGCCCGACCGCTTCGAGGACCTCATTGCGATGAACGCCCTCTACCGTCCCGGCCCGATTCAGTATATCCCGACCTTTATCAAGCGAAAGCATGGGCTGGAAGAAGTCAAGTACGACCTGCCCGAAATGGAGGAGTATCTGGCTGATACCTACGGCATTACGGTTTATCAGGAGCAACTGATGCTGCTGTCGCAGAAGCTTGGCAACTTCACTAAAGGTGACGCCGACGTGCTGCGGAAGGCGATGGGAAAGAAGGACCGCGCCACGCTCGACAAGATGAAGGGCAAGTTTATGGAGGGCTGCGCGGCCAACAAACTGAACCCGAAAATCTGCGAAAAAGTCTGGACCGACTGGGAAGCCTTCGCGTCGTACGCCTTCAACAAATCGCACTCGACCTGCTACGCGTTCGTCGCCTACCAGACGGCCTATCTGAAGACCTACTACAAGTCGGAGTACATGGCCGCCGTATTGACGAGCTGCCTGGGCAACATCGAAAAAATCACGTTCTTCCTCGAAGAGTGTAAGAACATCGGCATTCCCGTACTCGGCCCCGACGTCAACGAATCGGAGCGCGTATTTGGCGTCAATAAAAAAGGCGAGATCCGCTTCGGACTGGCCGGTATCAAAGGCGCGGGCGACGCGGCTGTGGAAGCCATTATCGAAGAGCGCACCGCCGGGGGTGACTACAAAGACGTGTTCGACTTCATCATCCGGGTCAATCTCCGGACGGTAAATAAGAAAACGCTCGAATCGCTGGCCTATGCGGGGGCCTTCGACGCCCTGGAGCAGGACTACCACCGGGCGCAGTACTTCGAAGTTCCGCCGACCGAAACCAGCCCGTTCCTGGAGAAAATTATCCGCTACGGCAACAATTACCACGCCGAGAAAGCAGCCGCGCAGCAGTCGCTGTTTGGCGCAATGATGGGTGGTGAACCGATGCTGGCGCGGCCTAAACCACCGACCGTACCGGCCTGGAATCAGATTGAGAAGCTGAAGTTCGAGAAGGAAGTCGTCGGCTTTTACATCAGCGGCCACCCGCTCGATGAGTTCCGGCTCGAAATGGACGGCTTCTGCAACTGCACCCTCGATAAACTCTACGAAACCAAAACGCCTGAAATCAGGATCGCCGGGATTGTCTCATCGATGCAAGTCCGTATGACCAAGACCGGGAACCCGTTCTGCATTTTCAAACTGGAGGACTACAACACGTCGATCGAGCTGGCGCTGTTCGGCGACGACTACGTGCGGCTGGGTCAGTACGTCGACGTGGGCCGCTTCCTGCACATCACCGGCAAGACGCAGAACAAGTGGAATTCCGACCAGCTCGAATTCAAAGCGGGCAGTATTCGGCTGCTCAATGAGATGCGCGAGAAAATGTGCAAGGAACTCCGCGTGTCGCTGACGCTGGACGCCCTGAATGCGCAGCTGATTAGTCAGATCAACGAACTGCTAAACGCCCACCCCGGCACCTGCAACCTGTCGCTGAACGTAGTCGACCCTGAGGAGCGGCTAGAAATCAGTCTGCAATCGCGGACGCTGAAAGTCTCCCCCGCCAACTCGCTGCTCAATGCGCTGGATAGTCTGGCTGGGGTGAGCTATAAGGTGGCGTAGAGGATGGCCATTCGTTTCGATCAGTCCTGTTCGGCCTTTTGGCTACAACCTTCGGCCATTCGGCTACGCCTGTTTAGCACCGGTTATTGACCTTTGTGTCAACAAAGAACATAACCACATGAACATCGTATTGACAGGTTCGCTGGGTAACATTGGCAGACCACTCACCCAGACGCTGGTGCAGCAGGGGCACTCGGTTACCGTTATCAGCAGTAATTCCGACCGGCGGCAGGCCATTGAAGCGCTGGGTGCCAAAGCCGCTATCGGCACCATGCAGGACGTTGATTTCCTGACGAAAGCCTTTACCGGAGCCGACATCGTTTACCTGATGGAGACGATGGAAGCCGTCGGGGATGCGTTCGATAAATCGGTTGATTTCATCGGCGATATCACGCAAATCGGGCAGAACTACAAACAGGCCGTTGCGCAGGCGGGGGTGAAAAAAGTCGTGCATCTGAGCAGTATCGGTGCCCATACCGACAAAGGGACCGGTATTCTCCGTTTTCACTACAACGTTGAACAACTGCTCCGACGACTCCCCGACGACGTTGCCATCAAGTTTATGCGTCCGGTGGGTTTCTTCACCAACCTGCTGTCGTTCACGCACACCATCAAACGTCAGGGTGCCATCATCGCCAACTATGGGGGCGACACGAAAGAACCCTGGGTAGCCCCCGCCGACATTGCTGTGGTTATTGCCGAGGAGATGAACACGCCCTTCGAAGGCCGTACCGTGCGTTACATCGCCAGCGACGACGTGTCGCCGAACGAGATTGCGCGGGTGCTGGGCGCAGCCATCGGCAAACCAGATTTACAGTGGCAGGTTATCTCCGACGAACAATTGCTGAACAACTGGCTGGAAATTGGCTTTAATGAGCAGCTGGCCAGGGGGTTCGTGGCCATGCAGGCCGCTCAGGGCAATGGCTCGCTGTACGACGATTATCACCAGCACAAACCGGTGCTGGGTACCGTAAAACTTGCTGATTTTGCCCGTGAATTTGCGGAGGCTTACAACGCTGATTAACCTACTCAACCTATGAAAACCATACTGATAACGGGAGCCAACAAAGGCATTGGCTTCGAGACCGCCCGCCAACTGGCTGAACTGGGCCATTTTGTGTACGTCGGCAGTCGGGACGCGCAGAACGGGGCCGACGCTGTGGCTAAACTAAAGGTCGAGGGTCTGACCAACGTCGACTGTCTGGTGATCGACGTAGCCGACATCGATTCCGTCAGGCAGGCGCGGGAAACCTTAGAAGCGAAAATCGACGCGCTGGACGTACTGATTAATAATGCCGGTATCAGCGGGGAGCAGCCGCAAACATTCGCCGAGGGCGACATGGCGAACCTGCGCCGGTTGTTTGACACTAATTTTTTCGGCACCGTACAAACCACCCAGCAGTTTCTGCCGCTATTGAAAAAATCAGCCCAGCCGGCCATCATCAACGTATCCAGCGAACTGGGGTCGCTGGCGATAAACCTTAGCGAAGGGCGCAACTGGATTCAGTATAATGCTTACGCATCGACCAAAACGGCCCTGAATGCCTTTACGGTCATGCTGGCGAACGAACTGAAAGACACGCCGTTCCGGGTGAACAGCGTCACACCGGGGTATACGGCTACCGATCTTAACCAGCATCAGGGGTCTAAAACCGCTGCGGAAGGAGCCAAACCTATTGTTCAGCTCGCCATGCAGACCGACCCGCAGACTACTGCCCAGTTTTTTCAGGATGGTGGCCTAGTACCCTGGTAGTACACGTCAATTTCCCGCTTCGTAAGCTATGGCAACCGTACAGCGCATCAGAACCATCAGCGAATTTCACCGGCAACGGGGACTGCCCAGGCCGGAACATCCGCTCATCAGCATCGTCAATTACCGGGATATCAAGCCTACGCCGGAGTTGAACGAGGTGAGCTGGACATTTGATTTCTACCAGATAGCGCTGAAGCGTGGAATGGGCGCGAAGCTGAAATACGGGCAGCAGGCATACGATTTCGACGAAGGCGTCATGTTCTTCATTGCGCCCGGACAGGTGTTTCGTGTAGAGGTCGACCCGAATTCAACGGAAGAGCGTTCGGGCTGGATGCTGCTTATTCATCCCGACTTTCTGTGGAACACCCCGCTGGCGAAAACCATCCGACAGCACGACTTTTTCGACTATACGGCAGCCGAAGCCCTGTTTCTTTCCGACAAGGAAGAAACAGGGCTTAACGCCATCGTCCAGACGATTCGGCAAGAGTACCACGCCAACATCGACGCCTTCAGCCAGAACATCATTATTTCCCAATTGGAAACCCTGCTGAACTACGCCGACCGGTTTTACCACCGGCAGTTCATTACGCGAAAAATCACGAATCATGCCCTGCTCGACCGGCTGGAAGAGGCACCGACGAACTACTTTAACGATGATTCACTGCGAACGACGGGTTTGCCGACGGTGCACTACCTGGCCGAAAAACTAAACGTTTCGCCCAAGTATCTGAGCAGCCTACTGAAAGTATTGACCGGGCAAACCACCCAGCAGCTCATTCACGAGAAGCTGATTGAGCGGGCAAAGGCAATACTGTCGACAACGGCGCTTTCGGTCAGTGAGATTGCCTACGAACTGGGCTTCGGGCACCCGCAGTCGTTCAGCAAACTATTCAAGGCAAAGACCCGTTATTCCCCGCTTGAATTTCGGGACTCTGTGACCAGCAACTAAGAGGTTGTTTAGGATTTTTAATCCCTGGCCAAAACGGACTTTTGTCATCCCGAGCCTGCGAGGGATCTTCGGTGGCAGGCGGTTTTGTTTGCTTTTAGCGAAGATCCCTCGCAGGCTCGGGATGACAAAACAGGCCATAAAACACAATCCTAAACAACCTCTAAGGTAGCGTGCTGGCTTTCAGTAAAAACAGCTACAGCCTGTTACGGTCTGTTGTAACAAGCTGTAGCTGTTTTACCTACTCAAAAAACACGGACCCTATTTCTTCGCAACGCGATACAGGCGACCCTGATCGGTAACGGCGTAGAGGGCCCCGTCGTTACCCTGCGTTACGTCGCGGAAACGCTGGTATTGGTCGGACAGTAGCCGCTCTTCACCCACAACTTTGCCGTTTTCGATCACCAGCCGGGCAATGTGCATGCTGCTTAGCCCACCGATAAACAGGTTGTTTTTCCATTCGGGCATCATGTCGCCGGTGTAGAACGTCATGCCGCTGGGCGATAGTACCGGGTCCCAGTAGTACACGGGCTGTTCTAGGCCTTCCTTCTGCTGAATACCTTCGCCTACTTTCGGCCCGGCGTATTCGATACCGTATGTAATCGTCGGCCAGCCGTAGTTTTTACCCGCCCGAATGTTGTTTAGCTCATCGCCCCCGCGCGGACCGAATTCGACTTCCCACAGGTTGCCCGTGCCCGGCTGAAAGGCCAGGCCCTGCACGTTGCGGTGGCCGTATGAGTACAGTTCCGGGCGCACACCGGCCTGCCCTTCAAAGGGGTTTCCGGGGGCGGGTTGCCCATTTTTCGTGATACGGATTACTTTGCCCAGCCCCGAATTAAGCGACTGTGCCTGCGGGCGGGTTACCAGATCGGATCGTTCGCCGGTGCTGATAAACAGGTTGCCATCGGGCGCAATCAGAATCCGGCCTCCGTAGTGCAGCGTGCCTTTATAGGCCGGTGTAGCGCGGTAAATGACGGTCGGATTCTGTATCGTTTTTTCGTCGGTCGCCAGGGTGCCTTTGGCAACAGCGGTCAGGTTACCCTCGGGCAGCGGCTCCGAAAATACCCAGTAGACCATGCGGTTTTTGGCAAAATCAGGATCGACCCGAACGCCGAGCAAACCACCCTGCCCTTTAGCATTGACGGTCGGTAATCCCGTGATGGGGTCACTGACTTTACCATCGGTCGTGACGATACGCATGGTTCCCTCGCGTTCGGTAACGAGCAGCCGACCGTCGGGCAGGCTGGTAATACCCCACGGATTTTTGAGCGATTCCGTCAGTACTTTGCCTTCGTAGGGTGTTGTCGTTTTCACACCCGCAATCCGGGTCTGGCCCGGCATGGCCGGCTTGTAAGCGGAGTTTGGTTCTTTGGTTTCGACAGGAGGAAGGCTTCCCGATGTCGACGCGGTAGTCTGATTACTGGCTGTCTGCTGGCCGCAGGCGGTCAGGGCCAGCGAAGACGCCGTCAGAAGCAGGAGTAGTTGATTGGGTACTGTTGGCATTGGGCGTATGCAGAAATTAGTTATGGACTGAATGATCAAAAGCAGCTGACCTATAGGGCTACTACCTGTGTCTACAAATAACGAACGGGTATCAGTTCAATGCAACCCGCAAAATGACCCGGTGACGGCTTATTCGCCGGGAGCACCCCGCTACAGACGGTTTCCGTAACCAAACTGTCTGTGGCGGGTTTACTGGGACACATATATAAGCAGACAAATGGAAACGAACACGTCGGATAACAACCCACCAGCGGTCTACAAACCCGCGCCAGTTGCTTACTTCTCCGGCAACGCGTACCTGAAACCGCTGGTAGTTGCTGATGAGCAAACGAACTGTAGTGTCAGTGAAGTACTGTTTGGCCCGGGTGTTCGGAACAACTGGCACACCCATCCCAGCAATCAGATTTTGCTGGTTAAGGAAGGCGTATGTTTCTATCAGGAGGAAGGCCAGCCCCGACGCGCGTTTCAACCGGGCGAAGCCATCAATATTCTGCCCGGCGTGAAGCACTGGCATGGCGCTTCGCCCGATGGCCCGATGATGCACACCGCTATCAACATCAACACGGAGAAAGGAACTGTAAATTGGCTTGAACCCGTCACCGACGAGCAATACAACGGCTAACAGACGAATGTGACAGACGCTACGGACAGCCTGCTTTCGCCAGTGCGTAGCGGTAGGTGCCACCGGGTTGCTTCAGCACCCACTTGCCCTGTTGCTGCACGCGTTCGCCGTCGCCCCAGCTAATCGAGTCGCCCGAGAGCGTCATGGTCAGCACATGGGTTTCGGTTATGCCTTCGCCCGACCGCTGCCAGTCGGCGGTGATGGTGTTGCCGGTTCGGGTGCCAGTAAACGGTCCGCGTGCCCGATCTTTCTCGTACGGATTAACGTCGATCTGTCCTGATACCCGGTTGCCCGTCAACTTGAGTCGGAGCGAGGTTGTATCGCGGTTTAACGTCTGTCGAAAACACAGCGAATCGGGCAGCGCCAGTGCTGTCGATGTATCGGTTGGTTGCGTTACGGCTGTCGAATCCGGGTTGTTCCCGGATGATGACCCCGACTGGCAACTCATTTCAACAAGTGGAAGAATCAGCAGGCAGCAGGCGTTACGAAGGAAATAGTGCATAAATCGAAGCATTGGCAAATTGATTAAAGGCGGAAGTTAATCAGCTTGACTCAATTAAATACGGCAGTCCGGCTATGAATCAGGGCATCCGGCTCAGGCAGGGCAACATTTCAACCCGGTTGGGGGTTTGCCAAGAACGGGATAGTACAAATCCGCTATATCTAGTTCCAAACCCCTGACTAATGCATACTGATTACCCAAAAGTACCTGTTCGGACAACGGCCCTGCTTCCCCTGTTGCTACTGGCGATGCTGGGCTACCTGACATCCTGCAAACCCAACGACAACAACACACCGACTATATCGACAATCAACGATTTGATTGTGAATGGCAACGGTACTGTCGGCAATCGGTTTACCCTGTTGAACGCAGCCCTTCAGCGGGCCAGCCTGAGCGGAACGCTGAGTCAGGCCGGAACGTACACCCTGTTTGCCCCCACAGACGATGCGTTCAAAGCGGCTGGCTATGCCGACGTGAATGCAATCAACGCGGTTCCGGTCGCGCAGTTACAGGCCGTGTTGCAGTATCACGTACTGGCTACCCGGCTCGATGCCGCGTCGATACCTACGGGTTTCAACACGGCGCAGGCTACAGCCGCCGGTAGTTCGGTTTATCTCTCGAAAGGCACACTGACAACAACGACCTCGACAACCGCCACCTCAACAACAGCGACGTCAACGACCGCCACCTCAACAACGGCAACGTCGACAACGGCGACGGTTTTTTCGGTCAACGGTGCCCACATTCTGACAGCGGGTACGAACGCCAGCAACGGTATCGTGTACCCCATCGACCGATTGCTGCTGCCCCCCGTTTTCGGTGATATTGCAGCCACTATCCAGGGTATCCCGACACTGCGGCCAACGCTCTCGTTCACGTTTTTAAATGCCGCTGTTGCCAGAGCCGGTATTTTATCTGCGCTGACCTCGACCACCGCTCCCGTTACCGTTTTTGCCCCAACCGATGCCGCCTTTACAGCTGCCGTTCCCTCGATTCGATCGGTGGCCGACGTAAGTGCCATGCCGGTCGATTCGTTGCGTAAAATCCTGACATACCACGTCGTACCGGGCCGCGTATACAGCCCGCTGATAACGGCCGGATCGAGCCTGACAACGGCTCAGGGCGGCACCATCACGGCCGGCACCAGCACCACCGCCCTGACTGTCACGGGTCGGCGCAACGGTGGTACGGCGTCGAACCTGACCGCGCCGGATATCACGGCGTCCAACGGTGTCGTTCACGTGATTGATCGGCTGCTGTTGCCCTAGTCGACACACTTGATAACTCAACGCAAAACGGCCTTTCCTGCACAGGAAAGGCCGTTTTGCGTTGAGTTAACTGTAAAAAACAGGAATCAAAACCGGTCCCGAACTGTTACGTAAAAAGGCACTGATCTGTCGTCAGGGCTGGTATCTTTGTGGTCGGCAGACGTACGCTATACGGGCAAACTGCCGACCGTCACCTATTCGAATTGTCTGCTTTTTCGCATGGCCAAACCCCAGAAAAAACTGTTTTTGCTCGACGCCCTTGCGTTGATCTACCGCGCCCATTTTGCCTTCAGTAAGTCGCCCCGGATTTCGTCGCGGGGGGTCAATACGTCAGCCATTTTTGGCTTTATGAACGCCATGATCGAGGTGCTGACGAAAGAAAAACCAACCCACATCGGGGTGGCGTTCGATTCGTCAAAAAAGACGTTCCGGCACGAGCAATTCCCGGCCTACAAAGCGACGCGGCAGAAGCAGCCCGAAGACATCAGCGTAGCGACGCCCTATATCAAGCAGATTATCGAGGCTATGCACATCCCGATTCTGATTCTGGATGGTTACGAGGCCGACGACATCATCGGAACCATTGCCAAGAAAGCCGCTCTGGCTGATTTTGAGGTGTATATGATGACGCCCGACAAAGACTATGGGCAGCTGGTCGAGGAACACGTACACATCTACAAACCCGCGTTTATGGGCAAACCCGCCGAGAAACTGGGGGTGAAGGAGGTACTCGAACGCTGGCAGATCGAACGCATCGAGCAGGTGACGGATATGCTGGGGCTGGTCGGCGATGCGGTCGATAATATCCCCGGTATCCCCGGTGTGGGCGAAAAGACGGCCCAGAAACTCGTTGCTGATTATGGCTCGGTCGAAAATCTGATTGCCAATGCAGATCAGCTGAAAGGTAAGCTGCGCGAAAACGTCGTCAACTTTGCCCAGCAGGGGATGCTCTCGAAACAGCTGGCGACGATTCACCTCGACGTGCCGGTAGCCTTTGACGAAGACAAGCTGCGCCATACTGAATACGACAAGCCCCGGCTATCGAATTTGCTCGATGAGCTGGAGTTCCGGCAGATGAAAGGCCGCTTGCTGGGGGGTAATTACGATGAGCAGCCACTGCCCACGGCGTTTCAGAGCAAGCCCGCCGGCCAGATGAATCTGTTTGATTCGCCGGGCGACGAAAGCCCTGCCTTTCTGCCCTTCTCGAATATGGGCGCGGTCAACCCGTCGGGTGCCGACGAACTGCCGTTTGATTTCGGTTCGATCGGGACTGAACCAGCCGTGCCGGAACCGTCGGTTATTCCGAAGAAACGGGCAAAAAAGACGCCTGTACAGGCGCCTGTCGCGTCGGGCTCTGACGCAACGCCCGATATGATTACCGCCGATGGTACAGCTGGAACCGAGCGTTCCGTCGATACGGTGACCGGGCAACCCGCGTACCTGGACGTGTTTCCCGATTATGAAATCGACGAGCACCAGCCCGAACGGCGTAAAACCATTCTATCGACCGTACACGATTATCGACTGGTCGATACGGTTGAGCTGCGTGCTAGTCTGGTGCATTTTCTAAACCAGCAGGAAAGCTTTTGCTTCGACTCCGAAACCACCGCCATCGACCCCGTGGAGGCCGATCTGGTGGGGCTGTCGTTTGCGTACCGGACGGGCGAAGCATTCTACGTGCCCGTCCCGCCCGACCGTGCCGATGCGCAGGCGATTGTCGATCAGTTCAAGCCCGTTTTTGCCAACCCGGCCATCGAAAAGATCGGGCAGAATTTGAAGTACGACCTGCTGATGCTGAAAAAGTACGGCGTCGAGGTGCAGGGCAAGCTGTTCGACACGATGATTGCCCACTATCTGATTGAGCCCGAGATGCGGCACAATATGGACACCATGGCGATGACGTACCTGAACTACAGCCCGGTCGAGATCGAGTCGCTGATCGGTAAAAAAGGCAAAGGCCAGCTAACCATGCGTGACGTCGACATTCAAAAGATCGTTGACTACGCCGGAGAAGACGCCGATATCACGCTGCAACTGAAGCATACGTTTGCCCCCCAGCTGGAAAAAGACAGTCTGCACAAGCTGTTCGATCAGGTCGAGATGCCGCTCGTGCAGGTGCTGACGGATCTGGAACTGGAAGGCATTACCATCGATACCACTGCACTGGCCGAACTGTCGGCGACGCTGGAGATCGATATGCGGCAGGTGCAGCAGGAAATTTACACCATCGCGGGCGAGACATTCAACATCGGCTCGCCGAAGCAACTGGGCGAAATTCTGTTTGATAAACTCAAGCTGGACAAGAACGCCAAAAAGACCAAAACGGGCCAATACGCGACGGGGGAAGAGGTGCTGTCGAAACTCGAAGGTGATAACGAGATCGTGCAGAAAATTCTCGATTACCGCGAATTGATTAAGCTCAAGAACACGTATGTCGACGCCCTGCCGCTGCTCATCAGCAAGCGCGACGGCCGGATTCATACGTCGTTCAATCAGGCAGTGGCCAGTACCGGGCGGCTCTCATCGGCCAACCCGAACCTGCAAAACATTCCGATCCGGACGCCACGGGGCCGCGAAATCCGGAAAGCGTTCGTGCCGCGCGGACCGGAGTTCGTGATTATGTCGGCCGACTATTCGCAGATCGAGTTACGCATCATGGCGGCTTTCAGCGGGGATCAGACGATGCTCGAAGCCTTCAACAACGGCGTCGACATCCACACCCAGACGGCCAGTAAGGTTTTCCACGTGGGGCTGGATGACGTGACGGGCGACATGCGCCGGAAAGCCAAAACGATCAATTTCGGGATCATCTACGGTATCTCGTCGTTTGGGCTGGCCCAGCGGCTGAAAATTCCCCGTAAGGAAGCGGCTCAGATCATCGAGGAATACTTCGCGGGCTTCCCGGCCGTCAAAGACTACATCGATCAGTGCATCGAAAAGGCGCGGGGCTTCGGTTACGCCGAAACCATTCTGGGTCGTCGGCGCTACCTCCGCGACATCAATTCGCGTAACCAGACCGACCGGATGTTTGCCGAGCGTAACGCCGTCAATGCACCGATTCAGGGCAGTGCGGCCGATATGCTGAAGATCGCCATGATCCAGATTCACGAATTCATGCAGCGCGAGCAGCTGAAATCGAAGATGATTCTGACTGTCCACGACGAACTTGTCTTCGACGCCCACCGCGACGAGATCGACCACCTGCGCGAGCGCGTCGACCACATCATGAAGCACGCCATTCCGATGGCTGTGACGATGGAAACCGGTATCGGCGTGGGTGAAAACTGGCTCGTCGCGCACTAAGTATGGAGCTTGACTGGAAAAGCAGTGCGTGCATGCACAGAACTATTTATATTCTATGCATGCGGATAAAGAACGGTTAGCCGTGGCTATCCCATTCGAGCGTTGGGAGTCATTGAAGCAGGCAAGTTGAATTTGGTGCAGTGTAGAACACAATTGACGGATATGTAACCCAGACGTCCACGTCTGGAGGCCGTTAGGCCAACTACCTCAGGCGGTAGCTTTTTTGGCCTAGCGTCCACCAGACGTGGACGTCTGGGCTACATATACCTCATAAACGCATCAGGGCGACGTAGGTTTCGAGACCGTCCCAGAGGTTTTGCAGGCGTAGGTTTTCGTTTTCGGCGTGCTGATTGTTGTCGTGGTTGGCGATGGGGACGGTAATCGTCGGGGTGTGCAGAATCTGGTCGAACAGGTACAGCGGCAGGCTTCCGCCGAGGCTGGGCTGCACGACAATCGGGTCTTTTACGGTCGATTGCACGGCTTTGACGACGGTCTGTGCGATGGGCAGATCGAGTGGGGTGCGTTGGGCACGGTAGCCTGATTTGGCAATGATCCGGGCGATGCGCGGGTACTTCGCGCGCTCCTCATCGGTGATGCTTTCGGCCTGCGTGACATAATACCCCTGCGCCTTTACGTGGTCGATCACCGTCTGTACCTGCCGTTGCGGATCGTTGCCCAGCACCAGCCGCAGGTCGAGGGCGGCCGTCGCCGAGGTCGGGATGATGTTGGTGGCCAGCTTACCGATGTTGGCACTGGCGAAGCCGTTGATGTTCAGCGACGGGCGCATCAGTAGTTCCGCCAGCGACTTACCCCCACCTTCGGCCTGTCCGAACCCCAGTTCCTGCCGCAGTTGCTCATCGACGGGCGGAATCCGGGCCAGCGCCTGCTTTTCCGACTCACTCAGGGGCGTTACGTCGTCGTAGAAACCCTTGATCAGCACATTACCGTCGTCGTCTTTCATCGACGTCAGCAGCCGGGCCAGCATCAGGGCGGGGTTGGGTGCCCAGTTGCCGTAGTGCCCGCTGTGCAGCGGCCGTTTCGAGGCAAATACTTTCAGTTCCATATTCACGTCGCCCCGTACGCCGAACAATACCTGCTTGCGCCCTGTCTGATGCACCGGCCCATCGCAGATCACCCACAGATCGCTGGCAAGCAGGGTTTTATGCTTTTCCAGAATTTCGCCCAAGTGTACCGACCCGGCTTCTTCTTCACCTTCGAAAAAGAATTTCAGGTTTACCGTTGGCTTCACGTTCAGCTGGCGCAGGGCGTCGTAGGCACTCAGAATGGCAAACACCCCGGCTTTATCGTCGGAGGTGCTACGGCCGTAGATGCGCCAGTTCGGATCTATCGCTTCGCCCGGTTTGGGAAACGAAATCGGCTGACCACCCGCGTCGAGTGCCTGCGTGTACAGCGACGGCTCGAACGGTTTCAGCCCGTCGGCCCACTGATTCGGGTTGACGGGTTGTCCGTCGTAATGCGCGTAAAAGATGACGGTTTGTTTCGCCCCCGGCACGCGCACTTCCCCGTAAACGGCGGGTGGTACACCGGGTGTTGTGGCGTCGAGCAGTTTCGGTTCGATACCCCGTTTGCGGAGCATATCGGCGATGTACGCGCCCGTTCTGCGGATGTTTACCGTGTCGTAGACGACGTTGGGAATGGCCAGCAGCCCCCGGAATTCAGCGAGTAGCTGGTGTTCGTGCTGCTGCCGGTAGGCACGGGTTTTCAGCGTCAGGTCGTTTTGCGCGTGGGCGGCTCCGGTCAGCAGTAGCAAAGTAAGCAGGGAGAGTCGGTTGAGCATAGCAGGTTGTATCGAGACGTTTCCAAGATAGCCATTGACCGCTGATTACCGCAGCCTAAGTCCGTTTAATAAATCAACCGGCTATTTCTGAGTGCGTTACAACGGTGTATTCTGCCGTTGGGTCATGCCCCTGTACCTTTTCCTATCAACCGCTATGAACCGAATCCTTTACCTGCTGGCGTGGGTGCCGCTGCTGTGGCTGTCCACCGCCTGTACCGATCAATGCACCGAAACGCGCGTTTTTAAGCAGTACACCAGCATCGCGCTGACCACGACCCAGGTGCGGCAGGGCGTAGGCGTGTCGAGCCCGCAGCCGCTGGTGAAGCCGGGGAAGATCTACACCAAAGACGGCTACCTGTTCATCAACGAGCTGAAAGAAGGTATTCACGTCATCGACAACCGCGATCCGTCGTCGCCTAAGCAACTGGCTTTTATCAACATACCCGGCAACGGTGATATAGCTGTGCGGGATCAGTTTCTGTATGCCGACAGCTATATGGACCTGGTGACGTTCGATATCAGCAATCTGACCGATATTCACGAAGTGGCGCGGGTGCAGAACGTGTTTACGCAGGGACAGTTCGACGGAGGCTGGTGGTCGTATCAGTCTACCGTTGCCAATGCGCTGATTTACGACCAGCGTGTCGATTATGTGAAGCAGATCGTACAGACGAACTGCGAGGCAACACCGGCTTTGCAGCCGGTCTGGTTGGCCAGTTCCACGTTTTTCAGCAGTGCATCCAGCGATATGACTACAGGGGCAACAGGGGGTAGCAGCGGCACCGGCGGGTCGATGGCGCGGTTTGCGCTGTACGACAGGTACCTGTACGCCGTTGGATCGTCCGACATGAAACTGTTCAATGTGCAGCAGCCCGCCCGGCCCACCTTCAGCACGACGGTATCAATGGGATGGGGCATCGAAACGATTTTTCCGTACAAAGACAAGCTGTTTATTGGTTCACAAGCGGGTATGCTGATTTACGACAACAGCAATCCCGACCAGCCCCGGCAACTGTCGACGTTCAGCCACGCCCGCGTCTGTGACCCGGTCGTTGTCAACGGCAATACGGCTTACGTAACGCTCCGGTCGGGCAACCGCTGCGCCGGGACTACCAATCAACTCGACGTGGTCGATGTGTCGGATCTGCTGAACCCGAAGCTGGTAAAAAGCTACCCGATGCGCAACCCCTACGGGCTGGGCGTCGATTTTCCGAACCTGTTCATTTGCGAAGGGGCCTACGGGCTGAAGTCGTTCAACGCCAGCGACCCGCTCCAGATCGACCGGAACTTGCAGGAATACATGGAAGACCTGCAAGCGTACGACGTGATTCCGCTCGGGTCGGTGTCGGGTCAAAAAGTGCTGTTGCTGATCGGGCAGGACGGATTCTACCAGTTCGACTACAGCAACCCCGCCCGACTGCGGCTGCTGAGCAAAATTCCCGTTAGCCGCCCAGACCTGACCTAGTATGCGATTAATCTACACACTAAGCTGCCTACTGGCTATGCTGGTGGGCAGCACGTCCGCACTGTGGGCGCAGATGCCCTTGCCTGTTGTGAAACGGGCGCACCCGTTCGTCAATTATACCGAACTGGGTGGCCTGTTTGGGCGGGTAGCCTATCCGACATTTGCCGGGTCGCCGACGGAGCAGGTGGAGAATAAAGTCAGCCTGACGATTCAGAGCTTCAATGGTGTACAGCTGCAACCCCGGCTGGCAGTGGGTGGGGTCGTGGGCATCGACTGGTACGCCAACGCACTCCTGTTGCCGGTTGGGGCCGGGCTGCGCTACGACCTGACACGGGCCACGTTACGTAATGTCAACGTGTACGTCGCAGCTGACGTTGGCTACGGCCTGACCTGGCTCAACAAAGCATCAACCGGTAACGAACTGGCCAACGGCGGGCTGATGCTCAATCCGGGTCTGGGATTGCGGTTTGGGAAACCCGGCCACGGTGCATTCGTGCTGTCGCTGAGCTACAAACGGCAGGTCGTCGATGCCAGCAAACCGCTGGGCGGGAACGATATCCGACGCGACGAACACCGGGTCTACAACCGGCTGGCGGTGCGGCTGGGATGTAGTTTCTGACCAGCGCAGTTGTATTGAATTGGTAAGAAATTAGAACATTCGCAGGATAGGAAACGAATTTCAGCGTTTTGCATTTCTCCGGGAAGAATAGCCCCGAAAGGGCAATCAGTGGCAGTAGAATTGCACTGATATTCGGGAGACTCACTAAACGTATGAAAAAGAACCTGTTGCCGCTGACGATGGGCGGCTTCGGAATCGGCATGACCGAGTTCGTGATGATGGGCATTCTGCCCGACCTGGCCCGGACGCTCCACGTGTCGATTCCGGAAGCCGGTCACCTGATTTCGGCGTATGCGCTGGGTGTGGTGCTGGGGGCTCCGCTGCTGGTAGCCATTGCCGGTAACTATCCGCCGAAAAAAATCCTGCTGGGGCTGATGGCGATGTTCACGGTTTTCAACATCCTGTCGTCGTTTGCGCCCAGTTACGAAGTGATGCTGATTACCCGGCTGCTGTCGGGCCTGCCGCACGGTGCGTTCTTCGGCGTCGGGGCGGTGGTGGCGAGTCGGCTGGCCGGGAAAGGTAAGGAAGCGCAGGCCATTTCGATGATGTTCGCCGGGCTGACCGTCGCCAATATCGTCGGCGTACCGCTCGGCACGTATATCGGGCACGAACTGAGCTGGCGGCTGACGTTTATCGTGATTGGCGTCGTGGGCCTGATTACGCTGGCGGGTATCTACAGGCTGCTGCCGGACCTGCCGGTGGCCGGAAAGACCAACCTGCGCAACGACCTGAAACTGTTTACCCATGCCGAACCCTGGCTGATTCTGGGCATTACGGCCATCGGGACGGGCGGGTTGTTTGCCTGGTTCAGCTACATCGCCCCCCTGCTGACCGAAGTGGCCCACTTCCGCGCCGATCAGATCACCTGGATTCTGGTGCTGGCGGGCGTCGGTATGGCCGTCGGCAATCTGCTGTCGGGCCGGATTGCCGATCGGGTATCGCCCATCAAAGCGACGATGCTGTTTCTGGGCCTGATGGTCGTCAGCCTGATTGTCGTGTACTACGTGTCGCCGTTCAAGCTGCCGCTGCTGGCGATGACCTTCGTAACGGGCGCGATTTCGTTTTCGCTGGGCGCACCGATTCAGATTCTGATGATCCGGGCGTCGAACGGGTCCGAAATGCTGGCGTCGTCGGTGACGCAGGCCGGATTCAACATCGGCAATGCGCTGGGCGCGTTTCTCGGCGGATTGCCCATTGCGGCCGGTCTGGGCTACGCGTCGCCCCAGTGGGTCGGTGCGGGGCTTGCGCTGGCGGGGCTGCTGCTGGGCGTGGTACTGTATATTCGTCAGCACGGTGCGGTCGCGCCCGTCGTAGATGTCGAAGCACCGGAGGAAGTACTGGCCTAACGAGTTTTTTAACGAACGCGAACGGGGCGTTTCCACCAGACTACACAACTACTGTATTCTGGTGGAAACGCCCCGCTCAGTTTTCGTACGCTGCCGGTCGTTCGTAGCTGGTGGGTTAGTTCTCGGCGATAATCTTGACGTCCCACGGTCCCAGCGCAAGCGTGCTGTTTTTCGTGACAGACTGCCCCTTCAGCAGGTCGGTACCGGTACCGAACGGGTACGTGATGGTGGTGGGCACGGCGGAGTAGTTCAGCACATACCGGATGGTTTTACCCGCTTCATTCACCCCATGTTTGGTGATGACGGGAAAATGCAGCGTCTGCGCGGTGCCCCAGAGCTGCGCCTTCTTCACGGCATCCATCAGAATTTTTTCGGTGACGGCGTCGTCGGTCAGGCAGCCGATGTACGTGGCCAGCCCCTGCCCAAACCGGTTCTGTGTCACGGCGGCATAGTTGCCCCAGACGGGGTGGTCGTAATACGCCAGTACGCTGGCCGTGGTGGGCGTAACCAGTTCCATCCACGTTTTTACCCCATTTTTCTGAGGCCCCACCTTGTAGGGGTCGCCCTTCAGCGTAACCTGATGGGGCAGCGTAAACTGGGAATAGCCGATCCCGAGGGCTTCGCTGATGATGCCCGGCTGAACGGTCGTCCGCACTTTGGCATACTGGTCCGCAAAGCCGCTCTTGACCGTATACACGATGTGGCCGCCGTTCCGCACAAACCGGTTCAGGCGGTGCAGTAGACTGTCGGGGGCCGCGTACAGGGCGGGCACGACCAGCAGTTTATAGTTTTCCAATGGGCTGCTGGGATCGACCATGTCGACGCCCACGTTCATGCGGTACAGAGCGTCGTAGAGGGGGCGCAGCACGTCGTTGTACGTCTCGCGACTGTCCCAGCCAAAGCGGAAATTGTTGAACGCCGTCTGGGCTTCGTTGCTGAAAAGAATGGCCACCTGATTCGTCTTTTTGAGATTGACCAGCTGGGGGCTAAGCCGCGCAAAATCTTTCCCGATGGTCTGGGCTTCGGTATAGGTGGGATTCGGCTGGAAATCGTGGCTCAGCAGCCCTTTCCAGTACGTTTCCGCCGAATTATGAATCGAATGCCAGTGCCAGTAGCCAACCATGTTGGCCCCCGACGCGAGGTGGCTGAACGCCTGCAGACGTAGCTGACCGGGGTAGGGCACCCACTGGGGAAAGCCCTGTGCCTCGGTCTCGATCACAAAATAATTCCGGCCGCCTTTCATCGACCGCGCCAGATCGCCCCCCAGACTTATTTCAAGACCCGTGAGGGCATCCTGAGTGGGGTGATAGATGTCGATACCCGCCACGTCCAGCGGTTTGGCCGCGGCAAAGTGGTCGACGTCCGGCTGCACTCCGTAGGAAAAGCCCCGCCATTCCAGGTCGAAGTTCTGGGTCACAAACTGCCCCGGTCGTTTGTATTCGTTGACGAGAGCGGTTTGCCAGGCCAGGTACTCCGTAACGAGCTGCCGCTGAAACCGGGCAAACTCAGCCAGCTGACTGGCGTTGATGGAGCCGACCATCGACGGAAAATCGTCCCAGGTGTTGATGCGGTTGCTCCAGTAATCGAGCCCGAACGCCCGGTTGAGCGAATCGAGCGTCCCGAATTTCTTCTTCGCGTACTGCACGAATAGTTTTTGTACGTCGGGGCCGGCGGTGTTGTAGGCTTTGGTTTCATTGTCGACTTGGTAGCCGATAATGGCGGGGTGGTCTTTCACGTGCGCCATGATCGCGCGGATTACCCGTTCGGCGTGGAAGCGGAAGTGCGGATTGGTAATGTCCATGTTCTGCCGGGCACCGTACCGGTTAGGACCGGCCGGGGTGATAGCCAGCACATCAGGGTATTTGCGGACCAGCCAGGTCGGAACGGCGTAGGTGGGCGTGCCGATGATGACGCGGATGCCCGCTTTGTGCATGGCGTTGAGCACCCGGTCGATGTGCGAAAAATCATAGACCCCATCCTGCGGCTCCACGGTGCTCCAGGTCGACTCGGCGATGCGGACCACGTTGATGCCGGTTTCGGTCATCATCCGAACGTCTTTCTCCAGCCGTTCGTAGGGCATGTACTCGTCGTAATAGGCGACGCCGAAGAGCAGCCGGTCCTGCTTCACCGATTGACAATACGCCGGCTGATGGCATAACAGCGTGAAAACAAGGAGTAGGATCGTCGGGTAGAAGGGGCGCATAAACGGGTACGTTGGCGGATAGAGCAAAGCTACGCGCCAGCGGGGACTTTGCCCCATTGCCCGGCGCAGGCCGGTTATAGGGGGCGTCGTTTCCAGACGATTACCTTCATCAATACCGGTGCACGGGCCGGGTCGTTTTGCGCCGTTTATCCGGTTCGGCTGGTGTGAGATCGGTGGAAACCGGTAGTTTCGACCCATAAACCTAAACGAAAAAATACCATGCCGTTTCTCTTAATTTTTGTGGTTCTCGCGGCCCTCGTCGTATTCCTGTCGGTGGTGATTGTGCAGCAGGGTACGGTCGCTGTCGTTACGATTTTTGGCAAATACGCCCGGATTATGACCCCCGGTTTGAACTTTAAAATCCCGTTTGTCGAATTTATCTACCGGCGCGTTTCCATTCAGAACCAGTCTGTTGAACTGGCGTTTCAGGCCATTACCGCCGATCAGGCCAACGTCAACTTTAAGGCTATGCTGGTGTATTCGGTGCTGAATCAGGAAGAAGAAACGATCAAGAACGTGGCCTTCAAGTTCATCGATCAGGCTTCGTTTATGCAGGCCCTGATCCGAACTATCGAAGGCTCGATTCGCAGTTTCGTCGCCACCAAACGGCAGGCTGAAATTCTGGGGCTGCGGGGCGAAATTATCGAACACGTCAAAGCGCAGATCGACACGCTGCTCGAAAGCTGGGGCTACCACCTGATCGACCTGCAACTCAACGACATCGCCTTCGACGAAGTCATTATGCGGTCGATGGCGCAGGTCGTCGCGTCGTCAAATCTGAAAGCAGCGGCCGAAAACGAAGGACAGGCGCTGCTCATCACCAAAACCAAGGCGGCCGAAGCGGAAGGCAATGCCATTCAGATTTCGGCCGAAGCCGAGAAAAAAGCGTCGCAGCTACGCGGGCAGGGGGTTGCGCTGTTTCGCGAAGAGGTGGCAAAAGGGATGGCTGAATCAGCAAAGGTGATGACTGAAGCGAATCTCGACGCATCGCTGATTCTATTCTCGATCTGGACGGAGGCCATCAAGCATTTCGCCGAAAACAGCAAGGGCAATGTAATTTTCCTCGACGGGTCTACCGAAGGGATGGAGAAAACGATGAAGCAGCTGCTGGCCGTCGAAAAGATGAGCACAATCGCCCCCGACAGGTCGGTGCAGTAAACAAAAATCCGGTTGTAACGGGAACGTTGGTCGTTTCGTTTGTTCTCTCCTAAAGACCATTCGCAACGCATGAACAATCTGCTCTTTCCGACCGACTTCTCCGTGACAACCGACGCTCCGCTGGCCTGGGCGCGACTATTCGCGAAAAAAATGGGTGCCACCATCACGCTGCTGCACGTGTACCAGCCCATCGTTCCCGACACAACACTACCAAGCATCGCCGACCCCGGTGCGGGCATCGGCGTTGGCGCACCGGTTACGATGGAACTGGAAGACATCAGCCGCCGGAACCTGGATGAACTGACTACCCGGCTGCAGGCCGAAGGCTTCCCGGTACAGTCCGACTGGCGCGTAGGGTCGGTTGAGGATGAAATTATCGACGCGGCCAAACAGTACAGTGCTGACCTGATCGTAATGGGCCGCACCGACGTAAGCACGTTTTTCGATCGGCTGTCGGGCAGTTCGGTGAGTGATGTCGTCGATAAAGTACGCTGTCCGGTGCTGGTCGTGCCAACGCCCGATCAGGATGCCGACAACGTGACGTATCCGGTGGACGTAAAATCAATAGCGTACGCCATGCAGCCCCAGACGCAGCAGAGCGACGTCGCCAGACAGACCGGTTCGCTGGTGGATGCCTTCGACGCCACACTGATGATTCTGACGGAAGAGCAGATGGAACATACACTGGCCGACCTGATCGTGATGGAGTTATATCCGCAGACGGGTTTTATCGATAAGCTGCTGCATCCGAATCGAACCACCGCCCTGATTGCCAAGTCAGACGTACCCGTGCTGATCTACCACCAGCCGGAGTAACACATGATCCTATTAAAAAATGAGTAAAGCGGTGGCGGGACTGGGTTACCTTTAAGGTGATGGTGTATCAAGGGCGAAACCATTTAATACACGATTACCATGAAATCTCTGGTTAAATCTACGCTCTTCTTTGCCGTAATGTTGTCGATGGCCGTTGGCTGTCAGTCAAAGAAAACCGAGTCGTCGGCTCCAGCTACCGATACGGCTACTATCGTTGAAAGCGAAACCATCGTTAGCGGTGATTCGGCTATGATGATGACCGATACGACGAAAGTTGTCATGCCCGATTCTACCAAATAAGTCAGCTCGTTTACGCGGCTGAATACGTAAAGGCCCCGATCCTGCCCTGGCAGAGTCGGGGCTTTTTTTGGGCCTGCCAACGAATACCCCGGCACCAATCAGCCTGATCGACGGGCCTGTCAGTACCGACTTCCATACCGCCGAATGACAGCCGACACAACTGGTAATGGGCAACTGTAGGTATAGCTTACGCATTGGTTTACAGGATACCTGCCCGAGTTGTCAGTATGCTGTAAACAGGCACGGACCCAGCAGGGCATCTGGGTACATAGGGATGTAACGGATGATTCAGGCAAAAAATAGTACTTTCGGGGTGTGAACCGACGCATACGCCCCGATGATCTTGGCCGTCCACCGTACGCCGAATTGATTCAGCACTTAGCTGACCAATGGAGTCGGGTAGCCACGCCCGCGCCCGGACTGACCCGCCCGGATTATGAGCGCACGATCAGTACGCTACTGCTAACGACACAGCACCCGGCGCGCACGGCCGATATTGTGCAGGCCGTGCTCACGCAGGCCATTGAACTCCGTAAACCGATGACATGGGTTGATCAGGAGCTGAAGTTCGAAGGCATGATCGAAGGGGCCGACCGGGCTGATTTTCTTCTTTTTGACCTGCATCAGTTAGGTCAGCCAGACGATGCCCAGCTGGATCTGTACAACGAACGCATGCATCGGTTTACCGCTCAGGATAGCTGATGTGCTCTCCGATAACGCCCCCACGCTCAGACCAATGGCTGGTGCACGCAGTTTGTCCGGTAAGGGGGCGGCAATGAACAGTAGTTTGTCTGGTTTTTTGTATTTACAACGGGTAGCTATACGTAATTTAAACGGATTGCTTTCTGCTCGTACATTAAAACCAGAGAATAGCCATGAGAAATCTTATTGTCGGTCTTGCACTGACTACCTGCTTTACCCTGCCTGCGCTGGCGCAATCGGGTTCAGCGTCCCAGCCGCAGGCGAAAGTTGCCAACGGCACACTGGCCGGCACGCTGGAAAGCAGTGGTATCCGTACCTTTAAAGGGGTTCCCTTTGCCGCTCCGCCCGTTGGTGATCTGCGCTGGAAAGAACCACAGCCTGCCGCCAACTGGCAGGGCGTTCGGCAGGCCACGGCATTCGGACCTCGGGCCATGCAGCGGCCAATCTTCGGCGACATGGGCTTCCGGTCGAATGGGGTCAGCGAAGATTGTCTGTACCTAAACGTCTGGACACCAGCTAAGTCGGCAAAAGAGAAGTTGCCCGTACTCGTTTACTACTATGGTGGCGGCTTTATGGCGGGCGACGGATCGGAGCCGCGTTACGATGGCGAAAGTATGGCTAAACGGGGTATCGTAGCCATCACGGTCAACTACCGGCTCAACGTATTCGGCTTCATGGTTCACCCCGAACTGACGGCTGAGTCGCCCCACAAAGCGTCGGGTAACTACGGCCTGCTCGATCAATATGCCGCGCTGAAATGGGTGCGCGAAAACGTCGCTGCGTTTGGTGGCGATCCGGCCCGGATTACCATTGCCGGGGAGTCGGCGGGGTCGGTGTCGGTGAGTGCGCTGATGGCGTCGCCACTGTCGAAAACCATGATGGCCGGTGCGATCGGTGAAAGTGGTTCGCTGCTTGGTACACTGTCGCCGGTATCGCTGGCCGAGGGTGAAAAACAGGGGGTTACGTTTGCTGAACAGGTCGGTGCAAAATCGCTGGCCGATCTGCGGGCGATACCAGCCGAAAAATTGCTCCAGGCAACGGCGCAGCCTGCTACTCCACGTTTTTCCATCGTGGTCGATGGTTATTTTTTCCCGAAGTCACCACTCGCTATTTTCGAAGGTGGTCAGCAGGCACACGTACCCCTGCTGGTTGGCTGGAATTCGGAAGAAATGAATTACCGGGCTATGTTGGGAAAAGAAGCGCCGACGGTCGAAAACTATACCAGCGCGGTGAAAAAAACGTACCCCGAACAGGCCGACGATATTCTGAAACAGTACGCGGCTACATCTGATAATGAGGTAGAATCAGTGGCGACGAGTTTAGCGGGTGACCGGTTTATTGGATTCAGTACGTGGAAGTGGTCAGACCTGCAAAGTCAGACGGGTGGTAAGCCAGTATACCGGTATATGTATACACGGGCACGCCCGGCGATGACGGAAAAAATGGGTAATGCCGCGCCCGGTTTAGCGGGTGGTGTCGTAAAAAGTAGCGACCCTAACGCCGTAAAAATGCCCGCAGCCAAAGGCGCAGTTCACTCAGCGGAAATTGAATACGCTATGGGAAATCTGGCTGGAAATACCGTCTACGCCTGGACACCCGACGACTATACGGTGTCGAAAACCATGCAGCAGTACTTTGCCGATTTTATCAAAACGGGTAATCCGAATGGCGCGGGTTTGCCAAATTGGCCCGCCGTTGTACCCGGAAAAGCAGCGAGTGTACAGATGATTGACGTAAATACGCGGGCAGAAACCGAAAAAAATCGGGACCGGTATCTCGTGCTCGATCGGTTTATGCTGAAGTAGTATGCGTCGTGCATAGTGATATATTTTCTGGAAGCGGTGCCGACTTGGAATGAGTCGGCACCGCTTTTTTTTCAGGCTATAAAATCAAGGAATAACTAAGTATACTAAACGGTATAAGTAACTGATAGTTAATGCTTTGAAATACGATTCGATGCCATTTCCTGTTGAATTTATCCGTGATTTGCTACGGTGGTTAATCAAATAAATACGGGATTATTTTGCCGAAATACATCCGGTTCCTGTTGCCTGTAATGAAGAATAAGCAAAAATGTGCTGGCGGGAAAAAGATATATTTAGGCGTGAATACATTACCCTTTTTTACAAAAGCGTGTTGGGAATAAAAGCAAACGTAGGAATTCTATAAAGCGGTTTACTACATTTGCAGCGTCAGAAAAACACCCAATAGAATGAAAGCAAAAAACATCCGCTTTTACAAGCCAGAAGATAACAGCGTCGAGAAAGAAACGAAACCGGCTGCCGAAAAAAAAGTAATCAGTACGGGCTACATTTCAGGTGCAGGCAAACTGGTTTTTCCGATGAAATCAGTGGAGCAACTGGGCTTACAACCTGAAAACGGCCAGTTTATGGTTGGTACACAGGAGGGTAAGCGTAAAATAAAATCACTTTACCTGGTTCCGGCGGGTGCTGACAGCGAAGAAAGTTTCGCTATGGACAAAGCCGCGAAAAGTTACACGATCTCGCTCGGCGCAATTTTGCAGAAGGGTAAAATCGACTATGCCAATACAAAATACACGTTTACAATAAAGCCATTTTCGTATGAAGAAGGCGTCACTGGTTACGAGTTGATAGTAGATGATGCTACCGAAAAGGTGCAGTACACGGGTAAACCACGTGGCCGCAAACCAAAGAATGCCGAATTGTAAGAAGCAGATTTATAAAAATGCCTGACCTGATATTCGGGTCAGGCATTTTTATGTTCGGCCCGTCAAAAAAATAACCGTCGAGGGTCAGGCGTATAAGTTGAGGATCTCCTGGGCAAACTGCAGGGCGTCTCTCCTGGTCAGTGTAATCAGCGTCGCGTCGGACGGAAACGAGCCAGCGTCAGGGTCGGCATAAGTGTTGAGCATCAGGTGACAATCGTCCAGGCCGTCGCTGGCGTACCTGGTCGCGTAAACCAGCTCGTGACGGCTGTCGGGCTGCTTCGTTCTGTAGCGGTCAGTTTCCAGGGAAAAGGTTGTTTTTTTCATATCGGCGTCGTACGTGCGGGATCGTGAAACGAATTGCGGAGAAATTGTTTATTTTTAAACGCGAACAGGCTACGCGCTGTTTTTAAACTGGACAGTTCACGCATAAAAAACGGGAGTAGTAAACAGCCCGTGCACTCGTTTTCTGAATCTGCATGACCCGGAATCAACTCGATGATCTAATTGCGCGGGGTGAAGGCACCCGGCTTGAATTTAAACGAACTATTTCTGCCTCGCATCGTATTGCCCGTACGCTCGCGGCATTCGCCAACACGGCCGGCGGTACATTACTGATCGGTGTGGCCGATGATGGACGGATTACGGGCGTCCCATCGGAGCTGCGTGAGATGCGCCGAATCGAAGAAGCGACCGACCGGCTTGTCGATCCGCCACTGGCTGTCAGTTATGAAGTGCAGAAGCCCGATGGGCGCACTATTCTCATTATCACCGTAGCCGAGAGCGATGAAAAGCCGCACTATGCTATCGATGAACATAACCGCCGGACGATATACGTTCGGGCCAAAGACAAGTCAATGCCGACCAGCAAATTGATTCTGGGGGGCGCAACGGCCGATGTTCAGGTACTTAAATCCCCCACTGTCAGAACCCTGGTGCAGTATCTGCGCCGAAACGAATCCATCACCGACGACAAGCTGGCTAAGCTCATCAATATCTCCGCGTATCGGGCGGGTAAGCTGCTTCGACAATTGGCCGAACAGGGGCTGCTGTTGTTGATCGACAAGCAGCGACCGACGCGCTACGCGTTGAAATTAATCGAGTAGGCACCCCGCTTTCGGCCGAAAACGGCGACCTTTGCGGCTATGCATACCGATCAAGCCGTCAGCAAAGAAGCCATCCGTCAGTTTTTCATGCAGTTGCAGGACCGTATCTGTCAGTCGCTGGAAGCGGCCGACGGTGTGGGGCAATTTCGCACGGATGCCTGGGAGCGGCCGGGTGGGGGTGGTGGCCGGTCGCGCACGCTGTCGGGCGGAGCTGTGATTGAGAAAGGGGGCGTCGGTTACTCCGCTGTGCATGGCGCAGCAACGGAAGCGACCCTGCGTTCGCTCGATCTGACCGAACCGGCCGAGTTCTTTGCCACGGGCGTATCGATTGTGCTACACCCGCACAATCCGAGGGTGCCGATCATTCACATGAACGTACGGTATTTTGAGATGAGTAGCGGGCACAGCTGGTTTGGGGGCGGTATCGACCTGACGCCCCACTACGTCGACGATGCCGATGCGCGCTGGTTTCACCAATACCTGAAAACCGTTTGTGACCGGCACGATCCGGGCTATCATCCGCGCTTCAAAACCTGGGCCGATGATTATTTTTACATCCCTCACCGGCAGGAAACGCGGGGTGTCGGCGGTATTTTCTTCGACTATCTGAAGCCCGACAGCGACGCCCATAAGGCCGATCTGTTTGCGTTTGTGCAGGATGTGGGCAACGCCTTTGCCCCGATATATACGCACTTCATGGCCGCGAACCGCGATCTGCCGTTTGGCGACCGCGAAAAGCAGTGGCAGCTGCTACGCCGGGGGCGCTACGTGGAGTTTAATCTGGTTTGGGACCGGGGCACCAAGTTCGGACTGGAAACCAACGGCCGGACCGAGTCAATTCTGATGAGTATGCCTCCGCAGGCTAACTGGGCCTACGATTTTCAGCCCGAAGCGAATTCACCCGAAGCCGAAACGCTGTCTAAACTGGTCAAGGGTATCGACTGGGTGTAGCAAGACTGCGTTGTCTCAAACAGCATCCTGCTGTTTGTAAGCTGGCGGTAAGCAAACAGCAGGATGCTGTTTGAGACGGGCCTGCGCTATTCGCCGGCCGATTTGAACTCCAGCAGGTTGCCCAGGTTCCAGACCTGAGTGGGATCGTAATGGAGGGTGCCGTCGACAATGGTAAGCGGGCTGTCGACATTGTTGTGGTACAGATGCCCGGTGCCCAGCCCCTGTGGTGGCAGGTTGCGAAACTTGGCCGTGTACTGGGCAATGGCGTTCAGGCCGATGTTCGACTCCAGTGCTGACGTAATCCACCAGCCAATAGCCAACCGCCCGGCCAGTTCAATCCACTCGTCGCAGTGGCGCATGCCTCCCAGCAGGCTGGGCTTCAGAATGATGTACTGCGGCTGGATTTTGCGCAGCAGCCGGAACTTGTTGACGTATTCCATCTGCCCGATCAGCTCTTCGTCGAGCGCGATGGGTACGGGCGTGTGACTGCATAAGTCCGCCATCAGGTCGGGTTGCCCGGCCCGAATCGGCTGCTCGATGGAATGCAGGTCGTACGTCGCCAGTCGTTCGAGCTTCCGCATGGCCTCGGCGGGTGAAAAGGCCCCGTTTGCATCGACGCGTAAGGTTATCTGCTCCGCTGAGTACCGACTTCGGATCATGGCCAGTAGGTCGCACTCGCGCTCAAAATCGATAGCCCCAATTTTGAGTTTGATTGTCGTGTAACCAGCCGCGAGCTTCTCTTCGATCTGCTGGCGCATAAATGATTCGCTGCCCATCCAGATCAGACCGTTTATCGGCAGATTGCGCTGCCCGTCCGTGAAATCGGTTGGAAACAACACCCGGCGTCCGTCTGACAGGAAATCGTGCATAGCCGTTTCAAAGCCAAACAGAATACTGGGAAACGTAGGCTCGATCAGTTGATTCAGAATAATCGGGATGTTCCAGCTAAAAAGTTGCAGATCGAGGGCGGTAAACTGCTGGCAGTAGTCCTGTAGCTGCGTCTCAAAATCGGGCCGGTCGTCGTAGCTCAGCCCCTTCAACGGACCACATTCCCCGTACCCGATCACCGTCGGATCATCCGTGTCGCATAGCCGGATGATATACGATGTTTTCTCAGTCAGCGTACCGCGCGACGTACCCGCTTCGAAGCGAAAATGCAACGTGTATTTCAGGTAGTCGGCCTTTAGACTCATCAGACAGGTGGGGGTAGGAAGGGCTCTGGCAACCCTAAAAGTACTACTTTTGACTGCTCAGCAAGGGCAATGTTACGAAAATATTAGGTCGACGGACGGTGAGTGGTAACATACTGGTACCCTTCGGGTATTTGTACGGTGGAATCATGCGGTTGCGTAATGCATTCTACGACAACGGATTATTTAAAAAACAACGACCTGCTTTGCAGGTAATCAGTGTCGGAAACCTTACCGTAGGCGGTACGGGAAAGACGCCGATGGTTGAGTATTTGATTAAACGGTACCTGGCAAACTGGCCTTCCGATGGGCCCGAAACGGCTACGTTGAGCCGGGGTTATGGCCGCACCACGAAGGGCTTTCGCCTGGCGACCGATGCCGATACGGCCGCTACGCTGGGCGACGAACCCCTACAGCTCTACCGGAAGTTTGGCCGGTCTGTCATCGTCTGCGTGGGCGAACGCCGGGCCGATGCGCTATACCAGATGCAGCAGCAGTTTCCCCAGCTACGGCGGGTGTTGCTCGACGATGCCTACCAGCACCGGGCTGTCGATCCGCACCTGAATTTGCTGTTATCCGATTACAATCGCCCGTTTTACGCCGACTATCCGTTTCCGGCAGGCCGGTTGCGCGAAGGCCGGTCGGGTGCCGCCCGGGCCGATGCGGTTATCGTTACAAAGTGCCCCAGTGCTCTGTCGACGGACGAGCAGCAGGAGATTCGTCGGTCCGTACACCGGTATAGTGGGGTTGGGGTGCCAGTGCTGTTTGCCGGGCTTCAGTACGGTCAGCCGGTGGCTTATGCCACGCAGCAGCCAACCGATACACCCAGGTCTGTCGTGCTGGTATCCGGGCTGGCCAACGCCGATCCGCTGGACGCGTATGTGCGGCAGGCGTTCGACCTGCTGACGCACCACCGCTTCGCCGATCACTACGCCTACCAACGCGCCGACCTCGACCGGCTGCTGGCCGACCGGCCACCCGGCGCAGCTTTGTTGACGACCGAGAAAGACTGGGTGAAACTCGACGCACTGCTGACGACCGATGAGCGGGCTACATTACCGGTGTATTACCTGCCGGTATCGGTGCAGTTTTTGCCCGGTTACGAGCAGGCATTCAGCCAATTGCTGGATGAATTTGATAAGGATCAGCCGTTTCTTAAAAAAAGCTAACACGCACCTGCCTGCACGGCGAACACTCGCTTTTGGCGTACTTTTGAGTCGATGAATAGATGCATATGTTTACTGGTTCTGTTTTTAAGCCTGACCGGTGCAGCCTGGGGGCAGCAGATTCCCGGTGGTTTCGGTACGACAGGGTCAGGTAATAGCGGTTTCGGGGCGACCCAGCCCATGTCGACAACCAACTCACCCTCCGGAATCGACGATTCGACCAAAGTAATCTACGGCCCCACCACGACGCGCTACGTGCTGGAAGACGATATTCTGAACAACCGCCGGACGCTCTATGCCGTCGATACGACGATGGACGAGGTACACCGGTTTTTGTACGTGCAGCGCAGCCAGAATATGTATCAGGATCTGGGCGCGCTGGGTACGGCTATGCGCCCGGTGTTTGTAAATGTGCCGCAACAGCTGGGTGCGCAGACGGGGTACAATGCCTACGACGCTTACGCGTACCAGCCCCTGAGTGTGAAATACTACAACACCAAATCGCCCTTTACGGATATGTACGTGGCACTGGGCGGACGGAATCAGAACATTCTCCGCTTCGATTTCGCGCAGAATATTACTTCCCGCTGGAACGTTGGTTTTGCGATACAGCGCTTTACCTCGCAGAAGCAGTACGGCGTAGGGGGCACCAACGACCCCAACAAGTTGCTGGCGCAAAACTGGAGCGCGGTCGTGCACACGAACTACCGTTCGAAAAACGAAAAGTACACGCTGCTGGCCAACTTCATCAACATGAACCATTCGGTCGATGAGCAGGGCGGGGTTTTATCCGGGACGGCGGTGACGGGTGAAACGATCATCTACAATTACACCGGTAATGCCCGGCTGTCTGGCGTCAACATCGGTACCGGTTACTTTGGTAGTCCCAACAGCAGCGAGATTCGGAACGATTACCACATTTATCAGCAGTATGCCCCGGCGGAGGGTATCCAGCTTTACGACAAACTCGACTACCAGCGCCACAAGAATTTCTACCAGGATACGACGCTGAAGGCCAATGTCGGTTTTTACCCGGCCATTCTGGGCGACACCTCAAAGGCCGTAATCGACGCGCGGTTCAGGCTGCTCGAAAACCAGTTTGGGTTGAAAGGCGTCTTTGAGCGAAATGGCTCGGCCTTCAATTACCGGGCCTACCTGCGAAACCGGATTTACGGGCAGTACACGCTTTACGCGACCGGGGTTTCTCGCACCAATGAGTACGAAACCCGGCGCGTCGAAACGTTTCTGGGGGGCTGGCTGGGCTATTATTTTCCCGATAGTCTGTCGCAGATTACGGCCGAGGCAGAGTACCAGGTGGGTGGTGGCTACCGGCTTCAGGGGCAACTCACGAGCCGCCTGCTGACGGCAGGCTACTCGTCGATATTCGTGCAGCCGACGCTGTTGCAGGAGCGGTTGCAGAGTAACCTGTTTTACTGGCGTAATGAAGGCTTCAACCTGCGGGGGTATAACCATGCGTTCGGTAAGCTGAATCTGCGCTATCGCAAGCTGCAACTCGAGCCGGGCCTGGACTATTATCTGCTGACCAACTACGTTTACTTCGATGAAAAAGCCATTGCCCGGCAGGCATCCGGTTCGTTCTCTGTGTTGCAAACGGGCCTGGGCTATCGATTGGCAGCGGGGAAGTTTCTGGCGTCGGGACAAGTGTACTACACCCTGCAATCGCGCCGGGATTACCTGCGGACACCCCCTTTTTTCATGAACGCCCGTTTTCAATACGAAGTGCTGTATGCCAAGGCGCTGTACATTCAGGTGGGGGTCGATTTGCACTACAAGTCGCTGTACTACGCCAATGCCTACATGCCCGCCACGCAGCAGTTTTACATTCAGAACAGTCAGCGGGTTGAAGGGTATCTGTTGGCCGACCTTTATGCCAACCTGCGCGTCAACCGTACCCGCCTGTTTGTCAAGCTGACGCACGCCAATCAGGGCATCTTACAGCCGGGCTACTTCGTAACCCCCAACTACCTGCAAATGCGTCGCGGCTTCGCCTTCGGTGTCGACTGGTATCTCTTTGATTAGTTTACCGGTTAAGGGTCAATGGTTAAGAGGTTGTCTGCGTTCTTGATAGACAACCTTAACTATTGACCCTTAACCGGTAAACCTGTTTTTAAACGCCCCCGGACTATCGCCCGTTACGCGCCGGAAGATGCGGTTGAAATACGACAGGCTCTCGAATCCACTACTGAAACAGGCTTCCGTCACGCTGCTTTGCTGACGTAGTAAGAGTTTAGCCTGCTGTACCCGGTACTGATTGACGTATTCGGTACAGGTCATGCGCGTCATCTGGCGCATATACCGGCAGAATGCTTCGGGCGTCAGGTTGGTCAGATCAGCAAGTTCGGTAATGTCGAGTTTACGCTGGTAATGCTGGGCGATATGCGCGTGAACCCGCTGAATGCGATCCTGCTGCCGCCGGGTATAAGGCGGCTCGACGGGGCAGGGGTGGAGCAACTCCGCGTCGGTAGCAGCAGCCAATTGGTTAAAAATCGACAGCAGCTCCACAAACTGCTCAAACTGACTCAGCACCGGTAATCGCAGAATCCGGTCACTGAGTTGGCCTTTGGTGGCTTCGCCAAAGGCTACCCCCTGCCGCGACTGATCGAGCAGCCGACCAATGCCCGTTAGTTCGGGCGTCTCCGTCAGACCTGTACCCAGAAACGAAGGGCCGACCTGCACGACGATCTTCCGATAATCGGTCCGGACGCCATAATCGAAATTCAGGTGCGGAATATACGGGCCGATCAGCACGAGATCGCTGTCGGTAAAGTGCGACAGATGCGTACCGACCTGTCGGGTACCACTGGCCTGGTCGATGTAGACCAGTTCGTATTCAGGGTGAAAATGCCAGTAGTAAAAGTCGTTCAGGTGGGGCGTTACCAGAATACGAAACGAACTGTCGGCGTCAGGCTGAACGTCTTCGCGAATCAGTGTATTGCTTCCTTTTTTGAACACGGCTGCGCTTTTTAGCTAAACAAGCTACAAAAAAGATCAATATTGTTCAACTTTTGGCTAACCGGGTTGTGGAATAGATGGCTTGATTGGATGAATTTTGTCGTACTAATTCGCGAAATACTACTAAGATGACTGCTGAACCACAACCGACAATGGCATCCACGATGGTGCCCAGCAATGCACACAAAGACATTCCCGGTAACCCGTCGACCGCGAAAAGTAGCCACCTCAAACTCAATGACCGGTCCAACAACCAGCCCCTGCGGGTACTGTCGGAAGCCGACTGGCAATTCTGGATCGAGAACGGCTACATCGTCATTCCCAACGCCGTGCCGAAGGAGCAGGCACAGCAACTGGCCGATCTGTTGTGGGAATTTGAAGAAAAAGACCCCAACGACCCGTCGACCTGGTATGCACCGCCCCGCGCCGAGATGCAGATGAAAGAACTGGTCGGCAGCGGCATGGTCGAACTGTACAACCATCCTTACGAGTGGGCTAATCGGCAAACGCAACGCCTGTACGACGCCTTTGTCGACATCTGGGGCACGGAAAAACTGTGGGTGACCATCGACCGGGCCAATCTGAACCTGCCGCTGCGCCCGGAAGACACGTTTAAGGGCTTCATTCACTGGGACTACGACCCCGAAACAAAACCCCAAAACGTACAGGGCGTGCTGGCTCTCGCCGACCAGACCGACGAGAACATGGGGGGCTTTCAGTGCATCCCCGAACTGTACCGCACCTACGATACCTGGAAACTCACCCAGCCCGCCGACCGCAACCGCTTCCGCCCCGACACGACGGGGTTTGAGGATAAACTGGTGAAGGTGAAAATGAACGCGGGCGACCTCCTGATCTTTAACAGCACGCTCCCCCACGGTATCCGGCCCAACCGCTCGCAAGGTAAAGTCAGGCTGGCGCAGTACGTGTCGATGATGCCCGCCGAAGAGGCCAACGAAGCACTGCGGCAATGGCGTATCCGGTCCTGGCGCGACCAGATAGCGCCTGAAGGGTACGCGTTCCCCGGCGACCCGCGCGGCTGGGAACAGTCTCGCTACACGACCGCTGAACTCTCCCCCCTCGGCCGCAGATTGCTGGGGTTGGATAGCTGGTAGTCGTGTAGCTGTAGCCCAGACCGGTCCGCCGGCGCGGGTCCACGTCTGGTAGCCGAAAGGCTAACTGTTGCAGGCGGCAGCTTGCTTGTAAGTCGCTTTATGTCCCAAAAAGCTACCGCCCTAAGTAGTTGCCCCAACGGGTACCCGGACGTGGATGTGTAGCCTGGACATCTACGTCCGGGTGGCCGTTAGGCCAACTACTTAGGGCGGTAGCTTTTTTGGCCGCTGGTGCGCCCACCCGGACGTAGACGTCCAGGCTACATAGTCCGGTCGGCTATGTAATCTGGTCAAGATAGGGTACGTTTTGGGTAAACAAAGAGTATATCGGCAGGCTGGTTGGCTTGTATTTGTAGAAGTCAAAGGTCAGCGTGCCCGAAATTGGCCGCTGACCTTTATTTTTAAGCCTTACTTAACAGCCGACTGGCTGTATCCTAATCTCAACTGATATATGGATTCCTTTCAAATCAGAAAAGCACCGACCGAGTACGACGTTGCTATCGTGGGTTCGGGAGCCGGGGGTGGCATGGCTGCTTACTCGCTCGCCAAATCGGGGGCAAAAGTCCTGTTGCTCGAAGCGGGTGGCTATTTCGATCCCGCCGATCCGAAGTACATTACGCAATTGAAATGGCCGTGGGAATCACCCCGGCGCGGTGCCAGTACGACCCGTCCGTTCGGTGATTTCGACGCGGCCTGGGGCGGTTGGGACATCGAAGGTGAGCCCTATACAACCGCGAAAGGCACTGAATTTCATTGGTTCCGCTCGCGGATGCTCGGTGGCCGTACCAATCACTGGGGTCGTATTTCGCTCCGTTTCGCCCCCGACGACTTTCGGCGCAAAAGCATGACTGGCATTGGTGAAGACTGGCCGATCGGGTACGACGACCTGAAGCCTTTTTACGACCGGATCGATAAGATGATCGGTGTGTTTGGTTCGATCGAGAATATGCCGTCGGAACCCGACGGGATCTTCCTGCCCGCTCCAAAACCGCGTCTGCACGAGCTAATGATCCGGAAGGGAGCACGTAGTATCGGTGTGCCCGTCATTCCGTCGCGCCTGTCGATCCTGACCAAACCCATCAACGATGAGCGCGGCCAGTGTTTCTACTGTAGTCAGTGCGGGCGGGCGTGTCAGGCATATGCCGATTTCTCGTCGTCGTCGGTACTGGTGAAGCCCGCTATGAAAACGGGTAACGTCACGCTCATCAACGGGGCTATGGTTCGCGAAGTGCTGACCGATCCGGCGTCGGGCCTGGCGTCGGGGGTTAGCTACGTTGATACGCAGACGTTGCAGGAAGTGACGATCAAAGCCAAAACGGTAATCCTGGCGGCTAGTGCGGGCGAAACGGCGCGGCTGCTGCTCAACTCAAAATCGGCCCGTTTTCCCAATGGGCTCGCTAACAGTAGCGGGGTCGTCGGTAAATACATCAACGACTCGACGGGAGCCAGTCGCTCGGCGTTTATTCCGGCCCTGATGGACCGCAAACGCTACAACGAAGACGGCGTTGGCGGGATGCACGTCTTCACGCCCTGGTGGCTCGACAACAAAAAACTCGACTTCCCCCGTGGGTATCACATCGAATATTGGGGTGGCATGGGGATGCCCGCGTATGGCTTTGGCTGGGGCATCGAAGCGATGAACGGCATGATGGCCGCCCGCGACGGCTCGAAGAAGCCGGGTGGTGGCTACGGTGCCAGCCTGAAAGACGACTACCGCCGGTTCTACGGTGCCTACATCGGGATGGCCGGTCGTGGTGAACCCGTGCCGCTCGAGAGTAACTACTGCGACATCGACCCCAGTGTGGTCGATAAGTACGGGATTCCGGTGCTGCGCTTCAACTACAAATGGTCGGACTACGAGATCAAGCAGGCCAAGCACATGCAGGACACGTTCGAGGAAATTATCCACGCGTCCGGTGGTATTGCGTTAGGCAATAAACCCGGTGCCGATACCAATTACGGGCTGGAAGCGCCGGGTAAGATTATTCACGAGGTTGGTACAGCACGGATGGGTAAAGACCCCAAAAATTCGGTGCTGAACGGCTACCAGCAGGCCCACGACGTGAAAAACCTGTTCATCGTCGATGCAGCTCCGTTCCCCTCGCAGGGTGATAAAAACGTAACCTGGACGATTCTCGCCAGTTCACTCCGCACATCCGAATACATCGCTGATCTGGCTAAGAAAAAAGTTTAAAAACAGTTTGTAGTTTGTTGTTCGTAGTTTGTGGTTGGTATGTGTATGGCGACAGTTCAACGATTTGAAGATCTAAAGGTGTGGCAGCAGTCGCGTGTGGTTGCCAAGCACATTTACGTTCTCACAAAGACGACCAGCCTGTCCAGCGACTATGAACTACGAAATCAGATAAGCCGGTCCAGTGGCTCAGTGATGGATAACATTGCTGAAGGATTCGGACGAGGGAGTCGAGCAGAATTTATCCAGTTCCTGGGGTATTCGCTAGGGTCAAACGATGAAGTGAAGTCACAGCTATACCGTAGCCTTGACCGTAACCATCTTGATCAGCACCAATTCGATGATCTGTACCAACGAGTAGATGTAGTTACCAAAATGATAATTGCATTTATAAATTATCTGAAACGAACAGAATACAGGGGTTTGAAATACAATACGGCTAATGGTGTCGAGGAGCCTGATTCGGCAAACTACGAACAACAAACCACAAACCACGAACTCTAAAAGTATGAAACGCAGAGACCTGCTTAAAGGCATACCGGTGACAGCATTTGGCTTTGCTGTCAACCCAACGGAAGCGGCCGTGCCCGCACCCCCCGACGTCAAGCCGCTCAAAATACCCGGTGGCCGGCAGAAGTTCGAGGCCGTGCGCGATGCCGCGCTGAACGCCGAGAAATTTTTCACGCCCCACGAGTTGCAGACCGTGACTGTGCTGTCGGACATCATCATTCCGGCCGATGCGAAATCGGGTAGCGCGTCGCAGGCGGGTGTACCGGCGTTCATCGAGTTTATGATGAAAGATCAGCCCCGCAACCAGACCCCCATGCGGGGAGGCATCCGGTGGCTCGACAATACCTGCACCAAACGGTACGGTAAGCAGTTTGTGCTATGTACCAAAGCGCAGCAGATCGACATGGTCGAGCAGATTGCGTACCCCGCCATCGCTAAGCCCGACATGACGCAGGGCGCATCGTTCTTTACCATGATGCGCAACCTGACAGCCAGTGGGTTTTTCAGCAGCCAGATGGGCGTCAAAGACATTGGTTATGTGGGCAATACCCCCAATCAGTGGGATGGTGTACCCGACGACGTGCTGAAACAATACGGGCTGGCTTATGAAGAACGCGAGCTGAACGCGGGTAAATAAGCCGTTTGTGACCGGTGATTTATCTGAACCAGAGCTTGTCCGAACTATGATTTAAGGGATTAACGGATGGGCTGTGAATCAGCGCAATCAGACAATCAGCTCTAATCATAGTTCAGATCATAGTTCAAACCACAAAAGCGCCCCCGTTACGTCACTGGTAACGGGGGCGCTTTTATTGCTATCTGAACGCATAAACCCGGTTACCGGATATAGTCAAAACTGGCTATTCTGGTACTCTTTTTGTACATTTGGCTTAAATCAATCGGATCGTCGTAGCGACGATTTGCTGACCGGGGAAACAAGGTCAGCGTTTCACACATCAAGTAGCTGAACTCTTGACATTTTCCGAATTCAATCTCCACGACGACCTGCTGGCTGGCGTGGACGCCATGAACTACCTGAAAGCAACGCCTATTCAGGAAATGGCCATCCCCCGCATTCTGGAGGGAAAAGACCTCATCGCCAGTGCCCAGACCGGGACCGGTAAGACGGCCGCCTATCTGATTCCGCTCCTCGACCGGATCTCACACGCCGATTACGACCACACCAGTACGCTGATTCTGGTGCCAACGCGGGAACTGGCCAAGCAAATCGACGAACAGGTCGAAGGGTTTGGCTACTTCGTACAGGCAAATAGCATAGCCATCTATGGTGGGGGTAAGGGCGACGACTGGGATAAGCAGCGTAAAGCCCTTGAAACCGGTGCCGACATCATCATCGCCACCCCCGGCCGACTCATTGCGCATATGCAGCTCGGCTACGTCAAGTTCGACAGGATTAGCTACCTCGTGCTTGACGAAGCCGACAAGATGCTCGATATGGGCTTCTCCGACGATATTCTGAACATTGTCGATAAGATCCCGGCCCAGCGGCAGACGCTGCTGTTTTCGGCCACGATGCCGAACAAAATCCGCACGTTTGCCAGTCGTATCCTGACCGAACCCGAAGAAATTCGGCTGGCCGTGTCGAAGCCTGCTGCCGGCATCGACCAGCAGTTTTACCTGGCCTACGACAATCAGAAACTGCCACTGCTGTCCCACCTGATCAAGAACAGCGCTAAGCCGGTAAACAGCATGGTGCTGTTTACGTCCCGTAAGTCGGAAGTAAACAGCATCGTGCGTGCGTTGAGTAAACTGGGTCAGGAAGCGCGCGGTATCAGTTCCGACCTGGAGCAGGACGAGCGTGAAGTCGTGTTGCGCGACTTTAAAAACAAAACGTTCCCGATCCTGGTAGCGACCGACGTGCTCTCGCGGGGTATTGACATCGATAACCTGACGCACGTGGTGAATTATGATATTCCGCGTGATGCTGAGGACTACGTTCACCGCATCGGCCGGACGGCGCGGGCCGCTACGACCGGTACGGCCATCACATTCATCAGCGATCAGGATCAGAACCGGATCGTCGCGATTGAAAAGCTGATCGAACGCGAACTCGATAAACAGTCGATCACTGAGGAGTTGGGCATGGGTAAGTCGCCCGTATTCGATCCGAAGCGATTCAGCGGGTTGCGCGGTAAGGGTGGCCCGGGCCGTGGCGGACGTACTGATAGCCGTGGGCGCAGTAACGACCGTAATCGTCCATCCCGTGATACGCCATCCGCTTCGGCTGAAGCTGCCCCGGTAGCGGAAGGCGCGGCAGAACGTACGGCCAGTGAAACAAAGACAGATGGTGACCGGTCGTCGCGCAACGATCGTCGACGTCGGCCGAAGAACCGGGCCAGCGCAGCTGAGCCGGGGGAGGCACCAGCAGTAAGCGAAGGTAGTACGGGTGATACACCACAAACACGGCCCGTCGGTGCCGATGGCGCACCAACTGATAAACCCAAACGTCGGAAGAAACGTCGGCGGGCCCCCCGGGAAGGGGGTCAGCCGAACGAACAGGGAACGGATATTACGGTGCCGGTAAGCGAGTAGATACGATTGCTCACCGATAGTTATTATTTCGGGTGGTACCACAAGCTGGTATCACCCTTTTTTATGGATAGGCTTCTGCACACGATGGGCAGGCACGCGCACAAATCGACTGTGGCTACAAATAATCGTCGTCTTCGCCCTTCGGTCGCTTGCCAAACAGATACGACAAAGACATATACATAGTCGTTGATTTAAGAGTTTTGAGAACCGGCTTTTTAAGCTGGGTCTGTTTACGTTCCCATGTTATAACAATATGTAACCGGTTAAATAAAGATAGAACCATTTCTCGCGTTGATCAAGTGATAATAGCTCTAAGTAACAGCCTGAATAATAATTATACATTAAATGAAAGTTAAGTATATCACCCGCTACTTAATGTGTAAGTGATTGATGGACAATTATCTATATGTGTATCTATTCGTGATGACTAAGTATATTTACTCTGTAACGCAACGGGCGACGCCACCAGTAGTAGCGTCGCCCGTTGCGTTATAAAGTATGTACAAAGCTGTATGTCAGTCGGCTACAACGATGAGTGGTGCGACACGTTCCGGACTATTTTCGGGGTCGGCTTTGCGTTCGGCAGCCTTCCGGGCGATCTTCTTCAACTTTACGTCGTACAGGTCGGTGCGCCGATCCTTCAGTACCTGCACAGCACCGTGCTCGTGTAATTCTTTCAGCAGGCTCAGGTCGACGTCAGCGATCAGTACCATTTCTGTGTTTGGCGTTGCCTCGGCCTTGACAGCGTTGGTTGGAAACTGAAAATCCGACGGCGTGAAAACTGCCGACTGCGCAAAGTTGATGTCCATGTTATGCACTTTGGGCAGGTTACCCACGCATCCCGCAATGGCCACATAACACTCGTTCTCGATGGCACGGGCCTGTGCGCAGTGCCGCACACGCGAGTAGCCGTTTTGGGTGTCGGTCAGGAAGGGGACGAACAGAATCTGAATACCCTGCTGGGCAAGAATCCGGCCCAGTTCGGGAAATTCAACGTCGTAACAAATCACCATACCGACCTTACCGCAGTCGGTGTCGAAGGCCCGGATTTCGTTGCCCCCGACCATGCCGTAATGCTTCACCTCGTTGGGGGTGATGTGAATTTTGCGGTATTCCTCAAACGAACCGTCGCGCCGACAGAGGTACGCTACGTTGTACAGCTTACCATCCTCATCGACCAGTGGCATCGACCCGCCCACGATATTGACGTTGTAGGAAATGGCCAGTTCACACAGTCGTTCGCGAACCGGCACGGTGTAGTCGGCTAATTTACGAATGGCAACCGGCTCCGGCAGGTCGTTGAATTCCGCCATCAGGGGCGTGTTGAAGAATTCGGGCAGCACCATGAAGTCGGCCCGGTAATCGCTGACCGCATTGGCGAAAAACTCGACCTGATCCATAAACGCGTCGAGGTTCTTGAACAGACGCATTTGCCACTGAATCACGCCCAGTCGGATAATCGAGTCGGTATGCGGCTTTTTGTCCTCCTCCTTGACGTAGTAAATGTTGATCCACTCCAGCAGCGTCGCGAATTCCTTCGACTCGGTATCACCGGGCAGGTAGCCGCGTAGTACTTTCCTGACGTGGAAATCGTTCGACAACTGAAACGTCAGCGTCGGGTCGTAGATTTCCTTTTGCTTTACCTTCGTGATGTATTCGCGGGGGCTCAGCTCGTCGGAAAACTTGTTGTAGTTTGGAATCCGTCCGCCCGCTACGATGCCTTTCAGGTTGAGCTGCTCACAGACCTCTTTCCGGGCGTCGTACAGCCGTCGGCCCAGGCGCAGGTCGCGGAAGTCGGGATGCACAAACACCTCGATACCGTACATATAGTCGCCGTTATCGTTGTGCGTTTTGAACGTATAGCCACCGGTAATTTCGCTATAGGTGTGGTTGTCGCCAAAGTCATCGTAGCGCACCCGGATGGACAGCGCACAGGCAACGACCCGGCCATCGACTTCGACACAGAACTGTCCTTCGGGAAACATATTAAGCAGTTTGTTAATCTTGCTTTTTTCCCAATAGTCGCCCCCGATGCCGCTGTATACTTCGATCATCGCTTCCTTGAGGTCCTGATAATCATTCTTTTGTAACGTTCTGACCTGTATATGCATAATATTTTTTTGTTCTGAACTGTGATTTTCTTGGTTACGCTGATGAACTATGATTTTCTGAATCAGTGCAATCAATTAATCAGCGGCAATCACAGTTCAGGATGATTGACTGATTTCGCTGATTGAAAAAAATCACAGTTCAGGATAATCACAGGTCAAGCCGCGTTTCCAGTTCATGGAGCATATCGTCGGTGAAGTCGAGGTGCGTTACGAAACGAACCAGATGCTTGCCAAACGACACGGCTTTGATGCCTTTGCTGCCCAGAGAATTAACATAATCGGCGGCTGGTATGGTTTCGGGTAGCCGGAAAATCACAATATTCGTGTCGATGGGCAGGATGTCCTGGACCTCCGGTAGGCGTTCAAGCATCGTACCGATCCGTCGGGCGCGGGCGTGGTCGAGTTTGAGCCGTTCGACATGGTGATCGAGGGCGTACATGCCGGCTGCCGCCAGAAAACCAGCCTGTCGCCAGCCGCCCCCCATCAGTTTCCGGTACCGACGTGCCTGCCGGATGACGTCGGCCGTGCTCAGTAGTACCGACCCTACCGGACAACCCAGCCCTTTCGACAGACAAATGCTGATCGAGTCGAACAGTTGCCCGTATGCGTGCGTCGGTTCGCCCGTTTCGATCAGCGCATTGAACAGCCGGGCCCCGTCGAGGTGCAGGATCAGGCCATGTTCGTCGCACACCTGCCGGATAGCGGCAATTTCCGGAATCGTGTAATAACAGCCCCCGCCCTTATTGACCGTATTTTCCAGCACCACCAGCCGCGACAGGGGTTTGTGCGGGTCGGTGGGCGAGTAAATGTGTTCGCGGATCAGGTCGGGCGTTAGTTTACCGCGCTGGCCCTGCGGCAAACTCACTGATGCCAGTGCGTTGACCGAAATGCCACCCCCTTCGTACTGATAGACGTGCGACAGATAATCGCAGATTACATCATCGCCGGGGCGGCAGTGCGTGCGAATCGCGAGTTGGTTGGTCATCGTGCCGCTGGCGCAGAACAGGGCGGCTTCCATGCCAAACAGGGCAGCGGCTTTAGCTTCCAGCGCGTTGACGGTTGGGTCGTCGCCCAGCACGTCGTCGCCGAGGGGGGCAGTAAACATGGCCTCGCGCATGGCGGGCGTGGGCTGCGTAACAGTATCGCTGCGAAGATCAATAATCATTGTATAAAGGTCGGGCAGAATGCGGTGTGGGCCAAGGAATGCCTCGGTTTAGATCGGGCAAAATGCGCGTCAGCGTTGACGGAGCTAAGCAAATGTGTAGTTTTACGACGCACCATTCTATCCGTATCATGCTGGCACTCGAAACCAAACCTGCGCCAATGACCATCGATGAGTATCTGCTTCGGGAAGAGAAAAGCGAGGTTCGCCACGAATTCTACAACGGCCATATGTACGCGATGGCGGGCGGCACTATCAACCATAATCTCTTGGTAGATAATTTGATAGCCTCGTTGCGTCGCCAGCCGTTACCAGAAAAACAGGGGACCTTCTCCACCAGTATGAAAGTCGATGTGATGCAGGGGGTGTACATGCCGTATCCGGATGTGGTCCTGACCTGCCACCCGTTCGACCTGCGGGGCGACAATACCGTCGTTCGGCAACCCCGGCTGCTGGTCGAGGTGCTGTCTAAATCGACAGCCCTGCACGACCGGGGATTCAAATGGCTGCGCTATCGCCGGATGCCGTCGTTGTGGTACTACATGCTGGTCGATCAATACTCGACAACGGTCGAACTATTCAGCCGCATCGAAGAAACCGACGAATGGATCAATACCGTTTACGAGCAGCTGGATGATGTAATCGTGCTACCCCGGCTGAACTGCGAATTAGCAGTCGGCGCTGTCTACGCCGACATTGAACTGATTCCTGAAGACTCAGCCGATCAACATGAATAAATCAACACAGAGACACGGAGAACACGAAGGTTTTATCCGCCATTTTCCTCTGTATTTTCCGTGCCTCTGTGTTTAAAACCTATTTTCCGTGAAGTACAACCTAGCTCAACTAACTGACGAAATCAGTGCCATTGCCATCGACGCGGGGGCGTTTCTGTTGCAGGAACGCAGTCGCTTTCAGCCCGATGCCATCGAGTATAAGGGCCTGAATAATCTGGTGTCGTACGTCGATAAGGAAACCGAGAAACAATTGGTCGAGCGGTTGGGCAAGCTGCTGCCCGAAGCCGGATTTATTACCGAAGAAGGGACGACGGGGCAGGACGCCGATAAAGACGCGCTCAACTGGATCATCGACCCGCTCGACGGAACAGCCAATTTTATTCACGGCCTGCCGGTATTCTCGGTCAGTATCGGGCTGGCGCAGGGCAACACGCCCATTGCGGGCGTTATCTATGACCCAAACCGCGACGAATGTTTCGCTGGCTGGCAGGGTGGAGGTGCCTGGCTGACGCATCAGGGTAACCGCACGCCGATTCGGGTGTCGGGGGCCACCAAGCTGGGCGAGAGCCTGATTGCGACCGGGTTTCCGTACTATCAGTTCGATCAGATGCAGCCGTACCTGCATATTCTGGAATCGCTGATGCAGCAGACCCACGGCCTGCGCCGGATGGGATCGGCGGCTATCGACCTGGCCTACGTGGCCTGTGGTCGTTTCGAGGCTTTCTACGAGTATAACCTCAACTCGTGGGACATGGCCGCCGGGGTGTTGCTCGTGCGCGAAGCGGGCGGTATCGTCACCGATTTCGCCGGGGGTAACGAGTTTCTGTTTCGGGGCGATGTGGTAGCCGGATGCCCCGCTCACGCTGAACTGATGGCCGTGATTCAGCAATACTGGAAGTAAGTTTTCAGTATACCGTATACCGTAGCTGGCGCGTCTGCCTTGCCGAAAACCGAATACCGAGAACCGTAAACCAACCATGAAACTCACCACCGACACTGATCCGTTGCGCTACCCGATCGGGCAATACGACCTGACTACCGAGCCTGACGCCAAACAGGTACAGCACAACGTAGTAAGTATTGCCGCATTACCCCTGAAACTAACCGAACTGGTGCAGCACTGGGACGATGCGCAACTCGACACACCCTACCGACCCGGCGGCTGGACCGTCCGGCAACTGGTGCATCATATCGCCGATAGTCACATCAACGCGTACCAGCGCACGAAGCTGGCGCTAACCGAAGCAAATCCAACAATCAAGCCCTACGACGAAGCTGCCTGGGCCGAACTGCCGGATTCGACCCTGCCCATCGCCCCGTCGCTGCACCTGCTGACGTCGCTGCATCAGCGGTGGGTAACGATCCTGCACGGGCTGTCGGCGGCAGACTTACAGCGAACTTATTACCACCCCGGTATGCAGCAATCGTTTACGCTGGCAACGATGACGGGTCTGTACACCTGGCACGGTGAGCACCATTTTCAGCATGCCTACGGGCTGGCCGAACGGAACGGCTGGGTATAAACAGTTGTTGTCTGACCATGCAGGAACTCATCATCGGTCTCATTTTTGCCGTCGCTTTGTTGTATCTGGGACGGCGGGCATACAGCAGCTTTTTCAGTAAGAAAGCTGGCTGTAGCAAAGGGTGTGGTTGCTCGACCGACGTGACTGCCCCCACGGTGCGGGTACTGGAAAAAGGCAAGCTAAACCGGGTATCCTAACATTTCGCGGCTGGTACCTGTTTACATAATTAGTAAAGAGAGTAACCAATGCCACGAATCTGTACATATACCCTTTTTCTTCTTTGCAGTCTGGCCAGCTGTCAGCGGGTCAAACCTGACCTGCCCGTGGCCCAGACCTATGAACCCGCGCTGACGGCACCTATTTCGTACCTGGCTGGCCAGATCACGTTTCCGATCGATGAGCTGGAGCGTAAGATCAACAAGGCACTCGACCCTGTGCTGGTTACGGAAGAAGCCTTTGAAGGCAAATCGGGCGAAGCATGGCGGTTACGCGTCGAGCGGACGGGCCCCGTCAGGATTCATTACGACAATCAGCAGGCGTTTTTCTCGGCCCCGCTGCGTGTACTATACAGCAATCCGATTGCCCTGACGAAAAAGCGGAAAAGCCGTACCCTGTGTGCCCTGTCGGTCAATTTTGCATCGCCCTTGTCTGTCGGGGAAAACTGGCGCCTGACGACCCGCTCTCAGCTCAAAGATTACAAGTGGATTCAGAAGCCGACGATCAAACTGCTCGGTATAAAAATCAACGTAACGAAGCTGGCCGACAACATTCTTCAGAAACGTCGGGCCGATATTCAGACGATAATCGACAAGGCCGTCCGCGATGAACTTCAGCTAAACAAAGAGGTGCAGAAAATATGGACGGATATGCAGAATCCACTGCGTATCAGTAAGAAACCGGCTGAGTTGTGGCTGGTGCCCAAGCCGTTCAGTGTGGCTACCTCACCCGTGCGAGGTGGAAAAAATGCCATCATCGTCCCTATTCGCATCGCCTTTCGGGTTGGAACAAAAATTGGCGCAGAGCCAGTGCCGACAGAGCGGGAGCCCCTGCCCCGGCTGATGCGCCGTGACTCGCTGGCTGGCGAGTCGAGCCTGCACGTGCTGACGTTTGTGTCGTACCAAGACATTAACCGGGTCTTGTCAGAGACGGTTAAAAACGATAACATTAACCTGTCCGGCCGAAAGCTGACTATTAAAAATGCCGTTGTATCGGGCGGGGGGAAATCGCTGATTCTCAAAACGGACGTAACGGGTATCGTCAACGGTACGCTTTATTTCCGGGGAAAGCCGCACTACGATACGCTGACCAATAAGCTGATCGTGCAGAATCTGGATTTCGACGTGCAGACGCGCGAAACGCTGATGAAAACCGCCGACTGGTTGCTGCATGATTCACTTCGTGATACGTTGCAGGCGGTTACCGTAGTGCCGCTCAGCGGAGAGATCGCGCAGCTACCAGCCAAGATACAAACTGCCTTTGAGCAGGGTGGACCCGGCAAACATACGGACCTCGATATCGAAACCTTCCGGCTGATTCCGCAGCAACTGGTTATCAGGCCGACGGGTATTCAGGTACTCATCAGTGTTCAATCCAGGATAAACGTTACGGTTCGGCACATCTGACTAGATTGTGGGCTGCGCGTCTGCTCCCGCGACGGGTAGCGGTTCGGGTTTCCATTTCCACAGGTACCGGCTGGCTGTGCTGCGGTAAGGGTGCCAGGCGTCGGCTATCCGATGCAATACGCTGTACAATGCCCGCCCACTGAGTCCGGCGGTTTGCTCCGGATAGGCCCGAACCATACGCTGCCGAATCACCAGATCGTCAATGGGAAACACGTCGGGGCGGTCGAGCACGAACAGCAGCAGCATTTCCACTGTCCATCGGCCCACGCCCCGGATGGGCAGCAGGTACTGCACAATTTCCTCATCTGTCAGCGTATCCACATACGCCCGCTCCAGCGAATGCTCACCGACGAACGTAGCCACGCTGCGCAGATACCCGATCTTTTGCCCCGACAGGCCCGCACTGCGCAATTCGTCTGTTGTAAACAATAGGAGCTGATCGGCGTGGGGGTAGTTATCCGCAAACAGCGCCCGAAACCGGCGGAAGATAGCATCAGCGGCTTTGACTGAAATTTGCTGGGAGACAATACTTTCCAGCAGGGCGAGATACAGATCGTTGGCCCACTCGGTAAAGGCGGGTTGCGGAGCCGGTGTTTGGTCGATAATTCGCGCCAGTACGGCGTCCTGGCTCAGGTGATGTACAGCTTCAGGGCTTATCACGGTTTTGTGCAGTAACGGGTTTGTAGTTGGTTCAGCGTGTCGCCTATGCGTTCGACACTATCAATCGGTTTCTCCGACCAGAGCTAGGTCGCTTTCCCCGCCAGTTGGTAGGCCAGCGCAACCAGTACCAGTAGCAGGGCAATGAAACTCAGGGCCACAGACAGGGACGACTGGTAGGCAATGAAACCCAACAACGCCGGACCAGTCAGTAAACCCGTATAGCCAATAGTGGTAATCGCGGGGATACTCACCGTTGGCGAAATACCGGGTAGCTGGCCAGCCGCGCTGAAAAATATCGGTACGATGTTGGCCACTCCCAGACCCAGCAGCACAAAGCCAGCCAGGCACCCCCACACCCAGGGACTCAGAACAGCAATCAGTAAACCAGCGGTACCCAACAGGCTGCCCATGACTACAACCGTTTTGCTCGTCAGGCGTACCACCAGCTTATCGCCCACCAACCGCATCGTCGCCATGGCAATAGAAAAGGCCGCGTAACCTACGCCGGCAAACGCTACAGTCACTCCTTTGACATCGCGCAGAAAAATGGCGCTCCAGTCGAGAATTGACCCTTCCGCTAGGAAAATAGCAAAGCACAGTACCCCTAAAAACAAGACACTGCTGTGCCGCCAGCTGGCCGATTTCCTGTCGTCTGTTCGTTCCGGAGCTGTCGTAGAAAATGTAGCCATAACCTGTCGTTCTACGTCGGCAGGAAACAAGTGCCGGTATTGAGTTAGGGCAATACCGATCATCAGCAGGGCAATGCTGCTAATCGCGTAGATGGGGTTGAGCCCCAGCCTGACCAGGAAGCCCAGGCCCAGTGAGCCGAAGAGGCCACCTACGCTGAAAAGGCCGTGCAAGGACGACATGATGGGTTTTCCATACAGGTTCTGTACTTGTAATCCGTGGGCATTCATCGCTACGTCGATAGCGCCAATGGCCGAACCGAAGACAAACAGCGTTACGGACATGGCCACTACAGCGGGGAGGAGTAACAGCAGCGGCAGGGTGAGAGCCATGACCAGTGCAGCGCAGACCATGACCAGGCGGCTTCCGAACCGGCTCACTAACCAACCCGACGTGGGCATCATCAGCATGGACCCGGCTCCCAGAAGCAGTAACAATAACCCCAGATTGGCATCATTCAGGGCCAGCCGATCTTTTGCAAAAGGAACCATTGGTGCCCAGCTAGCCATACCCAGTCCACAGACCAGAAACAGTAACTGAGTCGCCAGGCGGGCTCTCGACACGTCGCCAGTTGGTACCACTTGGTTCGCTGTCATAGTACAGGCAGGTTGTTGTTCTTACTACACAAGAGAGCCATAAACGTATCCTACTGTAGGTTTGGGAAACTACCCGGCGGGGCGGTGAAGCGGAGACTGGGTTATCGCTTTGTCAGGTTCGGGGCTTCACCAGTTTCACCAGCTTCTCAATAATAAATCCTAAAACAAGGCCGCCAACGCCACACGCCAGTGCCTTGGCAAACCAGGCCACTGCCGGTATCCGGGCCAGCGACTGCTCCAATTCGTGCAGCAGATGCGCGGTAAACGGTATGCCATGGGCAATGATTTCGGCCCCTACCCAGAGCATGGCTGCTGTACCCACATAACCCAGTATGCTCAGGAAGTGCGGCATAAACTTTACAATGCCACGACCTATCTGTTGCGTAGCCGGGGGGTATTGCTCCCCCGCCAGGTGCAGGCCCAGATCATCCGCTTTGACAATCAGGCCGACGAACCCGTACACGGCCACCGTAATAAAAACAGCCACTGCCAGTAATACCACAATCTGGTTGACTATCGGCTGATCCGTTACCTGGCTGTACGCGATGGCCATGATCTCGGCCGATAAAATAATGTCTGTGCGAACGGCGCTGTTAACTCGTTCTTTCTCCAGTTCCTCGGGTGTAATCTGGTTCACGGGCTTACTATCCGCCTGCTCATCATGGTGCCGACTAAACATTGAATGCACCTTTTCGTAGCCCTCGAAGCACAGGTAAGCACCCCCTACCATCAGGATGGGCGTGATAGCCCAGGGAGCAAAGTACCCAAGTAGCAAAGCCGCCGGCCCTAAAATAAAGAGCTTGTTGACCAGCGATTTCCTGGCAATCTGGTAAATAATCGAGAGTTCGCGGGATGGATCGAGGCCCACGACATACTTGGGAGTGACGGCTGTATCGTCAATGACGATGCCAGAAACTTTTCCGGTGGTTTTGGCTACCTGGGCTGGCACGTCATCCAGACTGGCAGCGCTTGCTTTTACCAGGGCCGAGATATCGTCTAACAAAGCAAAGAATCCTGAAGGCATAATGTATAAGTTCGTTACGTCTAAATGCATTACAGCGATACATGTTTAAAACTGTATCTCGTTTGCCGGATCTATTTACACAAAAAACAGGGCGATTATTCGTCTATAGCGGCTTTAGCGCCTACTATCGGCTGGCCTGTCGATCCCATTCATCCAGAAATGGTCATCCCGGATCAACGCCGGAACGACAGGTTTCCAATCCCTGTTGTAACGGTAAACCTGCTTCGTGCGTACAGGCTGCTAAAACGGGACGATCCCGCTCAGCAAGCCCGCTTCTGTAACGATTTACGATTTTCAATACAGCGTTTTCTGTTAACCTGTTTCTACTTTGTAGTCAGCTTTTGTCTGGCATGATACTAAGTAGTTAGATTAACCCAGTCAGCCTGTTCATCTTTGTTGCCGTAAATTGCCCGTTCAACACCATGTTATGATCAAGTCCGTTATTACCGCCACCGGCAGCTACATCCCCGATACGATTGTCAGAAACCAGGACTTTTTAACAGCCCATTTTTTTTCGCCCCAGGGACAACCGATCGACAAAGAGCCGTCGGCTATCCTCCGGCAGTTTAGCCAGATTACGGGGATCGAAGAACGGCGCTACGCACGACCCGATCAGCGGGCTTCGGATCTGGGCCTGCTGGCGGCTCAGCAAGCGCTGCGTAGTGGGGGTATCGAGCCCGAAACGCTCGACTACCTGATTGTGGCCCACAACTTCGGCGATGTGGCACCCAACAGTAACCGGGTGACGATGGTGCCTTCGCTGGCTTCACGCATCAAGGCAGGCCTGGCTATACAGAATCCGGCCTGTGTGGCTTATGATATCGCTTTTGGTTGTCCCGGTTGGCTGGAAGGGCTGATTCAGGCCAACTATTACATCCGCTCGGGGGATGCCAGACGGTGTCTGGTGATCGGTGCCGAAACGTTGTCACGTGTTGTTGATCCCGGCGATCGGGACACGCTGCTGTTTAGCGATGGCAGTGGAGCCGTTGTTCTGGAAGCCTCGCAGGAGGGGCCATCGGGGGTGTTGGCCCACCATACCCAGACCCACGCCTACGAATATGCCGATCTGCTTGGTATGGGGCCCGCCTACGCCCCTGAGCATGCTCAGGGGCAGGACCTGTTTATGAAAATGAACGGGCGTAAACTTTACGAGTTTGCTTTGCAGCACGTGCCTTCGGTGATTAAGACAGCGCTGGACAAAGCCGGTGTAGATCTGGCTGAGATCAGGAAAGTGCTGATCCACCAGGCCAACCACAAGATGGATGTAGCCATTCTGGAACGGCTTTTCAAGCTGTACGGTCAGGCGTGCCCGGACCTAGATTTGATGCCAATGACGATTAGCTGGCTGGGTAACAGTTCGGTAGCAACGATTCCTACATTGCTCGACTTACTACAGCGGGGTCAGCTGACCAACCAGGCGATCAAGCCGGGCGATAAGGTCGTTCTGGCTTCGGTGGGGGCGGGGATGAATATCAATGCCGTCGTGTATCAGTTCTGACAGAGCCGTAGCCGCGAGCCTTGTTTGCTGATTCGCTTCACGAGTTACGGGTTATGGTCGTAATGAACCTTTCTTTTCAGTCAACTCAACTATGGACTCCGACGATCAATTTGCCAATGGTAATCTGCTGATAACGATTTATGCGCTGCTCGATTCCCCCACGTTTACCCGTAATTCGGTCGATAGTTCAGCCTGGCGGACTACGTTTGTCGACCTAATTGGCCGGATGAATCAATTGTTGACCGAACTCGACAAGCGTGGGCAACGAATCGACTTCATGCAGACGATCGGGGTCCACGGCAAACTTCAGGATGTTACCTCGTTGGTAAGCTGGATGAATCAGCGCCTGCCCGATATAGCTGCCGACCAGCTGAGTCCTGAAAATCGGCTTAACCGGTATTTCGGTGCAGGCTGGGGCCAGTTTGCCAACGGGTTTTTGTTCGATAGTGAACTTGACGGTGATCTGGCTTTTTTTGTCGATGATGAGCGGATCTACCTCAATCACCAGCTACGCCGGTCGGCTGACCAGGCCAGCTTGTATCTACTGAATTGAGGGCCTGTTTCTATCCATCAAAGACGGGATACACATTGGCCCTAAAATCTGATGTCACAACTGGCGACGCGGTACTGAACCAGTACGCTGCCAGGCCAAGGGAAGCATTATCAATGCTTTGCCGATACGATAATCTCTGTCAGATCGACCACACCCGGTGCCAGGCACCGTATTGTCGGTCGAGAGTATACCAGTCAGATACTTTTACTGATTGGGCGACTGACTAATTGAACCTACGTTAAAAAAGCTGTAGCTGTCCCTGTTTTTGAGTGGGGAGAGCCCCCTCGTGTTCGAGAAGCCACCGCTTGCGCCACAAGCCACCAGCGTAACCCGTCAGCGAACCGTCGGTGCCAATGACCCGGTGGCAGGGTATGATAATCCAGAGCGGGTTTTTACCATTGGCAGCCGCTACCGCCCGGATTGCCTTCTCGTCGCCCAGGCGTCGGCTTAGCGTCAGGTACGATTCGGTGGTGCTGAACGGAATAGCGCGCAGGGCCTGCCAGACACGCTGCTGGAACGATGTGCCAGCCGGATTGACCGGAAAATCAAACGTTTGTCGGGTGCCGTTGAAATAATCTGTTAATTGATTGACAGCCAATTGTAGCGGTTCCGGTACAGTATCGATAGCGGCCAACTCAGTCACGCCGTCTTGGCAACGTATGGCCGATACGCCCTGCTCGTCGCCCGTGATCTGCAACTGCCCTAGCGGGCATGGCATGAAATATGTAGTCATTATAGGAGAATAAACTAGATTTTATTGTGTTTATTGGGACTGCCTGCGCGCGGTCACTGATGGATATTCGCTTATAAAACTACGTCAACGAACGTACAAATGCTTTATCTGATGCTGCTATGTTGATCGATGTAAGACGAACGGTATACGCCTGGATGGACGCCGAAGCGCCACACTCCTGCCATTACGTAACACCGAAGGTAATGGCGTGTGTCGGGGCATTACAACCCCGACGTATTCTGGACATGGGTGCAGGCAACGGTGCCCTGTGTGCTGACCTGCAACGGGCTGGTTACGACGTCGTCGGGACCGACTATGACGAAAACGGTATCGCGATTGCCCGACAAACCTACCCCCGGTTACCGTTTTACACGTATGGTGTACAGCATAACCCCACGTTGCTGCTCGAAACCGAAGCGAAGTTCGATCTGGTTGTGTCGACAGAGGTAGTGGAGCATCTGTATAATCCGCACCAGTTATTTAGCTATGCATCTGGCGTCCTGAATGAGGGCGGGCACTTACTCGTGACGACACCCTACCACGGATACTGGAAAAACCTGATGTTGGCCCTGCTCGGTAAATGGGACGAACACCATGCGCCACTCTGGTACGGTGGTCACGTTAAGTTCTTCAGCAAACAATCGCTCCGGCAGCTTTTTGCCGATACGGGCTTCGATCCGATTGAGTTTCATGGCGTCGGTCGTTTTCCGTATTTCTGGAAAAGTATGGTTGTGCTGGGTCGTAAACGAAGCCAGTAACGACTCGATCAGGACACGTCGGTGGGGTCGGTGGGGGGCGTTGACGTACCTGGGCGGCACCGGTTCCCCCAGAATTGCCGCATCCGGTCGCGTTGTTCGGGCGTCAGCTTCTGCCAGTGTTTAGCCATGCGGCCCTTCCACTGATCCCGTTTGGCATTGCCAAAATCGGGCCGGTTCCAGGGTCCGCGAAACCCACCGAACAACAGCCGCGAGAGTATCAGCAGCGCAATGGCCTGCCAGAAGCTGATAGCCGAGACTCCCTGCACCAGCCGGGGGAGGGTGACGTTCCATAGGCTCATAACAACAAATCCCATCAGCCCACCGAACAAAGCGGCAAACAGGATAAATCGCAGCACCTGGCTAAATCGAAATCGTCTCATGTATACAGTAAATCAAAGATAAGGTACAAGCTGGGGGCGAGGGTCGTTAATCCGTCAGGTCGTCATACAAGTTCTGGAGCCGTTTGCGCAGATGCAACACGGCGTACCGTTTTCGCGATAGCAACGTGTTGACCGAAACGTCCAGTTCAGCCGATATGTCTTTAAACGATTGTCCGTCGATTTCGTGTCGCCAGAATACATCCCGCTGTTCAGGGGGTAATTCCTCCAGCGCATCGGTCAGGGTATCCAGAAAAGCCTCCCGGAACAGCTCGGTTTCCGGTGAATCATCCGTACCGATAAAATCCATCAGCATCGGAATATCGTCGTCCAGCGAATCGTCACCCAGGGGCGCATCGAGCGAAACGGGGCGGGGTTTACGATACCAGTCGGCGATTTTGTTGCGGGCGACGGCAAACAGCCACGCAGCCGCCCGTCCGATTGGGCGCGTCAGCCGATACGCTTCGGTCAGTTCATAGAAAACGTCCTGAAGCACATCTTCGGCGGCTTCGGTATCGGGCAGTCGACGGCGAATGAAGTCGAACAGGCGTCCGCGCTCGCGCCGGACCGTCTCCTGAATCTGGTCGTTCTGCGCCTGCCATCCGGCCGAGTCTGATTCATTCGTCGGGTCAATCAACGGAGTATATAACAGCGTAGTTGTATTCACTAGTCGTTCAGGGCAACCCCTACAGGAGGCCCGTAACTAGGTAGTCGTGTCAGTAACCGAAATATTGTAACAAACAGATCATTTAGCTGGCTAATCTGATTACCCGCAGCGCAGCGGTCAGTCAGCTGCAGGTATGAGATCTGCGGAATAAAATGGTCGGGTATACGGGCTTGTGACTGCATGTTGTACTTTTGCGCTACGTATGAGCACTACACCAAACGCGCCCGCTGTAGCACCAGCGACATCCTTGCAGGATATAATTGCCCACGCCAAAGAATACGGCTTCGTATTTCCATCGTCGGAAATCTACGACGGGCTACAGGCCGTGTACGACTATGGTCAGAACGGCGTCGAGCTAAAGAACAACCTGAAAACGCTGTGGTGGAAAGCCATGACGCAGCTCCACGATAACGTGGTGGGGATCGACGCGTCGATTTTCATGCACCCGCTGACCTGGAAAGCGTCGGGCCACGTCGATTCGTTCAACGACCCGATGATCGACAACCGCGATTCCAAAAAACGCTACCGGGCCGATCAGCTGCTCGAACTGAAAGCGGAAGAGTACGCCAACGCGGGCGACGAAGCCCGCAGCACGGCTTTGTTGCAGGAGATGGGGCGTCTGCTGGGCGATAACGACCTGGAAGGCGTTCGTAATCTGATCATTGCCGAGGGCATCAAAGACCCTGTTTCGGGCACCGACAACTGGACCGAAGTGCGGCAGTTCAACCTGATGTTCTCGACGCAGGTCGGTTCGCTGGCCGAAGATGCCAGCCTGATTTACCTCCGGCCCGAAACGGCGCAGGGTATTTTTGTCAATTTCCTGAATGTGCAGAAAACCGGTCGGATGAAGGTGCCGTTCGGTATTGCGCAGATCGGGAAAGCGTTTCGCAACGAGATCGTCGCCCGGCAGTTCACGTTCCGTATGCGCGAGTTCGAACAGATGGAAATGCAGTTTTTCGTCCGGCCCGGCACCGATCGGGAGTGGTACGAACGCTGGCGCGATACCCGGATGAAGTTTCACCAGGCTATCGGTCTACCCGCCGAGAAGCTGAAGTTCCACATCCACGAGAAGCTGGCGCACTACGCCAACGCGGCCGTTGACATCGAGTACAAGTTTCCGTTTGGTTTCCGCGAAATGGAAGGTATTCACTCGCGTACCGATTTCGATCTGAAAGCGCATCAGGAGCTAAGTCGTAAGAAGCAGCAGTATTTCGATAACGACGTCGACCCGGCTACGGGCAAACCCTACGGCAACTACATCCCCTACGTCGTGGAAACGTCGGTTGGTGCCGACCGGCTCTTCCTGGCGACGTTCTGTAACGCGTTTACCCGCGAAACCGTGCGGTCCGGCGCTCCGGGTGAGGGCGACGATACCAAAGAGCGTACATACCTGAAACTGCACCCGGCACTGGCCCCCGTGAAGGCGGCTGTGTTCCCGCTGGTGCGAAAGGATGGCCTGCCCGAAAAAGCGCAGCAGATTGTAAAAAGCCTGCGTTCCGAATTTCGGGTAGTATACGAAGAGCGCGACGCCATCGGCAAACGCTACACCCGGCAGGATTTGATTGGCACGCCGTTCTGTATCGCCGTCGATTACCAGACGCTGGAGGACGATACGGTAACGATCCGGTATCGGGATACCACCGAGCAGATTCGTATTCCGATCAGCGAACTCAAAGCCCGCATCAGCCACGACGTTTCGATGGAGCGGGTGCTGGAGAATATGTAGTGGGTAAATACTCCACCCCAACCCCTCCCCGCCAGGGAGGGGCTTCGCCTGTTAAAGAAGTTGTAGTCCCTCCCTGGCGGGAAGGGGTTGGGGTGGGGTCCTCAACAAAAAAGGGACTGAATCAACTGATTCAGTCCCTTTTTTAATCGTTATCGGGATTAGTTAAGGTGTGGCATTATGGAAACCAGCTGACGGCGAACGGTGCTCCACCGGCGACGGGAGACGGGAAGTTTATCGCCCGTTGTCAGGTGTACCACGCCCCCCGCATCGGTACGCTCCAGCCGATCGATATACCGGCGGTTGACAACGCAGTTACGGTGCAGCCGGATAAACCAGTCGGAGGGTAGTTTGGGGGTGTAATACTTGAGTGTGCGGGGCATCAGCATTCGCTTGCCGTCCATCCAGTTGAGCCAGCTGTAGTTAGCAACGGCCTGCATGTAGACCAGATCAGAAACAGGGAATGATTGACGGCCCGACTCGCGTAGGTAAAGTTTAAGGGGTGGCCAGTCGGCGGGCATCGTGCGCGATGCAGGTGTGATAGACGAAAAGTAGGTCATACAGTTGATAGGAACTTGATTCTGCTGGAGAAAGGCTGTATGCAATGTTAAGCAACGGCCAATCAACCGACCTACAGTTATGTAACACGTCCTATCAATTTTAGAACATCGCCTGATTTGGGCTTATAGATGTGTATGAACGACTGAAAAGCAGGGATGAACGCTGGCTGGTTGCCCGACGAAGTCATTCCGGGACGGAACCGGGCGCGACTTCCCTGTGTCGATTCAGCGGGCAGTATTAATTCGAGCGGTGCTGCTCGACAAACTCGGACGGAGTAATACCGTAGTGTTCCTTAAATACTTTAGAGAAATAAGCCGGGTTGTCGAACCCAACCGCGTAGGCTACCGACGACACCGACGTGTGCTCGAGCAACAATTCACCCGCCCGGTTTAGCCGGACCGCGCGGATCAGTTCGTTGGGGGAAAGACCCGCCAGCGTTTTCAACTTTCGGTTTAAATGCATCCGGCTCAGGCCCACCGCGTCGGCCAGGTCACCGACGCCAAACTTGGTGTCGTTCAACTGCTCACGGATCGCGCTGTACACCGTATTCATAAACTCATCGGCGGGCTCGGGGCTGGTAACCGGTACGTGGCCTTCACCCAGCAACTGACTGCGCAGGTGCTGCCGGGTTCGTTGCTGCTGCTCGAGCCGGTTCCGCACCCGCCATCGTAATTCATCGACCTGGAACGGTTTGGTCAGGTAATCGTCGGCCCCGGCGGAAAGCCCCTGTAGTCGACTTTCAGCCGCCGACTTAGCCGTCAGCAGCAGAATGGGGATGTAACTCGTTGCTGGATTTCCCTTGAGTTGCCGACATAGCTCGTAGCCATCCATTTCGGGCATCAGCACGTCGCTGATGACCAGATTAGGCCCGTAGCGCAGGGTCATCTCAACGCCTTCCCGTCCGTTGCGCGCGCGCCGGACCGACCAGTCTTCGTTGAGAATACTCATCACAAACCCGGCAATGTCGTCGCTGTCCTCAACGAGTAGAATCTGGACCTGACCCGGCTGCGGCTCGGACTCCGTCAACGAATCAGTCTCATTGGTCAGCAGAGTAGCGGTAGTCGGCTGCGGGTCAACCGGTGAAATGGGGGTAGCCGGTTCGAGTGGCAGATCGACCGTAAACGTCGTTCCCTGACCGGGCTGGCTTTCGACCCGAATTGAGCCGTTCATCAACTCAACCAGTTCGCTGACATACGATAGCCCGATCCCCGAACTACCCACCGGCCGATCACGGGTCGCGTCGGACTGGTAGAAGCGCTCGAAAATATGGGAGAGGTCGTTCGGCGCAATACCTTTACCCGTGTCGCTGACCGTAAGCCGGACATGATCGACGAGCGAGTCGGTTGCATTGACCGGGTCTGCAACCAGCAGCGATTGCATCGTCAGCGACACGTCGATCTGCCCATTGGCCGAGGTAAACTTCAGCGCGTTGATCAGCAGGTTGTTGATGATCTTCTCCAGCTTATCCGCATCGAACCGGTAGCTGACGCGCGTAAGCTGGGGTTCAAACCGGAGACGCACCGACTGCCGCTGCGCTTCATCGACGAATACGGCGACAATCTGTTCTACAAAATCGACCAGGTCGGCCTGCGTCAGCGTCAGGCGCAGGTTGCCCGCTTCCATCCGGGCCATGTCGAGCAACTCGTTGATAAGGCGCAGCAACTGCGTGGCGTTGCGGTGCACCATAGTCAGGCGGTTGCGCTGCAGCGGGTCGGTGATCTCGGCCAGCGTCAGTTCCAGCGGGGGGAGAATAAGCGTGAGCGGGGTGCGAAACTCGTGGGTAATGTTGGCAAAAAAGCGCGACCGCCACTGATCGATCTGCTGCAACTGCCGCGACTCCTGTTCCCGAAGGGCCACCTGACTGCGCAGCTGAACCCGCCGGACCCGGACCCGGATAAACAGCGCGACGAGCAGGCTGAGCAACAGGGCGTACAGGGTGTACGCCCACCAGGTGGCCCAGGGGGCGGGCTGAATAGTTAGCCGGATCTGCCGCGTATCAGGGCTCCACACGCCCGACGTATTCGACGCGTTGACGACAAACGTGTATGTTGCGGGGGATAGATTGGTGTACGTCGCCGTGCTTTGGTTGCCGCTGTACACCCAGTCGTTGTCGAACCCGACGAGTTTGTAGCGGAACTGGTTTTGTCCGCTCTGGTTGTATTGAAGAGCCGCGAAATCGAATACCAGAAAGTTTTGCCGGTGCGGTAACTGAATCGACGTAAGCTGATCGACGGCAGCCGCGATGGGAGAGCTGGCGTTGAACGGGCTGACTTCCCGGTTGTTGATGCGCAGACCCGTCAGGGCGACCGCTGGCGCGTAGGGGTCGTCCTGAATCTGGTCAGGCTGGAAACTGGTATAACCGCCGACCCCGCCGAAAACAAGTCGGCCGTCGGGTAAAGCGATGGCCTGATGGCGCGTAAACTCATCACTGGGCAATCCATCCGTGCTGGAATAAATGCGGACGTCGAACGAGCGGGTGTCGAAGCGGCACAGGCCCCGGTTCGTACTCAGCCAGAGGTGCCCCGCCCGGTCGGGCTGGATACCGTAAATGACATTGTCGGGCAGACCCTGTTCCGTGGTGAACGTGCGAATCTGACCGGTATGTTTGTCGAGTCGGCACAGGCCCCGGCCGTAGGTGCCAATCCACAGGTAATCGTACTGGTTGGGGTCCTGGAGCAGGCTTAGCAGAAACCGGGTCGGCAAGGCGTTGGGGCTCAGCGGGTTTTCCTGCCAGCGAATGATACGCCGGGCCGTTCGGTCGACCCGCACCAGTCCGTTATTCTGCGTCGCCAGATAAACGTGGTCACCGTCGACACTCATGTCCGTAACATCGCAGACCGGGTAGGAGTCGGGCAGCAGGGGCCACGCCAGAAAGCGGTTTCGGGCGCGGTCGTACTGAATCAATCGTCGCCCGGCTGCGTCGGTCAGTACCCACACGTTCCGGGCGGCATCGGTTGTCAGCGCCTGCATGTGTACGTTGCCATCAACGAGCCAGCTGTCGGGAATGCCTTTGGTTGTAACGGCGGAAAACGTCTGCGTGCCAGGCTGATAGCGGTACAGTGGTAACTGCGGCCCACCAAGCCATAAGGCTCCCTCGTGGTCGAAATGGTAGCGAACACCTGCCGGACTTTGCCCGGCCACAGCAGGCGGAATCGCCGAAGCGGGTACGTTGAGCTGTTGCGTGAGCCAGTCGACCGCAAACGAGCGGGACGGCCGGGCTGTAAACGGCAGTGGGTTCAGGCTTACCTTGACAATGCCGTTGCCGCCCGTACCGATCCAGAGCGTATTCGATCGATCGACCAGCATACAGACTGGTGCGGGTGGTATCTGCCGGGCATCGACGGGCAGGGGGGAAAGGCCGCTCTTATCGGTGAAGGTGTTCAGGTCGACGTATTCTTTTCCGGCTGCTCCCTGCGCGAACAGCGGTAATCGGACCTGTCCCGGCAGGTCGATCAGCAGTCGGGCCGTTGACAGTCGCGGGTTGACAACGTACAGATGACCAGCTGTGCCTACCACCAGTTCGCTGTTACTACGCTGCCGGATCGAGCGAATTGGCTGGTTGGGTAAGCCGTTGGCCACGCCAAACAGGCGTATTTGCCGGGTCGCCGGGACGTAGTGATATAGCCCGGCCCGGCCACCCAGCCATACAGTACCGTTGCGGTCCGTCAGGATAGACTCAATCAGCGCCGGGTTTGTGCCCACTCCCGGCATCGGTTGCCGGTGCGTGATCTGCCCGGTGGCAGTGAGGTGGAACAGAAGTCCCGCCCGGGTGGCTACCCAGGTTCCATTGGCCGTGTCGACCGACATACCCGCGATGGGGGAGCCCGTCGTAAGTTGACGGAACAGCAGGGTGTTCGATACCCGAATAGCCTGCTCCGATACCGGATTGAACCGGTCGACGTGGTTGTTTTCGGTTTGCACCCAGAGCCAGCCCGCTTTGTCGAGTTGAATATCGACGACGCTGCTGTAGGACAATGAATGCTCGTTCAGCGGTTCGTACCGAAACACGTTGAAGCGTGCCCCATCGTACCGACACAGCCCGTTGCGGGTGGCAAACCACATGAACCCCCGGCGGCTCTGCACTATGGCGCTGATGTAGCCCTGCGGCAACCCGTTTCGAACGGACAGGTATTCGGGCATGGGGGTTGCCGCGAAGCTGACCGGTATGGTCAGGCCCACTAGCATTCCCCAAAACCAATACCGCAGGTAGTGCATGGTGCGTTGTACAGGTGAATTCAGATAGTGAGTGTCTTACGCTAAGTAACTAAAAAACGTCGATAGGCTCACCTTTAGCACTTAGCTGACCCGCTGGTGGGCAAATTTTTCGGGTTCAGGCAAGCCGATTGACCTACTATCGTGTTTAGCGGGTATGCATATTATTCTAAGAACGCCCGTTCGACAATCGCCAGATCAGGTGTGGGCTGGTTTCGACCGGACACTGTTCGACCGGCTAAGCCCACCATTCCCCCCCGTCGACGTCGTTCGGTTTGATGGTTGTCTGCGGGGCGATGTGGTGCATCTGCGGCTTAACTTCCTCTTGTTCAGGCAAGACTGGATAAGCAACATCGTCGATCAGCAGACTACCGCTGACGAAATTTATTTTGTCGATCAAGGAACAAAGTTACCGTTCTTTTTGGCTTACTGGCACCATCGGCATCGACTTCTGCGGGATTCGACGGGCGGCACCTGCGTGGTCGATGACATTACGTTTCGCACCCCCTTCCGCCTGACCGACTACCTCATTTACCCGGTTATGTGGTTGCAATTTGCCTATCGAAAACCGATCTACCGCCTGATTTTTGGGTCGGTCAGTAAATGAAGCAGGTGTTCGCCTGCCGGGCCGGAGCGGGCTGTCGGACGGCTGGCATGAAGGGGAGTTTACGGGAACGGCTTTCGGATATGCCCGGATTGCGTTAGTTTTGTCTAGACCGCAATTCCCCTGCATGAAACTACCTAACCTCACTACACGCATTTTTCTGGGCATGGTGCTCGGTATCCTGATCGGGTATCTGTTCCCCGTGACCGAGTCTGGTTTCTCCGGTACCGACCTGAGCATTCTGTCGAAAATATTTCTGCGCCTGATAAAAATGATTATCGGGCCGCTGGTTTTTGCCACGCTGGTAGTGGGTATCGCCAAACTCGGCGACTTCGGTACAGTTGGGCGCATCGGTCTTAAAACGCTGGCTTACTTTTACTTCGCGACGATTCTGTCGCTGATCGTGGGGCTGCTGGTCGTTAATATCATGAAGCCCGGCGAGGTGATGAGTCTGCCCCTGCCGCCTAAGGGAACCGATACCGGTGTCGAAGTACAAAAGCTGACGTTCGACAACTTCATCACGCACATCGTCCCGACGAGTTTCATCGACGCGATGGCGACGAACGAGATTCTCCAGATCGTTATTTTCAGTATTTTCTTTGGTATTGCCGTTGGTTCGATCGGCGACTATGGCAAGGTGCTTATCAAGGCGCTCGATGCGCTTTCGCACGCCATGTTCAAGGTCACGAGCTACGTGATGTCGTTTGCGCCGTTCGGCGTGCTGGGGGCCATTGCTGCGGTTGTAGCGCAGCAGGGGCTGGGTATCCTGGCGGGCTATGCCTACCTGATACTTTGCTTTTTCGGCGGCCTGCTGTTCTTTATTTTCGTCGTACTGTCAGCGATCTGCCTGGTCGTTGGCATACCGTATGTCGCGTTGCTGCGTGAAGTACGGTCGGCTATCGTACTGTCGTTCAGTACGGCGAGCTCGGAAGCGTCGTTCCCCCAGACCATCGAAGCCCTGCGCCGGTTCGGGTGTTCGGAGCGGATTATTTCGTTTGTGCTGCCGCTGGGCTACTCGTTTAACCTTGACGGATCAATGCTGTACATGACGTTTGCCACCGCGTTTATTGCGCAGGCCTACCATGTGCCGCTGTCGATCGAGCAGCAGATCACGATGATGCTGACGCTGATGATTACCTCGAAAGGCATTGCCGGTGTACCCCGCGCGTCGCTGGTTGTTATTGCCGGAACGATGTCGCTGTTCAACCTGCCCATCGAAGGGCTGGCCCTGTTACTGGGCATCGATCAGGTGCTCGATATGGGTCGTAGCGCGACGAGCGTAGCCGGTAACGCCGTGGCTACGTGCGTCGTAGCCAAGTGGGAAGGCGAGTTCCGGACAGAACCCGTCCAAACAGAGGAAGTTGCTGCCTGATAAGCGAGTGCTTTTTATAGACTACAAACGAAAACGCCCGGCTTCATCAGCCGGGCGTTTTCAGTTACTTCTTTTTCTTTTTCCGATCATCGACCATCTGTTTTATGGTCGGGGAGATGGCCTTATTACGTTCCAGCCGCTTGTTCTTTACGTATTGAAAGGCTAACAGGCACCCCAGACACAGCATCAGCAGCCAGTAGCTTTCGGCGAAGTTGGTGCGCTGGTATTCGGCTATCCAGAGAACCAGAAAACCAACGCCACCCGCCAGTAGCAGCATTTCGCCCAGTTTCAATTTCATACCGCTTCCTTTCCCCGCATTTTGGCAAACTCCCGGTACCGCCGGACGGTCGAGATGCCGAAGCCCAGCACCACCACCAGCGTACCGATCCAGAGAATATTGACCAGCGGTTTTTCGTACGCCTTCATCACGATGTAATCGCGTTGCGTTCGGTTGACTGCAAAACTGAACTTGCCTGTTTGGGGGTCGATCTGGGTCAGCTGAATGCGTACGCCCAGTTCGTCGCTTGTCTCAGCGGGATGGGCTACCATCCGTTCTTTAATGACGAAGGCTGGATTCAGGATGTGTTCACCGTTCTTACTCAGCACCCGAACTTTTGCCCGGACGGCGGCATCGGTTGCCCCAATCTGAATGCCGTCTACTTCATTAGTACGGGCTACATCGTCCAGAATCGCGACGTAATCATTCAGGAAGAACGTGTCTTTGATCGCTACCGAGTACGTCTCGGTTTTCTCCCATTTGTTCTCCGCATTGGGGTCCGGCACCGACGATACGAACGTATACATATCGCGGTCAACCTTGTGGCGAATGTCGGGCGAGGCCAGCAAACCCATTCGCTCGTTTACCTGCGCCCGTGGGTAGAGCGTAAAGATTTTGCCACTCGGTTCGCGGTACTCGACGGCGTAATACGTGTTCTCGGGGTAGAGGGCCAGCGTATCGCCTTTCTTGTGGTACAGCTTACCGTCCTGTACGATGTCGGTGCGGGCAATACCGTGGAAGTTGAACTGCTTATCACCCTCGATCAGCTCGATGTCTTTCCGGGGAATATAGCCCGGCACGTCGCGGGCTTCGATCCGTTGTCCCCGGAAGGTAAGCTGGTAGGGGCCCATCTGCTCCGGCTGATTCAGCCACAGCAGTTTGTTTTCCTTGTTTTCCTTGTTGTCGTTCTTGGTAAATTCTTCCTGCTTCGAGATCAGCAGACCGCTATCGTTGAGCGAAATGACTTTCGTAAAGCCCGACGAGTACAGGATACCGATCAGCATCAGGGCCATACCCATGTGCGCCACGGCACCACCCGATAGCCGGTAATTGCCCCGAATGACATCAAGCAGAATCGATCCGTTGGCCGTCAGTGCGAAAATCGACGCGACGACCAGCACCATATACACTGGATTTTTGATCGAACTGAAGGCGATAATGGCCGCACTGATCAACAGTGTCAGAATCAGGGGCGTCATCAGCGCGTCCCACTTACGACCCTCGATCCGGCGCCACCACATAAACTGCCCGATACCGGTCAGTACGGCGATGACTACGAAAAACCAGATCTGAAACTTAGTATAGTGCGCAATCTGATCGGCAGGCAGGGCCAGGTTGGAAATCTTGCCGAACGATTCCAGAATCTTGTTGTAGACCGGAATCGACGTGGTTGCAATCACCTGAAACGCTGCCAGACAGAGTACCAGCGCGCCCATAAACAGCCAGAATTCCTTCGTGTAGACCGATGTCTCCTCCGCGTCGGTTGGCAGGTGTTTCCATTTCCAGAACGCCAGCCCAATCGCGACCACCACGAAAACCATCATGTAAAGCAGCAATTGCCCCGACAAACCCAGATCGGTAAACGAGTGAACCGATGCGTTGCCGAGTACACCACTACGAGTCAGGAAGGTCGAGTAGAGCACCAGCAGGAAGGACGTAATCGTCAGGATAATGGCGGTCTTCAACCCCGTCGAACTGCGCTTGGCGATCAGCATGGTGTGTAGCGACGCGACCATAACCAGCCACGGTACATAAACGGCATTTTCGACAGGGTCCCAGTTCCAGTAGCCGCCAAAATTCAGCGTCTCGTAGGCCCAGTAACCACCCATCATAATACCGGTTCCCAGCACCAGCGATCCGAGCAGGGTCCAGGGGAGGGCGGGGCGAATCCAGTTGTAGGGTTGGTTGCGCCATAGTCCCGCAATACAGAAGGCAAACGGCACCAGCGACAGCGCAAAACCCAGAAACAGGGTCGGCGGGTGAATGACCATCCAGTAATTCTGAAGCAGGGGGTTCAGGCCATTACCGTCTTTAGGTACGAAGGTCGGGTCGGCGGTGAAAATGGGCGCGTCGGGCATGGCTTCCGTCAGCAGCAGGAACGGCGATGAACCCACTTTGAACGTATCGCCGAAAACAACGCCCAGGATCATCGACGCCAGAAACGCCTGTACCAGCGCGAAAATGGTCATCATCGGCGCTTCCCACACTTTCCCTGCCGTACGAATCAGAATAGCACCGACCAGGGCATCCCAGAACAGCCACAGCAAAAACGACCCTTCCTGTCCTTCCCAGAAGCAGGAAATTACGTACTGCACCGGCAACGCCCGCGACGAGTGGCTCCAGGCGTAATGGTACTCGAAGTAGTGGTTGTAAATGATCCAGTACAGGCAGACAGCCACGCCCGTTACGGCCAGCCCATGCAGGTAAAACGCCCATCGGGCCAGCGTACGCCAGTCGTCTTTTTCAGCAACGGCAGCCATCGCCGGTTTGGCCGGACGACGCTTTACTGTTTTACCACCAAAGCTGCCTTCACCGGCGTAGGCCAGTTGCGGTTCCTCGACCTCGACGGCTTCAGCCACCGACTGCTTACCGATAGCCGACAGAAAATAAGCCGCCGTAGCGACGAGTGCCGTCACAAACGACAGAATAACGAGAAAGTGGCCGAGTTGCCCGACTGTAGTATGTATCATATCAATGTCTAAGTGACAGAATGATGGAGTGATGGAATGATTGAGTAGCTGCTACACGCTATGTAGCCAATCATTCCATCACTCAATCATTCTGTCATTGAATTAAAGCTGCGCTGTTTTTGCTTCGTGTTCGGTAGTTTCCAGCTTGCCATCCTGGTACTTCGACGGGCATTTCAGCAGAATCTTCTGACACTGGAAATGGTCGCCCTGCATCGCACCAATCACGACGATCTGCTCCGAACGGTCAAAATCCGGTGGTTTGGGGCTACTGTACACTACTTTCTCGGCCCGGTTTGCGTTGTCGACCAGTGTAAACTCGAAATGATTGGGGTCGATTGCTGGGTTGTACAGCATGTCGGTGATGCGGCCCTGTGCATCTTTCTGCACTTTGCCGACAACGTGAACCTGTTTGGCGTCGCCCTCTTTAGCCAGCTCGTTAGCCTGATTAAAGTTGAGGTATACACTGGCATCGCCCGCCGTCGATACGATGATGCCGATGGCCAGTGCGATAACGATGATGCCGATGATGTGCGTAATTTTCATGGGTAAGTCAGCAAAGAATACGGACCAATAAGTTAGTTCTGACGGAGAACGTCATGCCCCCGGTTTAGCGTAGTATGACTTTCTTTTTCCAGCTTTCCCAGCCGCATGTCGAGCCGGACGAGGTAGATGACGATACCGGCGAAAACAGCCGCAATCACTGCTACCACGACCCAGATTTTGCCGTCGGCCCGGAGTCGATCAGCCATGTCAACGCCGTCGGCGATGGGCTGCTGGGCCAGTAGTGTCTGACTGTGAAGCAACAGCGACGCCAGCAGGCCGACCATGAAAAGCGAAATACGCATAGTGATGTTCTGTACTGATTTTGTAACAAAAAAAAAGGGCGAAACATTCCGGAATTACTCGTCAAGCATCGCCTGTAACCGGCGCATCCGGACGCGTAGTTCGGTAATCCAGACGCCCAGCAAGGTGAAGCCGATGATAGCCGGATAAAACACCAGCCGCAGGTTATTGTCCATGTCGTACTTGCCGAAAGCCGGGTTGCCGCCGTTGCCGGGGTGCAGTGATGCATTCAGGCGCGGGACGATGAAAATGAGCGGGATAAAAACGGCAAATGCGAAGATGTTATAGACCGCCGAAATCCGGGCGCGACGCTGTTCATCGTCAAATGAGCCGCGTAAAATCAGGTAAGCCAGATACATCAGCATCCCCACGGCGACACTGTTGAGTTTAGGATCGTTCGGCCAGGGTTCGCCCCAGGTGTAGTTGGCCCACAGCGAACCCGTCGCGCAACCCAGCAGCCCGAACAGAATCGACGTATTGGCAAACTCAACCGCCACCCGGTCGTCGTCGGGCCGACCACTGCGGAGGTACTTGATCGAGTAAATCGCTGAGGTCAGCAGCAGAATAACCATGCCGAACCAGAGCGGCACGTGGAAATACACGTTGCGAATGCTCTCGTTTAAAATCGGCTGACGCGGTACCACGCCCAGCAACCCCTGTAAAATGACATAGGTCATAATGACCACCGCCAGTACCTTCCACCAGTTCTTTTTCATTGTTGTTTAAAGCTGTTCAATCAATGGAATTAGTGTAATCAGCGAATCGAAGCGTTTAAAATCGTCGACGTTATTGGTCAGTAATTGGCTGATACCATACTGCTGCATGGTAGCGACAATATTTGCATCGTGAACCTGCTTGCCTCCTGTAGTAAAACGACCGAGCAGATTTAGTAAATTTTGCCTTGTAATAATCGTTTCCTCCAATACCGTATACTGCCTTTGCATGATAGACACGTCGTTGGCCAGTAGTGTAGGGTCATATTGCCGTGCATTGAGTAAAGTTCGGCTCATACCGGAAAGGTATTCCCGAATAACCTGATTGCTGATGCAAAGAATTTTATTTGACCCGGCAAAGCTGATCAATCGCTCACGGGCAATCTGGTGAAACGCCGAATTTGATAAAGCTGCGTAGATCAGCACATTCGCATCAACGAATACGGCTAGGTCGCCCATCTTTTCTAATAGAGTACGTCCCGGCTGAACAATTCCGTACTATCTGGTAAGGTCGCATCGTACGTGGGAAATGATAACGCAGTTTTACTAGTTGCACTTACGTTTGTCTCGTCGTAAACAACCACAACTTCCAGTGGACCGGTTATCAGAATCGGTTCCGCCAGCGTCACCCGGCCATTTTCGTAAATTCCTTTTATCGATGTCATATGGTATTCAGTTTTCTGGTTTCAGTCTTCGGTAGGGCGTTCGTTATTGCGGAAGCAACTACGAACTACAAACCACGAACTACAAACCGCCTTAACTCCGCCATAAAAACGGAAACAGCAGCCACGACAGTGTCAACACGATCACGTCGATGGCCAGTACCACGCCCATTTCGTCCCAGTTTGAACTACGGTCGAGACCATCGAGGGCGTTTTTCGATAATTTCAACAGCATCAGCAGCAGGGGCAGAATAATCGGAAAACTCAGCACCGCCATCAGCGTCGCCGGGTTTTCGGCTTTACTGGCAATGCCCGAAACCAGCGTCAGCGACCCGGCAAAACCGATGGCACCCAGCACCAGTGTCAACAGATACATGCCGACATCCTGCACGGGGTTGCCCAGCACGAACGCGTAAACGCCAAACCCCAGCAGCGCCAGCACCAGCATAAGGGCCGTGTTGTAGCCAATCTTCGACAGGATAATCAGCTGTGGACTGGCCAACGTGTAGTAATACAGCTGCCGACCGGCCCGTTCCTGCACGAAACTTTTGGCAATGGCATTGATAGCCGTAAACAGCAGAATAATCCAGAACAGCGTGTTCCAGACAATCGGTGTCAGCTGACCACGACGGGCGTTGAAGCTCAGGTAACAGACAAAAACGGCCCCGACAATGTACAGCAGCATTCCGTTGAGCGCGTAGCGTTGCCGCCACTCCAGCAGAAATTCCTTCCGCATCAACGCACTCCACTGCCGGACCGATTCTGCCATACTGCAAATTTACAGCGCGATAGTGAGGGGTAAAAGAAATAGTTTTGCGGGCTGAACGCCTATGGATTACACGAGCCTGATTACCCTTTGCGCCTTTGCCTTTCTGGCCGGTTTTGTCGACGCTATCATCGGGGGCGGTGGCCTGATTCAAACCCCCGCCATGTTGTTTACCCTGCCCCAGTACCCCATCCCGACCCTGATCGGTACGACCAAAATACCGTCACTCGCGGGGAGTATGATGGGCGCGTTCCAATACAGTCGGCGGGTAGCGGTGGTGGGGCGGTTTATCGGGCCGATGATGGGGCTGGCGTTTGGTGCGTCGTGGCTGGGATCGCTGGTGCTGACGCGGGTACCGAACGGATTTATGAAACCGCTGGCTCTCGTTATTTTGATCGCTGTATTTATCTATACGCTGACCAAAAAAGACTTCGGGCAGATGCCGCAACACGCTGTAACGGCCCGACAGCAGCAAATCAGAATGGCCCAGATGGGCCTCGTCGTGGGCTTCTACGACGGTTTTTTCGGGCCGGGAACGGGTAGCTTCCTGGTGCTGGGCTTTATTTCGCTGATCGGCTTCGACTTCCTGCGGGCCAGTGCCCACGCCAAGCTGGTCAATGCGTCGACCAATCTGGCCAGTGTCCTGTTTTTTGTCAACAAAGGCACACTGCTGTACGCCGTTGCCCTGCCGATGGCCGTTGCCAACCTGACGGGTGCGTTTCTGGGGGCGCGGCTGGCTATTCTGAAAGGCAATCAGTTCATCCGCGTTTTTTTCCTGCTCGTCATTGCGGCCACCATTGTGCGCTTTGCCTGGGACTTGGTCGGTTCGTAGTTTATGGTTTGTGCCGGGCCGCCGGGCGGTTTGTAGTTGCTGGCGCAAGCATTTTTCGCCGGAGGAACCGCCCGGCGGTCCGGCACAAACTATAAACTATTTAAGAATCGGCTCCAGGGCGGCCCGGTTTTCCTTTAGCCACTCGTGAATATCGCTGACGATATCGCGGATGCCGAGTTTCGGTTCCCAACCGGTCAGCTGCGTTACTTTCGTGTTGTCGGTGATGTACAGGCGAATGTCGGCTGCGCGGTTTTCTGTCACTTCTTTAATCGGGATGGTCTTGCCCGTCACCTCCTGACAGACCTTCGTCAGTTCCTGCAACGACGCGCTGCTCTGCGTACCCCCGCCAGCGTTGAGGATTTCGCCGTTTACTTTGTCGATGTTGTGCAACTGCCAGTCGATCAACCGGTACAGATCGGCGATGTGGAGCATATCGCGGGTTTGTTTGCCGGTGCCGCCGTAACCGATGTAGGCCAGTTGCTGCTCAAAGAAGTGCTTGGCAATCCAGAGCACCATCACGCCCTGATCGACCTTACCCATCTGCCACGGACCCGTGATGACCCCGCAGCGGTTAATGACCGTTTTCAGGCCGTAGAATTCGTTGTACTCCTGAATCAGCAGTTCCGACGCCAGTTTGGTGGTGCCGTACAGCGAACGCGCACCCGTCAGCGGAAAATCTTCGGCTATTCCTTTCGAGGATACACCGGGCACGGGCTGCTCGTCGGTCAGGACGAAACGGGTATCGGCTTCGTCGAAGTTGAGCGTCTCGATCGTCTTGATCGGATACACCCGACTCGTTGACAGAAAGATGAAATTGGCTTTGTGTTTGAGCGCGAAATTCAGACAGTTAACCGTCCCGAACAGGTTTGTGTTGATGAGGTAATCGGGCGTACCATCCAGACCGGCCAGTACCGACGGCTCGGCCGAGGCTTCGATTACCGTATCGACAGCGGGCAGCGCGTCAAAATCTTCTTTACTGCGAATGTCGCCGTGCAGAAACTCGATACCAGCCGCCTTGAGCCGCGACAGGCTAAGTTCCGACCCGCGCCGTTTCAGGTTGTCGAGTGCAAAAATCTGGTAATCGGGGTAATGCTGCTTCAGCGAAATGGCCAGTGATGCGCCAACAAATCCGGCTCCGCCGGTAATGAGAAGTTTCATAGAGTAAAGCTTGACTGATTGAGTGATAGAATGACTGAATGGGGCTTACGCACAAATAGAAAAGTGGATCAGCCGCTCGTTCACTCTTTCACCCGTTCGCTCTTTGTTTCGGAGGCAATACGTTTGAGCCGGACGTTCTCGACCGGACGAATGACCAACGGGACTTTCTCGACCTTGACCGAGCTACTGTCCAGCCCAAACCAGCGGTCTTCGGGCGTGGTGAAACTCTTGATGTTGAAGTAAATATTCATAATGAACCGTTCGCGGGCGGGCAGTTCATTTTCGAACGACAGGAATTTCTCGAGGACCACGAACCGGAAATCACCGATCACGTTCTGGCCCCGCAGCGATTCGTACCGGCTGGTAATGTCCACTTCCTTGTTCTTCACCATATCCTCGATCACCTTACGGAAGAACAGGTTGATACGCTGCTCGACCCGGAAACCGAGCCGGAACGTAACCTTATAGGCGTCATCGGGGGCCAGCGTATTCACCTTGTACTCCATCGTATACGGATCGTCGGTTGTGTCGACGTGGACGAACCAGTAGATGTCGGCGCGTTTGGGGCGTTTCTGGAAAATGGAATAAATGATCTTCGACTCAATTTCCGACTGCCGGGCTGCATTACTCATAAAGACGAGGTGCGTGGCATACTTCGGAATACTGATGTCGCGGCTTAGTTCCTTGATCGTTTGTAGATAATGGTCGATTCGTACGTATTCGGTCAGGCGCAGTTTGATCTGAAACGCCTGCAACCAGATGTACATGACTGCGGCAATGGCAAGGCCAATCAGTACGGACACGAAGCCACCGTGCGGGAATTTGATCAGGTTAGCAATCAGAAAGGAGCCTTCTATACCCAGATACACCGCCAAAAACAACACCACGCCCCAGGCCTGATACTTGTGGGAGTAGAGGTAGTACGACATCAGCATCGTTGTCATCAGCATCGTCAGCGTAATCGCCAGCCCGTAAGCCGCTTCCATGTTCGACGACTCGCGGAAATACAGCACCACACCGACGCAGCCCGACCACAGCAGCAGGTTGACACTCGGTACGTAGAGCTGGCCTTTCTGCGCTGATGGGTAACGCAGCCGTACTTTGGGCCAGAAGTTAAGCCGGATGGCTTCGCTGATTAGGGTAAACGAACCACTAATCAGGGCCTGACTGGCAATGACCGTTGCGGCTGTCGCCACAACGATACCGATGGTCAGAAACCAAGGGGGCATCACTTCGTAGAACGGAATGCGGGTTTTCAACACCTGTCCCTGAATGCTCAGCAACCACGCGCCCTGTCCGAAGTAGTTCAGAATCAGGCAGGTTTTGACAAATACCCAGCTGACGCGGATGTTTTTCCTCCCGCAGTGGCCCATGTCGGAATACAGGGCTTCGGCACCCGTCGTACAGAGAAACACCGAACCCAGCAGCCAGAAACCGCCCGGATATTCGGCCAGCAACCAGTAGGCGTAATACGGATTGAGCGCGGTCAGAATGCCGGGTGCCTGTGCTACCTGAGCCAGTCCCAGCGCGCCCAGCATAATAAACCAGACCAGCATGATTGGCCCGAATGCCGTTCCGACGACGCTCGTGCCAAATGCCTGAATCAAAAACAGCACCGTCAGGATAATGATGACGATGGGTATGGTTTCGATGTTCGGGTAAATCAGCGTGAGTCCTTCGACGGCAGAGGAAACCGAGATGGGCGGGGTAATGATCCCGTCGGCCAGCAGGGCCGAGCCGCCAATGATAGCCGGCAGTGTCAGCCAGCGCGCGTGTCGGCGAACGAGGGCGTAGAGGGCAAAGATTCCCCCTTCGCCCCGGTTGTCGGCCCGCAGGATCAGGATGACGTATTTGACGGTCGTCTGAAGTGTGAGGGTCCAGAAAATACAGGAGAGTGCCCCGCGAACAACGTCGGCCCGGACTACATTGTCAGCCCCGATAATGGCGCGGAGCGTATACAGGGGCGACGTGCCAATGTCGCCGTAAATGATACCCATAGCCACCAGCAACCCGGCCGCTGTGACGGTATCTACATGTTTCTTTTCTTCCATGAAGTCTGGACGTAGTCGTTTTACAAGTCCGCTGGCGTTGGTAAGACCGTGCAAAGATAAACGTTGTTGTACGTGTTTGACGTAGCCGCTACGGAAAGATGGCCGAATGAAGCCGGTCGTCAATTAGCCATCTACGCCAAATCCAACTGAACCAGTTAATCGTACATATAGGCTGGTTACCCTATCAATTATAGCTGTTGGTAGCTTAGCTTAATTAGGTGTGTTTAAGCAGACAGCCCACTCTATGAGCGGGCTGTCTCTGTTTTTTAAGGGTTTAAGGTTTAATGTCTAAGGTTCAAGGTTGTTTGCTTCTGACGGAGGAACCTCGAAACTCAAACTCAACTACGACACCGAACCACCGTTCCATACCGGCTGATCGGGCTGGAGCAGGGCCAGCTTACCGTCGCGGTCTTCGGCCATTAGAATCATGCCCTGCGACTCGTGGCCCATCATCTTGCGCGGAGCCAGATTTGCCAGAAACGTCACTTGCTTACCGATGATTTCTTCGGGACTGAAGTGTTTGGCGATACCGCTCAGAATCTGCCGGGTACCCATGCCATCATCGACTTTTAGTTTCAACAGCTTATCGCTCTTGGGAACCCGCTCCGCTTCGGTAATCGTACCGATACGAATGTCCATTTTGGCGAAATCGTCGTACTGAATCTGCTCGCGCAGGGCGGGTACGGTCTTGGTTTCCAGTTCGTTCATGCGTTTGGCGGCCAGCAGTTTTTGCATCTGCCGGTCTATTTCATCGTCTTCAATTTTGGCAAATAGTAGTTCGCCCTTGCCCAGCTCATGTCCTTCCGTCAGCAGATCGGCCCGGCCCGCATTCGACCAGTCGAACGGGTCGGTTATGGCGAGTTGCGTCCGTAACTTATCGGATGTAAACGGCAAAAACGGTTCGCAGACGATGCTGAGCGTCGCCGAAATCTGCAGCGCCAGGTTTAGAATCGTGTTGGCCCGCGCCGGATCTGTCTTGACGGCCTTCCACGGCTCGGTTTCAGCCAGATACTTGTTACCCAGTCGGGCTAGGTCCATCAGACTCGCAAGCGCTTCGCGGAACCGGTACTGCCCGATCGATTGCCCGATCCGGTCGGGAAACTGCGCGAGTTCATCGAGTACCTGCCGGTCGTAGTCGGTCAGGTTAGTCGCTGCCGGTACTTTATTATCACAAAACTTCTGCGTCAGGACAATGGCCCGATTGATGAAGTTGCCGAAAATGCCGACCAGTTCGGCGTTGTTGCGGGTCTGGAAATCTTTCCACGTAAACTCCGAATCTTTGGTTTCGGGGGCGTTGGCGGCCAGCACATAGCGGAGCACGTCCTGCTTGTCGGGCATCTCCTCGAGGTATTCGTGCAGCCAGACGGCCCAGTTGCGCGACGTACTGATTTTGTCGCCCTCCAGGTTCATGAATTCATTGGCCGGTACGTTGTCGGCCAGAATGTACGAACCCTCCGCCATCAGCATGGCCGGGAAGATAATGCAGTGGAATACGATATTGTCTTTCCCGATGAAATGCACCAGTTGCGTGTTCTGATCGCGCCAGTACAACTCCCAGTCGCGGCCCTGCTGCTCGGCCCACTCCTTGGTCATCGAGATATAGCCGATGGGCGCGTCGAACCAGACGTACAGTACCTTGCCGTCGGTGTCGGGTAGCGGCACTTTTACGCCCCAGTCGAGATCGCGGGTCATGGCGCGGGGGCGTAAGCCTTCCTTCAGCCACGACTGACACGCCCCCGCCACATTAGTCTTCCATTCGGGATGGCTGTTGACGTACGCTTCGATTTGCGGCTGCATTCGGTCGAGGGGCAGGAACCAGTTTTTGGTGGCCCGCAATACCGGCCGCGAGCCCGACAGGGTCGAGTGGGGTTCAATCAGCTCGGTGGGGCTGAGGGCAGTGCCGCAGCGTTCGCACTGATCGCCATAAGCATTGGGGTTGCCGCAGACGGGGCAGGTACCCACAATGTATCGGTCGGCCAGAAACTGATTGGCAACCTCATCGAAATACTGCTCCGTCACTTCCTCGATAAAATCACCCTGCTCGTAGAGTTTCGTGAAAAACTCCTGCGATGTCTGGTGATGAACAGGGCTGGTTGTGCGGGAATAAATATCGAACGAGATGCCAAAATCACTGAACGCCTGCTTGATCTGCGTGTAATACTTGTCGACAACTTCCTGCGGACTGATGCCTTCTTTTTTGGCTTTGATGGTGATGGGTACGCCGTGTTCATCGGTACCGCTGATAAAGGCTACGTCTTTACCCGTAGAACGCAGGTAACGGACATAAATGTCGGCGGGGAGATAGCAGCCCGCCAGGTGGCCGATATGAATGGGACCATTGGCGTAAATCAGGGCCGCTGTAACGGTATACCGCTGGGGATTTTCTACTGACATGAGTTGTTTTCGATTCCTGGCTTCTGTCTGCGCAGCCGATAGTAACAACCGACCGATAAACGTAGTTCGAAAACCATATTCGCCTGCAAAATTAGCAATTCAGCACCATTTGGCGTTATGTTTACAGAAAGTGACTAGTCTATCGGATACTGGTAAAGTGGAACAAGCCCCGTGTCTGTCAACTCTTAATAACGTCGATTCGGAATCATCATTACCCCAAAAATTAGCGTAATAAATTAACCGTTCGATAAACAGTTTATTGCTTTAAGTAGCTGATCTGTCGCATAATAGGTACAAAAGTGCCGAATTTGGTACGCGATTAGTTACTTTGTGTGCATAACGGGATAGTTGCTACTACAGCCCGCCAACTCAGAAGTAGCGTACTGGTCTGGTTAGTACGTTGCTGCATCCCACCACCGTATCTGATACATGATTTCTATCGCTGAACCTAAACGCGTATTCATCACCGGTGCTACCGGTTTCATTGGCTCGCACATCGCCCGCCAGTACCTTCGTACGGGCTACCGGGTGTCGGCCCTCAAACGACCGGCTTCCGACTACGGGCTACTGGCCGACGTAGCCCCGCAAATTGACTGGTATGAGGGTGATTTGCTCGATATTCCTTCGCTGGAAGCCGCTGTTCAACCGGGTACGGATGTCATCCATGCTGCTGGCTGCGTATCGTTTTTAAGTCGGGACAATGCCCGAATGGAACAGGTTAACGTGGAAGGAACGGCTAATCTGGTCAACGTGTGCCTGAAAACCGGCATTCGTAAATTTGGCTATGTCAGTTCTACCAAGGCAATGGGGCGGCCCAGTCACCGGCAGGAGTCGGACCCGGAGAGTCAGTTTGAGCCCATTCTGATCGACGAGAGCCAGAAATGGGAGGAGTCGCCCCGGAACTCGCCTTACGGCAAAACAAAATACCGGGCTGAGCTGGAAGTGTGGCGGGCGGTAGCCGAGGGGCTGACAGCCGTTATCATAAACCCCGTTATGACCCTGGGGGTTGGCAACTGGGAGCACAGCAGCCTTCGCATCGTTAGCTACGTAGCCAAAGAAAAGCGGTATTACGCGGGTGGGCTGATCAACATCGTCGATGTACTCGATGTGGCAGAGGTGATGGTGCGGCTCATGGAAAGCGATATCGCGGCCCGGCGTTTCATCCTGTGCGGAGGCACCATTCCGTACAAGTCGTTGTTTGATCAGTTAGCGGGGGCCATGCACAAACGTGCGCCGGCTGTACGGGTAGCCCGCTGGGTGACCGCGCTGCTCTGGCCACTGGAAAGCGTGCGTGCGTGGTTATTCCGCACCACTCCGCTGATTACGCGCGAAACAGCCCGTTCGGCCAGCCTGCTGCACATTTACGACGGACGCCGAATCAAGCAGGAACTTGGTTTTCAGTACCGGTCGCCGGAGCAGACAATTCGACGGGTTGGTGAGGGCTTTCGGACGGGGGAAAAGGGACGATAATTTTTGCCAAAACTGGCTTGGATTTCCGTCGAACAGCGGTAAATTGACTTGCCACAGGATAAACCGCGTCGATGATGCGGCCCCTATCCGCTCAATAATTTTAGAGGCACACGTATGGAGCAAGAGTTTGAAGAACGGGAAGGTGATATAAAAGAGTCGATCCGGCGGTTTGAACAAATGCTGGATGAACAGGAGAGTCAGTTTTTCGACCTTGACGTCTACGAACAAATGGTTGAGCATTACCTCAATCAGGGCGATCTTGACAAAGCATTTAAAGCCGCCGAAGCGGGCCTCGAGAACTTTCCTTACGCATTGGAGCTAATGCTCGATAAAGCCCAGATTCTGGCTAATTTTCAGCGGTTCGATGAGTCGCTGAAACTACTGGAACGGGCCTCACTATTTAATCCCGGCGATCTCGACGTATCGTTTATGGAAGGGTCCGTCCTGAATATGGCCGGGCGTTATGAAGAAGCTGTCAGCGTGCTGGAGGAGTTGCTTGAGCGGGCTGAAGACAAAGACGACATTTTGTTTCAGCTGGGGCAGAGCTACCAGAACTGGGGCAAGTATGCCGAAGCCATCACCCAATACAAGCGATCGATTGCGCTGAACATAAACAATGAGAATTCGCTCTACGAATTAGCTTTCTGTCTGGATGTAACTGGTGAGCTTGAAAACAGCCTGGATTACTATCAGCAGCTAATTGACAAAGATCCGTACTCGCACAATGCGTGGTACAACATCGGTATTGCTTATAGCAAGCTGGCCCGGTATACCGAAGCGGCCGAAGCCTACGATTACGCTATCATCATCAAAGAGGATTTCTCGTCGGCGCATTTCAACCTGGGCAATACATACATGAATCTGGGCATGTTCGAGAAAGCCGAACAGTGCTACCGCAGTACGCTGAAGTACGAAGAAGCCACAGCCGATACGTATTGTCACTTAGGGGCAAGTCTGGAAAAGCAGGACCGGATTACGGAAGCCGTTGCTGAATACCGCGAAGCCATACGGCTCGACGCCCTCTGGGATGAAGCGTGGTATGGCATTGGCGTCTGCCTGAGTGAGTCGGGTAAGTGGTACGAAGCACTCCCGTTTTTGCAGAAGGCGATTAAAATCAACGACAACAACAGCGAATATTACCTGGCACTGGCCGAAACCGAGTACAAGGTTGGCAACGTGCTGTCGAGTGTGGAAGCGTTTGAAAAAGCGGCCGAGGTCGATGGGCAGAACCCGGATGTGTACCTGACCTGGTCACTGGTGCCGTTCGATCAGGGCGATTTCCTGAAAGCAAGCGACATTATCCAGATGGGGATTGATGACATGCCCGCCGAAGCCGATCTGTACTACCGGTCGGCGGTATATCTGATTCATGGCGGCCACTATCGCGAAGCCCTGATTCGGCTGGAAGCTGGTCTGTCGCTCGATTACGATGCCCATGTGCAGCTCTTCGAGTTTTTCCCCGAGCTGGAGAAGCAGAAGGCACTCTACAAGATCATTCAGCAGTATAAGAAATAGGTTTAATGTTTGTGGTTCAAGGTTTAACGTTGGCTGCCGCGAACGTTAAACCTTGAACCACAAACATTAAACCTCCCTTTCCGGGCACAAAAAAACCACCGCGAAACGGTGGTTTTTTTGTGCCCGGAAAGGGACTAATTGCTTTGATCGAGAATATCCTTGCGGGAGATGTTTTCCGGCGGTGCCTGATTGTACTGAGCGCGCCATTCTTTACTCTTGTAGTCGCCCCGCTTGACCGACCGGATAAAGTTGGCCCACGCGAAGGGGTTGGTGAACGCAAACGTCGGGGTGAAACTACGGTTGGCGATCGATTCCCGACCCAGGAACTGCTGATTGACAAAGTTCTGAAAATTGCCCACGGCCCCCATCGGCATCGTCGCGGCCATGCGCATGATCGCAGCCGGGTCGGTGTTACGGGCCAGGTTAGCCCGTTCTTTCTCGTCAGGCAGTTTCAGGTTCACAAACGCTTCCTTAAAAAGCTCTTCCGTTGCGTACGGATACACCTTGACTTCGGCCAGTGTCTTTACATCTTCCTGCAACGCAACGACCGCTGAATACGTAAGTTCAGTAAGACGCTTAGGGATAATGTGGTACTGCGCTTTAAACCCGACATAGCTGAACACAATACTGTCGCCGGGAAAAACGGGCAGGGCAAAGTAGCCGTTTGGCGCAGTCAGTACACCTTTACCCGCTCGGGGAATGTACACATAAGCACCCGGAAGCGGCTCGTTGTTTTTACCGCTTGTCAGGAACCCCGTGAACGTTACCTGCCTGTCCTGTCCCTGTGCCCTGACGTCCGTGAGCGATCCCGCTGCCAGCAGCAGAATCACCGAGAAGGCCATATAAACTAGCGTTTGCCTCATGCTGATCGAATCAGTACTCCGTAGATGCCGACAAGATAACGAACGCCGTTGCGGACCTTCGTATCCTGTTCAATCTTTTAAGATATGTTAAGAATCAGGCTGCTAACGCGCAGCCAATCATCAAAGATACTCTTTTTTGGCTTCATCAAGGTCGGTCTCTGTAAGTTCGCCCATCTGCCCCAGCGTAGTCAGCACTTCGATAGTATGTGCCCGCTCAGGGTCGGTCGACTTGTCAAAAACCACATCGCCATAAACAACCTGCTCGACAGCATCCCGCAGTTGATTGACGTTCGTTTCTGCAAACGATTGATTGGTCGTGTGGTGAAGAAGGGGCGTGTGGCCGTCAGGTACAGTTGAGTCGGATGTGTTCATGTGCGTCTGTATCTTTTGTTTAATTCTTGTTAAACAGGAAAAATGCCCGTTGGTTAAGCCACAGAGCATTTTAACACACATGACTTTTCTAAGTAAACAAGTGTGGCTCAGTCAGTCACTTGTTAGTCGTCCGTTATGGAAATAATTTTAGAAACGTAACGATGAACGGAGCGGCCAGTAGCAGCCCATCGAAGCGATCCAGAAAACCGCCATGTCCGGGGATGCTGGTTCCTGAGTCCTTGATGGCGATGCTCCGCTTGAAGAGCGACTCGACCAGGTCGCCGTACGTACCCGTCACGACGATGATTGCCCCAACGCAGTACCATTGCCAGGGCCGCAGTTCGTTGTCGAGCAGGGCCAGCCCGAGCGCGACCAGTCCGGCGGCAGCGGCCCCACCGACAGCGCCTTCCCACGATTTTTTCGGCGATACACGCTCAAACAGTTTCCGACGGCCAAAATACGTGCCGGCAAAGTACGCTCCGATATCACTCGCCCAGAGCAGTAGGAGACAACCGATGATCGTAACCGGGTGAAAGGCGTTGTCGCGCAGGGCCAAAATGATTAGCAGCGCAAACGGCATGGCTACGTAGATAATACCCAAAAACGTAAAGCCGATGTTGGTAAACGGCTTCATGTCGCGCTTTTTGTAGAGCTTGATCAGAAAGATCATCGACGACGCCGGGCAGATAATGAAGTAGCTGCCGGTGCTGATCTGATTGGTTTCCACAAAGTAAGCCAGCACGCAGATCAGCGTTCCGACGACGGTACCGTAGGCCGTCAGCGGCTCGAAACCATCAAGACCCAGCAGTTTGTAAAATTCCCGCTGTGTGAGGGCGCTGATGAAGCAAAAGAGCAGGGCCAGCGTCCAGGGATCGTACCATAGCATGAATATAATCAGTGGTGCACCGGCGACGGCCGCAATAACCCGCTGCTGCAGGTTAGTCATGTTAGCTAAAGCTTGCTTCATTCTCCAGAATAATCTTGGCTACGATGGCGTCTTTGGTCGGTACGTGTACTTCGCTATTGCCAAGTCCGGCGACGGGATAACTGCTGCTCTGCCGGTTTATAACCACCGCCGGGATGTTGTGTTCGTGCAGAAGCGCTTTGGCCAGCTCGGCCCGGTGGGGCAGGGGCGTGGTAAGAATTGATTCCCAGGGTTCGTTCATTCGGTTGTTGATAAAGGGCTGTCGGCAGAAGTTGGGCAGAAACCGGATTGGCTAGGTTGGTTGTGGCCGGTTGCGTTGCTGGAAATAATAGAGCAGGCCAGCCGTCAGCAGCCCCGATACCAGCGCCCCCAGCATCGGTACGGCTTCGGTTTTTTCGACGTCGATGCTGGTCATCTTCTGCTGGTACATGTAGACCATAAACACTGTAAACCCATTGTTGGTGAAGTGCGCCAGAATGGGCACCCAGATGTTACCCGACCAGAGGTAGAGGTAGCCGAACAAGGCTCCCAGCAGCATACGGGGGAAGAAACCGAGAAACTGGACGTGAATGGCACTGAACAACGCTGCGGCCAGCCAGATACCCGCGTGTTTGTTGCCGGTCCAATAGATCAGCATACGCTGCAATACGCCCCGGAACAGTACTTCCTCCCCGATACCCGGAATGATGGCAATTACCAGCAGGGCGACCAGCAGCTGCGGGGTGGTCGCGAAGGTGGTCAGGTAACGGGTAATCGATTCCAGGCTTTTTTCCTTGGTTCGTACCCATTGCTCGATCGGGGCCAGCGTCTGTGGCAGGTGGATGTTCTGATTCCATTCGATAATCAGTCCGTCGAAGGGCATGAACAGAATCACGATCAGCACGACGAGCGAGAGGGCTGCAACCTGTTCCAGCGGGCGGGGGCTGAACTGTGGCCATGTCCGTCCTTCGATCCAGTACCAGTAGGCGAGGGCAGGCAGCAGGAACGAGCCCACATGATTCACGGCCTGCAGGCTCATCAGTTCAAACCACCCGCCGGGCAGTGTAGCCGGGTTGCTGGCGAGCAGGCTCAGGTGCGTCTGTACATCGGTGTAGGAAAAGCCGCCGAACAGCATAAAGCCGAGCAGCATCAGCACTGTGCTGAGTACACCGCCCATCAGAATGAACCCCAACAGCATCAGCAGCCCGCCGAAGGTAGGCGGACGCGAAGTTGGGAGCGTGGTGGTATAATCTGCGTTCATAAATCGCGTAAATTTACAGACTCGTTTGTATAATCCGAGAAAGGGAACCGAATGGCCCTTCGAATTGTGCTAAACAGGTGTTTAGACTGCCGCTGTGTGTAGCCCAGACCTCCAGGTCTGGTGGCCGCGTAGCGACCAACAAAGCTGCCGCTTGCAAAAATTGCCCTGACGTGGACCGCACCGGCGGACCGGTCCAGGCTACGTAGATACGCCTGGCGTATATACAACTATAAAACAACCATGGTAACGATTGGCAACATAGAACTACCGGATTTTCCGTTGCTGCTGGCTCCGATGGAGGATGTCAGCGATCCGCCGTTTCGGGCGGTGTGCAAGGCTAACGGAGCCGACCTGATGTACACGGAATTTATTTCGTCGGAGGGCCTCATCCGCGACGCGGCCAAGAGCGTACAAAAACTTGATATTTTCGAGTATGAGCGGCCCATCGGCATTCAGCTGTTCGGCTCCGACGTCGAGACGATGGGCGAGTGTGCCCGTATCGCCAGCCGGGCCAATCCCGACCTGATCGATATCAACTACGGCTGTCCCGTAAAGAACGTAGCCTGCCGGGGGGCGGGTGCTGCGCTGCTGCAGGACATCCCGAAAATGGTGCGTATGACCGATGCCGTCGTGAAAGCAACCCATCTGCCCGTGACGGTGAAGACCCGGCTGGGTTGGGATGAAAGCACCAAGAATGTGGGCGACGTGGCCGAACGCCTTCAAGACATTGGTATCAAAGCGCTGACCGTTCACGGCCGTACGCGGGTGCAGATGTACAAGGGCGACGCCGACTGGACACTCATTGGCCGCATCAAGGAGAATCCGCGCATTACCATTCCGATCTTTGGCAACGGCGATATCGATTCCCCCGAAAAGGCACTGGAATACAAGAATCGGTACGGCGTCGATGGCGTGATGATTGGCCGGGCCAGCATTGGCTATCCGTGGATTTTCGACGAAATCAAACACTTCGTAAAAACCGGCGAACACCGCCCGGCTCCAACCATCGCCGACCGGGTGAGTGTGTGTCGGCAACACCTCGATTTCTCGATCCGGTGGAAAGGCGAAATCGTTGGCCTCTTCGAGATGCGCCGACATTACGCCAATTATTTCAAGGGGTTGCCCGACTTTAAACCGTACCGGATGCAGCTTGTCACGATTGATTCCTACGCCGGTGTCAGTGCCGTGCTGGATGAAGTGGCAGAGCAGTACATGGGCGTTCTGGTGTAGGGTCCATCCCGTTCGCTTTGTCGTATGAATATAGGCCGGGCCCGGAATAAGTAAGGCTGCATGGCCGCTGTGCTTTCTGGGTTGTCTGGTCTATCGGCCAGCCCTGTTCGTGCCTTTTTGATCTTCCTGAATTAGTAAGCAGCTATATGCTAACCGCTTCCGTCAACAATACCGAATCTGTTACCATTGATTTTACGCCCGCCGGTCCGACGCTCAACGATGAGCCATTCGCCTGGGATCTGGTTCGGTTGTCGGACCGGACGTTCAGTATTCTGCATCAGAATCAGTCGTATAACGCTGAACTGCTGGCGCTGGATCGGGTTGCCAAGACCGTCAGCCTGAAGATCAACGACCATATTCATACCGTTCAGCTGAAAGATCGCTTCGATCTGCTGCTCGAAAAGATGGGTATGAGCAATGCCGCCAACGCGAAAGTCGATAATCTGAAAGCACCGATGCCCGGCCTGATCGTGGGTATCAGCGTGCAGCCCGGCGATGCCGTACAAAAGGGGGACAGTCTGTTGATTCTGGAAGCGATGAAAATGGAAAACAACCTGAAAGCCAGTGCTGAGGGTACCGTTAAGGCTATCCGGGCGGTCAAAGGGGACCGGGTCGAGAAGGGGCAGGTGTTGATCGAATTTGTATAAGTAGGCAGTAGAAACGGCTGGCAATCGGCGTACACCGGTACGCGAAGCGAGGTTGCAGACCGGGCCGAGTCCGCCCTTCGGCCTTTTTATCCTATCTTTGCCCCCGCAAAAAGTAACCCCATGACATCACAGACGAACTACAAACGGATTCTGCTCAAACTGAGCGGGGAGGCACTGGCTGGCCCGTCGGGCTATAACATCGACCCCGTCGTGCTGGAACAATACAGCAAGGAAATCAAGGAAGTAGTCGACATGGGGGTGCAGGTCGCCATCGTTATCGGCGGGGGAAATATCTTCCGTGGTGTGTCGGGTGAGCGATCGGGGATCGACCGCGTGCAGGGCGATTATATGGGGATGCTGGCGACGGTTATCAATGCTATGGCCATTCAGAGTTCGCTGGAAAAGCACGGTATGTATACCCGCGTGATGTCGGCTATCAAGATGGAGCAGGTTTGCGAACCCTACGTCCGTCGGCGGGCCGTGCGGCACCTCGAAAAGGGCCGCGTCGTCATCTTCGGTGCCGGAACGGGTAATCCTTATTTCACCACTGACTCGACGGCTGCGCTCCGGGCGATCGAAGTAGAAGCCGACGTCGTGTTGAAGGGCACCAAGGTCAATGGCGTCTACACCGCCGACCCGATGAAAGACCCCACGGCAACGCGGTATACGACGGTTTCCTTCGACGACGTTTATGAAAAGAAACTCAACGTCATGGACCTGACCGCGTTTACGCTCTGTCAGGAAAACAACCTGCCCATTATCGTTTTCAACATGAATGAGCCCGGTAGTCTGCTCCGCATCGTGAAGGGCGACACCGATACCGGCACACTGATTACGTCGAACGTGTAATTTCAACGTTGTAGCGTTTTATGGTTGGATAGTTGTAAAGTTGCTACCGCCGGATGGGCTGTCGCGCCAGCAACTTTACAACCATCCAGCTCTACAACCATACAACTACAAAAAGTACGGTAAAAATGGAAGAGATTGAGTTATACCTGGACGATGCCAGAGACACGATGGAAAAGGCGATCAAGCACCTTAACATCGAATTGACCAAGATTCGGGCCGGGAAAGCCAACGCCGGTATGCTCGACGGTATTCAGGTCGAGTACTATGGCATGCTGTCGCCCCTGAACACGATTGCGGCTATCAACACCCCCGACGCCCGCACCATCTCGATCAAGCCGTTCGAGAAAAAAATGATCGGCGAAGTTGAAAAATCCATTCGTAATTCCAATCTGGGGCTGGCACCCAACAACGACGGCGAAACCATCCGGCTCAGCATCCCGATGCTAACCGAAGAACGTCGGCGCGATCTGGTGAAGCGGGTCAAGCAGGAAGTGGAAGTGGCGAAAGTCAACGTCCGCAACATTCGCAAAGACACCAACGACGGTATCCGTAAGCTGACTAAAGAAGGCGTATCGGAAGATGCCGTGAAAGTGGGTGAGGAACGCGTTCAGAAGTTGACCGATACGTTCATTGCCCGCGTCGACGAAACGTTTACCGCCAAGGAGAAAGATATTCTGTCGGTATAAGCTGACGGTACTATTGGCAGGCGGGTCGATTCCAGGTGACGTGGAGTCGACCCGTTTTGTGTTTATGTATCGTCGCTCAGAGGTTGTTCAGGCTTGTATACTCCCTGTCAAAAACGGCCTTTTGTCATCCCGACGCAGGACCGCTCCGGCAGACCGGTCCTGCGTCGGGATGACAAAAAAGGCCATAAAACATAATCTTAAACAACCGCTAAGACCGCCAGTATTCAGTCGATACCATACCCCACACTTGTGGAGTCTTGCCGATACAGGTCAGGCGGGTTTCGGCCAGTACCTGCTGCCAGTCGGGCAGCTGACGCGTTTCGATGTGGGCCGTTAGCCGGAAAAACCAGATCATCGACTGAAGCAGGGCGCGTTGCCAGTACTTATCGGTACGGACAAAATCGGTAATCAGCACGGTGCCGCCGGGCCGTAGCGCACCGAGAATTTTCGGCAGCATGTGTTCGCGTGCGGTCGCATTGGTAAACAGGTCGAGCACAAACGGCAGGATAATGACATCGAACTGATCGGCTGGCTGTAAATCCTGCTCCGTACCGCGCTGAAAGTCAACCTGACCCGGTAGCTGCTCCCGGATCATCCGACGACTTGCCCGCGCCAGCATTTGTCCCGAGGCTTCCAGAAAGAGTACCCGTCCCGGTTGCCGGGCAAGCAGCGGACCGAGCAGACTCCCCGTTCCACCGCCGAGTACCAGCACCGACGCCCCCGGCGAAATCTGCCCCAGCCAAATGGTCTGTGCCTGCTCCAGCCGACGCCCGTACACCAGTCGGCTCAGGGCGTCGTACACCGGCGTAACGGCATCGAAATCGAAGTGGGAGATCCGGTCCATAGCGAACGTCTGTCTCAAACAGCATCCTGCTGTTTGGCGGGTATGACAACCAAACAGCAGGATGCTGTTTGAGACAATGGATTACACGTCGACGGATACCATCGGTACGGTCTGCGACTGCTCACCGGCCAGCGTAATGGCCTGACCGGCTACCTGTAACGTGATCGGCTGCGTCGAGAAGTTCTGCACCGTCACGTCAGTTTGCGTCGCTGTGATGGCCAGCAGATGGCCCCGGAAGCGGATTTTAAACGACAGTGCCTGCCAGTTATCCGGGCAATAGGGCGTAAACTGCAACTGTCCGTCATGGCTGACCCGCATACCGCCGAAGCCCTTCACCACCGCCAGCCACGTACCGGCCATACTCGTGATGTGGCAGCCGTCTTCGGTATCGTTATTGTAATCGTCGAGGTCGAGCCGTGCCGTGCGGAGGTACATTTCGTAGGCTTTCTCTTTCATCCCCAGCTTCGACGCCTGAATCGAGTGAACGCAGGGCGACAGCGACGATTCGTGTACGGTCATCGGCTCGTAGAAATCGAAGTTGCGCCGGAGGGTGTCGGTGTCGAACTCGTCTTCGAAGAAATACAGCCCCTGCAATACGTCGGCCTGCTTGATAAAACACGACCGCAGAATCCGATCCCACGACCAGTTCTGGTTCAGCGGTCGCTGCCCTTTCGGGATGTCCGATACCGGCATCAACTCTTTGTCGAGGAAGTCGCTCTGCTGCAAAAACACCTGCCGCTCCGGGTCGAACGGTAAGTGGATATTGTCGATGATGTGCCGCGCCGTGGCCGTTTCCTTCTCTTCGCGGAAATGAATCCGGTCGACGAGTTCGGCGTACCGGTCGGGGGTACGGGCCTTCACGATGGCTACCGCTTCAAGCGTGTAGCGTAACGTCCAGGCGGCAATGTAGTTGGTGTACCAGTTGTTGTTGACGTTGTTTTCGTATTCGTTCGGTCCCGTCACGCCCAGCATCACGTACTGGTTTTTCGCTGTCGACCAGTTGACCCGCTGACTCCAGAACCGGCTGATCGCGATAAGCACGTCCAGGCCGTAGTCGGTCAGGTACTGTTTGTCGTCGGTATAGCGGACGTAATCGTAAATGGCGTAGGCGATGGCCCCGTTGCGGTGAATCTCCTCGAAGGTAATTTCCCACTCGTTGTGGCACTCTTCGCCGTTCATCGTTACCATCGGATACAGCGCGGCCCCGGCCCGGAAGCCCAGCTTCTGCGCGTTTTCGATGGCTTTGCCGAGTTGCTTGTGCCGGTAAATCAGCAGGTTACGCGCTACCTTCTGGTCGGCCGTCGACAGGTAAAATGGCAGGCAGTAGGCTTCGGTATCCCAGTAGGTGCTGCCGCCGTATTTCTCACCCGTAAACCCTTTGGGGCCAATGTTGAGCCGCTCATCTTCACCCGTATAGGTCTGGTTGAGCTGGAAGATATTGAACCGGATGCCCTGCTGAGCCGCCACATCACCGTCGATGGTAATGTCGTTGGTTTTCCACTTGTCAGCCCACGCCTGCTGCTGCTCGTACAGCATCTTCTCGAATCCCTTCCGGCTAATTTTCTGAATGGCCGAGTGGGCTTCGCGCATGAGCTTATCATCCGGCACGTTCAGCGACGATATGTTGACGGCGTATTTGTAAACGACCGTTTCCTGCCCCCGCCGACAGTCGAGCGAGATGCGGTTGGCGACGTATTTTTCGTACTTGATCGGCTGCGACTGGTAATCGACTTTCACGCCGTTTTGCTCGATCTCGACGCACATACCCGTCGCGACGTGGAAGCCGGTCTTTCGGGTCCGCAGTTCGATGTACGCTTCACCGTAACCGGTTTCTTTCCGTACCTCGTCCCAGAATGTCTCGTCGTAGTTGGCGTCGCGGTTGCGGATGGCTCCGTCGATGTAGGGCGTGATGGTGATTTTGGCGTCGAAGTTGAGCGGGGTAATCGAATAGCGGATGGCTCCGGCTTCGTCGTCAACGATTGAGCAGAAGCGCTTCGCGTTGACCTGCAGCTCTTTACCGCTTTTCAGTACCGCCACAAACTGCCGTTCGAGGTAGCCTGCCTGCATATTCAGTACCCGCCGGAAATCACGGACTTCACAGTGGGCCAGATCAAGGCTTTCGTATTCGATGTCGATGTCGATACCGATCCAGTTGGCGGCATTGAGCACTTTGGCGAAGTATTCGGGGTACCCGTTTTTCCACCAGCCTACGCGCGTCTTGTCGGGGTAATACACCCCGGCTACGTAGTTGCCCTGTAAGGTTTTGCCGCTGAATTTTTCTTCGAACGAACCGCGTCCGCCGAGCCGCCCATTGCCCAGCGACATGACGCTTTCGGTGATTTCGTTGTGGTCACGGTGGAACCCTTCTTCAACAATGTGCCAGGGGTCCTGAGTCAGGTAGTGTTTCATCAATAGGTCAGATCCGGTTGCCAGAACGGTTATTTACGCACAATTCGTGGGTAAACCGCCTGACGGAATGCCCGGCAATCTACTGATTTTTTCGGGGATGACGGTGAACCCTATCCTCAATGGTTATCACACCAGCGGGCGTTTTCAGCGGAACTGAATTTATTCGTCCGACAGCAGTTCACCCGACGATGCGGCCAGAGAGGCTTGCCGGAACAGCTCTATATCGCGCCGGGAGTCGAGGTCAACGGCACCGGCTTCGAACGGTACTTCCGAGCAGTCGTCGCGGTGTCGCCCGATCACCCATTTTACCCCCTTGTCGCCTTCCAGTTGCAGTAGTTCGGCAATGTACGTGCGGTCGAAGAGGGCGGGTACGCTGAGCTGCGTGTCGTAGCGACAGGCCACGATGCCTTTCCCCTGATCGTCGCGAATCTCGGCCATGTACAGCAGCAGGCCCAGCGATACCATCGGCTGATCGACGTGCAATACCAGCACCGCATCGATGTCTTTGTGGGTCAGGTAAAGTGCAGCCAGCCCTGTTTTCAGCGAGGACGCCTGACCGGTGGGCCAGGCCGAATTATCGACCAGCGTGACGGGCAGGTTGGTCAGGTCGGCGGCTACGCGGTCGCGGTTCGCGCCCAGTACCACCACAACGGGGCCCCGCTGTAGGGCTATTGCCGTTTCCACGGTCCGCCGAACCAGCGTTTGTCCCTTATATACAAGCAATTGTTTCACCTCGCCACCCATCCGCGATGCGTCGCCTGCTGCCAGAATAATTGTTCCGATTGTCAAAAGAAAGCCGATTTAAAGTCGTAGCCGACTGCTACCAGTCAAGGTACGTTGCTGTGGGTAAAACGCCTAATGCAGGCCGGTGGTTCGCCTGACGAACACGCTTTCGGGGTAACCGACTTCGACCAGCGACAGCCCTTCGGCCGGAGCCGCCCGCCCCGCCCGTTTCCGGTTTCGGGCCTCGATTACAGCGCCAAACTCTGCAACCGACAGGCGACCCTGCCCCACGGCGAGTAAGGTGCCGACAATAGCCCGCACCATGCCGCGCAGAAAGCGATCCGCCCGGATGTGAAATGTCAAATCGCCGGTGGGATGCTGTACCCAGTACGCGAAGTCGATACGGCAGTCAAACGTTTTGACGTCGGTTTTTACTTTGCTGAAACTCTCGAAATCGGTGTGAGTCAACAGGAGCGCAGCCGCTTCATTCATCCGCGTTATATCCAGCGAAAACGGAAACCGGTACGCCAGATCGGCCCGAAACGGGTCTTTGCGTCGGCAAAGCTGATACTGATAATACCGGTACGTGGCTGTATAGCGGGCGTGATCATCGGGCCCGACGGGGAAGCAATCATACACGGCCACGTCGCCGTTGGTCATGCCGTTGAGCGAGCGGATCAGCGTATCGGGCAGGGGCTGGTCGGTGTCGAAATGGGCAAATTGCTGTCCGGCATGAACGCCGGTATCCGTCCGGCCACTACCCGTCAGCATGACAGACTCGCGCAGAATGGTGCTCAGAGCAGTTTCGAGCACTTCCTGCACACTGATACCGTTGGGTTGCCGTTGCCAGCCGTGGTAGTGCGTGCCCCGGTAAGCGAGTTCGAGAAAATAACGCATAGGTGCGGCAAAGCTACGAACCAGCCGCTGTAAACGGGTAGGGGCTTCAGATCAGGGCGCTTACGCATACCCGTCACCGAAGCCCCGTTCAAAAGAGGAAGGAAGACCGAACTGACCAGCCTGGTAAGCGGGTCAGCATCGTAATAGAACTCTGTCTATAGATTAAAACTCCTACAAAAATCAGCATGATCCGGTAAGGAGACAAGTGTTCGCTCATTTTTTTTACACTTGTATGTATTTTTTTGCCACTGCCCAGTCGTCAGCTCATGGTAAACAGATCTGGCTACGTGCTAACCAGGCACTACGGTCGATACCACGGCGTGTAGGAATTGCACCGGGTGAATCACTTAAAACCGCCCGACTTCCAGCCGCAACTCGTCGACGAGCTGACGGAGACGGTCGGTGCTGGGCATGGGTGGGGGTAGTTGCTGGCTGACGAAGGTGCAGATGTCCCACACTTCCAGCACGTCTTTCAGCCCAATTTCCAGATTGGGAATGTCGGCACGGTCGGCGGTGAGCAGCAGTGACCCTTTGATTTTCACCTGATTATACACCCGACGACTGCAAATGCCCTGATGCGCCGTCAGGACCACGTAGAATTTACCGTCGGCAATATCGAACCAGTTACGAACGAACTGCCCGACGAGCAGCGCACCGGGAAAGGCAAAGTCAGCCCCGGCTTCGAAGGCGCGGTAGTGGCCGTCGGTTAGGGTAGGCAGCGACATGGCGGGCATCTGATGCACAAATTCGGCTTGCTGATAACGTTGGCTGTATTCGGCAAACTGCGTCTGCATCACCACCGGAATCGCTACGCCCGACCCGACAGGGGTGGCGGGTACGGCCGCAGCCGGGGATTCGTAGTTACGATTGAAACTCGGCAGGTCGGCCGGGCGTGTCTGGGTTACTGGCGCAGGAGCCGGTCGCGGTTCCGTCCGGCTGAAGAGCGGATCCGTAGCTGGGCCGTCGGCTGCCGTAGGCCGGACGGGGGGGGTGATGATGGGCGGAGCGGGGGCTGTGCGGGTTTCGCGCACGGGCGCTTCCTGATAATATTTGTTCAGCACCTTGGCCAGCGGCTGCGGCATGGGGGTCGTCGGGGCATCATCGGCCGATTCACCAAAAATATCGGGGAAGTCGGGGTGCTGAAACGGGTCGGACGCCCCGTCGATCTTCCCATCAGACCGGATACTCGACCCGTCGATCCGGGCGGCCGGTTCGCTGTGCCGTACGGACTGACCGAGGGGTATGCTCAGGTTGGGTGTTTCGCGCAGTTTCCGCAGGTCCTGCCGGGTCAGCAGTTCAATGGTCGTGTTGAAGGCTTTAGCAATTGCCGTCATGTTTTGTTGGTTGGGGTTGGCGCGCCCTTCCTCGTAAGCACCCAGCAACGAGCGTTTGATGTTGATTTTGCGGGAAAACTGCTCCTGCGTCAACCCGTTGAGTTTGCGCAGGTAGCGGATATTTTCGCTGACGAGGGACATTCGATCGTGGTTTTGCTAAAGTTTTGCTAAAGATAGGCGTTTCGTCAGCTAAATCGCAAATGAGCCAAATTTGTCGGGTTTTCGTTACATTTAATCCGCCAGTCAACCGTATATCGGGTTGTTTGTACTGCTATGCTAACCGAACCTATACCACCCGTGCAGCGCAATGACTTCGCTGCGGCTTTCGATCATCAGCGTCGACATGCGGCACAGATGGCCCTGACTACCGCTGCCGACCGCATCGACCGTATACGCCGTATTCAGCAGTGGGTCACGACGCATCAGACCGAGATCGAACGGGCCATGTACGATGATTTTCGCAAGCCGCCCGCCGAGGTGATGCTGGGCGAACTGATGGCGCTGAACGCCGAGATTCGGCACACGATAAAGCACCTGAAACGCTGGATGAAGCCGCAGCGCGTACCGACTCCGCTTAGTCTGATCGGTACGACGAGTCGCGTACTGCATGAACCAAAAGGCAATGTGCTGATTATTGCGCCCTGGAATTATCCGTTCGTGCTCAGCATCCGGCCGCTGGTGTCGGCCCTGGCCGCTGGCAACGTGGTCATAATCAAGCCATCTGAACTAACGCCACACACGGCCGGACTGATTAGCCGGATGATCGCCGAACTCTTTCCGACCAACGAAGTAACGGTGTTTGAAGGCGACGCGTCTGTATCGACGGCCCTGTTGAAGCTGCCGTTCAACCACATCTTTTTTACGGGTAGCCCGGCCGTGGGGCGCGTGGTGATGGCGGCAGCGGCCAACCACCTGGCGTCGGTAACGCTCGAATTAGGCGGTAAATCGCCCGCTATCGTCGACGAGTCGGCCGATTTGCAGCAGGCGGCCGGACAACTGGCGTGGGGCAAGTACCTGAACAACGGACAAACCTGCATTGCGCCCGACTACCTGCTGGTACACGAGTCCGTTAGAGCGCCGTTGGTCGAGGCCCTGCGCCATACGTTGGCGGGTATGTATAGTCCTGATGGGAAGCCGGTCGACGCGTCGGATAGTTACGCCCGTATCGTCAACGGCAATCACTTTCGGCGGGTAAAAGCGCTGTTCGACGATGCGCTGGCGAAGGGGGCAACGGTCGCGCTGGGCGGGGAGATGAACGAAGCCGACAATTTTATCGCGCCCACGCTGCTCGAAGCCGTTACTGACGATATGCGGGTGATGCAGGACGAGATTTTCGGTCCCATACTACCCATCCTGACCTACCGTACGCTGGACGAAGCCCTGCACACGATCAATCATCGGGAGAAGCCATTAGCCCTGTATATTCACAGCCGCAACCGGCAACACACGCAGTACATCATAGACCGGACGTCGGCGGGTGACACGGTTGTGAACGATACGCTGCTTCAGTTCGGCAACGTCGAACTGCCGTTTGGCGGGGTCAATAACAGCGGACTGGGAAAGTCGAACGGGTTCTACAGTTTTCAGGAATTTTCTAATCAGCGGGGTATTATGAAGCGGCAGTTCGGCACGCTGCGCCCCATCTACCCGCCCTACACCAGCCGCGTTCAGAAGGCCATCGCTTTCCTGATCCGGCATTTTTAGTTTGTCGTTCGTGGTTCGTAGTTCCTCCGGTGGCATCCCCCAATCCAGGATCTGTTAAGTTCTTGGATTTAAGCTGATAAGGGCCAAATTTTATTGGAGTAACAATACCCCCAGTCCCCTGAGAAGTTGTTTGGTGAAGCATTTTTCAAGTCAAAAATCCGTTCCCCAAACAACCTCTGAAGGGGGAGCATTTCGCGAATGAGCCGCTCTCCCTTCAGGGGGCCGGGGGGTATTGTTGATCAGAAATTAATAGTCCTGCTTCCCATGCGGTAGCAACCGCCGGAGGAACCACAAACAACGAACTACAAACCACAAACCAGCTACGCCGTCGTGCCGCCACAGCTCGAACCGGCCCCGGCGGTACAGCCGTAGCAGTGCTCGTTGACAATGATGGTGCGCTGCATGAGCGCGTCGGCGTCGAACTCGCTGATGTGCCGACCCGGAACACGAACCGTCAGGTCGAGCATCTGGTTGAAATCGCAGTCGTAGAGTTGCCCGTCCCAGCCGACCGAAATCATGTTGCGGCACATGACCCCCGCTGCCGCCGTCGGGTTGAAGGCGTTCACCAGCTTCTCCATGTAGCTGTCGTGGTTACCCGATGCGACGAGATAGTCGAGGTAGCGGCTGACGGGGATATTGGTGATGGCAAACAGGCTGTTGAATACGATGCCAAACTCGCTGAGGAGTACCCGCTTGAACTGCTGCTCCAGACTAACCTGCGAACCGGGCATGAACGCCCCCGCCGGGTTGTAGACCAGATTGAGTATCAGTCCACTATCGGGTTGGCCGTAGCCCACGGCGTTGAGCATATGCAGCGCCTTGATCGAATCCTGAAAGACGCCCTGACCGCGCTGACGGTCGGTTTTGTCGGCGTTGTAAAACGGTAGCGAGCTGACCACTTCCACTTGATGCTGCCGGAAAAAATCGGGCAGATCGTTGTATTTCGGGTTGGCCACGATGATCGTCAGGTTGCAGCGTACGATCACGTGTCGGCCCAGCTTGCTGATCTCCTCCACAAACCACCGGAAATTGGGGTTCATCTCGGGTGCGCCACCCGTCAGGTCGACAACGGGAATGCTCGTCTGGGCCAGCACGTTGAGGCACTCCTGCATCGTCTCGCGGGTCATGATCTCCTTGCGGTCGGGACCCGCGTCGACGTGGCAGTGCTTGCAGACCTGGTTGCACATCTTGCCCACATTAATTTGCAGCACGTCGAGACCCGTGGGCCGGAGTGGAAACAGATCGATCGACTGCAACTGATCCCGGAACGGCGGGCGTTGCTGAGTGGCGGCCTGCTGTTCGAGCAGGTCGATCTGCGCTGCCGCACTCGACAGTTGGTGCCCGCTTGCTTTGAGGCTTTTCATAGGTTTGTTGTTCGTAGTTTGTGGTTTGTGGTTCGTGTTTGTTGCCGCCGGAATAACCACAAACAACAAACTACGAACCACGAACTGCTACATGGACACCTGTTTCACTTTGTTCATCATCTGAACGCTGTGGACCAGCGTCGAGCCGCCCCGGATGGCCGCGGCTACGTGAACAGCTTCCATCATCTCGGCTTCGGTGCAGCCTTTTTCGAGTGTGTCGTTGGTATACGCGTCGATGCAGTACGCGCACTGAACCGTGTGGGCAACGGCAAGGGCGATAAGCGACTTCTCACGGGCGGTCAGTGCTCCTTCGGCGAATACCGCTCCGTAGTACGAAAAAAACTTGTCGGCCAGTTCTTTCTGAAATTCGCTGATCTGACCGAATTTCTTGAGGTCGGCGGGGTCGTAATAGGTTTCCATGGGATTGATGACTTTGATGAAAAGCGCAGCGGCTTCACTAACCTAACAGCAAATAGCGGCCAGAATTCCAGCTGCACCGGGATATATACATACGAATTTCCGAAAGTACATAGTTTTTTCGGGGTCGAAATCAGCAGACGAATACTTTTGCGTTTCCGCCTATGAGAACGAATCTACTTGTCCTGTTTTTCCTGATTGGTTGCCGGTTCGGCAGTGCGCAAACGTTGCCGGTTCTCGATCAGAATCCGGCCAGCCTGCGCTGGTATCAGCTCAATACCCCCCATTTTCGGGTGCTTTACCCGACGGGCTTCGACAGTACGGCCAGCCGCACCGCCGGGCGGCTCGAACAGCTTTACGAACCGGTCAGCGCATCGCTCGGCAAACGCCCCCGGCGTATTTCGGTCCTGCTGCAAAACCAGAGCACCAGCAGCAACGGCTTCGTGACGCTCTACCCGCGCCGGTCGGAGTTTTTCGCCGTACCACCCCAGGACCCTACGCTGCTCGGTACGCTCGACTGGCTCGATCTGCTGGCCGTGCATGAGTTTCGCCACGTGGTGCAGTACGACAAAGCCCTGCAACATTACGGCCGGGTGTTATACACCCTGTTCGGCAACACCGGTCTGTACGTGCCGCTGCTGACCGTACCCGACTGGTTTGCCGAGGGCGACGCCGTCGGCACCGAAACCCTGCTCAGCACCAGTGGCCGGGGGCGCATTCCGGGTTTCGATCTGGGGATGCGGGCCAACCGACTGGCCGGGCTTGATTTCGATTACCAGAAAGCCGTAGGCGGGTCGTTTCGCGACAACGTGCCGAACCATTACGTGCTGGGCTATTTCATGACGACGTATCTCAAACGAACCTATGGCCCCGACGTGTGGAGTCAGGTGCTGAACCGCAACTACCGGCGGTTTCCGTGGCCGTTTGCCTTTTCGCGCAGCATCCGCGACGTGACCGGTACGCCCACCCAGCCCGGCCTGAGCGTCGAAGCCCTGTACCGGCAGTCGATGACCGATGCGACCGACACCTGGGAAAAACAACGGGCGGCCCTGACGCTGACGCCCGCTGCCGGACTGCCTGTTTCGGTCGAAAAGGGCGCGACCCGTCGGCCCGTGTTTACGAATTATCAGCACCCGCAGTTTCTGAATGATTCAACGCTGATCGGCGTCAAAAGCGGACTGGGCGATACCCCCCGGCTGGTTCTCCTGCGTACCAACAAACCCGAACAGACGCTGTACGTGCAGGGCTTTCCCAATGACCCCGGAATGCTCTCGGCCACGCCCAGACTGGTCAGCTGGATCGAGTTTGGCTTCGACCCCCGCTGGGGGCAGCGCGTTTACTCGACTATCCGGTTGCTGGACATAACGACCGGGAAACTCACCCGCCTGACCCACCGCACCCGCTACACCGCTGTGGCCCTGTCGCCCGATAACAGCCGATTGATCGTCGTTGACAACACAACGGCGTACCAAACCCGGCTCGTGGTGCTCGACCGGAAAACCGGCCGCGTGCTGAAGACATTAACCAATCCTGACGGGGCTTTCTACCAGCATCCGCGCTGGCAGGCCGACAACCGGGCGGTAGTGGTCGTGTGGCTTAAAAACGGACAAAAAACGATTCAGCGCATCGACACACAAACCGGCGAAACCACCGACCTGCTGCCCCGTTCCAGCGACAACATCAGCCACCCGCAGGCCGTCGGTCCGTACGTGCTGTACAATTCGCCCCGCTCCGGCATCGACAATATTTACGCCGTCGATACGCGGTCGGGGCAGGCGTTTCAGGTAACATCGCGGCCACTGGCGGCTTACCACGCGGCCGTGTCGCCGTCGGGGCAGGTACTGGCGTTCGACGATTTTGCCGCCACCGGTTCGCGCATCGTAACCACGCCATTTGCCCCGGAATCATGGACGGCGGTTGCGGCTGTACCTGCCAACGGCGGGGCGACTCCACCGGTACGCTTCTTCGGCAAACTGCCCCAGCAGGACCCCGGCGCAGCTGCGGGCCGGGCCGTACTGCGCGATTCGGTTCGGTCAGTTGCCTATCCGGCCCGGCGATTCAGTCGGTTGGGTCACGCATTTAACCCGTATTCGTGGGGGGGCGTACTCGGGAGCACCGGACAGAGCCTGACTGTAGGCATCAATTCGCAGGATCTACTGAGTACAACTCAGTTCGGGGTGGGTTACGCCTATAATCAGGCTGAGCAGGTGGGGAATTTCTTTGCCAACCTGAGCTACCAGGGCGCTTACCCCATTTTCGACCTGAGTTTTCAGCGGGGCAACCGCAACACATCCATATACATCGACCGGAGCGCCCCCTTCGATTCGCTACGTACGGATCGCTGGCAGTACAATCAGTTGTCGGCGGGTGTTCGGCTCCCCCTCCGGCTGACCAATTCGAAGTACACGCGTTCGATGAACCTGTCGACGTATTACAATTACCAGCAGGTTACGGGCTACGACCTGCCGGCCCGGTACACGACCGACGTTGGGTTTGCCGGTTCGCTGAGCGCGTTGACGTATGGGTTCAGTTGCGCGCAACTGCTCCGGCAAAGCAAACGCGATGTGGCTCCCCGCTGGGGGCAGGCCCTGTCGGCCGTATACCGCAACACCCCGTTCGGAGGGCGGCTTACGGCCAGTCAGCTGGCCGTGCTGGGAACGCTGTATGTGCCGGGATTTGGAAAACACCAGTCGGTGCGGCTGCGGGGCGGGTATCAGCAGCAGGGGGCGGGGGATACGTATCAGTTCAGTCCGGCGGTGTTTTACCCGCGCGGACAAGCCTATATCGCCACGCCACAGCTTGTTACAACCAGCGTCGATTACCGGTTACCCCTGGCCGATACGCACTGGTCGGTGGGGCGACTGGCTTACGTGCAGCGATTAAAAGGAGGTCTGTTCTACGATACGGCGTTCAGCAGTGCGTATTCGATACAGACGGTGGGCGCGGACCTGAGCGTCGTGTTCAACGTGTTGCGCATCCGAACGCCACTGGAAGCCGGTGTTCGCACTACTTACAATACGAACACCGGCGCCGTGCTGATCAGTCCACTCGTTATTGATATTGGCTTCTAAACCCGTTCGGCCCGGGCGGGCTGATCGGGCACTAGGTCCATATAATGCCAGCGTCCACGGTTGGCATTGGGCTGGGTGATACCCAGTTTCTGATCGACTTCGCGAAATAGCCGACGGCTAACCGGGAGCCATACGGTGCCGATCAGTACTTCGGCTGTTTTGGGAGCGACCAGGCGAACTTTGGCGATGTACCGCAGATTCACCGCGTATTGCCGGTGAATGCGGATAAATCCGGGAAGTTCGGTCAGACAGGCTTTCAGGGTTTTGGCGAGCAACCAGTTGGTTTGGTCTGCGCAGAAAATCGTGGTGTAATTACTGCTGCTCGACAGGTAATTGATTGCATCAGACTGACTGGTCAGATTGATTCGCTTCATTAATAAAGTTTGTTGTTAGATTACATATACGGTTCAGACGGACATACCGATTTCATCCCCTTGATTTAGTAGACTATCAACTATCGGACCAGCGAATGCGATACGAATGGCACAATCGTCTTGCATGCGTGCCCGGCCATACCTACCTTTGGCAACCAAGTCAGTCGAATGGGCCCCCGGGGCACGCTGATTTATACAGAGGGGTGTCCGAGTGGTTGAAGGAGCACGCCTGGAAAGTGTGTATACGGGCAACCGTATCGAGGGTTCGAATCCCTTCCCCTCTGCAATAGCTGCTGATTTACAATACGTTACAAGAAAGACACACGCTTTTACACACAAAGGGGAAATACATTTATTGTATTTCCCCTTTCGTTTTATGTTGAAATGAAGCTACTTGTAAGGCAATGACACATAACACTTTACATCCGCACCAATGAGCCTCACGATTCAATTTATAAAAGCTATTCCAGTCAATCCTGGTAGAGATGGGATGGACGTAATGTACTCTTATCAAGCATCTGACGTAGAGCAGGTGCGAATAATCCATGTTGTTGGGTCACAAAACTCATGGAACATGACCCCGGGGGAAAAGCACGAATATGCCCAAGTACTGTTTACTGGTATAGTAGCTTATATAAAGAGATACTGGGCGAGGTTTGGTACGTTACCACTTGAGAGCGAAGAGGTTCATGAGAGGCTAGACTTTCTTGATCATCCAGAGCAACCAACTGCTTGGGAAAACTACACTCTGGATTTAGAATAATATAGGCAGCTTAGATAATATCAATATGGCACGTAAAATCAGATCAGATATTATAGTTCCGTGAATTAGTCCGTGAAGAAGGCAACTTCTTTCTTGCGGAAGA
>CAZOQC010000023.1:0-90656 GCA_964581865.1 uncultured Spirosoma sp.
ATTTTCTATCGGACAGTACGGTACAGACACTGAACATCAACGATCAGTTCTTCTCGTCGGCACGTACCTATCGCATTGATTCAACTCAATACGGCCCCCGGATTTCAGTGTTCGATAGCGTGAAAAAGCCCGTCGGCCCAGCGATGACCATCCGTTTTGAAGATGGTAAGCTCAAACTGATGCCACCCTGTTTCGAAGGATGTCACTACGGGTTTGTGCGGCTCCGTGACTAGCTGAACATGTCCTTGTGAAACACGACTCCCGCACCGCGTAACGTAACCTTTCCCAGCGCCGGATCAACGACCGTACAGCTGATTTCGGCCGTGTGTCGGCGCGTGTCGATGGATTCGCATTTGAACCGGGCTTCGTAGGCTGTATCAGGGTACATCGGCCGGACAAACTCCAGATGCTGCGACAGGTGTACCCCGCCCGTTCCGCCGAAATCGCGCCCAAACACTTTGGCGAATACGCTGGCGCTCAGCATACCATGCATGATCGGTTTTTTGAAGGGGGTCTGCGCGGCAAAGTCCGGGTCGAGGTGGAGCGGATTATCGTCGCCGGTCAGGTCGGCAAAGCGTTGGACATCGTCCTGTGAAAACTGGTATTCATAGCTATACGTATCGCCGGGTTGCATGGAAGTAGGGGAGGCAGGTTAGAAACTGCCGTCAATGTACACCTTTGCTCGTGCTAGTCGACTGCCAGTTTATCCACAAAACAGAAAAGCTACCCTGTGGGGGTAGCTTTTCAAAACAGATCCGCCGACGGGATTAGTTATCGGTAATCAGGTTGTTCAGGGCTAATTCCGTTGCCGAAATAGGCCAGATATAGCCGGGGTCTGTGGGCGCTTTCGCGGGTACTGATCCCTTGGCAGGAATGGTTTGTACCAAACGCATCAGGTCGTTGTTGCGCAGTCCTTCACCCAGAAACTCAATCCGACGCTCCAGCAAAATAGCACTCGTCAGCGCCGTCGACGAAGCGAAGCTCGACGCGGTGAACGTGGTAGCAGCATCGGAACGGTTCCGCACAGCATTTAGCAAGGCAACGGCCTGCGCATCGACTGAACTCGTACTACGTACGCGCGCTTCTGCCAGATTCAGTAACACTTCCGAATAGCGAATCACGGGTACCCAGTCGGTATACGGGTTAGGCTGTTTGAACTTATTGAGCCAGCTTTTTGCCGACGTGCCCGTACCCGACTGCCGGATAAATGATCGGCGCTTGTCGGTGCTTGTCCACGTTGGTTCGGCAATGATCCCCCGTGGGTTGAGCGAATACTCACCGTTACCCACCCCGCCGTTTGTACCAATCGGTGAGTAGTAGTAAGCCAACTGGTTCTGCGTACCCGGAAAATCACCGCTTGTCGATGACATGGGTAGTGCAAAAATCAGTTCGCTGTTGGCTGCGCTGCCAAAGATGGTTGTAACGTCAGATACCAGCTGATTGGTGACACCCGACGACGATTTGAACGGAGCCGCTGCACTCACCATTTTGTTGGCTTCCGTGATTACGTCGGCATACCGCTGCATGCTCAGATACACACGGGTTTTCAGAGCGATAGCCGTATTCTTTTGCGCACGGGTCGTGTTGTCTGCCGTAGCCGAGTACGAAGCGGGTAAGGCGGCTTCGGCTTCGTTGAAGTCTTTCAGTACCTGTGCGTACACATCACTGACCGAACTGCGGGCGATGGCCGACTGCCCCGTCCCTTTGATGCCGTTCAGTCGAAGCGGTACGCCGGGCTGACTACCATTACCGTCGGCGTAGGGCCGGGCGTAGAATTGCAGCAAGCTGTAATAGCTCAGTCCGCGAATCAGTTTGGCTTCGGCGATGTACTGCGTCGCCAGTGCATCGCCCACCACCGCTGAACCACCGGTCGTCATACCGTCGAGGAAGACGTTGCACCGGTTGATTGTCAGGTAAACCGATTGCCAGAGGTTCTGAACGGCGGTCGCGCTGTTAGTCGGATTGAGGTTCCAGACGTCTGCTCCCGTTACCAGGTTCGATGTTTCGTTGATGAATTCTTCACCCCGAATATCGCCGTATATCACGAAGCGGCCACCGTAAAAGTTACCATCCTTCAAGCCGCCCGCCGGTGTTGTGTTTGCAGCAGCGTACAGCGACAGTAATTGTGTCTGAACCCGGTTGACCGTGCTGAAGGCCGACGCATCTGACACCGACGTTTGGGGAATGGGCGTCAGTAAGTCCCGGTTGCAGGCGATGGTACCCGCCGTCAATACGCCGGTCACTACTGCACCCAGCAAATAGCGTTTGTATGTTTTCATTCTGAATGTCTGTCGAAAGAATTAGAAACCGATCTTAAGTCCGAACGTAACGGTGCGCGCATTGCCAACCGTGTTGCGGTCGACGCCCTGACTGCTGGTTGAGTTACCATTCGATGATACCTCCGGGTCCGGACCTGGATACTTCGTCAGGATAGCCAGATTCTGCCCCGATACGTACACGCGCAACGTGTTGATTCTGGCCCGCGACAGCAGTGACGCTGGTAGCGTATAGCCCAGTGAAAGGGTCCGTAGTTTTACGAAATCGCCTTTAAACACGTTGATATCCAGCGGGAAAGCCGAACCGTTCGACACGTTGTCGTTGAATACCGGACGGGCGTATTTCTTACCTGTGTCACCTTCACGCATCCAGGCATCCGTCAGCACGTCGGTAGCATTGTTCCAGAAACGCTGATCGTGCAGACCGGCATTCGTTCCGTAATACACGTTGAAGCCCAGCTGGTAGGTAAGCAGCACGCTCAGGTCGAGAGGACCAAACCGGAACGTATTGTCGAAACCGCCGTACACCTTCGGGATCACACTGGCGTACATTACGCCGTCAGCTGCCTGGGTAATGGCCGTGCCGCCCGTTGGGCTAACATACCGGGTCAGTCCATCGGGCGTGGTTGAATACTGGAACTGACCCGTTGGGGGCGCAAACTGATAGTACACGTTCTGCCCGGCCGAGTTTACGAAAATACGCTTGCCCGTGGTCGGATCGACGCCGTTTGTCCGTACTACCCACAGGTAGCCCAGTGAATAGCCCGGCTGGGTCTGGTTGACGGTTTCCAGCGATGTCGCCGTTTGTAGCGAGTTCAGACCGGGAGCCAGCGAGGTGACTTCGTTTTTGTTGAAGCTGATGTTGAAGTTCGAGTTCCAGGTAAACTTCGCTTTGTTGATTACCCGCGCGTTCAGCGAAAACTCCAGCCCCTGGTTGTACATCGTACCGATGTTCTGGGGTGGGTTCGATGGAAGACCGGTCGACGGAGCCTGGGCCACGTTCAGAATCAGGTTATCGATGTTATTCCGGTATACCGCGATCTCGCCCGTGATCCGGTCGTTGAACAGGCCAAAATTTAAGCCCAGATCTGACTTGGTGCTGGTTTCCCACCGCAGATTCGGGTTTCCGACCGCTGAGAAGTACAGTGCCGGTAAGCCCCCGTACAGGCCCGACGCGTAGGTCGAGTAGGGCGTGTAATCGCCGATGCCGCCGATGTTGCCCACCTTACCATAGCTGGCCCGGAGCTTGAAACTGCTGACGACATTGCTGATGCTCGAAGTTTTCCAGAAATTCTCCTGTGCGATTTCCCAGCCAGCCGACGCGCCAAAGAACAGCCCTTTTTTCTGCCCCAGTGCCGAATATTCATCCTGACGGAGATTACCACTCAGCAGATACCGCTCTTTGTAATTGTAATTCAGCCGACCGAAGAACGAGAGTAGGTAGTTTTCGCCATAGCCCATGGTCGATGGGTTGTTTACAGTATAACCAGCCTGAACGACGTTGTATGCCGGATCAGACAGCCCCTGCCGCCAGATTCCATACGAGCGGAAAGTTCGGCGCTGTTGCTCCTGACCCAGTAATAGGTCGAAGTTGTGCGCTTTGGCGAAGGAGCGGGTCAGCTGCGCCGTGTTGGTCCATAGCCACTGCTTATTCTGTGCGCTGATGGCATACGCGTTACCCGGATTGACCCCGCCATTGTAGCCGTCGGCGGTGACGGGCGATTGAAAAATATCGTTGTCGAGCAGCAGGTAGTCGATACCATACTGGCTCTTGAGCGTAATCCAGTCCAGTGGTTTGAACTGTACGTAGGCGAACGACTGAATGTGGTTGTTCTCGCTGTTCGACCGGTTCAAGTCCAGCGTCGGAACCGGGTTGGGATACGAGATACCCGTTCCAACAATGTTCGATGCACCGATGGCCGCGCCGTTTACGTTATACGATCCGTCGTTATTATAGGGCGACAGAATTGGAGGCAGCACCAGACCAATACGGCCCAGACCGCTCGTGGCAAACGCTTCTCCGCTCAGCGAGCCAGATGTTCCCGCAGCCAGGTTCTGTTCGTTCGAGAACGATAGTTTACCGCCTACGCTAAATAGCTTGCTGATTTTGCTATCCAGATTCAGTAATCCGTTGAATCGTTTAAAGTCGTTTTTCTGAATAATACCCTGCTGATTGGTGTAGCCAACCGAGAAATAATAGGTCGTATTGTCGTTGCCACCTGATACGTTCAGATTGTGGCTTTGCGAGGCAGCTGTCCGGTATACGTGATCGTACCAGCGGGTGTCGATTGGGCTGCCGTTGGCATCGTTTAGCTGGGTGAAGCGTACCGTGCTGGCTACGTTCTGGTTGTTAGCCACCGCCATCTGCTTGAAGCCCAAGTACTGGCTGGCGTTCATCATCTGGGGTAACCGGTATGTATTCGACACACCGTACCAGCCGTCGTAACTGACCCGTGCTTTGCCTGACTTACCCCGTTTTGTCGTCACGAATACGACACCGTTAGCCGCCCGGCTACCGTAAATGGCCGTTGCGGCCGCGTCTTTCGCGATGTCGATGCTTTCGATATCGCTCGGGTTGATACTCGCCAGTGGGTTCGCAGGGGCGTTGGTCGATCCCTGATCGCCCGTGAATGTGGGTACCCCGTCAACGACTACCAGCGGGTACGAACTGAGCGAGATCGAGTTTGTACCCCGAATCCGGAATACAGGTGGGTTATTCAGTACGCCGTTGGGCTGCGTAATCTGCACCCCGGCCGATCGGCCCGCCAAGCCTGATTCGAAACTCTGAATGGGTGTCTGTGCAATAGCGGCTCCTTTCACCGAAGCGATGCTACCCGTTGCATCCTGACGAGTCTGTGTGCCATAACCGACGACAACAATCTCGTTCAATTGCTGCGAGTTGCTAGCCAGCGTAACGTTGACCGTCGAGCGGTTTCCCACAACCACTTCCTGATTGGTGAAGCCAATGAAGCTAAAAACCAGTGTGCGGTTGGCTGCGCTAGTTATGCGATAGTTTCCATCGGCGTCAGTTGTTGTGCCCTGACTTGTTCCTTTTACCTGTACGCTCACACCGGGGAGGACGGAGCCGTCGTCTGATGAAGTAACTCGGCCGCTGATCGTACCATCCTGTGCTGCTGCCGACAGGCAGAACAGCAAAGTCAGTAGCCAGCTACCCAATAAAATTTTGCTCATGTGCTAAATGTGGTTTGTTAAAAGTGATGACTTCCTACTTGGGGCAACAAATATACTATTAACGAAAAATTAATAATCTATATGTTCTGTATGATCTACCTATTTTAATCGCAGCTGACTGGCACAAAAAAAAGTGTCCCAGAAACCATACTTGGTTTCTGGGACACTAAAGGGGTAAAGTATAGGCTCTAGAGCCTACCGGCAGCGTTGATTATTGCCGAATTGAGTAACCAATCCGTTTGTAATTCTGACTGGCCTGGTAATCGGTGCTGGTGCTATCGATAACCAGTACCAGGACACCAGAAGCAGCGGTAGAACTGCTGGCTCTGGCAACGGTAACAGTCATATTCACGGTACTCGACATGGGTGGGAAAACGACCGTTCCGCCGTTCGACAGGGTGTAGCTCGATGCCGACGCCGTTGTCGCTGTCGGATCAGGGGCAACCCGAACGGTTAGTTCGTTAGCCCGCTGACGACCAACCAGGTTAAGCTGAGCCGTAACCGTTGTACCGGCCGTCGTACTGGTAGTCGTCGTCAGGAGCGGATACGTACGCCCAACGCTGGTGGCATTGACAACGGCTGGCTGAAACTCGACCAGCGTCTTGTCATCAAATACTTTGTCCAGGTTATTATTACAGGCATACATACCGACCAGTGCCAGGGCAGTTGCCAGAAAAGCGGCTATTTTTTTCATCAATCAAATGTGTTTGAGTGGTCCCACGAAGCGTGATATCCGTGGGACCAGTTAATTAATAACCGAAGTTTTGTACGATGTTCCGGTTCGTCGATAGTTCGTTCACCGGAATAGGAGCCAGTATGCGGTTGTCCGTGTAAGCCAGACCACCACCCTGCGCGGCTGCCTTCACTACGTTCTGTCCCGTACGCTTCAAATCGAACCAGCGGTGACCCTCAAAGCCGTATTCCAGCCGCTCCTGCCGGTAGATTTCCGTCAGGATGGAGGCACCCGTCAGGGTTGAAGCCGTCAGGCCGCACCGCTGACGGATCACGTTCAGGTCGGTTAGGGCGTCGGTCGTGTTGCCGAGGTTGTAGTTGGCTTCAGCCCGGTTCAGGTACAGTTCCGATACGCGGATGACCGGTACATTGTCCAGGTTGATGGTGCCGTTCTTACCCAGGAACTTGGTGCATTCGATGAAAGCTGTACCGCGTCCTGTAGTGCCCAGTTCATACAATTGCCGACGAATATCGAGTACGGCACCCGTCGAACTTTTCTCGGCTTCCAGATCATTGATAAACGCCGTAGTCGGCACCAGATCCCCGAAACCACCCGTGGCTGTCCGGTCTCCCGTCCGTACTAGCGTCGTGTAACTTGTCTGGAGCGAGGTGTTCACGCCAATGTTTTCGGCCACGATGAACTGAATCTCAAACAGCGACTCTGGATTCTGCGGAGCGCGCCAGCCGCCTATGTATGATGCGTTGGACGATAGTTTGATCGAACCGCTAATAGCATCCGTCGCGTATTTTACAGCTGTTGCGTAGTCTTTGTTATACAGTGCAACGCGGGAGAAAAGAGCCTGTGCTGCCTGTAGGTTGCCATAGGCTGGCGCGCTGGGGTTCGAGCGACTGAACAACCGGATCGCATTCTGCAGATCGCTGTAAATCTGCTTGTAAACGTCTGCGACAGCTGCTCGCGCCGGAAACGTAATCTTGCTCTGATCGGCCACGCCAACTGTTATGAGTGGTACACCACCCCGGTCCTGCGACGGAACAGCGACACCCGGATCGTATGAGTAGATACGCGACAGATCATGATACAACAAGGCACGCAAAAAATAAGCCTGTCCCTGAAGTCGGTTGCGTTGCGATGTATCGGAAAACGTCACATTACCAACATTGTCCAGAATCAGGTTAGCTTGGTTGATGGCAAAATAAGCTGTCTGCCACGTTGCCCCCCCCGACGTAGCCGTACCGAAGGTGTTGCTGATAAGGTTCCGGTTTTCGCCGGATAGTCGCCCTGATTTATTGGTAAACTGAGCGTTATCGCCCAAGGCTTCTGATACAGCGAGCATGTCGCGGCCGTAGAGTACGACGCTTTGCAGCCGGTCATATATACCATTTACGGCCGCGTCAAAGCCTTCGGCTGTGGTTAGCGCAGTTTGCGAGTCACCCTGCGAACGAGGGGCAACTTCGAGAAACGTGCTGTCTTTACAGGCTGTAACGGCCAGCAGGCTGACTGTCAACAGACTGGTTGATAAAAATATGGACTTAAGTGTACGCATAGCGTGTATTGTCGAAGTCGTGATTAGAACGTTACGTTGATACCTGCCTGATAGGTCTTCGAGTTGGGTACAACACCGCTGTTGCCCGAGCCAAAGTTCAGGAATTCAGGATCGTAACTCGACCAGTTGGTGAACGTGAGCAGGTTCGCTCCCTGAATGTAAATACGGGCTTTCGACGCCTTGATACGGCTGCTGATTGCCGCTGGCACGTCGTAGCTAAGCGTAATCTGCTTCAGGCGCATATAGGAAGCATCTTCGAGCGTACGAGTACCGCCCAGGTTGCTGACGCTGTTTGTCTCGGCGTTGGCATTGTAAGCGCGGGGGACGTCCGTAATGTCACCCGCCTGCTGCCAGCGACGGTTGTATACGTCCGTAAGTGCGTTGAAGTTACGTCCTGCGTTTTCAATCAGGAACGATGTCTGTGAGTTGAACGACCGCCGACCGTAATCGAACTGGAACAGGAAGTCGAGTGACAGGTTGCCGTAAACAAACGTGTTGTTGAAGCCTCCATAGAACTTCGGCTGTTCGGTGCCAAAGTATTTCTGGTCGCGGGGCGTCAGTGGGCGGTACGTGATGTTGCCTGCATAATCATAGAACATGGCCCGACCCGTAGCTGGGTTCACACCGGCGTAATCGGTAGTGAATTGGGGTTGCAGCGGCCGACCCAGGATGGCATTCCGGCCTACGCCGTAGAAATCGACATAGCTCAGCAGGATGGTGCTGTCGGGATTGTTCAGTGGGACGATGCCCGGATACAGTTTCGTGACCTTGTTCTTAATCGTGGTGATGTTGAACGATGATTTCCACTGGAACTGACCCGCCCGAACGTTTACCGTATTGATTTCAAGTTCTAACCCACGGTTCTGTACTTCGCCGGCATTCCGCGAGATCGCCGAATAACCACTCGTGAAGGGCAGGTTGAAGGGCAGCAGCAGGTCTTTACTTGTCCGCTGGAACACATCGACCGAACCGGTAATTCGGTTGCCGAGGAAACCGAAATCCAGACCCAGGTTGATCGTCTGGTTGGTTTCCCATTTCAGGTCAGGGTTGGCCAGCTGTGTGGGGGCGAAACCAGCCGCACTGTTGTAATCGTAACCGGGGCTAACCAGACCCAGACCGGGGAAGTTAGCTGCGGCAAACAGCGAACCCAACTGGTCGTTACCCGTTGTTCCAAACGAAGCCCGCAGTTTCAGGTCGCTCACGTAACGGCCACCCTTCAGGAAGTCTTCTTCCGAGATTAGCCACGCGCCCGATACCGATGGGAAGAAACCGAACCGGTTGTTGGCACCGAACCGGCTTGATCCGTCCAGACGACCGATGAAACTCAGATCGTACTTCTTGTTGAAGTTGTATTTGATGTTACCAAATACCGAACCTTTCCGATAGCCCGTCCACGAACCACCAATGTTCTGCGGCAGCGCGGCTGCACTGGCGTATTTGAAGTCCGGCGTTGGTACGTTTGTGATGTTGGTCAGCAGGTTTTCGTTGATGTCAGACCGGTATTCAGCACCCAGCAACACGCCAAAATCACTCTTGCCAACGGTCTTGGTGTAGTTCGCCGTGATGTTGGTCAGGAAGTTCTTGTTCTCGTTGAACTGATCCTGAATCCGACCCCGCACGTTGATACCGTCGGCCGTACGTGGATCAGAGAAGTTCTTTCCCCGAATCGACCGGTAATCCAAACTAACAAACGGACGAATCGTCAGGTTGTCCAGTACCTTATAGTTCAGCGCGATGCTACCTACAAACTGATTGATATTAGCGCGAATCTGGTTCAGTTCGCTGACCTGCACGACGTTCTGGTTCAGGATACCTGGAATACCACCCAGGGCAGGTGTACCGTTGTAGCTACCATCGGCATTGTAGATGGCGACGCTCGGTAGAATCAGGGGTGACGAGAACGCGCCAGCACCCAGGAACGAACCCCCGTTAGGACCGCCGAACTGACCGTTGGAAATAATCGTACTCAACTTCAGCGTCTGATCGATGCTCAACTTGCTGTTGATCTGGTGCGTCAGTGTCGTGTTCAGCGTTCCCCGTTTGAAGTTGACGTTGACGACGTTGGCACTCTGCGTGTAGTAAGACCCAGATACGAAAAAGCGGGTTTTTTCATTACCGCCATTCAGGCCCAGCTCGTAGTTGTCGGTCTGCCCCTGTCTGAAAACGGCGTTTTGCCAGTCGTAGGTAGGTAGGGCAGCGATTTCGGCATCGCTTAGCGACGCTGGTAAATTGTTTGGATTCGCGGCTCCTGGAACACTAATCAACCGTAGCGTCTGCAATACCGTCGAGCGGGCTGCGTCAGCAGCTGTACCGGCATTTACTAGGTTCTCCGTCCGAAGCTGAATCCACTGTTGCGTGTTCAGTACGTCGAGCTTTTTGATCGGGTCAGCCAGTCCTTTGTAGTAATTCAGTGTGATCTGGGTTTTACCCGCCTTGCCGCGCTTGGTCGTCACCAGTACAACGCCGTTGGCTGCCTGCGATCCATAGATCGAAGCTGCCGCGGCATCCTTCAGAATCTCGACGCTTTCAATGTCGTTTGGATTCAAAAATGCCAGCGGGTTGGTGCTCGTAAAGCTGGAGTTGTTGGTCGAGTTGATCTGTACGCCGTCGACTACGTACAGCGGATCGCTACCGGCCGAAATCGAGCCGATACCCCGAATACGAATCTGAATGGCGCCACCCGGTACGCCGTTGGCCGATGTTACCTGCACACCCGCTGCCCGACCGGCCAGTGCTTTGTCGAAACTACCAACGGGCAAGTTTGCAATCGTAGACCCGCTTACTTTCGAACTGGCCCCCGTGAACTCGCGCCGGTTGACCGTGCCGCCGTACCCGGTTACAACAACCTCGTTGAGCGCGTTGGCCGAGCTTTCGAGCGTGACCGTCACATTGCTTCTGTTACCAACGGCCACTTCCTGGTTGGTAAAGCCGATGAAGCTAAATACCAGGGTGCTGCGTGGCGATGCGCTGATGGTATACCGACCGTTGGCATCGGTCGTCGTACCACGCGTCGTTCCTTTTACCTGTACACTCACGCCGGGTAAGGCGGAGCCGTCGTCTGATGAAGTAACCCGACCACTGATCGTTGCATCCTGGGCCATAACCGACAGGCAGAAAAACAACGAGAGCAGCCAACTTCCGAATAGAAGTTTTCTCATAGGATTGATAAAAATTGAAAATTAGATTTTGTGAAAAAATCAGGCAACAAAAATATGTTTTAACATGCTTTTAACCAATAGTATATTTTGATTTGAGGTTAAATTGCCAACTATTCTGGACTAAACAAGCTAACTGATAGACTAATGAAGATGACTAAAGCAGGAGTGAGTTTATTAGTAATGGGCAGTTTTTTGGCGGGAAATGCCGTTTATGCCCAAAACACGATGACCGCCCGGATGGATAAAACGGCGGATGGCCTGGAAAAAAAAGTCGTTGGCTGGCGTCGCGATTTTCACCAGCATCCCGAACTGGGCAACCGTGAATTCCAGACCGCCGGCAAGATTGCCGCCCATTTGCAGTCGCTGGGGATCGAAGTAAAAACGGGCGTCGGCAAAACCGGCGTGGTCGGTTTGCTCAAAGGCGGGAAGCCCGGACCGGTCGTTGCGCTACGGGCCGACATGGACGGACTACCCGTTACGGAACGGGTCGACGTGCCGTTTAAATCAGAAGCCCGAACCGAATACAACGGGCAGCAAACGGGGGTAATGCATGCCTGCGGACACGATTCGCACGTGGCTATTCTGATGGGTGTGGCCGAAGTGCTGGCGTCCGTAAAGAATGACCTGCCCGGTACAGTGAAGTTCATCTTTCAGCCCGCCGAAGAGGGCGCACCCGCTGGCGAAGAAGGCGGAGCCGAACTAATGGTAAAGGAAGGGGTGCTGCAAAACCCGACCGTCGATGCGATTTTTGGCCTGCACATCAATTCGCAGACGGAAGTCGGTACGATCAAGTACCGACCCGGCGCGACAATGGCGGCTGTCGATCAGTACGCGATCAAAATACACGGCAAGCAGACCCATGGCGCGGCCCCCTGGTCGGGTGTCGATCCAATTGTGACAGCGTCGCAGATTGTGATGGGGCTGCAAACGATCGTGAGTCGCAATGTGACATTGACGGATAATGCCGCCGTCGTGACGGTAGGAGCCCTGCACAGCGGTATTCGTCAGAACATCATTCCCGAAGAAGCGAACATGATCGGCACGATCCGGACGTTCAGCCCCGACGCGCAGAAGCTGGTGCATCGGCGCATCAACGAGATTGCCACGAACATTGCCGAGAGTGCGGGTGCGAAAGCTGACGTGAAAATCGACATCATGTACCCCGTTACCTACAACGATCCGGCCCTGACCGACCGGATGATTCCGACGCTGGAAGCCATTGCCGGCAAGAAGAATGTCCAGATCACCCCGGCTCAGACGGGTGCCGAAGATTTCTCATTTTACCAGCAGAAAGTGCCGGGCTTTTTCTTCTTTCTGGGTGGTATGGCCAAGGGAACGAAGGCCACTGATGCGGCTCCGCACCACACCCCGGATTTCAAAATCGATGAAGGCGGGTTTGTATTAGGCATGAAAGCCCTTGCTCACCTGACCGTCGACTACATGACGCAGAATACGGTAGCGAAGAAGTAAAACAAATCGTTAACACAGAGGCACGGAGCGCACAGAGTAATACAAAACTCCGTGTTCTCCGTGCCTCTGTGTTGTTTGTAAATCACTCCCCCGGCCGGTTGCGAACGATGCGCGACAGCACGCCCGGTAGAAAACGCTTGAGGTAGATCCCATATTTTTCCAGCCCGCCGATGTATACCTCCTCTTTTCGGCGGAGCACGGCCCGCATCCATTGGCGGGCAAATTCAGCCGGGTTCATACCCTGTTGCTGATTCGCGTCGAGTTTGCCGTGCGGCTGCCCGTTTGCGCCCAGCGCGTGCAGGGAAATTGGCGTGTCGATGTAGCCGGGGCAGACGATCGTAGTAAATAAGCCAGCTTCGGCGGTTTCGGCCTGTAGTGCATCAAAAAAGCCGTGCAGGGCGTGTTTACTGGCGCAATAACCCGACCGCTGTTTCGTGCCGAGCTTACCCGCTACACTACTCGTTACGATAAAATGACCGCTGCCCTGCGCCAGCATAATCGGCAGAACCGCCTTCGTCAAAGCCACGACACCAAAGAAATTGACGTCCATCAATCGGTGATAGTCGGCTATAGTGGCATCGGCTACGGTGCTGCGCTGGGTAATCCCCGCATTCAGAAACAGGTAATCGATTCGCCCGAACGTCGTCTGTACCTGCTCGGCAAGCCCCGGCAGCTTATCGGTCTGCGTAACATCCATCGGCAGAATCAACACAGCGGCAGGGGGTAGCCCCGTACGGGCAGCGACACGCTGTAGCTCATCCGCTCGCCGGGCCGACAGCACGAGTCTGGCTCCGGCCTGCGCGACCGCAACGGCAACCGCTTCGCCAATACCCGACGAGGCACCAGTGATCCAGACGACCTGGTTGGCAAACGTAGCCATAGTTGATAAAAATAGTTGGTTGATCGCCGACAGTGTCCCGCTTCCTGGGGCCGACGTTGGCAAGATACTCGCCTGCTCAATTGGCTACGTCAGTTTTTTCGATAGTTTTGATCGCTCACGTATGAAAACAATGTCCTGTAAGCTATCCACCGTCGTTTACCGCCGTGACTGAGTCATTCCTTTATTTTTTGTGGCAGTATCGTTATTTCGCTACCACGCCGTTAGTCACCACCGATGGGGAGCCACTTCAGGTACTGTCTCCCGGTTTTCGAAACAATAACGCGGGGCCGGACTTTACCAACGCCCGGTTGCTTATCAACGACGTCGACTGGGCGGGTACGGTGGAGATGCATTTGAAAACAAGCGACTGGCTGGCGCATAACCACCAGCGCGACCGGGCTTACGACAATGTTATTCTGCACGTGGTCTGGCAGGACGATCGCCCCGCTACCGGTCGTCGGGTCGACCGGGCCGACGGTACCCCGATGCCCACACTGGAACTTTGCTCCATCACCAGCAATGACCTGGTCGATCGATACGCGCTGCTGACCGATACCAAAACGCCGATTGCCTGCGCGGGGCAGTTTCGGTCGGTGCAGCCATTGCGACTGACAGCCATGCTCGACAGGGTTATGCTACAGCGGCTCGAACGTAAAGCGACGGCTGTACAGACCCTTGCCGAACAAACCAACAACGATTGGGAGGAGGTTGCGTACCGATTGTTGGCGGCTAATATGGGTTTCAAGGTCAACGCTGACCCCATGGCGCAGCTTAGCCGGGCGATACCACTAAGGGCACTGCTCAAACACCGCGATTCGATTACGCAGGCCGAAGCGATGCTGTTCGGCACGGCCGGCCTGCTTACTGATGCGCCCCCTGATGAGTATGTGCTGACGCTGCAACGGGAATACCGCTTTCTGGCGGTAAAGTATCGGCTGGCAGACAGTGAATTGCCCGCTCACACCTGGAAATGGGGGCGGATGCGCCCGGCCAGCTTCCCCACGCTTCGACTAGCGCAGTTTGCCCGGCTGGTGACTGGTCAGGCCAGTTTGTTTTCGTTGTTTGTGGGGACGACGGATGTACAGCAGCTGCTGCGTACGCTACAGCAACGTCCGTCCGGGTATTGGCAGTCGCGCTACCGGTTCGGCCCGTCGGCAGAGCGGGTTAGTGCATCGATAGGGGAGACGTCGGCGGTGAATATCGTTGTCAACACGGTCGTGCCGTTGCTGGCGGCCTACGCACACCATCGGGGGCAACCGGCTTACATCGACCGGGCCATCGCGCTGCTCGAACAGTTACCCGCCGAACAGAATCACCTGACACAGCAGTGGAACGACCTGGGACTGGGTATTCGCACGGCGTTTGATTCGCAGGCATCCATTGAACTCTACAACGAATACTGTACCAAAAAAAAATGCCTCAACTGTCAGGTTGGGGCAGGGTTGGTACGGGGGTGATTTTTATAGACAGGATTACAGGATTGACAGGATTGATCTTTCTTGTTCAATCGATTGACCCAAAAAGCTAATCCTGTCAATCCTGTAATCCTGTCTATAAAACCTATGTGACGATCATATCCTGTTTGGTCGAATCCCAGGTAACGCGCTTGCCGGTGTGCAGGGCCGTGGTAGCCATGATGTTGGCGACCGAGTGATTGAAACCGGCACGGGCGGGGGCGTTGGGCTCCTTGCGGCTCCGCACACAGTCCATCCAGTTGCGCATGTGCAGCGTGGTCATCGGGTCGCCACCGGTGTTGGCCGAGGTTTCAACTTTAGCCGCTTCGCCCAGCGACATGGTGGGCAACAGGTTCGGCTTCATATCCATCTCTTTCGCGAAACGCTCCGTCAGGCCACCCTCCGGCGATACTTTGTTGGTGTCGAGGTTAATCATCCCGCCGTTCGAGTAGTAGTACTCTTTGGTACCACCTGCCTCGTTGTGCATCCGCGACGAATACAGCACCTGAAACCCTTTCGACTTGTCGTTGTCCGGGCCGTAATCGAACACTGCCGTAAACGTATCGGCGTTGACGCGTCCGTCTTTCCAAACGTATACGCCACCGTTGGCCACGACCGAGCGGGGGTGCTCCAGCCCACTGAACCAGTGTACCGTATCGATCTGGTGCGACATCCACTGCCCCGGAATACCCGACGAATACGGATAGAACAACCGGTATTCGAGGTATTTGCGTGGGTCCCAGGCGGCTTTGGGGCGGTTGAGCTGGTAGCGATCCCAGTCGGTATCTTCCTTCCGGATTTCACTGACCAGTTTGGGCCGACGCCACCGGCCGGGTTGGTTGACATTCCACGTCATTTCGACCATCGAAATATCGCCGAACTTACCCGACCGGATAAAGTCGTTGGCTTCGTGGTAGTTGGGAGCCGACCGGCGCTGTGAACCGACCTGCACAATTTTCTTCGACTTCTCGACGGCCTTCACCGCCTTGCGGGCATCGTCCAGGGATTCGGCAAACGGCTTCTCGACGTACACATCACGGCCGGCTTCGACGGCGTCGACGCAGTGCAGCGCGTGCTGAAAGTCGGCCGTGCTGATAATCACCGCGTCGACGTCTTTGCGGTCGAGCAGTTCGTCGTTGTTGCGAGCTTTGAAGAAGGTGCTGTCGTTCCAGCCTTTGCCTTTCAGGTACTCCTCCGCTTCGTCGCGTCGGCGGCTCCAGATGTCGGACACACCCACGAAAGCGAAGTTGGTGTCTTTGGCGTTGGCCATAAAGGCCGGGGCCAGTGACTGCCGGAACCGATCGGAAAAGCCGATAATGCCCACCCGGACCCGGTCGTTAGACCCCAGAATACGGGCGTAGCTGCTGGCTGAAAAACTCATGCCCAGCCCCGCCAGACTCAGGCCAGCGGCTGATTTTTTTATAAAACTGCGACGATCTTCCATGTCTTGCTAAGTAAACGAATGCGTCAATAGCTGATAAAGAAAGACGACATCCGTATTTACCGTTCTGATCTACAGGGTTTTGATTTTTATGTTGCGGTAGTACACCCGGTTGCCGTGGTCCTGCAGCAGGATGTGGCCTTTGGGCGCTTCGCCAAACCGGCCGTTGGCGTTATAGTCGGGCGAATTGTATTTGCTCATCGCGACCAGCTTCCGGAATTCATCGCTGCCCCGTTCGTAGGAAACCACTTTTTTACCGTTCAGGTAATGATCGACGCGCTTCCCTTTCGACAACACACGGCCGGTGTTCCACTCGCCAATCGCGTGGGCCTGCTTGCTGTCGGCCGCAATCAGATCGTAAAGCGAACCGACTGTTCGGTTGCCATCGCGGCCCTTCTTGGCGTCGGGGTGTTTGTCATCATCCAGCACCTGAAACTCCAGTCCGAATGCCGACCCGGCGGGTTTGGGATAGTTTTCAACGACGAAGTACTTAACGCCACTATTGGCCCCGTCGGTCAGTTTGAAGTCGAATAGTAGGTCGAAGTCGCTGTACTCACCGTCGGTCACGATGTCGCCGAAACTCTGCGATTCCGACCCGTCGGACTGCTGAATCGTCAGCATCCCATTGTCGACGGACCAGCCTTTCTGCGGGAACGTTTTGGCGTAGGCTCCGCGCCAGCCGTTGGTTGTTTTACCGTCGAACAGCAGTTTCCAGCCGTCTTTTTTCTCCGTCGGCGTCAGCGTATTCGGTTCGACGGGGGCATTGAAGGCCAGCGCACCCGCCAGCAGGGCAACAGATAGGATATATTTCATTCGGTTTGTGGTTTGTGTAACCCAGACCTCCTGGTCTGGTGGCCAATAGGCCAATTATCCAAAGCGGCAGCTTTTTGGGTCGTTATCGCGCCCACCAGACCTGGATGTCTGGGCTACATCACAGTTTCAGCTTCAATGTTTTGGTCAGATACGCTTTGTTGATTTCGGCACACTGTTCGGCCGACTTATCTTTCTCCGGGACGCCGTCGAGTTCGACGATGCCCCAGCCGGTAAAATTGATATCGCTGAGGGCTTTCATCACGGCCGGAACGTCGACGTTGCCGCGCCCCAGTTCAACGAATTTGTAAGCCGCTTTATCATCGGGTTTATCGGGCAGGGGCGATAGGGTATCTTTCAGGTGCAGCGCATACAGCACGTCTTTGTACTGTTTTACCGCTTTGGCCGGGTCGCCACCGCCCTGCTTGTAGTGTGCAATGTCGAGCAGCAACTTTACATGGGCCGGGTTCATAGCCTGCACAATGGTATCGACCTCATCGGGGGTTTCGCCGAGTTGGTGCATGTGATTGTGGTAAGCCGTCTGAATACCCATGGCGGCCGTTTGTTTGCCAATCTCGTTCATCACCGTTGCCAGTCGCTTCAGCTCCTCCGACGACGGAAGCCGGTCTTTAGGCCGGGCCGCGTTGGTCAGCTGAATGGCCGATCCGCCAAGGGCTTTCACGAAACTGGCGTGGGCCACGTGCATGTCGATGGTGCTCTGCTCTTTGGCCGGGTCGATCTCGACGTTGCCGCTCGAAAACATGGCCAGCTTGAGGTTGTGCTGATCGAGCAGCGCTTTCAATTCCGATGGCTTCGCCTTATACGGTCCGAAGGTGTTGGCCCGCAGCTGTACGCCGTGAAAGCCCAGTGCCGACAGATCATCGATGGCTTTGGCATCGTTGCCGCCCCAGGTGATGGCTGAATACGCGATTTTCAGCCCCGACAGGCTGGTGGTGTTTCCAAACGAACCGGCCAGTACATCGGCCCCGGCGGTGAGTGCCAGAGCCGACAGACCGGCCGATTGTAGAAACTGTCGTCTGTTTACAGTCTCATGCATAAAGTCAAGGGTAGGAAAGTCAGTATAAATGCTGACAGTATTAGGGAAAAGGTGGCCTGGGTGGTGATCTACTTGTTTAAAAGAGTGAAAGAGCGAAAGAATGAAAGAGCCAAAGGTTGCTGACGCGAGCAATCGCTCTTTCATTCTTTCGCTCTCTCACTCTTTTAAAATCCCGGATTCTGGGCGAAACCGGCGCTGCCGTCGGCGTTTTTCTCGGTGCGGTCGATCTGGGTTTGCGGAATCGGGCGCAGGTTATGATACGACTGAATATTGGGTGCTCCGTCGGGATTGTACAGCTTCACCCGCTCAACGAGGTTGCCCCAGCGCTTCAGATCGAACCAGCGCATCTGCTCACCGGCAAATTCACGGGCACGCTCTTCGTAGATCATGTTCATGTCCATCTGTGCATCGGTAATCGCCATAGCGGATTCTTTTCCCGAATAAGCCGCCCGCCGACGCACTACGTTGACTGCCGTCGTAGCGTCGGACGTTTTGCCTTGTTTCAGTTGGGCTTCGGCCAGGATCAGGTACGTTTCGGCCAGTCGGAACGCCAGGAAATCGCGGCTGCCCTGCTCGTAGGTTTTGTCGGGGCGGAGTGGGTCGAGGAACTTACGCAACGTTGGGAACAGGGCCTGCGTGTAAGCACTCGGCACAAGTACCTGATACGGCTTGGCCGCGCGCTGAGCTACGGTCCATTCCACACCGGGAATGTAAATGGCCGTGTCGCCGGTTTTAAACGTCACCGTTTTCTTCGAGTTGTCGAAGGCCGTGTTAAACGTACCAGGGTTGTTGCTGTACCAGGTATCCTTGAACGTCTTCTTGTAGCGCGAATCGTTGGTGTGATCTTTAAACACCGTTTCGAGCAGGTACGTCGTCGGCATCAGGCGTTTGAAAGGGCGGTCGTTTTCGGTGTCGCGTATCATACCGGCCTGCACGTCGTACTGCATACCGAACAGCAGGTGCAGTTCGTTGCCGTTACCGTTGACCGAGTTGGCCGAGTTGATATTGGTCAGTGGATCGGAAGTGTACTGCACCGCGAAAATCACTTCGTCGCTAATCTCACCGGCCCCCTGCGAGAACACACTGGCAAAGTCAGACACCAGTTTGAAACCATAATTACTGATTACGCTCTGTGCGTAGGTGGCGGCTTTGGCGTAGTCGTCCGACGCTTTGGCCGACGAGGTGGCTTTCGTTAGATAGACACGGGCCAGCAGATGTTCGGCAGCCGCTTTCGTGGCTCGTCCGTAGTCAGACGACCGAATTTTTGTGTCGAGGTCGGGGAGGGCCGCTTCCAGATCAGCGATGATTGCCTTGTACATATCCGCTTCCGTAGCCCGGCTGGTTACCTTGGTTGGCCCCAGCGTTTCGGTCAGCCGCAGGTCGATACCGCCCCACTGCTGGGTCATGATGAAATAGTAGTGCGCCCGCAGAAACTTGGCTTCGGCGACCCGCATCTTCTTCGTGGCATCGGAAAGACCACTGATACTGGCTGCCCGACCGATAACGGCGTTACAGGTGTTGATGCCTTTGTACAACTCTTCCCACGTTTGCTGCAGGTAGTCGACAAAGCTGTTCATCTGCGTATCGTAGTAGTGAAACCCTTTGTAACCACCGTCGGCACCGGTCTTGTAGATGTCGGTACCATACTCCGTCAGGGTTAGTCCACGCTGGGTGCCGTAAAACGTCCGCAATGATGAGTAAGCCGCGCGGGTGGCGTCTTCAAATCCTTTCGGCGTATTCATGTAATCGTTGCCGATCTGCGAAATAACCTGCTCGTCCAGCACGTTTTTGCAGCCCTGCCCGCTCAACAGCAGGGCCGTCAGGGCCAGCGCACGCAATGAATTGGATGATATTGCTTTCATGTTTTTCTGTTCAGTTGCCAAATCCGCCAGTGCACCGAAGTGGCTGGCTTCGTCGGTTTTGTGGCTTAGAATTTAACGTTCAGACCAAACGTCGTCAGGCGGACGGCGGGTGTTACACCGTTGCTGATCGTGCCGTCGGTGGTTTCGGGGTCAACACCGTTGTACTTCGAGCGATACATCGAGAAGATAAACGGCTGCTGAATGCTGGTGAAAATGCGCAGCGACTGAATGCGCCATTTGCTGGTCAGCGACGAGGGGAACGTGTACCCGAAGTTGATATTCCGCACTTTCACAAACGAACCGTCGAAGTAGTACAGGGATGATCCGTAAACCGGGCTTTCCTGGGTCGACTTCGGTTGGGGGAACTCATTGGTAGGATTGTTGGGCGTCCAGTAGTCGACTTTGATCTGCTCATACCGTCCGGCCAGCGCGTTGTTGTCGCGGTGGAAACCGCTCAGAATAGTCTGGCCGATGCGGGCATAGACGAAGAACGATAGGTCGAAGTTCTTGTAGTTGAACCGGTTGGTGATCCCCCCGCTCCAGGTCGGAATGTCGGAGCCCAGATAAACGCGGTCGTCGGCCGTGATCTTGCCATCGCCGTTGGTGTCCTGTACCTTGATCTGCCCCACCGAACTCTGGTATGACTTGGCCGCGTCGGCTTCGCTGGTTTGCCAGATACCGGCTTTTTTGTAGTCGAAATACGCCGTCAGCGGCTTACCGATAAACCACTTGTTGCCCACATCGTCGACGGCACCGTTGTAGAGCGACACGATTGCTTCGGTGTTTCTGAAGAACTGCAGATCCGTCGACCATTTAAACCCGTTTCTGGTATTCATGTTGATCGTCGTCACGCCGATTTCGATACCCTTGTTGCGGGTTTCGCCGACATTGCGGGTAACGGCGTTGAAACCAGTCGAGGTTGGTAGCTGATCGGATAGCAGCAGATCGGTGGTGTTGGTCTGGTAAAGTTCGAGCGAGCCCGATACCCGACCCCGCCACAGGCTGAAATCCAACCCGATATTGGTCGTCGTGGAGCTTTCCCAGCGCAGGTCGGCGTTACCGATGGTGTTGGGGCGGTAGCCGTAAGCCGGGTTGTTGCCCCAGGCGTACACCGTACGGCCCAGCAGCCCCTGCGTCTGATACGGCGACACGCCCTGATTCCCTACCGAACCCCGGCTAGCCCGCAGCTTCAACATATCGATCCAGGTTACGCCCTTCATGAAGTTTTCGTTGGCGATGTTCCAGCCCAGCGCGATACCGGGAAAGTTACCGTACTTGGTATTTTCACCGAACCGGCTCGATCCGTCCCGGCGCAGTGTGGCCGTTACCAGGTACTTGTCTTTGTAGTCGTAGTTGACACGGCCCATGTACGAGTTGATCGTCCATTGCACCAGGTTACTGCCGACGCCCAGTACCAGGCTGGCGTTGCCCTCATTGTAGAACTGTTGCGACTCGGCCGGGATGCCCTGCACGTTGATGACGCTGGTTTCAAAATTGTCGCGCTGAATCGATTGTAAGGCCGTAACACCGATGTTGTGGTTGCCGAACTGCTTGTTATAATTGACAATGTTTTCCAGCGTGTAGTTGAACTGAAATCCGTTTGTGGTCGATGCTACCGGGTCGCCGAGTTTGCGATCGTTGGTGGCCGAACCGATAAACCGACCCGCCCGATTGATGACGAAGTCGGGACCAAAGTTCAGCCGGTACGTCAGCCCATCGATGATTTTAGCTTCCGCGTATAAGCGGTTGAAAATATGGTATCGCTTCGTTTGATCGACCTGCGCACCGGGTACGATTTCGGCCAGCGGGTTGGTCAGCAGCGCATCATTGGTTGGCGAGAAGATCAGGTTGCCGTTGTCATCGTAAGGACGACCCAGTGGGTTGGCATTTAGTGTGGCTGTATACGGGTTCCGGTTGGCTCCGTTCTGCAGACTGTACATGCCGTACGACGCGACCCCAACCTTAAAAATGCGGTTGATCTGATGGTCGACGTTGGCCCGGATTGAGTAACGAGTGTAGTCAAGACCAGCGATGATTCCGTTGTCCTTGAAGTAGCCCGCCGAAATGTAGAACTGCGTTTTATCATTGCCGCCCTGCACACCGATCGAGTGGCTTTGCTGAATACCCTGCCGAAGCAGCAGCGACTGATAGTCGGTATTCCGCCCGGCAGCGATACCAGCCGCTACCGCCGGGTCGCCACCCAATACAGCAACCTTAGAGTCCGCAAAGGCGTCGGCAACGCCGGTCGGAACCGCATTACCGTTCGCATCTTTGTACAGCCCTGTTGCCCGGTACGCTTCACGGACATACTCGGCAAACTCCGTTCCATTGAACAGTTTTACCTTGTCGAGTGGATCGGAGAAGCCCATGTAGCCATCGTAGCTAACGGTCGTCTTACCATTTACCGGGCCGCGCTTGGTTGAAATAATCACGACGCCATTGGCACCCCGTGCGCCGTAAATGGCGGTGGCTGTCGCGTCCTTCAGTACCTCCATCGATGCGATGTCGTTGGGGTTGAAATCCTCGTATGGCGTAGCCAGCGGAATCCCGTCGATCACGTACAGCGGATCGTTGCCAGCGTTGAACGAGCGACGGCCGCGAATACGAATCGTGGGTACGCTGCCCGGCTTACTACCCGACTGCGCGACGTCGACCCCGGCCACCCGGCCCTGAAGCGCCTGTCCCAGGTTGGTGATCGGCATCTCCGTAATCTGCTTTGAACTGACCGACCCAATAGCGCCAGTCGTCTGACTTTTTTTCTGCGTACCATACCCGACAACAACGACTTCATTGAGCGACTTATCGTCGGCATTCATGCGCAGGTCGATGGTCGATTTGTTGCCGACCGTAATCTCTTCCGCCCGGAAACCAACCGACGAAAAAACCAGTACAGACTGGCCGTTGCCTACTGCAATCCGGTAGCGGCCGTCGGCGTCAGTCGTCGTTCCGCGGGTTGTACCTTTTACGGTAACCGTTACGCCTGGTAATGCACTATTATCGTCGGCCGACAGCACGCGGCCGGTCACGGTGCGCTCCTGCGTGGGGTTGTCGATTGCCAGGCGTGGGGTAGAAGAGGTACCAAACACCGGTGCGTTCAGCAGCGCAAGGGCCGAGAGCCCCAACATGGATAACCACGGTCGTGGAAGCAACTTTGACCGGAGACAGGTAGTTGTTTTATTCATCAGTCAACAGGTTTAGGAATAGACACTGGTTAAGGTAAAAGGGTAATCAACGTAAAGGGCGCACCAGGACAGCGGCAACCTCGATGGTTTGTCCGGGCCGTAACTGGATAGGTTTTTGGCGGTTGACGAGCAGGTTGACGGCTCCCGACGTAAGGGCTATTTTGGTGCCTTTGGGGCAGTGACGGATGTGAAATACCGTACCCGTTGCTTCGACTGTCAGGTTGGAGGTATGCACCCGGAACCGTTGATCGGTGGTGGGAGACGGCCGGTGTGCGACGGTGAAATCAGCTTCACCGTCGAGCCATACTGCACGGGGCGTGTCGTCGGACCAGCTATCGGTAAATCCCTGCCGGTCGTAGCGTAGCTGGCTGTTGGCGTGAAGCTGCACCTGCGAACCGTCGGGCAACTGCACGGCGCGTTGTGGTTCGTTGCCCGTGCGAATGACTACCTGTGACTGGTGCGGGCCGTACTGAATCCAGAGTGCCCAGCTGATGAGTAGAATTACGCCCAGCGTGGCCGCTACTGTTCGCCCGAAATACCACCAGCCGACCATCGTTCGATCCTTGGGTTGCAGCGGGCGGACGTCTTCCATTTCCTGCAACGACACCCGGATACGACCCCACAGCGAACCGATCTCGTCGTTGGCCAGCCCGGCCGAACCGGCCAGTACCGAACGCAGAATCAGCTGCCGGGCCGTTTCGACGGTATGGCGACGGGCCGGATTGTGATTTAGCCACAGCTGCCAGTGCATAGCGACCTCTTCGTCGTGCGGGTGTTTCACCCACCGTACAAACAGGTCGTCGAGGGCTAGTTCCTCGGCAGTATAGGCAGAATAAGGCTTTTGGGGCACAGGATTAATACAGGTAGTACCCCCCAAAGCAGACGCGTAAACTCTTTCTACTTATATTTTTCCCCGGTATCGTCCATGATCGTATGATCCAACAAGTCAATGAATCACCTGTGCAACCAGTTGATAGTGAATTGAAAGGCTACTGTTTGTATACGAAAAAAGGTCGAACGATACCGTTCGACCTCATGGCAAAGACAGTTTACGATCTACTTAGTACTTTTCGTAGGTATACGCCAGTGTTTCGGTAACCACGCCGTTGTTGTTCGTCGTTCGTTTCGTTGGCAGACCCTGTGCATTGTATTCATACGCAAATCGAGTCGACGACAAGCCTGTCCTAAACGAAGCAACGTCCTGACTCGTCGTATTATGCTGGCTGAATCGCTCGATGACGCTGATTGCCGGGTCCAGCAAACTGTAAAATGGATTCGGTTTGTTGTCAAATATATACGTGATACCACCTGAGTCTCCATGTCCGGCGGAATACGAGTATGTTTCAGAGCCAACATCGTCGCCCGAATACGTGAATTGACTGATGTTGTAATCGCTGATGCCTGAGTTCGGTCCGCCACTCGTTTCAAACGATTTGAGGTGTTTGTCGGTGTCGAATCGGTACTGATAATTGATGATATTGTATTGTGTGTTGATCACTGGGCCGATATAGGTTCCGTATTTACCGGCTACGAAATTGGTGCCATCCAGCGTAAGCGGATACCGGGTGACCGACCATGTAGTCGGATCCGACAGCGTTGCCTGGTCGATGTAAAAGGTATAATCGGCATTACCACCCGCCCCGACATAGGTGCGCTGCGGATCGCCGTACGAAATCAGGGCCTGCCCAACCTGCCCGTTTCGGACCCGGTCGATTTTGGTCAGCCGGTTCTGTGCATCGTAGGTGTACGTGTAGGTGGCTCCGTTCAGGCTGTTAGGCCCTGAAATCAGTGTTCCGTTGCCAAGTAGTGTGCTTTGCACTGATTTCAGCCGGTACTGACTTGACGTAACCGGACTCGGTGACGGTTCTGTAACCTGAGGATTGCAGGCCAACAGACCTGCTATACTGAGTAGCAAAACGAGTGTGATTCGGCCGTTGAACGTATTCATAGCGGTAGGGGGCTGCTAACTGGTCAAGTATACCGCATAGAGCGCTTTTCCTGGCTTAACTGGCTGTCTATTTATTGTTCGGTATGCCACCTGTAACGGCCGGATTTGCTTAGTCCTGCGCCTTCTTGCGGGCGCTTTTCGCCTTCGCCGTGTTGTCGACAAACTGCTCACCAGCTTTGGAGCCAGCCTGCTTTTTGGCATTGGTTGCTTTCTTTTCGGCGGGCGACAGTTCCTCCCACGCTTCCTTAGGCAGATACCGCGTCGTGCCGCCGTCGCGGTCGGCGGGTTTGCCGTCGGATGTTTGCCAGTCTTCTTTGGTCCACGTTGCCAGATGCTGCTGCGATTCGGTGCGTTTGTCGGTGAGGTAGCCTCCGCCCGCTTTCTCGTATTCGTGGGTTAGTAACTGCGCTTTCCGGGCACTCCACTGACCGGGCTTGCCGCCTTTATCCCCCGCCGTAATTTCTTCCTTGATCTTTTCGCGCAGATCAGGCTTGTCGTAGTTTTTAGCTGCTTTCTTTTTGGGCTTATCCGATTTGGGTTCGTCGGGGGCTTTATCTGGTTTGGTGGCCATAGCGTTGCGGGTTTTTGGTGACAGCCATTCAACCGCCTGTACGATCAAAAGTTAACATTCGTACAAAGTTTGCCGGATCAAAATCAGGGCCGGTCAGCCGAATCGGTACGGGGGTAACCGGGCGCGTTCAGAACCATTGACTAGCCCGGTCGTTATGTCATCATCAACCACAGATCAATGAAGCGTATAGCGTGGCAATTATTTTTCTTTCTGTTGATGTATGTCGGTATGGGCGCGGCTGTACGGGCGCAGGGGCAGGCCGGTATTCAGCACAAAACGAAACTCACCGACGGGCGGGATTCATCCGGAACCGTGTCGGACGCGCCAAACTCACTGACGTTTACAGCCTCAACCGATCAGCGGTTCTTTTTCTTCAACGACACCCGCAACGAAAACGACCAGCGGACACCCGTCAGCGTGTATGGCGTACGGGCGGGATTCCTGTTTCCGTCGAAGCACAAACGTGACGCGCTGACCAGTGGCCGGGCGGCTAGTTTTAAAGCGGGTGCCGGATTTTATTTTGTCAATCAACACCTCGATCAGCCGGGTCTTTTGCCCAACACGTCGGCTGCCGTAACGCGCCATCTGCGTATTGCTACGGTATTTTACGAGCGGTATCTGTATCGGAAAGGACCGTTTGAGGTCAGCCTGCCAACGGAGATTGGCTATGGGCATTCGCGTTACGAAATCGCCGAGCCCGACAAGGACCTGGAAGTAGCGCGGGGTATTTTCATTCCGGTAGGGGTGGGTATATCGGCGGCTTATCAGTTCCCATACGTCCGATGGTTCAAGCCATTACGCTGGTTTGGCTTGTACTTTCTGACCGGCTATCGGTTTGTACTGAAAAAGGACATACCTGAAAGTCAGATTAACTACAGCGGCCTGTACGTATCAGTTGGCCCTTCGTTTTTCCTGGAAAACTTCACTGCCGACGTAAAATCGTGGGTAAAGCACCGCAAAGCCCGACGGGAAAAAAAATAGTTACAGCGTTGGACAGTTTTTGAGTTATAAAGTTGACTAGTTATAGCGTTGTAAAGTTGCCATCCGGCGTCAGCAAGTATGCGCTAGCAACTTTACAACTTTATAACTAGCCAACTCTACAACTCAAAAACTACTCCCACTGAATCGTAACCGCCTGCTCGATGTCGGGATGCAGGCTGATGGCGACGGGGCAAGTGTGGGCGATGCGTTCCAGTTTCATACGGGTAGCCTCGTCGGGCAGCGAGCCAGTCGTGCGGAGAGTCAGCGCGATGTCGATGCGGGCGATACGTCGGGGCGGCTCACTGCTCATCACTTTGGTGACATCAGCTGAACTGCCGTTCATCTCGATGCCATCGCGACGGGCAAAAATGGCCATCGTCGTCAGGATACAGGCTCCCAGTGCATTGGCGACCAGGTCGGTTGGTGAGAAGGCTTCGCCCCGTCCCTGATTGTCGGAAGGGGCATCGGTCAGGATGTGCGTGCCCGACTGAAGATGGGCGCAATCGGTGCGAAGTTCGCCCTGATAATCGATATGAATGGTTGGCATAACAGGCTGGCTATATGATTCGTAGATGTGCGTAGTCAGGTGCTTCATCCGCCAAAGAAACTGGGGTCGTATTCGGCAATCTGGTACCCATTTTTCGTTAAACATAAGCAGTGAGATCGGGTTAGGCTAGTGCGGGTCGAATTTTGCTGGCAGATTTCCGGGAATTAAAGTAGCTTTAATGCTGAATCAGAGAGCGATGCGAACACGATACACAGTTATAGGCGCGCTGTTGCTGGGCTGGCTGCTGAGTAGTGGCCGGGCCACGGCGCAGAACAGTGACCCGGAGGATGACAACTACCAGCGCACCACTACGTTTGGCGTCACGACCAACACGAACTCCGGTATTCTGGGGGGGGTATCATTCCGGCAGTCGAAGCAGTTGTCAGACGATCTGTTTGGCCTGCCGCAGGCGCGCTACCTGAGCATCGAGGCCGTCAACGTAAAGCACCCCAAAGAGCTGTCGACCAGTAGTGGCTACGCATCGGGGCGGTATATTGAAGGCAAGGAAAACTACCTCTTCGCCGTGCGCGGGCAGTACGGCCGGGAGGTCAAGCTGTTTCAGCGGTCGGGCGACGAAGGTATTGCCGTGAACGGTATTGTAGCAGCCGGGCCGACGCTGGGCATCATCAAGCCATATTACGTCAACGTACAGGAGGGCAACCGGCAGGTTTCCGTTCCGGCTTCGTCCCTGTATCAGCCGGGTGCTACGGGGGCACCCGTGGGGCCGGGTGGCTTCTTCCAGGGCTTCGGTAGTTCGCAGTTTACCGTTGGGCTGAACGCCAAGGCGGCACTCAGTTTTGAATTAAGCACCTTCCGCAACAACACGACCGGCGTTGAGATCGGTTTTCTGGCCGAAGTGTTCCCCAATAAAATTGTTATCATCCCTGACCTGTCGCCCGGTGCCAACCGGACAGACGGTAACCGGCAATTTTTCACGTCGGGCTATATTACACTGTTCTTCGGTAGCCGGAAGTAAAAGTTCTCAGAAGAAAGAGGACAGACAAAAGAACAAAGATGCTGACGCCATCAGGTCTTTGTTCTTTTGTCTGTCCTCTTTCTTCTCAGTAACCCGTAAACGAACTTTACGGTAGTAAAACGAATTTTCGTAGAAAGGCACGAGGAGATATGATCGAATTACCCGTAGTACCCTCCGAACAACAACGCAACCGGGACGCCGGCCGAAAACGGCCCGACTGGCTGCGGGTGAAACTGCCCATTGGGCCGGAGTACGCCAAGGTTCGGAAACTGGTTGACGAACACAAACTGCATACCATCTGCGAGAGCGGCAACTGCCCGAATATGGGGGAGTGCTGGGGTGCGGGTACGGCTACCTTTATGATATTGGGCAACGTCTGCACGCGTAGCTGCACATTCTGCGCTGTCGCCACGGGCCGCCCCAGCGAATATGATACCGACGAGCCCCGGCGCGTGGCCGAAGCCATTGTGCTGATGAAAGTCAAACACGCCGTCCTGACGTCGGTAAACCGCGATGAGTTGAAAGACCGGGGTGCCGAAATCTGGTACCAAACGGTGCGACTTATCAAGGAAGCTTCTCCGGCGACAACCATCGAGACCCTGATTCCCGACACGAAAGGGAACTGGGAGGCCCTGGAGCGAATGATCTCGGCGGGGCAGGAAGTCGTATCGCACAACGTGGAAACCGTCGAGCGGCTGTACCGGCGCGTGCGTCCGCAGGCCCGTTACGAGCGTAGCCTGGAGCAAATCCGGCGGACGAAGGCCTACGGACAGCGCACCAAGTCGGGCATCATGCTGGGACTGGGCGAAACGCAGGACGAAATGTTCAAAGCGATGGACGATATGGCGGCTAATGGACTGGATATATTGACGCTGGGCCAGTACCTGCAACCAACTAAAATGCACCACGAAGTCATCGAGTGGATTCACCCCGATACGTTTGCTATGTACCGGGAAGAGGGACTTCGGCGCGGACTGAAATACGTTGAGTCGGGGCCGCTGGTTCGGTCGAGTTACCACGCTGAAAAACACGTAAATGTCTAGGTGACGATTTGTAAACCTGACAATAGCGACCTTATTTCGTAGAAAGCCCGGACGGTGCGTCCGGGCTTTTGCTTTTTCGCATGAAAAAATACGACTTCATCATCGCAGGGGGCGGTATGGCGGGCCTGAGCCTAGCGTATTACCTGACCTGTTCCTCATTACGGGATCGATCAATACTTATTCTGGAACGCGACCTGAAAAATCGCAACGATAGAACCTGGTGCTTCTGGGAGAAAGAAACCGGGCCCTTTGAGCCGATTCTTTTTCAGAAATGGGATACCGCTCTGTTCTACGGACCAGGTTACACGGGCCGTCTGGGAATGGGTAGCTATCAGTACAAGATGTTGCGCGGTATCGACTTCTACGCCTTCGTCGAGCAGCACCTGACTCAGTTTCCGAACGTCGAACGGCGGCAGGCTACCATCAATCGCATCAAGGATACGCCACAGGGCGGCTTTGTCATTGCCGATGATGAACCGTATCTGGCCGACTACGTTTTCGACAGCACCTTCCAGTTATCCCTCGACCAGCCCGAACGACACAACCTGCTGCAACATTTCAAAGGCTGGTTTGTCGAAACGGAGCGGGCCTGTTTCGATCCGGCCATCCCGACTATCATGGATTTCCGGGCCGAACAGCACGGTGATTGCCGGTTCGTATACGTCCTGCCGTTCGACACTAATCGTGCGCTGGTTGAGTTTACGCTGTTCAACGACCGACTGCTCACCGAGGCCGAGTACGAATACGCGCTCCGGCACTACCTGAGTCAGCACGTCGACACCGGAGCTTACCAGATTGCCGACGTCGAAACGGGAGTGATCCCCATGTCCGACGTGCCGACGACTGAACTGCCATCGGAGCACATTATCCGGATCGGCACATCAGGCGGCTACACTAAACCATCGACGGGCTACACGTTCAACCGGTCGCAGCGCTACCTGCGCGAACTGGTCGATAATTTGGCCAAAATGAAAAAGCCGACCCGTAATGTGTCGTGGTTCAACCGGCGATTCGCCCTCTATGACAGCATCTTTCTGAACGTGCTGGAAAATCACCGCTACCCCGCCGACGCGCTGTTTACGCGTATCTATTCCCGTAATCCTGGCCGGGTGTTTCGCTTCCTCGACGAAGACACAACGCTGTTCGATGAATTCCGATTGTTTGCTACCATGCCTACACTGCCCTTTCTGAAGGGGCTGGCCGATGTCCTGCGTCGAAAAATTATTTCCTGACAGCAATGGCTGTTAATCAGTTACATAAATCATCGGGCATCAGGATTTACAGCACGATGCTGTTACCATATGTGTAAAACATCGTCATATGGGTGTTGCCCGATAGGTGGGTAGCTACCCGCACTGTCTTTAATCTGTTCGGTAGTTATTTCACCTTACATGCCTCACGCGGTAACGTACGTCTTGCATTCAACCCATATGAATCGAGTCGGCTAGCAACGCTGTTTTGCTAGCTGATGGTACGTTATTGACCCATGAAAAAGACCTTTACTGACGAAGAGTTGGTGGATCGGTTTGTTCAATCGCAGGAGGCTGCCGATTTCGCCGAACTCTACTGCCGCTACAGCCGCAAAGTGTACCAGTCCTGTATCCGCTATCTGGACGATTCCGTCGAAGCGCAGGATCAAATGCAGGAAGTATTTTTCAAGGTGCTCAAACGGCTGGGTGGCTTTCGCCAGGAAGCCAGTTTCTCAACCTGGCTGTACACCCTCACCCGCAACCATTGTTTCACCGTCCGGCAGCAGCGCGATTTGCGACGGCATACGCTGTTCAGCGACACCGACCTGCACGAAACGCACCACATGACGGGTATGGATACCGCATCGCTCGACGACCGCTGGCAGCATGCCGAGCAGACGTTAAATCAACTTGCCGGGCGGGATGAACGAATCCTGCGCGACCGGTACCTGCTTGGTAAAGACATTGCCGTGCTGGCCGATGAACATCAGGTCAGTATCAGCGCCATAAAGATGCGGTTGAAGCGCGCACGCGACATTGCACACCGTATTCACCAACGGCGGGAGCTTTAACCCGTTGGGTCAGGTATTTTATTTGACCCTTCTCAAATAAGCTTTAGTTTTGTGGGTCAAAACAAGCCTGTATACCCTAATGTCCTATTTATTCACGTCTGAGTCAGTATCAGAAGGGCACCCCGATAAAGTAGCCGATCAAATTTCTGATGCGTTGATCGATAATTTCCTTGCGTTCGACCCATCCAGCAAAGTTGCCTGCGAAACGCTGGTAACAACCGGACAGGTTGTATTAGCCGGTGAAATCAAAACGGATACCTACCTCGACGTGCAGAAAATTGCCCGCGAAGTGATTCGCAAGATTGGTTATACGAAGAGCGAGTACATGTTCGAAGCCAATTCGTGCGGTGTCTTTTCTGCCCTGCACGATCAGTCGGCTGATATCAATCAGGGTGTCGACCGGAAGGTGGAAAGCAACGACTTCGAAACGCTGGCTAACGCACAGGGTGCTGGTGATCAGGGCATGATGTTTGGTTACGCGACCAACGAAACCGACAACTACATGCCCCTGCCGCTCGATCTGGCCCACGCCATCCTGCGGGAAATGTCGCACATACGCAACAACGAGTCGGATCTGATGCCGTATCTGCGTCCCGACGCCAAGTCGCAGGTGACCATCGAGTACTCAGACGACGATCAGCCAATCCGTATCGATACCATCGTGGTATCGACGCAGCACGACGATTTTGCCGACGATGATACGATGCTTGCCAAAATTCGGGAAGACGTCATCAACATTGTCATTCCGCGCGTGAAGGCCCAGCTGAAACCCGAACTGCACGGGTTGTTTGACGATAACATCACGTATTATATCAACCCCACCGGGAAGTTCGTGATCGGTGGGCCGCACGGCGATACGGGCCTGACGGGTCGGAAGATTATCGTTGATACCTACGGGGGTAAAGGGGCCCACGGCGGTGGTGCCTTCTCGGGCAAAGACCCCTCGAAAGTTGACCGGTCAGCGGCTTATGCAACCCGGCACATTGCCAAAAATCTGGTCGCTGCCGGTCTGTGCGATCAGGTACTGGTACAGGTGTCGTACGCGATTGGGGTTGCCAAGCCCTGCGGTCTGTACGTCAACACGTACGGCACGGCTAAAGTGGATATGCATGACGGCGTAATTGCCGAAAAGATTGCTCAGATTTTCGATATGCGCCCGTACGCTATCGAACAACGGCTGAAACTGCGGAATCCCATCTACTCGGAAACAGCGGCTTATGGACACATGGGTCGAAAGAACGAAGTGGTGACCAAGACATTTGGCTCAAATGGAAAGACCAAAGAAGTCGAAGTGGAATTGTTTACGTGGGAGAAACTCGATTTTGTCGATAAAGTGAAAGAAGCCTTCAATCTGTAAGGTCAATTCATCCTCCAACGCAAAAGGCCACTCCGTATGGGGTGGCCTTTTGCGTTGGAGGAGAAATACGATTTGCTAGTGCTTTAGCGCACAGCAGACCGCGCCTATTTATAAATCATCGACATCGACAGTCTCATCGGCTTGCATGCGCGCTTTCTCGTCTATGATAGCCTGACTGGAGAAATCGTTGCTTTTCTGTTTGCTGCGCACCAGCTTGTCTTTCAACACTTCGAGTACCCGATCCGTAGCGGCCTCGAAGCTTTTGTCGTGCTCTTTGACAAAAATCTCTTTACCCGGCAGCATCAGCCGGACTTCGATAATTTTCTCTTTGACCTTGTTGGAGTCGGCTCCTTCGAGTTTGAGAAACACCTCTCCACTAACGATGTGGTCGTGAAACGTGTCGAGCTTATTCAGCTTAGCCTGGATAAAATCCAACAGGCTCTGATCGGCCGTAAAGCGTACGGCGTGCATTTTTAATCTCATTGTGTCGCTTTTTAAGTGAATTGAAACAGAACATCAATGGACTGTCTAAGTTTGGGTATACCCATCACAATGTCAAGCCTGCCTTTGAAAGATGCAAACTCGTTTCACGGGATACACTGCGGATTGATCGTCACTGACTGACACGGACTGATTTAACGAATTTCGTGGAACGGTAACTAAATAAAGTTCTTCGTAAAGTATAATTTCAGGATTGGCACAGCTGCTAACTGGCCGGGTTTCGCAGATAAAGCCGAATCGGCTGTTTGGAGCGCAGCGTGATCAGAGGTTTGGGTAATGCCAGTTCGGATGAAGCTGGCAACAACTCAAACGTAATCAGTACCTGGCCCAGCAGTGCTACCATTTCCAGCAGAGCAAATTGATTTCCGATGCAAAGCCGGGGGCCACCGCCAAACGGCAGAAAGGCATAGCTGTGCCGGTTGGCCGACTGTTCGGGCGCGAATCGGTCGGGGTCGAACTGATCGGGATTAGGCCAGCTGGCTGGGTCGTGGTGCAGCACGTAAGGGCTAATCAGTACGCCCTCGTCAGCGCCGAGGTGATAAGCCCCAATTCTGTCGGGTCCTAGAGAGAGTCGGCTCATCGCCCAGGCGGGCGGGTATAAACGCAGCGACTCGTTAACGATTTGTGTCAGGTAAGGCATAGCCCGCAGGTCGTCGGCGGAGAAGCGATCGCGGGTATGGAGGGTTCGGCGGGCTTCGGCGCGGGCACGGGCCTGGATGTCGGGATGGATGGCCATCAGGTACAGTGTCCAGGCCATCGAAGCCGCCGTGGTTTCGTGCCCGGCGGTGAAGAGCGTGATGAGTTCGCTCAACAGCTGCGCGTCGGTCATGCGCTCACCCGTTTCTTCGTCGGTAGCCCGCAGGAGCATATCGAGCAGATCGTCGTGCGTACTGTTCGTCTGACGACGGTTCTGAATAATGCCCGTCAGCAGATCGGTTACCAGTGTAGACGCGTCGGTGTAGGCCCGGTTGGCGGGAGTCGGTAACCAGTTCGGTAAGCGTAGTGGGTTCAGTACGGTGCGGCTGATGATGTGATTCAGGTCGTTCAGCGCCTGCGACAGTTGCGCTGTCTGGTCGCCCAGCCCCGAACCGAACAGCGTTTTTGTGACGATTCGCAGGGTGGCCTCCATCAGTGCTGCCGATATATCAACGGGGTGTGTTCGGTCGAGCTGCTGTAATTGACTGGTCCAGCTAACGGCTTCGTCGATCATGGTGTCGGCCAGCAGGGCCAGCTTCTGCCGGTGGAAAGCGGGCTGCGCCAGCCGACGTTGCCGACGCCAGTAGTCGCCGTCGGTCGTTAGCAGACCATCGCCCAGAAACTCGCGCAGGACCTTGTACGAGCGGCCCCGTCCGTAGTTCCGGTTGTTTTCCTGCAACACGTATTTGGTTTCCTCGGGCTTGAGGAGCAGCGTTATCGTGCGTCGGCCAACCTTTATTCTGACCACGCGCTGATCGCCGTATTGCTGCTGTAGCTGCCGGAGCAAACCCAGTGAATCGCGCAGTAGCGAAAAGGTACTGCCAAACAGAAAGTGGCCCCGGTGGAAGGGAATGGGTGGCTGATCGACCATGTGAACTGTGTAGACGGAATTACGTAAAGATAACGTCGATAGACGTGCTACGGCTGGTTTTCCTGTTCGTTACCTCCGTCAAAATTAGACGGTGGCTCAGGGCCCAATGTATCGCTCAGAATTAGTCCCAGCACACCCGCCACCAGTATACTCAGCAGCAATAGTGGGCCGACAGTGGCGAAAAAGCCGAGCAGGACGAAGGCTATTGCCAGCCCAAACCGAACGACGATGCCACGCCTGAAGCTGGGGTGGGGCGGTCCCGATACCAGCGTAGTCAGGCTGATGCAGGCCTGCGTCAGAAAATAGCCGCCTAGCGCACCTGTAATAAACCACTGCGCCGACTGCGACAGATCGAGCGTTTCGATGTTTTTTACGGTCATTTCCATCCCGACACCCGCCATGGTCAGCGCCATCGTCAGCGGTAAATGCAGATAAAGCCAGAACCGGTACGGCAGACTCGATCCACCTTTTTCTACCTCGCGCACAGCCTCGTCGTCGACCCGGTCGAAGTACGCCCACCAGATACCAATGACGATGATGGAGCACAGGATCGTGGCACTTACCGCTCTGACGGTCAGGCCGTGATCGATCATTGCGTTGACGATACTGGTAATCGATTGCCCCAGTACCAGTAGCGTAAATAGCCCATAGCGTTCGGGTAAGTGCCGCACATCGGGAGGAAATTTTTTATGGTCTTTCGACCCTGTCGAGACGAGGGGCGTCGTCAACTCGATCAGCAGACCCAGCGCCCACAGCCAGTAACGGTAGGGAATCGGCACAAATACGGATGCGACCCACAGAATAATCGAAGCGCTGAAACCCAGCGCCAGACGCCGGATAAAGTCCCGCGTTTCGGGCAGGTAATACCATACCCGACCGTATTCGATAAGCAGGATAAAGCGGGTACTGGAATAGGTAATGGCAAACACCATCGACAGCGCTTCCGATTCCACTGACCGGGGAATGGTAGTGGCCAGAATAATCAGGGCAATCAACTGAATACTGGTAAGCACCCGATGAATGAAATCGCGCTCGTTGTCGAAGCGGGTCGAATAATTGGTTTCGCCATTCCAGAGCCACCAGACCGGTATGAACAGCAGCACGAACTCCAGAAACGACATATCGCTGTCGTCGGCCAATAGCCGTTGCGCCAGTTGAGCGATGATCGCCGTAAAAACCAGGTCATTCAGCAACTCCGGCCAGGTGGTTTGACGGTGACCCGGTTCGCGACTGGTACGTAGAATAGGAATGCCGGAACTGTTAGTAAACGCCATAGATAGGTCGGGGTTTCGATACAAAATTTCCCGGAGATTGGCCGGGTGCGCTGCCTGATTGACAGGATTGACGTAGCCTGCCGAAAACCGTATATGGGAAACTGTATACGCTGTACAACCTGCACCAATCGTCGATAGTTGTGGTAGTCTGTCGGCCAGGTTGTATTTTTATCACCAACGTATCTATTATAAACCCCCGCATGAACCAACTTTTTTGTACTGCTTTCTTCATCAGCTTATGGAGTCCTTCGCTCTGGGCCCAACCCGTGCCCGCGCCATCCGGCTACCAGAATCATGCGCAGCTATCGGCCCGGCTGAGCGCGCTGGCCCGTCGATCAGGCAGTGCCGCTGCGGTCGAGTCTATCGGTAAATCGCTTGGTGGCAAAGACATCTGGGTGCTTACGCTTGGCCGGGGCAAGGCAACGGCCAAACCAGCGCTGGCTATCGTTGCCGGGATCGATGGTAGCCACCTCGCCGGTACGGAACTGGCCGTTGAACTGGCCGAAAATCTGCTGAGCAGCACCAACGACAGCATCCGCCGGGTGCTCGACACCAAAACCATCTATGTGCTACCGCTGATCAACCCTGATGCGCAGGAACAGGCATTTGCCAAACTCCGGTTTGAACGCACCGGCAATGCCCGCGATACCGACGACGACCGCGACGGACACCTGAACGAAGACCCCTTTGAAGACCTGAACCGCGACGGGCAGATCACCCAGGTGCGCGTGGAAGACCCGACGGGGCAGTATGTACCGAGCAAAGACGATGCCCGCGTGCTGGTCAAAGCCGATCCGGCGAAAGGGGAAACGGGCCGGTACGTGCTACTGTCGGAGGGAACCGACACCGATAAGGACGGGCAGTACAACGAAGACGGCGAAGGCGGGGTAGCAATCGATAAAAACTTCACCTTCGACTACCCGTTCTTTACACCCGGCTCCGGCGAGATGCCCGTGTCGGAACCCGAAAACCGCGCCCTGCTCGACTTTTTGGCCAAATCGCCGAATATATACGCCGTCCTGACATTTGGGCCGTACAACAACCTGAGCGAAGCGCCGAAGTTCGACCGGGCGAAAACGGCGAAGCGAATCATCACGGGTTTGCTGGAAAAGGATGCGACGGTGGGTGAGCAGGTATCGAAGCTGTACAACGCGCAGACGAGCCTGAAAGACGCACCCGCCATGCCCGCTGCGAAAAGTAACTTTGCCCAGACGGCCTACTATCACCACGGGCGATTCAGCTTCTCGACACCCGGCTGGTGGGCACCCAAAATTGCGTCTGCTCCCGCCCGGCGCGATAGTAATGCCACCGCCAAACCCAGTCCGGCGTCACCCGCTGCTGCGGCTAAAGGCGGTGACGACAACGAAGATATCCGCTTTTTGAAATGGGCCGACGCCAACGGTCTCACAAACGTCTACGTCAACTGGACGCCTATCGAACACTCTGACTTTCCAAATCGTAAAGCCGAGGTAGGCGGGCTAGTGCCGTTTGCCCGGCAGAACCCACCTGTCCGGTTTCTGGCCGACAATGTGCAGAAACACGTACAGTTTGTAACGGCACTGGCTGGCCGGATGCCGCAGATCGATATCGTCAACGTGCGCAGTGAATCGCTGGGAAGCGGGCTGCATCGAGTCACGGCGCAGGTTGTGAACCGGGGGCTGTTGCCAACGGGCAGCGAGATGGGCGACCGCGTCCGCTGGGTACCGAAGATGAAAGTCGAGCTGAAACTGACCGATAAACAAAGCGTTGTGTCGGGTCGGCGAATCATGCTGCGCGGGCCGATGGCGGCTGGCGAAACGATGGACGTGACGTTTCTCGTCAGCGGTTCGGGGCGTGTCACGCTCGAAGCTGGTAACGCCATGACCGGCGTTCAGCAACAGGAAATCAATCTGAAATAACCGGTGGCCGGACTGGGCTACATATACATACTATGAAATACATACTCCTCCTAACACTCAGCCTGTTTGCGCTGAGTGCCGCTGCGCAGAAGCAGCCGACCAAAACTGACGATCCCGGTGGGCTGAAAGCGATCGGGTCGCCGGTGAATCCCAAAGTGCCGATGCGGTGGAACCACTACAACGACTACGGCATGATTACCAGATTCTGTCAGGATCTGGCTAAGGCTTACCCCGATCTGGTGAAGCTGGAATCGATGGGCAAATCGTATCAGGGGCGTGACATCTGGGTGCTGACCATTACCGATACGAAAACGGGAAATGCAGCCCGCAAGCCCGGTTTTTACATCGACGGTAATATCCATTCCAACGAAATTCAGGGGTCGGAAGTGGCGATGTACACAGCCTGGTACTTGGCCGAGTCGTTTGCCGATGAGTCGTACATTCAGCAACTGCTCAAAGATCGGGTGTTCTACATCACCCCAACCATTAATCCCGACGCCCGCGAAGATTTCGTCAAAAATCCGAATAACCCCAACTCACCCCGCTCCGGTATGATGCCGCTCGATGACGACGGCGACGGGCAGGTTGACGAGGATAAATACGACGATCTGGACAAAGACGGCAACATTGTGCAGATGCGCCGGAAGAGTCCGCTGGGGCGTTGGAATGTCGACCCCAGCGATCCGAACCGGATGGTGCCCGCCAAACCCGACGAGCCGGGTACCTACGAAATTCTGGGTTACGAGGGTGAAGACAACGACGGTGACGGGCTGGTAAACGAAGATGTGATTGGGCAGTACGATCCCAACCGCGACTGGGGCTGGGGCTGGCAACCCGACTACATTCAACGCGGGGCGCTGTACTACCCCGGTACGCTGCCCGAAACGCAGGCGGTCAAGAAATTCGTGATGAGCCACCCCAACATCGCCGGGGCGCAGAGTTACCACAATTACGGCGGGATGTTTCTGCGCGGGCCGGGTTCGGAGGAAGACGTGCCGTACTATACCCCCGGCGACATTGCCGTGTATGACGTGATTGGGAAAGTGGGGGAAAAAATGATTCCCGGCTACCGTTACCTGACTATCTACAAAGACCTGTACACGGTGTACGGCGGTGAAATCGACTGGTTTTCGCTGGGCCGGGGTGTATTCACATTCTCGACCGAACTAATGACCTCGTACAAGTTTTTCAACCAGAAATCCGACGAGAACCGCTTTCAGAACGACGAGTTCAACCAGTTTGACAAGTACCTGCTGCTGAAAGACGCTTATGTGCCCTGGAAAGCCTACAAGCACCCGCAGTTCGGCGACATTGAAATCGGTGGGCCGAAGAAAAACTACATCCGCAATCACCCCGGTTTCATGCTCGAAGAAGACGCCCACCGTAACATGGCGTTCACGCTTTTCCACGCCGACAATATGCCGATGCTGACGGTGCAGAACATCGAAGCAAAACCCCTGGCCAACGGCCTGACCGAGATTACGGCAACGGTGCAGAATCAGCGTGTAATCCCGACGCACTCGAGCCACGACCTGAAATACCGAATCGAACGGCCCGACCGTATCTCGCTGAAAGGTGCTACGGCATTGGCGGGAATGATCGTCGACAACGACGATCTGGGCATCGCCCGCGAGCAAAAGAACAACCCCGCTACGATCGAGGTACCGAACATTCCAGGGATGGGTTACGTCAAGGTGCGCTGGATTGTAAGCGGCAAACCCGGCAAGGCAACCGTCGAAGTTGACAGCCGAAAAGGGGGACTGGTGTCAAAAGCGATGGAGTAGATTAATATCGGTACTACAAACGAATCGAGCCCCGGCTGAGTAAGTCGGGGCTCGATTCGTTTGTCAGATGCCTTTGATAAATTCCTCCAGTGCGTTGAGGTGCTCGGTAAAGGCTTGTCGGCCAGCGTCGGTAGCCGTGTAGGTGGTGTTGGGTTTGCGCCCCACAAACTGCTTCTGCACCGATACGAAGCCCGCTTCTTCCAGCGCCCGCAGGTGCGTCGCCAGGTTCCCGTCGGTCAGGCCCAGCAGTTCTTTGAACGCATTGAAACTGAGCGAATCGTTGACCATCAGTACCGACATGAGGCTCAGCCGCGCTTTGCTTTCAAAGGCTTTGTTGAAGTTTGTCAGTAGTTGATTCATTCGGTACTCCGTTCGTATTTGTAATACATGGCCAGTCCGTACAGGATATGGAGCAGACCAAACCCGACAGCCCATGCCAGCAGGCTATACCCCGGCCAGAAGAGCGTCAGCAAACCCAGTCCGATTTCGCAGTAGCCTAACGATTCCACGTTGCGCAGGGTGTGCCTGCTGCCGCTGACCAGCGCCAGTCCGTAGAAGATTAGCGTGGCGGGCAGGGTTAGCCAGATCAGATTGTAAGACAATAGGGCCAGGCAGAAAATTCCCCCGGTCAGCAACGGCCCCGCCATCGACCGCAGCAGTTGCCGCGATGAGTTGTTCCAGACCGATTGCCCCTGCCGGTGTGCCTTGCGGATGGTGAAATACACCCCAGACAACAGCGCCAGCGCGAGCACAACTACCGCGACTCCGATCAGGAAAGTCCGGTCGTTGCCGGGCAGTTGGCTCGTAATCCGGTCGCCGTAGGGGGCGGGCAGCAACGTCTGCCAGCGAAAGCGGGTGTACACAATAGACGCACCTGCCAGCGCCACCAGCCCGGCCGAAACACCCGACAGGCCGCTAAGCGACAGAAATTTTGACGAACGCTCCATCAGGCTGCGGATCTCGGTCAGCGTCTGGAGGTGTTCACGGGATTCGTGCATGAGTTGAACGGAAGAGAAAAAGTCAGAGAAAACGGTCGATCAGGTGACTGCCCAGTATAATACTGCCGACGGTAGCGGCTGTAAGTGCCATAATCAGCACGGCACCGGACGCCATGTCTTTGATAGCTTTGATCTGCGGATGCCGGTCGGGGGTAACATGGTCGCAGAGCTTTTCGAGGGCGGTATTGACCGCTTCGGTCGCCCAGACCAGCCCGATTTGGGTAACCAGCAACGCCCATTCGATACGGCTCAGACCAAGCCACAACCCCAGGCTGAACACGGCCAAAGCCGCCAGTCCATGCACTTTAGCGTTGTTCTCAAACCGGAACAGATCGATGATGCCCTGCCCCGCAAACCGGAAGCTGCGCAGTACTTTACGGGTATCAATCATAGGCCATCGGTAACCGTGGCGGGTTCTTCCTGTTCCTTATACCACCAGAACGAAACATACAATACGACCAGCACAAAGCCATACGCCAGCGTCAGTTTGATACTCAGGTGATCCCGGTAAGCAAAAACGATCGCCCGAACCAAATCAACCGGCGATGATAAGACATTCCAGCTGTTCCACCGGCCAAACCGACCGAGATAAATCCCAAATCCCGACAAAAACTGACACCCCAGCATCAGCAGCCAGGTTTGGGCGGTGCCCAGTAGCGGGCGTAGCATCCGGTGTACCAGCAAGGTCGAGTAGAGTCCGCAGAGCAGGCCCGTCATGGCAAACACGAAAAGGGTTATCGTATCGAACCAGAGCAGCGGAATCGGTACGTGCTGAATATGAAACAGGTCGGTAATGATGTACGGTGCGTTGGGCAGAAACGCCAGCCAGACCGTCAGGCCCGCCAGCAATACCTCCGTGCTACCAAAGAGCGGTCGCTCCGCTGCCGACGCCCGCAGATCGCGCAGCACCAGGACAACCCCCAGCGGAAACCACGCCAGAAACAGGTTCCAGGTGAGCATGATGAAGAACCACCAGTTGCCCGTGATAAACCCCCGCGCAACGGTCATACTTAGCCCGGCAATGGTCAGGCCCGCCAGGGCAATCAGGCCCCGACCCGACCGGGTTGGCTGTAGAAAGAAGCGTATCTTTTGCATATATAAAAAGAACTTTGTTTTGCAAAGTAAATAAAGCCCGTGTTGCTGCGCAAGTAGTACGGAAAAGAAAATAATGGTGCTGTAACCGGTCAGGCTGCCGGATGAATGACGAGTAAGTGTCAGCGGTTGTATACCCATTCCAACAGAACAGGTAGTTTAACTAGGGATCGTTTAACTAATTTTTAATCTTTGTGCCGCCGTTCGACGCGTAAGCTGCACGGCTCTCCCTATACCCCTTTAGCGGGTTCTATAAAGCCACTACTGGCAGGTAATCGTACGCGACACGATTACCGTTACATCACTTCGCTGATTTTCTGAACTTTAGTAGGTCGACATCGGCTTATTTTACCTGAACGTTCGCTACATGGGCCGACGCAAAAATGACGGTGCTTAGTAACAAACCGTTGTGTACTTACTCAACCTGAAACGAATTTTTATGAAACCAACCATTTTGAGCCGCTTTGGCTGGCTCTCCCTATTGATTATACTACTTACGCAATGTCATCCGGCTGATCCTGAGCCTAATCTGGTCTGGAATCGGCAGGACGCGCTGACGATAGCGGATGTGCGCGCGCTGGGGGGCTACAACCTGCCGGGTAGTATTCGTATCACCGATGCGGGCAAGGAAGGCTTATTCCGGGCGGTTCCCATCGATAACAGTTCCGCCGACAATATGGGAACGGTGCTGGTCACGACCAACGGTATCCGGTACGTGCGCGAGTACACCGGTCCGGCAAACGCGTACTGGTTCGGCATCACGCCCGACTCCGACGATATTGGCCCGGCGTTGCAGGCCGCTGTCAATGCGGCTACAGTGCTGATTATTCCGGATGGGACGTATCGGCAACGGAAATCCGTTGTTCTGCGGAGCAACGTAACCGTGCAGGGTAATCCGGGTAAAGTCATTATCAACTTACCGAACAGTTATTCGTCGTTTGTGTACCTGACCCGCCCGCAGGACGCGCCACAGCCGCTCGAAAACATTACGATCGACGGCCTGTCGTGGAATGTGACGTCGCAGGAAGAAACGCAGGTGAGCACGATCTATATCGATGGGCCGTCCGTCAGTAATCTGATCGTTCAGAATTGCAGCAGCCGCGACGAAACCGCCAAAGACAGCACCAACTGGCTGACGCTCAAGATTCAGGCGGGGAAAACGGCCAGTAATATTCTGATTACGAACAACGACGTGCGGGCGAAACGAATCGCCTGTGAGATATTCAACCACGATAATTACGGGATCTACGCCGGGAAGAATATTACCGTGCAGAACAATTATTTCCACGATAGCTGGTTCGGCATTTCGCTGTCGGGACCGATGGATGGTCTGACTGTTGATAAGAATCGCATCGTAAACTGTAGCTTTTACGGCATTGAGGTTGCCGGGGCGGCTCGCAACGTGAAGATTACCAACAATACATTTGAAGGTACGTTCAGTCGGTTTCTGGCTGGCTCCAACGACGGAACCGGCGAAGGGCAGGGTGGTGGAGCAATCCTGACCGGAGCCGAAATTACCGGTAATTCAACGGTTGGCCTGGTAACGGGCGGCATTCAGCTCTACAACGGGGGAACCGTCAACTTCAGCAAAAACAACTTCAACATGACGGGTATGCTGGAACTGGGCCACTCGACCAACGGAGGAACGTTTGCCGACAATGTTATCCAGACGACGTTTGACCGGGCCGTGATCTGCGATAACGTAGCCAACAATACGTTTACGAACAACCGGCTATCGAACAAGAATGCGTCGGAAAACCGGGCTACGTTTATATCGTACGGCAACCGGGCGATCAATAACGTGCTCAGAAACAATACACTCAGCAAAGGCGCAGGCAGTGGCTCGTACTATCTGTCGCTCGACGGAGGAACTACGCTGGCGTCGGGGAACGTCGATGAAAACGGGACGCCGATTCCGTAACCGGAACCGATTGATATCAGGCAGCGGGGCCTGTAGCACACATCGAAACGTGGCTACAGGCCCCGCCCTTTTGCTAGACCAGCCAGCCGTCTTTCAGCCGCACGATGCGGGTACCGTATTCGGCGTTGACCTCGGAGTGCGTTACCTGCACAATCGTGACCCCGTCGCGCTGATTGAGTTCGCGAAACAGAGCCATAATATCGTGCGCCTGATCGGAGTGGAGATTACCCGTCGGTTCGTCGGCGAAGATAACGGCGGGCTGATGCGCCAGTGCCCGCGCAATACCAACCAGTTGCTGCTGTCCGCCCGACAATTGCGCCGGAAACAGATCTTTCTTGGCGACCATGTTGAACCGGTCGAGGAGTTCAGCCACCCGGCTTTTCCGTTCCGAACTACCCACACCTTTGTAGAGTAAGGGTGTTTCGATGTTTTCGTACACGGTCAGTTCGTCGATGAGGTGATAGGCCTGAAACACGAAGCCGATACGGGTGCGGTGCAACTCGGTACGCTTCTTCTCCGACAGTTTCTGCACGGGTTCGCCGTCGAATTTGTAAACGCCCTCCGAGGGTTCTTCCAGTAGACCCAGTATATGCAGCAGCGTCGACTTGCCCGATCCGCTCGGCCCCATAATCGACACAAATTCGCCGGGCTGAATCGCGAGGTCGATCTGCCGAAGCACGTAGGTTTTGCCAAACCCGGTTGGGTAATATTTGGAAATCTGGTGTAAGTCGATCATAGTGTTATTGGTGTGGCAAGACGAATGCCAGTTATTTACGGTACTGTATGTCAAATAGTTGTGTTGTATTTGCGTTGTATGAGCGTCCGCTACCGGACAAGTTCTGAAAATAACGGACATTGGTGTAGCCTGGACGTCCACGTCCGGGTGGCCGTCAGGCCAAAAAAGCTGCCGCCGACAGAAGTTGCCCTAACGGGCACCCGGACCTGGAGGTCCAGGCTACACATTTCAACAGGCTACACCACTGCGTCAGGCTACATCGTAACGGTAAAAAAGCGACAGAAACGGGTTTTACCTGCACAACCCTCGTTCAGCCCATCGCCTGATGCTAAAATTAGTTTTCCTTTCCGCAGGTATCAGTCTGCTGACCTACTACGCAACCGTCGCTCAATCGCTACCACCCGTTACGATCTCGGTCGATCTGAAGCAGGATCAGGGGCCGCTACCGCCGATCTGGGCGTGGTTTGGCTACGATGAGCCGAATTACACGTACATGAAAGACGGGCAGAAACTGCTTACCGAACTGTCGCAGTTAAGTCCGGTGCCGGTCAATGTGCGGGTGCATAGCCTGCTGGTGACGGGCGATGGTGAAGCCGCGTTAAAGTGGGGGTCGACCAATGCGTATAGGGAGGATAAAAACGGAAACCCGGTGTATAACTGGACGATCGTTGACCGGATTTTCGACACCTTCATTCAGCGGGGCATGCGGCCCATTGCGCAGATCGGGTTCATGCCCGAAGCCCTGTCGAGCCACCCGCAGCCGTACCGTCACCACTGGAAACCCGGCGACGATTACAACGATATCTACACCGGCTGGGCCTACCCGCCGAACGATTACAAAAAATGGAGCGAACTGGTCTTCCAATGGGTAAAGCATTCGGTGAGCCGGTACGGGCAGGCCGAGGTTGAGAAGTGGTACTGGGAGCTTTGGAACGAGCCGAACATCAGCTACTGGCAGGGCACCACAGAAGAGTACATCAAACTCTACGATTACACGGCCGATGCGGTGAAGCGGGCCCTACCCACCGCCAAAATCGGCGGCCCCGAAGTGACAGGCCCTAACTGGAATGTCTCGGCTAAATTCTTCCGCACGTTCCTCGACCATATCGTCAACGGGAAAAACTACGTGACCGGGCAGACGGGGACACCCCTCGATTTTATCACCTTCCACGCCAAGGGTAACCCGAAAGTAGTCGACGGGCACGTCCGGATGGATATGGGGGCGCAACTCCGCGACATCGACCGGGGCTTCGCTATTGTGGCGTCGTACCCGACGCTGAAAAAACTGCCAATCATCATCGGCGAATCAGACCCGGAGGGCTGCGCGGCCTGTTCGGAAGATTTGCACCCGCAGAACGCCTATCGCAACGGCACGATGTATTCGAGCTACACAGCCGCGTCGTTTGCTCGCAAGTATGACCTGGCGAAAGCACACGGCGTCAATCTGGCGGGGGCTGTCACGTGGGCGTTTGAGTTCGAGGATCAGGCCTGGTTTCGCGGCTTCCGCGATCTGGCAACCAACGGCGTCGACAAGCCGGTACTGAACGTGTTCCGGATGTTTGGTAAGATGCCCGGTACCCGCGTCTCGGCTACGCGCCCAGCGGGCGTATCATCGCCGGGCTACGACTATGCCCGCCTGCGCGACAGCAGTGTCCGGGCCGAACCCGACGTGAACGCCCTGGCGACGCATACGACCAAATCGGCTGCGGTGCTGGTCTGGCACTACCACGATGATAACCTGCCCGGCCCGGAGGCCCCTGTAACAGTACTGGTAGCCGGACTGCCGGGTCGGCGGGTGCGGCTGACCCACTACCGCGTCGATCAGCAGTCGAGCAATGCCTACGAAGCGTGGAAGCGGATGGGATCGCCCAAAGCACCGACGTCTGCGCAGATTACCGACCTCGAATGGGCCGGACAGTTGCAGACCATTGGCTCGCCAGAGTGGGTAACGGTAGCGAAGAACGGGCAAATCGAATTGCCATTCATCTTGCCCCGGCAAGGTGTGTCGCTGCTGTCGCTGACGTGGGAGTAACGCATACCAACCGTTAGTGGATAAATTCTATGTGGTCATGCAACGTTTTGGTTCATTTGCTCATCGTCAACAAAAACGAAACGACCATTTCATGAAAACGCTGCTACTGACAACTCTACTGTTTACTTCCGCTGCCCATTCGAGCACTGACGACTGGAAAAAAGACCGCACGGTATCGGGCTTTTCCGGCCTGAGCGTGAGCAGCGGCATCGACGTTTATCTGACGCAGGGTAACAGCGAAAAACTGACGCTCGACGTAAAAGGGCTGGACGAAGACGAGGTGAAATCGGAAATTAAAAACGGTACGCTGAAACTATACATCGACCGGCCGGCTGGTATGAACTGGCTGAAAAACCGGAATAACTCGGTGAAGGCCTATGTGACGTTCAAACAACTCAGCGACATTGCCGCATCGGGCGGTGCCGACGTGTACGGGCAGGGAACACTGTCGTTCGACGATTTGAAACTAAGCGCTTCGGGCGGTGCCGACGTTAAACTGTCGCTGAGAGCCAACGAACTAACTGTCTCATCATCGGGTGGTGCCGATACGATGCTGGAAGGTAAAGCCCGGCGTATAACCGTCGACGGTTCGGGCGGGGCTGACGTCGATGCGCGCAAACTGACCGCTGAAACCTGCGATGCTACGTCGTCAGGTGGGTCGGACGTGTACGTGCGGGCCACGGGCGACATGAACCTGCGGGCGTCGGGCGGTTCGGATATTTATTACTACGGATCTGGTCACGTGGTATCGAAACGATCGTCGGGTGGCTCCGACATTACGCGCCGGGATTAATGATTTGAAAGATAGATTGGTCTTTTTACCCCTAAATCCCCTGAGAGGTTGTTTGGGGAACAGTTTCAGTGCCTTGAAACCACCTTTTTTGTCATCCCGACGCAGGAGGGATCTTCGGTAAAAGCAAATAAAACTGCCCACTAGCGAAGATCCCTCCTGCGTCGGGATGACAAACGTTTCCCCTAAATCCCCTTCAGAGGATTTAGGGGAAAAAGAACCGTGTGAGTGAAACGAGAGGAAGGATGGTCCCGTCTTATCTCTTTCTTTTCCGCTTCTCCGTTCCTCTTGCTTCTGGTGTACCTTTGCGGCAGAACAAACCGCATATATTTTTGACACCAACTATTGGCATTCTTGGCGGGGGACAACTGGGGCTGATGCTGCTACAGGCGGCTATCGACTGGAACCTGCGCATCCATGTACTCGACCCCGACGCCGATGCACCCTGTCGTACACTCTGCACGCAGTTCACGACCGGCTCCCTCACCGACTACGATACCGTTTACCAGTTTGGCCAATCGGTCGACGTGCTGACCATTGAAATTGAGCGGGTCAACGTCGATGCGCTCGAAGCACTGGAGCGCGAAGGCAAGCGCGTTTATCCGCAGCCGTCGGTTATTCGTACGATCCAGGACAAACGCCTGCAAAAGCAGTTTTACCTCGATCATAGTCTGCCCACAGCCGACTTTATCCTGACCGATGATCGCGCCGATGCAGCGCGGCACGGTGAGTTTCTGCCTGCCTTTCACAAACTTGGCCGCGACGGTTACGACGGTCGTGGGGTGCAGCGGATTGCCACCGCTAATGATTTCGACAAGGCGTTCGATGCGCCCGGCCTGCTCGAAAAAGCAGTCGATTTTGAGAAAGAACTGGCCGTCATCGTCGCCCGAAACGAGCGGGGTGAGGTACAGACCTTCCCGACCGTCGAGATGGTGTTTCACCCCGAACTGAACCTGGTCGAATACCTGTTTGCCCCCGCCGACATCACGTCCGACGTTGACCGGCAGGCACAGGCGATTGCCCGGCAAACTGCCGACGCGTTCGGTATCGTGGGAATACTGGCCGTTGAACTGTTTCTCGATAAGCAGGGTCAGGTGCTGATTAACGAGGTAGCTCCGCGCCCGCATAACAGCGGCCACCATACGATTCAGGCCAATGTAACCTCGCAGTTTGAGCAGCACTGGCGCGCTGTTCTGAACTACCCGCTCGGTGACACGGCGTTTTACCAGCCTGCTGCGATGTTGAACCTGCTGGGCGAGGCCGGGCATACTGGGCTGGCCGAATACGAGGGGCTTGAAAGCCTGCTGGCAATGCCGGGCGTCTTTCCATTTTTCTACGGAAAAGCCATTACCAGACCGTTTCGTAAAATGGGCCATGTAACGGTAATGGACGCCGATACGGATGCGTTACGTAAGAAAGTGGAACGCGTCAAAACAAGTATTCGGGTCATTAGTACGACTAGCGAATCAGACGCTAATTAACGGGTAATGGAAACGGGGTGACAAACGGTGTAACGCCCGAAGACACCCGCCTGACAGGTCGAAAACATTTTCGGTCTGGATCGATTAATCTGAACAGACTACACACTTAATAGTATACAGCTATGCAATGGTTAGGAGGACGCGAAAGTGACAACGTAGACGACCGCCGGGGCGGTGGGGGCGGTGGCCTGCTCGTCGGTGGTGGCATCGGAACGGTGGTGATTGCCGTAATTGTGATGCTGCTCGGTGGCGATCCGTCGCAGATTCTGAATCAGAGCGCACCTACGCAGCAGGAACAGGTAGCGGGTAGTCAGGCTCCCGACGGGCCGCAGCCCGACGATGCGGCTGCTTCGTTTACCCGTAAGGTGCTGGCCAGTACGGAAGATGTCTGGACCAAGATTTTTCAGCAGCAGGGCGCGCAGTATCAGGACCCTACATTGGTCATGTTTCGGGGCGTTACGTCGTCGGGCTGCGGCACGGCGCAGGAAGCAATGGGCCCGTTCTATTGTCCTACCGATCAGAAAGTGTACATCGACCTGTCGTTTTACGACGAACTGGCGCAGCGGTTTAAAGCGCCCGGTGACTTTGCCATGGCGTATGTCGTGGCGCACGAAATTGGTCACCACGTGCAGAATCAGCTGGGTATCATGGATAAGGTTAACCAGGCGCGGCAGCAGATGAGCGAGCGCGAATACAATAAAGTATCCGTCCGGCTTGAGCTACAGGCTGACTTCTTTGCGGGTGTCTGGGCGCACCACGCGCAGGGCCAAAGTATCTCGATTGACGAGAACGACGTCGAATCAGCCCTGACAGCCGCTAATGCCATTGGCGACGATAAGATTCAGGAGGAAACACAGGGCCGCGTCGTACCGGACGCCTTCACCCACGGCACATCGGCACAACGGGTTTACTGGTTCAAGAAAGGCCTGAAAACCGGCGACATCAAACAGGGCGATACCTTCAACAGCAACGAAGACGCAAACCTGTAATAAGTTTTCGGTATACGGTATCCAGTTTATGGTTTCTACTAAGCACAACAGCCCCGGATTAACGTCCGGGGCTGTTGTGCTTTAATCAACTCGATAATGCCGACTTATAATCGCTTTCAAACGCTTCATAAGTCATTACCCGGATGGGCGGAAACCCAGTTCGGTCCAACCCTTTGAAATGACGGTCATTGCCAACAATGTAATGGGCATTGGCAGCTACAAAGCAATCGACGAATTTGTTGTCGTCAGGATCGTTTTCTATCAAGTTCCACCGGTAGGCGGGTTCAATCATATGTACGTTCGGTAGTAACGTCAGATAGCCGAGGTGCGCATCTGTAATGGTAAGCCCGTATCGCTGCTGAATAATTTCTTCGTATTCAAGCAGAATCTCTGTCGAAAGACATAGGTCAAATTTATCCTGCAAAATACCCTGATAAATCCAGTGATAACGGTACTGCGGTGCTAGCGCTACCAGGAATACGTTCGTGTCAAGGACAAGGCGTAGCCTACTCATTCAGCCAGCGTTCCAGGTCGTCAGACGATATACCCTTCTGCTCGATAGCTTGCTGTATATTACCTGTTAGCTTACCTGAAAAGTAAGCAGCCAGCATACGCTTGACGGCCTGAAGGTCTTGTTCCGATGGTTGAAACGAATACACTTTAAGCAATTCCAGCTGAAGCGGACTTAATTGTTCAGAAACCATAGGGCTATCTGGTTTTAGTCGTGACACCACTAACTCGTCTGCCGGTGCGTCGTTTTGCAGACAATAAACGTACTACCTACCGATGAAACTATATACCCTACACTGATTATCGCTTCGGCCCGATGGAATCGTAGATCACGACTTTCTCCCAAAGCTGGGCGTAGTTGTTGCGGAAATCGTCGTGGATGGGGTGCTTTTGGTAGGCTTCCTCGTCGGCGGGGCTATCGAACAGGCACAGCCACGAGTATGTATAGTCGCGTTTGATAACCTCACGGTCGGTATTAGCCGGTTCGCCAATGTTGACCATTTTGATCGTCGGACACTTCGCCAGCTTATTCAGCCCTTCGAGTAGTTTGGCTTTATCGGCTGTGTTACCGGGATTCTTCAGGTAGAACAGAACGTGGTGTACAAATATTTCCTTTGGTGCTGCGTCCGGCAGGTTAACCGCTACGACGCCCGAAGCAAGGGCACTTTTCACAAAACGTCGACGTGATTGATTACTCATCAGGTTGCTAAGATTGGTTCAGGGAATTGTTTTGTTACAAAAGTGAACGGCAATCGTTAGTTACCCAAATCCTGAACCCGCCCACCGGCTGATTTACTGTTCGATCCACTGCCGGGCCTGCTCTTTCTCGGCCAGCGAAAACTGTTTCGTTTCCAGACCGGGAATAAGCCCCGCCATAAACGACGACAGTTTCGACAACGCCGTATCAGACACAAAAGCCGCTTTGTCGAAATCGGTCAGGTGGGTAACGTCGAATTTCAGATCGGAGAGCAGAGCGTCGAGTGTGACACCGTCGAGGTCCTGCGCTTCGATGTACACACGCAGTTTGTCGGGGCCATCGCTTTTCCGGTCCAGTGCCGACGCCCATTGTTTAATCTCATCGTCGGTGACTTTGCCGGACATGGTAAAGCCAATGATATTTTTCTGCTCGAAGTGAATGGGCTGCATCATCGCGGTTGCGGGTTGGTTTTATAGTCTATAACCAGTCTCCGTCGAAAATGGCCCGGTGCTTAACTGAATTGTAACACGGAGGTTGCCAGTGTGTGTTCTACCCGCTGCTTATCGCCGATGCTACCGCTCAACACTAGAATGCGATCACGTTCTATAAATGGCCGAATATGCGGAGATAAACCACCTTCTGTTAAGACGTCAACCCGGTGTTGCAACAAGTCTTCCAATTGCCAGGACATATGGGCGTGATCGAACAAGGTGGCTCTCTTGTCTAATTCGACCAGTACATCCAGATCGCTTTGGTCGGTTGCGCTGCCGCGTACAACTGAGCCAAATAAGTAGGCTTGACTAACCGGTTGCCCCGCGAAGAACTAGTGTACTATCTCCGCAGATTTTTAGCAAGTACCATACAACGCCCATAAGTGTTGATAGAAGGCGAGTCACTCAACTGGAAATACAACCCTGAATCTTTACGCGCTCATCGTGTTGGGCTGTCATATTCCCTGCGGGACGTGCCTGTCGCCCGACAAGCTGCCAACGTGGAACGAACACAACGCACTTGACCTAATTGATTCTCGCCCGACTTAATTCCAGAAGTCAGCCAGGTCTTTGACAAAAAAACCGCCACTTTCTACGGCTACGTAGACCTTACCATTCTGCTCGGCAACCCCGTTTATCCCTAAACCCACTAAGCCCTTAATGGATAGGGAACGGAACGAATACGTTTTTACATCAAACTCCTCCAGCCTGCCATTATACGATATTACAAGCCGATCTTCAATAGAATAAACCTGTGCCCACCGCGATTGGAAAGTCGCTACCGGAGCCTGACGTTGCCACGTCGAGCCTTTGTCCGTGCTTTGATAAAGAAACAGTTTTGACTCCGCTTCTGAGTAAATAACAGCATATAGCACATCGCCACTTGGAAACACGTAAATCACATTCCAATCCTTGTTGGCCGTTAAATCATTAGCCGTTGACTTATCGGTAATGCCCAACAGTTTATAATCAGAATGAATGAAGAATCTGTCACCAATACTGTAGGGGCGAATGATCGATAATTGCACCGAGTCTGGCAGAATAATCTGGTAGCTTTTTCTGGCAGGGTCCCAGACCGGTCGCCCTCGATTATCCAACTGAATTTGGTAAAGTGATTGGGGGAAATAGTTATCATTACCCTGTATCAGCAATTGTCCTTTATTATTTATGGCCAAGGCATCTAGAATACCTGTATTTGCCGCAAAGTGGGTACGTGTTGAGTTTAACGCGCCAAGTTCTCTTAGAGATATGTAAAAAGGGGCATCGGTAGTAGCGTACGGAATGCATTTAATCTGCGTATCTGATTGAATTATATACGCTACTCCCCGGTAATAAACGGGGCGTGTGTAAGCATCTTTATCAAAGCGGAATGATTGCGGTGCTGCCCCACTGGCAGGATACGTATAGATAGCCTTGGGGGTAGAAAAAATGAGTTGCTGTCCGTCGGCGTGAACGCTCTGCCCGAAATGCTCCTTTATTCCTAACAGGCTATCGATTCGTATCCAAGCAGTAGCATTTTCCTCTGGTACTACTTGGGTAGAGTTGGTGTTTTTGGAGCAACTGAAAAATACCAGTGAAATCAGGGAAAGAAGCGTAATAATCCTGGTGAGAGTTAACAGGTTTTTCATAGTGACTTGTGAGCTTACCTACTTTAAATTACTATCGGGCACGCTTTACCTTTTTACGCTACGCCTGACGACCTGGGGATAATGGCCCAGCGCACAAGCTAAGACGATCGAACCACTTGCCTGCCTTTCCTCCTCCTGCCGGTTAGGCTGCTTGGCTTGACCTTCTGTGAACTGAGAGCCAAACCATGCGGAGCGATAACAACGCATACTCCGATTAAACCGATTGCGAAGCCAAACTATGTACCTGATCAGTGCCGACCAAGTAGATTTACTCGCCGGTTGACCTGTCAAGGGTTTTAGCCTGTCACACGCCCCATACCCATCTTGTCCGGCTGCCTACAGAGATGGTTGATGCGTCGACCGAAGCTAAAAATAAAAGAACGAAACTGTCTTTTGTGAGTCGTGCGGCTTGTCGCCCGGACGCTTGAAAGGAACGACTTAGGCGAGCACCCAACTACAAAGCTGGAAGAATAAAGGTGCGGGTTTCTGCTCTGTAAACAAACAAAGCCCGGCCACTTTGCAGCAGCCGGGCTTTACTCATTAGCGAACAGCAGGATGCTGTTCGAGACAGTTTATTACAGTTCGATCTCGGCGTCGAGGTTGGTGAAGGCGATTTCGCCCTCGTCGTTCAGTTCCATCAGTACGACCGAGTCTTTGCGGACCTCGCCCGACAGAATGGCTTTCGACAGTTCGTTGAGCACCCGGCGCTGCAACACACGCTTCAGCGGACGGGCACCAAAGACGGGGTCGAACCCTTCCTGCCCGATCTTGTCGAGGGCTTCGTCGGTAGCGTCGAGCTGAATACCGCCTTCGGCCAGCCGGTGTTTAATCTCGCGAAACTGAATGTCGACAATCTTGCGGATGTTGGCCTGCGTCAGCGGTTCAAACATCACGATCTCATCGATCCGGTTCAGAAACTCCGGCCGGATGGTCTGCTTTAGCAATTCCATCACCGCCGACTTCGCTTCTTCCAGTACCAGCGTGTGGTTCCAGCCTTCGTCTTCGGCAAACTTCTCCTGAATCAGGTGACTGCCGATGTTCGACGTCATGATGATGATTGTGTTCTTGAAGTTCGCCGTACGGCCTTTGTTGTCCGTCAGACGACCCTCATCGAGCACTTGTAGCAGAATATTCCAGACGTCGGGATGCGCTTTCTCGATCTCGTCGAGCAACACTACCGAGTACGGCTTCCGGCGCACGGCTTCGGTTAGCTGACCGCCTTCGTCGTAGCCCACGTAGCCCGGAGGGGCACCAATCAACCGGCTGACAGCGTGACGCTCCTGGTATTCGCTCATGTCGATTCGAACCAGCGCATTTTCGTCGTTGAACAGGTACTCGGCCAGCGTCCGGGCTACTTCGGTTTTACCAACGCCCGTGGTACCCAGGAAGATAAACGAACCGATGGGCCGCTTGGGGTCCTGCATACCGGCCCGGCTCCGCCGAACGGCATCTGACACGGCTTCAATCGCTTCGGCCTGACCCGCTACCCGCTTGCCCAGCTCTTTTTCGAGGTTGAGCAACTTCTCGCGGTCGCTTTGCAGCATCTTCTGCACCGGAATACCGGTCCATTTTGCCACGACCTCGGCAATGTCTTCGGCTGTCACTTCCTCCTGCATCATCCGGTCGCCGGTAGGTTCGTCGTTACCACCGTTGGCCAGACCCGCCAGCTTGGTTTCCAGTTCGGGAATGCGGCCGTAGCGAATCTCGGCAACTTTGCCGTAGTCGCCAGCGCGTTCGGCCTGCTCGGCTTCAAACCGCAGTTGATCGAGTTGCTCCTTCAGCGTCCGACCTTCGTTGACCGACGCTTTTTCAGTTTCCCACTTCGCCTGCAAGTCATTACGCTGCTCGGTCAGATCGGCAATCGTCCGGTTGAGCGACGTTTCCTTGTCGACGTTATTCTCCCGGCGAATGGCTTCGCGCTCAATTTCGAACTGCATGATGCGCCGGTTCAGTTCGTCCAGTTCTTCGGGCACCGAGTCCATTTCCAGCCGCAGCTTGGCAGCCGCTTCGTCCATGAGGTCGATGGCTTTATCGGGCAGGAAGCGGTCGGTGATGTAGCGGGTCGATAGTTCGACGGCGGCAATCACTGCGTCGTCTTTGATCCGGACGCCGTGGTGTAGCTCGTATTTTTCCTTGATACCGCGCAGAATCGAAATCGCGTCGGCCATGTCCGGCTCATCGACCATGACGGCCTGAAACCGGCGTTCGAGGGCCTTGTCTTTCTCGATGTATTTCTGATACTCTTTCAGCGTCGTGGCCCCAATCGTGTGCAGTTCTCCGCGCGACAGGGCCGGTTTCAGCAGGTTAGCCGCGTCCATCGCGCCTTCACCACCGCCACCCGCGCCAATCAGCGTGTGAATTTCGTCGATGAACAGGATGATCTGGCCGTCCGAATCGGTCACCTCTTTGATAACCGATTTCAGCCGTTCTTCAAACTCACCTTTGTACTTGGCCCCGGCAATCAACAGACCCATGTCGAGCGAAATAACCGTCTTGGTTTTCAGGTTCTCGGGTACATCGCCCGATACGATGCGCTGGGCCAGCCCTTCCACGATGGCGGTTTTACCAACGCCTGGCTCACCCAACAGAATCGGGTTGTTTTTCGTCCGGCGGCTCAGGATTTGGAGTACCCGCCGTATTTCTTCGTCGCGGCCGATTACCGGGTCGATCTTGCCGGTCCGGGCGCGTTCATTCAGGTTGACACTGTACCGTTCGAGTGCCTGGTACTTTGCTTCTGCGTTCTGGTCTTTCACTGAGTTTCCTTTTCTCAATTCGTTGATTGCCGACCGCGTTTCTTTATCGCGAAAACCGGCTTCTTTCAATAACGTTGCAATCTGATCTTTACCCGCCATCAGGCCAAGCAGCATCAGTTCGACACTCACAAAGTCGTCGCCAAAGTCTTTCGACAGCGTCGTTGCCTTAGCCAGCGCAGCCGCTGTATCGTTGCTCAGGTACACCCCGCCGTTACCACCCGATACCTTCGGGTAGCCGTTGACGATGGCCTGTACAATGGGCACCATACCCTGCCGGGACGTACCGGCTTTCTGCGCCAGAAAATCCATGACGTTTTCGTCTTCCTGGAGAATCGCCAGCAGCAGGTGGCCCGTTTCGATAGCCTGCTGGCCACTGCCGAGGGCGACTTCCGACGCCTTCTGCACGACCTCCTGCGCTTTTATCGTGTAATTCTTGAAGTCCATGTCTTTATATAGGTTAACCGCCGTAGCGGTCAGGATTTCGGTTGGTTAACTACCTATAAACAAATCGCGTACCGCAGGATTTTTTCGGTCATTTTGGCTGGTTTTTGATTGTTGTGAGTGATTTTTGCGTCAAATTGGCGGTCTAAACGAGATCAGATTGCATTAACGATCTGTGGGTATGAAAACAGCTACCCTGATTGAAAAACAATTCGTGATTAAGTCAGGATGCAGACAATGAATTCGTCAGTGCGTTACTCGTATTGCAGGCTGGTATTGAAAATTGATTTAACTTCAACAAAAGTGTTTTTGTAAAAATAGCGAGAGGTCAATACAGATATGATAGCACCTGTGAGAGGTACTTACGAGAATGGACATATCACGTTGGACGAGGATTTGCCAGTGACAGCCGGGACCAGAGTTGTTGTAACAGTAATTGACGAAACGGGAAAAGTGCAGAAGCCAGCAATTCAATTCGGTCGGATGAAGGGAACATTCTGGATGTCTGACACATTTAACGACCCGCTCGACGATATGGCTGATTATATGTAATGCGAATATTACTCGATACACAGTCGCTCATTTGGTCATTAGAAAATGAGCTGCAGCTCTCCAGACGAGCAAAAACGGGCATACTTGAAGCTGACAATGTTTTTGTCAGCCCAATCAGTTTTTACGAACTATCGATCAAGCTGAAAATTGGCAAAAGTGTCGGTTCCAGTCGGCCCATAAGCGATATAATTACGGAAACGCTGGCATCTGGCTTCCAATGGCTGCCACTCAGTCGGGAACACATAGAAGCCTACCAATCTATTCCTCTGCTGGCAGATCATCGAGATCCTTTCGACCGGCTTATACTAGCCATTGCCTACACTGAAAAAATGAGCATCGTATCGGCCGATCAGCAATTCATGCGATACACAGAGTTGATTGATATAATCTGGTAAAACAGAACAGCCCCGCTACGTTTGCAGCGGGGCTGTTCTGTTAGTCAAGACTTTCGGCTTCGATGGGCGTCATGCGCTCGCGGGCGATGTTGGCCTGATATGGGTCGTCGGTTTCGACGGGACCGGCTAACAATTCAGCATCATGTACGACGATGGTTTCGTACGGTTCAAACCTGCCTTTGGGTAGCCAGTACGCCAGCAGCCCGGCGTAGGCTGCGGCTAGGCCAGCGGCTGTCCAGCCGACAACCGGGTACCGGTTCCATTGCCGGGTGGCGATACCACCGAAACCAGCTACGAACGGCACCATATACCACGGATCGTTCAATCTGCGGGCAATCAGGTAACCGGCACCGGCGGTAAGGCCAAGAATCCCGGACGCCAATGGTACGTCGCGCTCATCGTCGCGACTCCACACATCGGTAGTTAGTAACGTATCGGGCGTTCCGACAACGGTAGCCGCCGTCAGCCAGCCTGCGTACAGACTGACGGGAATACGCAGGTATTTTTCTGGCGCGGGAACGTCTGTTTTGCCAATTTCCAGTGCGCGGTGTAGCCCCAGCGCAGCAATCAGGTTGGCTTTCGTCGTCGCGTCCGAGATCAGAATGCTTTCTCTGTCGTTTTGCGAGAAAAAGTGCCCGAAAATGGCATTGAGTGTCCAACTGGCGGCCCACCACGGCAACGCCTTCTGGTAGCGCGGGTTGTAGGCCTGCGAGTTAAGCGCCTGATGCACCATCAAAGCACCTAGTCCCGAGTACACCGTCGACCAGACGACGCCAAACGACCAGCCCGCCGGGATAATCAGGTTTTTGTCGAACACCTGTTGATACTGTGCTGGTACGTCGTACTCCGGTTCGGTTGCAGCTTCCTGCATCTGCTTCCCCTTCTCACGGGCGTTGCGGCTCGACAGCGATGTATAGACGATACTGCCTACAGCAACTATAGCCGTAGCGATACGCCAGATTGATGTGTTTTTCATACTCGTTGATGGTTTGTGAGTCGTTGTTTGTCGTTTGTGGCGCGGCCCGGCACGACCATCAATCCATAACCATTGAACCTATCGACGTGTCGTCAACATCAGCGACTTTACGTTTCACCGTGTACTTAAGTTGTTCCGCTTTGGCTCTTGATTTCAGCGCCTGTGCTTTGTGAGCCAGCTCGTCCTCCAGATCGCTAACCTGCGATTGCGCTTTGGACTTTGCCTCGTTGGCCCGTTTAACGGCCGATTGAGCGATGTCCTGAACGGTACCCAGTGCTCTGCGCCACTTATACCGGTATTTCGCCTTTTCCAGCGGATTCGCATTGCGGTACATCGCGGCTACGACAATACCTGTCACCACGATTGCCGCTACGCCTATGCCGATAACCAGATTTGCTGACGATTCCGACTTGTCTGCGGGAGGAGACATCTGCTTCCGCGATGCGTTGGCACTTTGCTGACTTGGCAGTACGTTGGCCATAGCCGCAACCAGCTTGGTCGATGCGCCGGAAATTACTTTGTCTTTGCCAGCCATCAGTGCTTCGTAACCATCCTTCGCCACTTTGGCCGGATCGGCCTTATCACCCTGCGCCACGACTGTGTTTTCAGCACCGGCCTTGTTGAACCAGTCGGTGTCGGTGGCGGGGGGGAGCAGGGCCGTTACGGTTACGTTCGTGTCTTTTAGCTCGTTGTACAGCGCTTCAGAGAACGACAGGACAAATGCTTTGGTAGCACCGTAGATAGCCACCAGCGGGTTAGGCATGGTCGACGCAATGGAGGCCAGATTCAAGACCTTACCTTCGTTGCGGGCAACCATGTCACGTACAAACAGCTTGGTCAGGTGAACCAACGTCGTGACGTTCAACTGGATGATATCCAGCTCTTTCTGTAGATCGGTTTCGGTAGCAAACAAGCCATGCTCGCCAACCCCGGCATTATTGACCAATACATTAACGGTCAGTCCCTGCCGCTTTACCTCATCGTATACTTCCTGAGCGGAATCCGGTTTCGACAGATCTTTTTCAATGACCGTACTGCTTGTGCCGTACTGCCGGTTGAAGTCATCCGCGACGGTTTGCAGGCGGTCTTCGCTACGCGAAACCAGGATTAAATGGTAGCCATCCTGTGCGAATAGCGTAGCTAATTCTTTACCGATACCGCTCGATGCGCCGGTAATCAGAACACTCTTGCCAACTTCGGTGGTCATACGTGTATGCGTGATTGGTTGATGTGTACTCAACCCATCCCAACCGAAGTTGTTTGCACCCGCTTATTTGGCCACAACCTTCAGATCGATCTTACGCAGCGTTGGCCGGGCAACGGCGGTGCTGTCGAACTTACGGCGGAAAGCCCCCGATCCGCGACCGATTGCGTCGACGCGCAGGTAGTTGATGCCCGAGGTGACCAGTTGCTGCTTCACCATGTTTACCCGCTTGAACGACAGGCTTTTATTCGAAAAACCACCGGCTGCGTCATTGGCGAAACCCACCAGCTGAATTTGCAGTCGGGGGTATGTTTTTAGCAACGTAGTCAGTTCAGCAATTGTAGCCTGACCGCTGGTTGTCAGTGATAAAGACCCCGGCTCAAACGTCAGACCCGGCATTGGAAATACACGCCCCTTAGGCAGGGCTGCGTTGCCTACGTAAGGCGTTACTTCCTGACTGAGAGCACCTGTAGCGGGTGCCACTGCTGCGCCGGGCAACGGTGTCGCAGTAGAGGAGACCGGTCGGCGGTTGGCTGAATCGACGGGTACATCCAGCGACCGGGCTACCGTGTCACTACGTTGAGTTGAATCGGTTGTCAGGCTAAGATCATCGGCCGAGGCTGCGTGATTTTGCGTATTCTGGTAGACGTAATAACCCAACCCGAGCAGCGCAATCAGTACCAGCGCCCCTACACCCCAGCGGCCCAGCGAACTCGTATCGCTGTCGCCCGATGGTTCGTAACTGACAGGTGGTCGGTTCACGACGACCTGCCCACTCGCTTCGGCCTGCTGACGCCGGGCGGGAGCGGCCACTCCCGACACGATCTGCTGCAAGCCTACTTTCTCAACCAGCCGGGGCATAAACTCCTCCGGCACGGCGTTGACGAATGCTTCGCGCTCAGCAAACAAAGACGAAGCCAGTCCGTCGGCATCGAGTTTGCGATCATTAACCAGCTTGCCTAACACATGCAGTGTAATGGTGCTGATGAGCCCAAGCAATGAAATCGACGACGAATTACGGATACCGGCGTAGCCCGAAATCATGCTGCCGATAGAGCTTTTCATGGCAGGCAGCAAATGGCTGATGACGTCGTTTCCCTGCGTAATGAGGGCGTTCGTTTGATTGGGGTCGCGCAGTACGGTGCTAAGCGAGTCAAGCAACTGACCCTCGTAACGTCCCTTCTTTATATGATTAAAGAGTTGGTTGACACCGATCTCGGTGGTGGTCCGTTTCATCAGGCCACCGACAATCGTGTACACTAACCCATCAACGGCTTTTTGCGTTTTCTCGGCGGGTTCATCGACATAGTTGGCGATGCGCGACAGAACATCCGAGTTCAGAATATCACTAAATGTGGCAAATAAGGTCATAGAGGACAAGCTCAAACAGGCTATAGATTTAGTAGTCTGCGTTAGACGAAAAAAAACGCCCGCAGATACCGGCCCGGCATAAAATTAAGGAACGATTACCAAACGGACACGCTACCCAACGGCATAAAGTAGCCGTCAGCGTTTGGTCATTCGTTCGATAACTTCCTGATAATCGGTTTCTACATCGCGCAGCCGGGCCTGACAGAACGTAATCAGTTCGGTAGCCTGTCTGATTTTTCCGGGCAATTCATCGAGTGGAACGGCGTCACTTTCTATGTCGTCGATCAACATAGTCAGCTGATTGTAGGCTTCCTGATAGGTCATGGTTTCTGGCTGGTCGTTACTGACTGATCACCTGTACGCTACCGTCGCTCAGTTGTACCTGCAGCGCATCGCCCGGTCGGACATCGGTAGCTTTTGTCAATACCTGCCCGTTGCGCAGCAACAGCGCATAGCCCCGCTTTAGCACATTGGCGGGGTCGAGGTGGCGCAGGGTCACCGCTTTTTCGGTCAGGTCGGTATGGCGATCGCGGAAATAGTTGTGCATCACAAACCGGAGCCGCTCGGTTTCGCTGTCGAGTTGTTCGCGGGCGTTCTGGAGGCTAGTGCGGGTCGCGTTGATCAGTCGTTCCCGCTGATACAGGCAGCGTTCTTCAAACTGCCGGTTGTGTTCGATCAGAAACGCAGCCGCTTTCGTCGGCGTCTTGACACTTTGGTGGCACAGCAGATCGGTAATGCTGACGTTACGCTCGTGACCAATGCCCGCCAGCAGTGGAATCGGGAAACCGGCTACGGCCCGGCCCAGTTCGTACGAGTCGAACGAGCCAAAGTCGAGCTGCGACCCGCCCCCGCGAACAATGACAACGGCATCGTAGGCGATTTGACTGCTCACGATTTTATCGAGCTGCGCGCAGATTGCCCGCTCGGCACCCTGCCCCTGTACCTGCGACAAGTACTCATCGACAACGAAGTCGTAGCCCAGCGGATTCTGCGCCAGTTCATGTCGGAAGTCGCGCCAGCCGTCGGAGTTGGGAGCCGTAATCAGAGCCAGCCGCTGCATCACCGTTGGGCGGGGCAGTAGCTGATTGGCCGTGATGTATTGACCGGCTTCCACCCAGATCAGGTCGGGGTGCTGCGCAACGAGCGTATCAAGTACAGCCTGCCGTTCGCGCTCCAGATTACCCAGCGTATAGGCTGGATCAATTTTGATGATCTCCAGCCGTAATCCATAAACAGGATTAAAACTGACGACTACCTGCAGCAGCAACTGAATGTTCCGGGCGAAGGCCACCCCCGTCGCCTGTTCGAAGTCGCGGATCGTGTGGTAGTGCCGACGCCAGATGCAGGCGTCCAGTTTAGCCGCCGTTTCACGCCCTTCCCGTTCTACCAGCGTCATAAAGCAGTATCCCCGATCGGAATAATTCTTGATGTCGCTGGTTTCGGCCACCACCCACAACGGCCGTCCGCCGAATGCATCATCAACGACCGCATTCAGGGTGAAAGCCAGATCAGAAAGACGGATGGGGGACATAGAACAAAGAGTGAAAGAATGAAAGAGCGAAAGAGCGAAAGTTGCTGATGCTTACCATCACTCTTTCACTCTTTCGCTCTTTCACTCATTGTCCGGCGAACTGCCGGAGGAAACGGACGTCGTTTTCGGTGTACAGACGTAAGTCGTTGACAACGTATTTCAGCTGGGTGATGCGCTCGATACCCATACCGAAGGCAAAACCGGTGTACTCGTCTGGATCGATACCGCAGTTGGCAATCACCTGCGGATCGACCATGCCGGAGCCCGCAATCTCAACCCAGCCGCTGTGCTTGCAGATGTTACAGCCCTTGCCACCACAGATCTGACACGAAATGTCGATTTCGGCGCTAGGTTCTGTAAACGGGAAATAGGAGGGGCGGAACCGAATTTGCGTACCCGGCTCGAACATCTCCTTGACGAAGTGATAGAGCGTGTCTTTCAGGTCTTTGAAACCCACGTTCCGATCAATGTACAAGCCCTCAACCTGATGGAACATACAGTGAGCGCGGGCTGAAATCGTTTCATTGCGATACACCCGCCCCGGCATGATCGACCGGATGGGCGGTTTGGTGTGCTCCATCAGCCGAATCTGCACGTTCGACGTGTGGGTACGCAGCAGCATATCCCCGTCCGGCTCGCCTTCGGTCGCTTTGCGAACGAAGAATGTATCCTGCATGTCGCGGGCGGGGTGATTGTCGGGGAAGTTGAGTGCCCCGAAATTATACCAGTCCGACTCGATTTCCGGCCCGTCGGCCACGTTGAACCCAATGCGTTCAAAAATCTGAATGATCCGTTGCCGCACCATATTCAGCGGATGCTGATTACCGGTCAGGTTCGGTAGGGTGGGTAACGTAAGATCGAATGGTGGGGTGGTGTTGGTGGCCTGCTGCTGTTCGAGCGACTCGCTGAAGGCGTCGAATCGGGTCTGCGCTGCATTCTTCAGTCCGTTCAGCGCCTGACCCACGACCCGACGTTGATCCGCCGGTACCTCCTTCAGCGCGTCAAACAAGGCCGTAACGACACCTTTACGACTGATGTAGCGCATCCGGAACTGTTCCAGCTCGTCTTTGGTGCGTACCTCGTACTGTTCTATCTCCTGTTGGATCGCGTCAACGTTCTCCAGCATACATCTACTTATTGGCTGTTGTCAAACCACAAAGGTACAGAAAAGTCGTGGCTGTGAACAGGCCGCAGCTAGCAAGCTAGATAGTATCATATGTTTGCCTAAATGACTGATAATGATGGTGTAGTTGAACGGTTGCTGACAAAAAGCTACGATACCACGAACCGTTGTAGCTGATTGTCAAAAAATTACATCGCTTCTGATCAGACGAATGAATATACGTCGATAAGTCCGTTCGGGTCTGATTATTGCGCCAATACTACTCGACAGGCTGCTGCTACAAACAATTTGCGGGCGTAGTAACCACTCGTAAGCCAACACTGATAATCTTTTGTAAGCTGCTGACTGTCAAGATGTAACTAGTATTTACTTACCAATTTATAAGATACTCATGAAGCCATTTGTCAACGAATCTGTTTTTGAGCCAATGTCCATTCCATTCCCCAAAAGTGTGGAAAAAGTTGCCGACTCTGTTGCGACGCAGAAACTCCTGATCCCCTTTTACGATCGCAAGCGCACTGTTTCTGCTGATGAAATTGTACGCCTGGAAGGATGTGGCAACTACACAAATTTCTTCCTCAAAGACGGGACAAAAATGCTGGTTTCACGTACACTGAAAGAATACGAAACACTGCTCACAGATGCCTCATTTGTACGGGTTCACAAGTCGTGTATTGTCAACCTGAGTTTCGTGCGGAAATTCTTCATCAAAAAGGAGGGTGAACTCGAATTGACGGATGGGCAGCAGGTGAAAATTTCCCGGCGCCGGGCACAAATGTTTATGGACCGAATTCGTAGCTACCAATCAGTACTGGTCAACTAATTCCGGTTGCGAAAATGCGCGGATAAGTAGTAGAATCCGCTGGTAAGACTAACTGCGTATTTCTACGTATTCAGCCGGGGGTATATCCCCGAAGAAAGTAGCCATTTTTTGGATAAAAGTCTGATAATCAGCTGAGTCTTTTGTAAAAGAGACGAATGCGAATCAGGCTTCTTTTTTTGGGTCGACGGCAGGTCAGTAGCTTTGTTTCAACAAGAAAGCAGAAACAAGTAAACGCACCTTGCTATGAAATCGACTCCATTTACTTCGACTGTCAGTAGCGTTATCGCTCCGCAGTATCCAACTGCCTACGAGCGCGGCATGCAACGTATTGCCCTTCCGTACCTGAATCGAACCGTTTTTATTTCGGTCGATGACATTATTTGTCTGCAAGGCGAAGGAAATTATACGTACCTGTGTACACGGGATCGAAAGAAATACCTAGTGTCGAAGACACTGAAAGAGTTTGAAAGAACACTGGATGAGTCGATATTTCTGCGCATCCACAAGTCATATATGGTCAATCTGGCGTACGTACAGCAGGGACCGTTTAACAAGGAGCGGCAGATCCGGCTGGCCGATGGACGAGACGTAGCTATCTCGCGCCGACGCATGAAAGAGATCACGCTGCAACTGGCGCAGTATCGTCAGAACCTGGTTAATTAAGTTTACACTGTCGAACTCAAGAAAAAGGGCAACCCACACGGGTTGCCCTTTTTCTTGAGTTCGTTACAACTACAGCAGCTTGTACGCCAGTGTAACCTGCCATGACTTAAACCGCTGACCAAACTGAGCGTTGGAACCGTTGGCGTTGATCTGAGCAATGTCAGTCAGGTTCCCTTCGTAGCGTACATCAAGACCAATCGGCCCAAGATCAAGGCCGCCACCGACCTGATACCCGTAATACGCTTTTTTCCAGGCGTCGTTCAGCGAGTTGTTGGTGTACTGGCGCAGGGCATCACCCAGTCCCTGATTGTTGTCGATGCGGAATGACGCTACCGGACCGGCCATGATTCGAATAGGACCACCTTTGATACCGAGCAGCAGCGGCACATCGAAACTGGTTGTGCGGATCGTTGCTGATTCCGTTACGCCGTTGCGCACCACATCGAGCGAACCCTGGCGGGTCGAATACAGCAGTTCGGGCTGGATAAATAGATTCTTGCCGATGCGGGCGTACACGCCAAACGAGGTGCCGGTACGGGTAGAGTAGCTGTCGCTAAGGCTGTTGCGAAACGTCTGTCCGTCGACGCCGACGTTGGGCGATCCGTTGGCGTTGGTGCCGACGTTGACGAAGTTCCCAAAGGAGAGTTTCGACAGATTGACGCCCCCTTTGATACCAACTGAGAACTGGGCAAAGGTGAGGGCGGGTAGCAGCGTAAGGGCCGCAAAAAGAACAATCTTTTTCATACGTCAATGTGTTAGTGGTGAATTGTTTTTAAGTAACGGGAAACAGGGCGGCAGGGTACGTCAGACCAACTAAATTCGATGGAACGGCGTTGTCTTTAAACCGTCTGTCATGCCGAAATCAGGGTTCTTTAAGAACCTGTCGGCGGTTAGAATGCAAATGGAAGCCCGGGTTTAAACGATCCGGCTTTTGCGTGCTCCGAACAGTAATCAATTCATTGATGGCCAAGCTAAAAACAACTTATTTTTGCCAGAATTGCGGCAACCAGACACCTAAATGGCTGGGACGTTGCCCGGCCTGTGGCGAGTGGAATACCATTGTCGAGGAAGTTGTTCAAAAAGACGAACCGGACAAAGGAGGATGGCGTAGCCCATCGAGTGGTCCGGGCAATGTTCGCGTCGCGGCCAAACCCAAGCCGCTGCACGCCATCAACTACGAAGAGCAGCCGCGCATTGCGACGACCGATGCCGAACTGAACCGGGTACTGGGGGGCGGCATCGTGGCCGGTTCGCTGGTGCTGATCGGTGGGGAGCCGGGCATCGGCAAGTCGACGCTGCTGTTGCAGATTGCGCTGAGTCTGGCCGGGATGCGGGTGCTGTACGTGTCGGGGGAAGAAAGTGAGCAGCAGATCAAGATGCGGGCCGAACGACTCGACGCGCCCACCAGCGACTGCCACGTAATGAGCGAAACGTCGACGCAGAACATCTTCCGCGTGGTCGAGCACTTCGAACCGGAAGTGCTTATCATCGACTCGATTCAGACCATGCAGTCGTCGCTGGTGGAGTCGGGGGCGGGGAGTGTGTCGCAGGTCCGCGAGTGCTCGGCGGAGTTTATGAAGTACGCCAAAGAAAGCGGGGTGCCGGTGTTTATGATCGGCCACATCACCAAAGAAGGCTCACTGGCGGGACCGAAGGTGCTGGAGCACATGGTCGATACGGTACTGACCTTCGAAGGCGACCGCCACACGACCTACCGGATTCTGCGCACGACCAAAAACCGCTTTGGCAGTACAGATGAACTGGGTATCTACGAAATGCTCGGCACGGGCCTTCGGCAGGTGACCAACCCGTCGGAAATTCTGATCTCGCAGCGCGACGAAGCCCTGAGCGGGGTGACCATCGGGTCGATGCTGGAAGGAAACCGCCCGCTGATGATCGAAACGCAGGCGCTGGTCAGCGTGGCGACCTACGGAACGCCCCAGCGTAGTAGTACCGGTTTCGACGCCAAGCGGCTGAATATGCTGCTGGCGGTGCTGGAGAAGCGCGGTGGGTTCCGGCTGGGTCAGCAGGACGTGTTTCTGAACATTGCCGGTGGCCTGCGCGTCGAAGACCCGGCGATTGACCTGGCCGTGTGCGCGGCTGTTGTGTCGAGCTACGAGGATATTGCCATTGCGCCATCGGTTGCGTTTGCCGCCGAGATTGGGCTGGGGGGCGAAGTGCGGGCCGTCAGCCGGATCGAGTCGCGGATTGCTGAAGCGGAGAAACTAGGTTTCAAGAAGATGTTTATCTCACGCTACAACCTGAAAGGGCTGGACGCGAAAGGCTTCAAAATCGATCTCCGCCCTGTGTCGCGGCTCGACGAGGTTTTTCAGGGAGTGTTGTTGTAGCGTGTAGCCGTAGTAGTGTAGCCTGGACGTCCACGTCCGGGTGGGCGCAGAGCGACCAGAATGCTGCCGCCTGCACGAGTTGCCCTGACGGGCACCCGGACGTGGACGTCCAGGCTACACTACTACGGCTACACACATACAAACCCGGCAAATTCTTCGACGCCGGTATCTTTCCAGCTACGCGAACTCGCCGATTCCAGTACGGCTTCGCACACTTTCTGTGTTTCGAGCGCGTCGCGGAACGTGGGGCGGCAGGGTTCGCCGGTGTCCAGACTTTTGAAAAAGTCGGCGGCCTGATGGATGAAGCTGTGCTCGTAGCCGATACCCAGGCCCGGCACCCACCACTTGTCCATGTACGGTTGGTCGCCATCCGTGACGTGGATCGACCGCCAGCCGCGCACGATGCCCTCGTCGCCGTGATCGAAGTACTCCAGTCGGTTCAGGTCGTGGAGATCCCAGCGGATGGACGCGTGTTCGCCGTTGATCTCAAACGTGTACAGCGCCTTATGCCCCCGTGCGTACCGTGTCGACTCAAACAGGCCCAGCGAACCGTTCTGAAAATGGCAGTGGAAAATGCAGGCATCGTCGATTCCAACGGGCTGCACTTTACCGGTCAACGCGTGCATTCGCTCTTTCACGAACGTTTCCGTTACGGCCGATACGTCGGTGATCGCTCCGTTGAGCCACATAGCCGTGTCGATGCAGTGGGCCAGCAAATCGCCGGTGACCCCCGACCCGGCCGCGTCGACGTCCATGCGCCAGGTGCCGGTGCCACCCTGCGGAACGTCGGCACTGATGGTCCAGTCCTGTAGAAAGTTGGCGCGGTAGTGAAAGATGCGACCCAGTTTACCCGACGTGATAAGCTGTTTCGCCAAGGTCACGGCCGGAATACGCCGGTAATTGTACCAGACGGTATTGGCGACGCCCACCTTGTCTACCGCGTCGACCATCTGCTGCGCTTCGGCAACGGTGCGGGCCAGCGGTTTTTCGCACAGGATCATCTTACCCGCTTCGGCCGCAGCGATAGCAATTTCAGCATGGCTATCGTTGGGCGTACAAATGTCGACGGCGTCGATGTCGTCGCGGGCGATAACGGCCCGCCAGTCGGTTTCAATTGATTCGTAGCCCCACTGATCGGCGAACGCCTGCACGTTGTAGGCGTTGCGCGAGCAGACCGTTTTCAGCACGGGCGTGTGGATCAGATCAGGGAAGAAGTTGGGTACGCGGTTATAGCCGTTGGAGTGGGTCCGGCCCATAAACCCGGTTCCGATCAGGCCGATGCGAATTTCTTTTTTTGAGGGCATAGTGTTTAGGGTTTGTCGTTCGTGGTTTGTGGTTCGTAGTTGCTGTCGCGAACCAGAGGAACTACGAACCACAAACCACGAACGACAAACCGATAAATCATTCTTTCCACCCGTGCTGTTTGCGGACGTCGATCATGGTAGCGAGGATGTCGTTCCAGGTTTGCTGGCTGGTCATCACGCTATTGGGGAACATGCAGCCGTCCCAGCAGATGTGTTTGAACGCTTTGGTAAGCTGACCGTTCTCGTCGCGCAGCCAGTAACCGGCATCGTGTACGACGTCGAGCTTGCCGTTGGGGTCGAGGGCTTGACAGTGCCGCCCGGTTTTGTCGTGCGAACCGGAGCCGAACACCGTACCGTCGTTCTGGGCGACGTGGAAATCGGTGGTCCAGGGACGCAGGGCGGTGGTCAGGGTTTTTAGCGCGTCTTCGAGCGTCGCGCGGTCGTTCCAATCGAAGTCGGGGGGTAGAATGCGGTCCTGTTCGCGGTTGTAGCCCATCGTGTAGAGCAGCGTGTGCGCCATGTCGGCCTGAAAGCCCATGTTCGGTCTATTGACGGATTCGAGCGTGTCGAGCATGGTTTTCCAGCTGTGCATACCGCCCCAGCAGATTTCGCCCTCGGCCGCCAGCTTTTCACCGTAATCGGCGGCTATGTCGCAGGCTTGCTGAAACGTGTCCACGATCAGCTTCTGATTGCCGGCTGGGTCGGCGTCCCAGTCGGTGGGGGAGGCCGACGAGTCGATGCGGATAACGCCATAGGGACGAATGCCGATCTCTTTCAGCTTTTGTCCGATGTGGCAGGCTTTGCGGACCATCTCGATGAAATGGTCGCGCTTGTCTTTGCTGCCCATCGCCGAGCCGCCCCAGATCGGCGCGACCATAGACCCGATCTTCAGGTTATAACCCGCGACCTTATCGGCCATCCGCTTGATGTCGTCGTCCGACATGTTGACGTCCATGTGCTCGAACAGGGCAATGTCGACGCCATCGAACTTCACGCCATCGACCTCGGCCGCTGCGGTTAGTTCGAGCATCGTGTCGAACGGGACGACCGGTTCCGAATCCGGCCCTTTGCCCACCACACCCGGCCACATGGCGTTGTGCAGTTTGGGATAGTTATTTTCCATTGGGTTTGTGGTTTGTCGTTGGCTTATGCATTAGTAGCCCAGACGTCCACGTCTGGAGGCCGTCAGGCCAACTAATGCAGGCGGCAGCTGCGTTGGTCGCTTTGCGCCCACCAGACGTGGACGTCTGGGCTACGTTGCGTCAGCCAACCTTGAACGTTGAACATCAGACGTTAAACTAGACATTCATGTCTGGATTGGCCGGGCCGAAGTGTTTGAGCATCACGATGGGGTCGGTGGTGGAGTGGTTGGTGATCTGAATGCCCTCCATCGCAGCTTTTTCGCTGACGAAAAACTCGTCGTTGGTCAGTTGGCCGTAGCGAATCATGGTGGGCGTTTCGATGTCCCATACACCCATTTTGCCGTGGCCCTGCATCATAATCAGCCCGTAAGCCGCGCTGTCCCGAATCGTCACCGTCTGACCGGGGAGCACGGTTAATTCCTTGGCGCTGAACGCATCTGATTTGTAGCACACCCACACCTCACGGTAGCCGTCGGCTTCCATCTGTGCTTCGTCGCGGACGGGTTTGGGGCGCATAAACCGGTTCGTCATCATCTGCGGATCGGTGTTGAGATCCCAGTCGATGGCGTCCATCAGTTGATCGTAATTGCCGATCTGATCTTTCGGCGTACCGTTCCAGAGCAGCTCCTCCGGGATGATCGCTTCGTTGACCAGCGACTGATACATGGCAAACACGTCCGATGCTTTCTGCGGCTCGTAGGTACACATACTGCCGGGCGCGTGGAGCAAACCGGGCGGCACGTCCCAGCCCGTACCCGGTTCGAGCCGGTAGGCCGACGAATAGTTGGTGATCTTGTTGTCGCCCTTTGTGAAGTTTTGCAGGCATTCCTTGATCTGCTCTTTGGTGGTGCCGGGCGCGATGCCGATGAACGTATAGGGAAAATCGCCCCCGTGGTTGTTGACCTGTGGCGGGAAATAATACGCTTCGGGTTTGCCCAGTTGCCCGATGAGTGCCGCCTGCTCGTCGTTGTGGTGCAGGTGGTGGGGCAGGGGCCCCATATTATCGAAGAACTTGGAGTACATCGGCCAACTCTGGTATTCGTTCCAGAGTCGGTCGCCGATGAGTTCACCTTTGAGTTCTCCGACGGCATCTTTCAGCAGAAACTGCGTTTCGCTACCGTCGTCGTCGGTGCAGACGATGTGGCTCAGTCCTTCGTTTTCGCCAGTCAGCGGGCCGTTTTTAGCGGGTGTGGTTGATGAGAACCAGCGTTCATCGATGCCACCCCGTTCGCCACCCAGCACATAGTAATCATCAGGGTGGAGTTTGATGCGCCGGCCGGGGACGCAGAACGAACGCGGGACCCAGGTGGGGGTCAGGCGGAGGATGCCCTGCCCCTGTTCGAGGGCTTTCTGGGCAAGGCTCATCGTTGCGGTTGTTTGCATTGAGTATGAGGGTTTAAGGTCTTGGGTTTAAGGTTGTCCTCGGCGGCATCCTGCTGTCGGGGACAGTTTCGTCTATCCTCGTTCATCTACAAAATCCCGAATGGCGGCTGGGTTGGTCAGGATTTCCAGTTCGAGTTCGTAGGTGCGGGTTTCGCCGGGTTGCAGGAAAATAAGCTCGTTCTGTTCGCGGGCTTTCTGCTGACCGATGAGCGGATTGGTGGCCGGTTCGATGCCGGTCACGTATTCACCACGGCCCCAGTGCTGCCAGTTGATCAGCCACGGCAGCTGGTCTTTGTTGAATCGCAGGGCCATCGCCAGTCCCAGCTTTTCGTTATACAGACCCGCCGTACACAGGCCGTCGGCGTCGGGTGTGATATCGATATTGGCGACGGCTTCCCCGTTGCCGAGGTGATCGTCCAGCGGGGTGGGGCAGGTTTTGAAATCGTTGCCGTCGCGGAAAATCCGGTCGTTGATACCGCCTTCCCGCGCCTGCCAGTCGCCCCGCCAGATGATCTTTGTGCCTTCATCGACCAGCGGCCAGCCGAAGTTGAAGTGGTACAGCAGCATGTGCGGCACAGCGGTATTGCCCCGGTTTGTGATCTCGTCGTGAATCCGAATTACCGGCTGACCGAGGGTACTGCTGATGGTACGTTTTAGCTCCAGCCGTGGTCCGAAAATGGTCGTTTCACGAACCCGCCCGGTCAGGCTCATATCCAGTCTGCCCATCATTGGGTCGGGCTGAATGATCGATTCGAGGTCGGCGGGGAGGTTACTGATACGGCCGTGCAGACCGCGTTCGCCAAACTCATCTTTCTCTGGCCCACCCACGTGCGACAGGCCGCAGGTAATCAGCAGGCCACCGCCAAACGTGCGCAACCAGTCGACGCCTTTATCAGAAAACGGTGCGGGGGGCGTAATGCCGGTATCACTCAGCCACGCCAGACTGTGCTGGTTGTAGAACGCGTCGTAAATGTCCATCGCCCGGTCGAGCACGACCTTGTAACGCAATCCGGTACCGGTATTCACCCACGCGACGCGCACGCCCCGGCCGGAACCGTTGTCGAGTACCGATGTTTCAATACCGCCGACCTGCGCCGGATTCGAGATTTTAGTATGCCAGGGAGTCAAAAGTAGTTTGTAGTTTGTAGTTTGTGGTTAGTAGTTTGTAGTTCGTGGTTTGTTGTCGCGAACCGGAGGAACTACAAACAACGAACTACAAACCACAAACAGAATTTACATTTGCTTCAGCATCAGTTCTTTGTACTGCACTTTCATGGGTGGTCCGACGTGAACCTGAACGCCGAGCAGACCGCTGGCTTTGCGATTTACGGTGTCGTCGTCGGTGACGTCGCTCATTAGTACATCGTTGATGTAGTGCTGAAGCCGGTTGCCTTTAACGACGAGATGAAACGTGTTCCAATCGTTGGTTTTAATCAGGGTTTGCAGCGAATCCGACTTGCCCAGCGACCCGATGACCTGCATACCCGTCCAGGCGTTGTTCTTCACTCGCGCTCGGATCGAGTCGGGGCTGGCGGGGCCGGTATAGGGCGCGATCTCGGTTTTCTGTCCCCGATAGGCCAGCGTCGTTCGTTTGCGTTCCTCGTAATTCTGACCCGTATAGCGGTTTTTTCCGTCGATGTCGGCCTGATAGCCCCGTAGCGCGAACGGCACGTCGGTAAGCTGATCGCTGCGGTAGTTGATGCCGGAGTTGCCCGCTTCGGTGATTTTGAATTGGCCGGTCAGCTCAAAATCGGCGGGTTGGCCGCCCTGCCAGATAATGAACGAATTGGTTTTGAGCAGCTTATCAGGGGTGATTTCACCGGTCAGGCACCCGTCTTCCACCCGCCAGTAGGTCTTGTCGCCATCCCAGCCGGTCAGGGTTTTGCCGTCAAAAATAGAGACGAAGCCATCTTTGCTTTTTTTGCGCTGGGCGTGGGTAACGGTGGTTGTGCCGAGTAGCAGCAGGGCTATCGCAATGGCATATCGTGTTCGCATAATGAGTGGTTTGTGTAGCCCAGTTAAAAGTAGCCTGGACGTCCACGTCCGGGTGCCCGTCAGGGCAACCTACGCAGGCGGCAGCTTCTTGGTTGCTCCGCGCCCACCCGGACGTGGACCCGCGCCGGCGGACCAGTCCAGGCTACTTCTAACCAGCTAGTTTTACGCTACAGATTACTTGCCGCCGGCTTTGTAGACTTCGTTTTTCTGGTTTCCGCCCGACTTCAGGTACGCCATCAGGTCTTTCAGTTCGTTGCTGTTGAGGCTGTTGATGAGGCCAGGCAGCATGATCGATTCGGGCGAGTACCGCTTTGCCGTGACGTCTTTCTTCGGCACTTTCCGGGTCTGATCGGCCGCAAACGGGTTCTGCGAAATCACGTAGTTGGCCTTGTCTTCGTTGACTAGCCGTCCGACTACCGACTGCCCGTTTTTGAGCACGAACACCGTCGACGCGTACTGATCCGATACGGTTTTGTTCGGTTCGATAATCGCTTCCAGAATGTCTTTATTGGAGAAGCGCGTACCCAGCTGCGTCAGGTCGGGGCCGATGTCGCCACCGCTACCCTGCATAGCGTGGCAGTGGGAACACAGGATGGCCGAGTAAATTTTCTGACCTGTGGCATAATCGGGGTGATACGAACCCGTGTCGAGCATAGCGACGGCGTTGTCCAGCGTCCAGCGACGGCCGGGTCCTTTGGGGGCATAGCCGCTCATGGCAATGTCGTTGCCTGAACTCGTCAGCAGGTCAGCGCCCGACAGTTTGTTGTATTTCTCGAACTGCTCTTTGGGTACGTGAGCCAGTGCCAGTTTCCGCGCCCGGTCGATGAAGCCGACGTAGCTGCGGCCCCCTTCGTATTTGAACGCATTGCCAAACCAGGCAAAGTATTTATCGCGGGAGGCCGGGGTCCAGTTGGTTGCTTCCCGGCTCAGCATGACAGCGTAATAGGTCTGTTGCAGGGGCGGCACTTTCGCCAGCATTTTGGCGATGTCCATACCGTACTGCGGGTTGCGCAGGATCAGGTCCGACGATTCGGTAGACGGTGTCAGGCCCAGATTGTTGCTGCCGGGCTCGTCTTTCTTGTCCATCAGCGCCAGCGTTTTGTCGACCACGCCCGGTGCTTCCAGATAAATCAGCACTTTACTCAGACCCCGGTTAAGCAGCGCCGTTTTAGCCGGATATTTCGGATTCAGGTAGGCAATGACTTTGGCTTTGTCGGCCGGGTCGGGGGCACCCATGTGGAGGAACACCAGTTCGAACGCCCGTGTCAGGTCGAACTGCTGCGATTCCGGCAACTGGTCGTAGTTGATTTTGGTCAGCGATGCCAGTGCCTTGCTTTTCAGGTCGGCACTGGGGCTACCCTGACGAGCCAGCGCGATAATAGCCTGCGTTGCCCGTTGCGGATCGGTTTCGGCGAGGGCTTTCTCCTGCCACTCGGCCACCGGCTGATGCTCTACAGCGATGCGGGCAGCATATCGTACGAAGCGGTCGGGATTGTTCAGGTTGGGCCACGCAGCCGCCAGTGCCGCCGGGTTTGGCCCTTTGTGGTATTCCTCCAAACTCGTTCGCAGCTTGTGTTCGGCGGTGAGTGTGGGTGTCTGCGGGGTGTTCGACTCAGTACCGTTGTAGTACACCCGGTACAGGTCGGACTCCAGCCGACGCCCGCCGGTCATAAAATACAGTGCTCCGTCGGGGCCGATTACGCCATCCGTTACAGCGAGGGGTGTGCCCGAAATAAACTCCTCGCGCTCCCCTTCATAAGTCGATCCTTTTGGTTTCAGGTGAATCGAATAGATGATGCCGAAACTCCAGTCGAAGGCAAACAGCGACTCGCGGTATTTCTTCGGAAACTTGGCCGTGCCGCCGTAGACGACATTGGTCGGTGAGCCCTGACCGATGTTCAGCACCGGCGGCAGGTTGTCAGGATTGCCGGGCAACCACTTGCTGTCGCCGGTACGCCAGCCAAATTCAGCCCCGCTCGTGACGTGGCAGATACGCGTCGGGCGGTACCAGGGCAGGCCAAAGTCCCACTCCATATCGGAGTCGTAGGTAAACATGTCGCCTGCATCGTTGAAGGCAATGTCGAACGCGTTGCGGAAACCGGCACCCATCAACTCCCACCGCTTGCCTTCGGGGTCGATGTTGGCGACCCAGCCACCCGGAGCCATCCGGTCGACAGCGTGACCGCGCGGGTCTTTAATGAGCGGAAACAGGTTGTCTTCCTTCCAGTTCGACGGCAACCGGTACGCATCCATCGGTGGCACGTCGGTGTGGTTACCGCTGATGACGTACAGCGATTTCTTGTCGGGCGACAGCACGATACTGTGCGGGCCGTGTTCGCCCTCACCTTTCAGTTCGCGGATCATCGTCACCTTGTCGAATTGATCGTCGCCGTCGGAGTCCTGCAAGCGGTACAGACCGCTGGGTTTCGGAAACTGCTTGCTGGGCCGGTTATTCACCATCACATACAGGCTGTTGAAGGCGTACAGCAGTCCCTGCGCGTAGCCCATGCCCACGCTCGTGTCCTTGTCGATGACCAGCTTTTGAATCTCGGGCGCGGTCGATCCGGCACCAACGGCCGGAATTTTGAGCCGGTACAGGCTACCGTATTGATCGGACGCGATGAGTCGGCCTTTGTCGTCGAAGGTCATGGCTACCCACGACCCCTGCTTGTTTTCCGACGGGCTGTATATATGCTCCGCCTTGAAGCCGGGCTGCAGCTTGATTTTCTCAACCTTCGGGTTTTCGGCCCCCTGCCGGTCAGATTCGGGGTAATGCAGGCTTACCCACGACGCACCAAGCAGCACGAGGGCTGACACGGCGACGCCAAGTTTCATTACGTTGATTCGGGAACGCATAGACGGTTTATGATTTTCAGGTTTCGGTTTATGGCCGGAAGATGTGGTGACCGGGTTAAAACCCCACCCCAACCCCTCGGCAGCGGCCGACCGTCCCGTTAGGGAGGGGCTAACCACACTTGATGGGCAAAGCCCCTCCCTTACGGGGAGGGCGGTCCGGCGGTCCGGTTGGGGTGGGGTAATTTAGTAAGGCAGTCTGGTCTGATTTATAACTAGTTGTTGCTCAGAAATACGGTGATAACGCCGATTCGACGGCGGGCAGACCGTAATAATCGTCCAGCACGGTAAACGCGTTGGGGGGTGGTACGGCTCCCTTCGGGAAGTAGTAATCCTGCGGGTTGGCTTTCACCGACGCGCCATAGGCCCCGATGATTTCTTTCACCCGGCCCGTGCGCGTCAGGTCGAACCAGCGCTTGTTTTCGAAGGCCAGCTCCACCCGTCGCTCTTTGAAAATCGCTTCGCGCAGGGTCGCCTGCGTAGCGGCCGTCGTTGCCGCCAGTCCCGCCCGGCTCCGCACCATGTTGAGATACGTAACGGCATCGCCCGTTTTGCCCTGTTCGTTGGCGGCTTCGGCCGTAAAGAGCAGCACTTCGGCGTAGCGATAGACCGGCCAGTTTTGCCCCGTAATGTTGTGTACGGCGTGGGTACGGGCGTATTTTTTGATGTACGGATAGGTCTTGTTTTCGCGGGCACTCTGGCTCAGCGTGACGGTGCCGATGGAAATATCCTTCCGCTTATCGCCCGCTTCGTACGCGGCAATCAGGTCGGGTGTGGGGATGTTGTTGCTTTCCTGCGACGTCGGCTGTGTGTTGGTCGTACCGGTAATGGGTTTCAGCTCAGCGGCCGTAATCGGCGACGGTACGAAGCGGTAAATCTGGTTGCCGTTGTAGCCGCCTGATCCTTCCATATACTGCACTTCAAATACCGACTCCTGGTTGTTTTTGTTGGCCCCCGTGTACGAGAAGGCATCGTTGTAGTCGGGCATCAGCGCGTAGCCGTCGTTTGTAATGACCTCCTTCATCAGCGATTCGGCCTGCGCCCATTTTTTCTGGGTGATATACAGATTGGCCAGTAGCGTTTTCGCGGCTCCCGACGTGGCCCGGCCCGCTTCCTGCTTCGCTTTATTGGGCAGGAGCGTACTGGCGTCTTTGGCGTCTTTCTCGATCTGCGCGTACACCTCATCCGTTGTGGATAGGGGCAGAGCCGCATCTTCCCGGCCCGTGGAGGGCATCAGGTGCAGCGGCACCTTGCCAAACAGCCGCACGAGGTCGAAGTAGGCGAAGGCCCGCAGAAATTCGGCCTGTCCCTTAATGTTATTTTTGTTGTCGGCACTGGTGAACGTAACGCCGTCGATCTGCGACAGGAGCTGGTTGGTGCGGGCGATGATCTGGTAATTGTACCGGAACGCCCAGAGTACGTTGTCGTTCGCGGTGACGCCACCGGCTGTCGGCACGGCGAAGTCAGCCACGTTTTCCGTCGGGTCAACCGCGCCGTAGAGGATATTCCGGGCGTAGTAGGTGTTGTCGGAGTGCATTTCCTCCAGTATCCACGCCCGCTCGTTGAACTGAGCCCGGAGCGGCACGTAAGCCCCGTTGACGGCCTGCTGAAAATCAGCCTCGGCCTTGTAGAAGGTGGCCGAACTGAGTGCCGTTTCCGGCACGACCGTCAGGAAGTCGCTTTTGCAACTGGCGATGACGACGGCCAGCAGCCCCGTTATGATATATCGTGTTTTCATGTTGATAAACAGCGGTTTATGTTTTTTTGTAGAGACGAAATACCTTGCGTCTCAGCACGCGCCAGCCTTTGCGTCCATCCGGTATAGTAGCTATCCGGAGCAACGACCGTCCGGCAGAACACCATTCGGTGTAATAACCATCCGGCGGTGAGACGCGATATTTCGCGTCTCTACATGATCGACGGCTTTAGAAATTCAGGTTAACCCCCAGCGTATAGGTGCGGGGTACCGGGTAGTTCGACAGATCGACGCCCTGACTCAGGTTGTCGCCGGGACCGTCGCCGGTTGCGTTGCCGCTGGTTTCGGGATTCGGTCCGCCCGTGTATTTCGTGAAGACGTACACCTGCTGCACCGATGCGTAAGCCCGTGCCGACTTGAAAAAGCGGTTCAGCGGTCCAAAAGTGTAGCCCAGCGTGATGTTTTTGATCGTGAAGTACGACGCATTCGCCAGAAACTGGCTGCTGTTCCAGTCGCGTTCGACACCCGTAAAGTTGCCGCCCCCGTTGGTCGCGCCGAACATACCCGCGCCGGGTGTGATGACGGTACCGTCGCTGCCGACGCGGAACCGGTCTTTCACCCCCGCCACCAGGTTGAATACGCCGTCGAGGTTGGCGGTGCTGTAGAGGTGCCGCACCCACAACTGATTGCCCTGCGAACCCGACCCCACGATCGACGCGTCGAAGTTGCCGTAGCGGAAGGAATTGGTGATGCCATAAACGAACTTCGGAAACGGACTGCCGATGATGGCCCGGTCGTCTTTGTCGCCCCCGTAGGTAATGACGCCGTCGCCGTTGACGTCCCGGAACTTGATCGTGCCCACCGCCGACCGGCCCGGAATAATGGGCGAACTGGCCACTTCCTGCGCGTTCTGGTAGTACCCGTCTTTCACCATGCCGTAGAACTGCCCGAACGGTTGCCCGACCTGCGTGATGTGGAACGTGCCATATACCCGGTCGATGCCCGGTGCCAGCGACTCGACCCGGTTGCGGTTGAACGAGATGTTGGCGTTAGTTGTCCACTGAAACCGACCGGTTGTGTTTTTCGACGTCAGCGAAAACTCATGCCCCCAGAATTTGATCTCGCCGATATTGTCGCTGTAGTTGGTGAAACCCGACTCCTGCGGAATCTGTACGGCGTAGAGCAGGTTGGTCGTGCGCTTGGTATAAAAGTCGTAGACGAACTGGATACGGTCGTTGAACAGGCCGAGGTCCAGCCCCGCGTCGAACTGCCGGGTCGTCTCCCAGCCCAGGTTCGGGTTGGCCAGTGACGTCGGTACGGCCCCCGACACGACGTTGCTGCCAAAAACGGCGTTGGTCGTGTTGTCGAGCAGAGCGTACTGCGTGTAGTTGCCGATGTTATTGTTGCCGATGATGCCGTAGCTGGCCCGGACTTTGGCAAACGAAACGGCCGGAATCGGTTTCAGAAACTCCTCGTCCGACAGCACCCAGCCCAGCGACGCCGACGGAAACGTACCCCAGCGATTGGCTGACCCGAAGCGCGACGAGCCGTCGGTTCGGATAGCGGCCGTGAACAGGTATTTGCCCTTGTAATTGTACGTCAGCCGCGACAGATACGAGGTCAGCGCCCACTCGTTGACTCCGCTCGACGTGCCCGCCCGGTTGATATTCAGACCACCCTGAACCGTCGGGATCTGGTCGTTGGCGTAGGTGTCGGCCTGAATCCGGGTGATGTCCTGCCGGAATCGCTGATTGGTGAAACCGGCCAGCAGTTCAAAATTATGATCGTTGAAAGTCCGCGAATAGGTGGCCAGGTTTTCGTTCAGCCACGATACGTTTTCCATGCTTTGCCGAATCGATACGGCCGTCGTTGGTATCGGTACGTTGATCGAGTTGGTGGCTGTCGACGGGTTGAAGAAAAAGAATTTCGAGTTAAGGTATTCGATGTTGATGGTCGATTTGAGCGTCAGCCCGGCGATGGGGCGGTAGGTGATGTACGCATTACCAAGCAGGTTGGTGTTGCGGGTTTCGTTGATCAGCTCCTTCGCAGCCCGCAGCCAGTTGGGATACGCGAAGATGTTGCCCGTACTGCCCGGAAACTGGTTGAATTTGGTCAGGTCGCCGTTGGCATCGTAGATCGGCATGACGGGCCAGGTGTGCAGCGCGTTGAACAGAATACCCGTGCCCCGGTCGCCGTCCGTCCGTGGCGTATTGTCGAACACGTAGGAGGGAGCCACGTTGAAACCCACGGTCACCCGGTCGGTCAGGTTGTAGTTGGAGTTCATCCGCAGGGAGTAGCGCTTGTATTTGTTGTTCAGCACCACGCCGTCCTGGTTGAAAACCCCCGCCACCAGCGATGTGCTGGCCCGGTCGCGGTTGGAGGTAATGGTCAGGTTGTAGCTTTGAATCGGGGCCACCCGCAGCAGCGCACCGTACCAGTCGTTGTTTTTGCCTTCGTACTGCGACGGGTCCTGAAATTCGGTCGGTACGACCTGCCCCTGATCCTGGTAGTACTCTTTCTTGAACTGGGCAAACTCCACCGCGTTGAGCATCTTTACGCGCCCCCGCTGGGGTACCTGCTGCACTCCCGCGAAGGCGTTGAAGCTGATACTGGTCTGCCCGACTTTACCTTTTTTTGTCGTAATCAGCACCACACCGTTGGCCGCGCGGGAGCCGTAGAGCGAGGTTGAAGCCGCATCTTTCAGAATGGAAATGTCATCGATCTCGTCGGGGTTGAGCTGGCCGATGGTCCCGGTAATCGGAAACCCGTCGACCACGTATAGCGGGTCGCTACCGGCCGATACCGACACCTGCCCCCGGATACGAATGCTGATGCCCTGCCCCGGTTTACCCGTCGTCTGATTGATCTGCACCCCCGCCAGTCGCCCCTGTAATTTCTGACCGATCTGCGACACGGGTAGGTCTTTGATTTCCTGCGCGCTGACGTTCTGTACGGCCCCGGTAATCTCCTTTTTCAGCTGGCTGCCGTAGCCCACCACGACCACTTCGTTCAGCGTCTGATCGCCCTCGCCCAGCGATACGTTCAGTACGGTGTTGTTGCCAACCGGAACTTCCTTTGTCTGGTACCCGACGAAACTGAACACCAGCACCGACTGTGGACCGGGAACGGCCAGTTTGAAGCTGCCCTGCTCATCGGTGGTCGTGCCTTTAGTGCTGCCTTTCACCACGACCGTAACGCCCGGCAACCCGTTGTTTTTCTCATCGACCACCCGACCCGTTACGTCTATATCGGCCAGGCTGATCTTTCCGCGTGATGGGCTGGAGCCGACCGTGTGCGCTACCAGGTGATGTGCTATCCCGGATGCAGTGGGTAGGGGCGGGGTCGATCCGGTCAGTAGTGCCGACGTGCGAGCCGACACGGTTCCCGCCAGCAGCGTGAGCACTGCCAATGGATAAAGTTTGTGCATGGGGTTCCAGGTTTAGTGTCAGGAATCGTTGCCCCCGGTCGAGTGATCAGGTCGGTCGGATAGTCAAATATTGTGGTCCTGCCCTGCTGAACTTACCCCTACCTGCCTACTTTTTGTAATTATTTGATTATTTACTTATGTATTTTTCAGAATATAGTGTTTGTAGAGTCTATGAAAAGTACAAGTGTATGTATTTGAAAAAAGCCGCTCGTCATCGGATAGAGCGGCTTATGCCAGAGTTCGTACAATTGAATTATGCTATTTCCAGAGCTGACCGACTCCGCCCGACGCACCCAGCAGCGGGTCGGTGCCGGGCAGGGGCAGAGCGGCTATTGTCTGGTCGGCTTTCGGGCGGTCGCCGGGTTGGCCACGCAGTACGTCGAAGGTACGCCCATCGGGATAAGCACCGACCACGCCGAAGTCGGCTGATGCACCCAGATTTTTGTGGCCGACGCCCGCCGGAATAACGACGACATCGCCAGCCTGCAAGTGGACCGTCTTCCCCTGCTCACCCCCCAGCTGCACCTGTGCCGAGCCGCTGTAAATGCCCAGTACTTCGTGCGAAAGGCTGTGGTAGTGCGTGTACGAAAAGATGCCGTTGCGCCACGCGTTTGTCCAGTTGTTATCGGCAAACCGACGCTCCAGCCAGGCTGCTCCTGCGGTTCCGCGCGCCGAAAAAACGTTGCGGTAAAGCAATAGCGGATACCGGCTGTTCGGAATCGTACCGTCGTCGGCAAACTGGTACGTTTCGGGCATGGGGCTATCGGTGTTCATAACGGGCAAGGTAAAAAGCGGTACGCTGCTCAGCAGAAATTCGGCGCGGGTCATGGCTTACTTTTCAGCGTCGGATCGATGAAGTTCAGATCGGTTTCGGCATCGTCTTTCTTGTATAACGGTGTCGGGTATACGGTCATAAATACTTCGACGGTCGGAAATACGTAGCCATTAATCAGATGCCCACCCTCAACCCGTCCGTCGGGGTGTCCAACGGCCATGTGCGCGTGAACGGTTGGTTTTCCGTCGTGAACAGCAATATCGCCCAGCAGTGACACCAGTTCGATCGGCCCTTCGATCGGATTGAGCCGGTACTGCTTTTTCGCTGGGTCGAACCAGGCTGTTGTGGCCCGCTGAAACGCGCCAATCGCCGAAAAGTGGGCCGACTGTACGTTGTTCTGTTTCGCAAAGTCGGTCAGCCCTGATAGTACCTCATCGCCTTTGGCAAAAATCAGTACGTATGTCTTCGTGCCGCTTACGTCGCTGACCAGTCGTGATTGTAGGCCTGGTGCCTTACCCGTTTCCACCGGTTTCGATGGCGATTGGTATTCGATTGATTGCATGGGTTTTGTGCTTTGGGCGTGTAGGGTTGAGTTGAGGGAGGCCAGTAGTCCTGCCGTCAATGCCAGCCGTAGTCCAGTTGAGAGTTGCTTCGTTATCATAAGGTATAGCCTGTAAACTGCCTGATTAACCAGACGCGCTGCCTACTGTTTTCAGAACAGCCCGCACTGACGCGGTACAAATGAAAAGCGGAGACTCCCGTCAGAAGTCTCCGCTTTATCGGATAGTTAACTTTATCCCTTACAACCCGCCACGCATGTCGTCGTCATTCATAGCCGGGTCTGGCTCGGTACCGTCATTATTTCCCAGCGCATCGCCGTTGCCATAGTTGTCGATGTCGGGTTCCATATTCGGGCTACCCGACGCAGCTCCAGTACCATTGGTAGCATCGTCTTCATCAGTCGGCGTTGTCGGCATCGTCTGGGCATCGCCCGAGAGATCGGTGGGGTTATACGTTTCGTCCATCATCTGACCATCGACGGGCGTTTGTGCCGGACCACCGGTATCGGGGCGGTAGGTCTGATCGTGCTGATTCAGCATCGCATCCTGGTTTTCGCTGTTCATAACGGGTTGAGTAAAAAAAAGTAATGGGTGAGGGATTAAGCCCGGGTAAATACTTCCCACAACCGGTTGTACAGCTTGCGGGAGTAGTCGGCAATGTCGGTATGCGACGCATGCACCGAGAAAGGAGCGAAGGCTACCGCTGCACCGGGTGTGGGCTCAATCTTCACTGTCCGGCCCGTGGTCCAGCGCCCCGCCAGCCGACGGGCTGATCCGGTCAGGCGCAAGCCTGCGTCCGGCAGGTCGACCGAGCACGATTCGGGATAGCTTGTTGCGGCCAGCTGCTGCGAAAAGTATTGAAGCCGACTTGCATCGAACCAGGAAAGCGTCGGAACGCTGAACGATCGATTCTTACGCCCCATACGATACAGTAAGCCGATCGACAGTAACAGCGGCCCGGCCGACCGGCGGCTGGAAACCTGTACGTCAAGAACTTCAAGCGGAGCAGTTTCCGATGCGGTAGTAACCTCTAGTGTCATGCGTTGATGAAAATGGACCAGCTAGTTAAATAGCAAACAGAGCGTTATCAAGAAAAACTGTCTGACTGGTACCTTAACCGAGCGTTTGGTACATCTCTTAACCAGCTGTGCCTGCCGTGTGTTTACACGTAGATCATCTTTCGCGTCATGCCCCCGTCGACCGTGAAGTTCTGGCCCGTGATAAAGCTGTTTTCGGGGGAGATCAGGAACAGAATCATCCGGGCAATGTCGTCGGCCGTACCAACCCGCCCGGCCGGGTGTTGCGCGTGATCTTCGGGCGTCAGATCGTCGGGTTTTGATTTCGCTTTCTTCAACGCCGACACGTCGATCCAGCCGGGACTAATGCAGTTGACCCGTATCGCCGGCCCCAGGCTAATGGCCAACGAATGGGTCAGTGACAGGATCGCGCCTTTCGAGGCTGAATACGCAAACGTGTCGGGTTCTGACTGGAAAGCGCGTGTCGAGCACATATTGATAATGCATCCTTTCTGCGCGGCAATTGCCGGAGCGCAGTGTTTGGTACACAGAAATGTACCGGTCAGATTGGTGCCGATAACCCGGTTCCACTCGTCCTGTGTCAGCTTATCGATCGACTTGCGGGTCATCTGGGCGGCATTGTTGATCAGCACGTCGATCTGCCCGAAATGGCTCAGCGTCTGGTCGACGGCTTTCTTTACATTGACTTCACTCGATACGTCGCAGGAGATAAACAGGAGTTGCGATGACGACGCTTTGAAGGCATCGCGCATCTCCGCCAGTGCCTCCGTATCGGCTTCCCAAACGGCTACCCGGTAGCCATGAGTAATCAAATACTGTGTCGTTACGCGGCCAATACCCTGGCCTCCTCCGGTAATGATAGCTGTTTTCATAGATGTGTTGGGTAAGCGTAAAAAGCCGGGTGATGTCTATCCGTAACACTGACCGGTACCGGGCGGTTATAAAATTGTTATCGCTTCATAAACGGCCCCGGCAGCGTAGGTGGATGCAGGTCGGCGTAGCATTGGTAACGTCATTTCGTCCAAAGTCGTATGCCATTTTTCGTCCGAAACTGCGGGCAAAACTGATTCCAGGTAGTCGGGTGACTGTATACCTGACTATTTTTTTGTCACGCTTACGTAGTATGAAAGTGCTGAACATCGACAACATATACTGCCATCCGTTGACCAGTTAGTATGCTCCAGATTGCCTTTTCGCCGGTTTATCGACTCCGACTACCGGAGGGCCACCGGTTTCCAATGCTTAAGTACGAACTGATCTACGAGCAACTTCTGTACGAAGGCACCTGCACCGACGACAACTTCTTTGGCCCGTCTCCCGTCGACGACCGCTGGGTGCTGGGTGTGCATACGCCCGACTATGTCCACCAGCTCAAAACACTGACTGTACCCGCCGAAATGGTGCGACGGATTGGTTTCCCGCTGACGCCCGAGCTTATCGATCGCGAGTGGATCATTACGCAGGGTACCATTGACTGTACGCAGCTGGCCCGGCGGGACGGCGTCGCGATGAACGTGGCTGGCGGGACGCACCATGCCTTTCCCGACCGGGGTGAAGGATTCTGTATGCTGAATGACGTGGGGGTTGCCGCGCACTATCTGCTCGAAACGGGGCAGGCCCGGCAAATTCTGGTGATTGATCTGGATGTGCATCAGGGCAATGGAACGGCCGTCATGTTTCAGCACGAACCGCGCGTGTTTACGTTCAGCGTCCACGGCAAAGACAACTACCCACTTCGCAAAGAGCAGTCGGATCTTGACATCGAACTACCTACCGGCACCGCCGATGAGCTGTACCTCAACACGCTTTACGACACGCTCCCCAACCTGATCGATCGTGTGCAGCCCGATTTCCTGTTCTACGTGTCGGGTGTCGATATTCTGGCGTCTGACCGGCTGGGGAAAATGGCCGTTAGCCGGGAGGGTTGCCTGCAACGCGACCGCTTTGTTTTCGAGCAGGCCATTCAGCGCAGTTTACCCATTACCGTATCGATGGGGGGCGGCTATTCGCCCCGCCTGACCGACATCGTCGAAGCCCACTGCAACACCTTCCGCCTGGTGAATAGCCTGTATTTTTAAGCAACAATCCTGGCCCGGACTGGCGGGCTGTAGCGCCAAAAGTAGCCTGGACGTCCACGTCCGGGTGGCCGTCAGGCCAACTAGTCTAGGCGGCAGCTAACAGGCCGCTTTGCGTCCACCCGGACGTGGACGTCCAGGCTACATCCATTCACAAAAAGAACCCCTCTCCCGTTTTGGGAGAGGGGCAGGGGTGAGGGGCGCGCAGCCGTGAGGGCAACCCACCGTAAACCAAAAATCCTTAAACCGTGTGTACCCAGCCGAAAGTGTCTGTCACCTGACCGGTACGGATCGCGTTCATCTGATCGCGCAGCTTGACCGCCAGTGAATCGGCCGGGCCGTATTCGGGCAGCATATAATCGGTACCGTTGTACCCGATCAGCGCGTAAGGCGATGCACCCACTGCTGTTCCGGCCCCGAACGCTTCCGTCAGACGGCCGCTCTCGATACCACTGATAACTTCCTCAATCGAAACCAGCCGTTCTTCAACGCCTATACCCATACTGCGGGCAATCTGGAGGAGTGAATCACGGGTGATCCCTTTCAGGATGGAATCCGACGTGGCGGGCGTAACCAGCTTACCATCGATCACGAACATGATGTTCATCGTGCCTGATTCCTCGATGTATTTGTGTTCGCGGGCGTCGGTCCAGATCAACTGATCGTAACCCTGCTGCTGCGCCAGTAACGTTGGGTACATTGACCCGGCGTAGTTCCCGGCGCATTTGGCGAAACCAACCCCGCCCGGTGCCGAGCGGATGTAGTCTGTTTCAATTTTCAGCTTGGGTGGCTTCGAGTAGTACGCACCCACGGGGCAGGTGAAAATGCAGAATTTATACGTCTTCGACGGCGCTACACCCAAGTACGTATCGGTTGCGAACATGTACGGGCGTATGTACAGCGAGCTTTCCGCCGACGACGGTACCCAATCGGCATCGACGCGCAGCAACGCTTCCATGCCGCCCATGAATACGTCTTCCGTCAGCGTGGCCATGCACATCCGCTTCGCCGACTCATTCATCCGCTTGAGGTTTTCCAGCGGCCGGAACAGTCGCACTTCGCCCGATTCGTTCTTGAACGCCTTCATACCCTCAAAAATCGACTGACCGTAATGCAGCGACGATAGGGCCGGGCTGAGCGTAAAGTTGTCGAACGGCACAATCAGCTGATTCTGCCATTCACCGTCAATAAAGTCCGCCACGAACATATGGTCGGAGAAGTGTTTTCCGAAAGGAAGATTATTAAAATCGACCTCCTGAATGCGGGAGCGTTCCGCTTTCCGCAACTCAATCTGCAAGACGTCCGTCGTCATAATCAGGGTGTTGGTTAATGCACAAAGCCGTTTTGAACGGGGTACGGCAAAACTAAAAAAATAGCCGGAGTAAGTTTAGTTGTCTTAACAACTTTCTTTTTCGGGTCACACACGGGGCTTCCATTCGATCTCATCGGCCGCGAGTTCCTGCGTTAGTTTGCGCCCCAGCACAAAAAGGTAGTCCGACAGGCGGTTGATGTATTGAATCACCAGTGGATCGATCGGCTCCTGCGCGTTCAGGGCGATGATTACGCGCTCACATCGGCGGCAGACCGTTCGGGCCAGATGGCAGAACGATACCGACTGATGGCCGCCCGGTAGCACGAAGGCGCGCAGTTCCGGCAAATCAGCATCCATCGCGTCCATACGTTCCTCCAGCCGCACTACGTCTGATTCGACAATGGCTGGCAGTGCTTTCCGGATCGCCTTGTCGGGGTCCGTGGCTAACTCAGCCCCAATGGTGAATAGCCGATCCTGAATGTCGGCCAGTAGGCCAACCCGCGACGCATTGGCGGGTTGATCGCGCAGCAGTCCCAGCCAGGCATTCAGCTCATCGACTGTGCCGTACGCGTCAATCCGCAACTCGGCCTTACTTACCCGTCGGCCACCAATTAAAGCGGTTTGTCCGGTATCTCCCGTTTTCGTGTAAATCTTCATGAAATGTATAAACCCTGTGTTACAACAAAAAGCTAAGCTAACGGAATTCGACCGTTCAGGCCGTACCTTTGCGCCCTGATTCAAAAACGTACGCATTAACAAGCGTAAGTGTGATAGCTGACCGCTCCGCACCGGCGACCGTCGTGGCCCGACCACCGTGGCCTGATCCAGCTTCACGCTTTCGTTCTTTCGCTAATTTACATGACCGCAGGTACTCTGTTTATTCGCGCCTGGCGCATACTGGCCATACTTGGTTTTCTGGTATCGCTATTCAGTAGCTACATATCGTATCCCGAAGAAGTAGCCGTTCGGTTCGATGACGCCAACCGGGCTATTCAGTACATCAACCGTGAAACATTGTTTTACGTCGCTATTGGCATTTTCCTCATTAGTCTCACCAGCCTTGGAGCCCTGCGTCGGCTGTTTCCCCGTGTGCCATCCAGCAAACTGGCCGTGCCGAATCAGGCGGACTGGACCGCGCACCGGTCTCAGCTTAACACCGTATTCATTAATTGGTTTTATGCCCTGACGGCTGCTATCAGTACCATCCTGGCGCTGGGGCTGTTTGTATTATCACTGCTCAATCAGTCAGCCCGTACCGTTCGTTTCATTGACTACGGCGGTCTGCTGCCTGTTTGTACGGCCATCATAATTATCGTACTGGCGGCCCTCCCGATTCGTTTATTCATGAAACCATCGGCCGATGACTGAATTACCCGAACTCCGGCTAAGCGACATACAGTACGACCTGCCCGACGACCGGATTGCCCGCTTTCCATTGCCCCAGCGCGACGCATCGAAGCTACTGGTCTACAAAGCTGGTCAGATCGAACACACTACGTTTACCGAGTTACCCCGTCAACTACCCGCCGATAGTTACCTGGTGTTCAACAACACCCGGGTCATTCCGGCGCGGCTGCATTTTACGCGGGCAACCGGCGCGCTGATCGAGCTGTTTCTGCTGAATCCCGTCGATCCCGATACAAACACGGTTCCCCCGATCAGTGAGGCCATGGAAGCAACGGGCGAGGTGATCTGGCAGGTAATGATTGGTAACCGTAAACGCTGGAAGGCAAACGAAACACTCGAAACCCGCCTGCCGACGCCACAGGGCGAGGTGACACTTCGCGCTGACTGGTTCGATCCGGCGCAGTCGTTGATCCGGTTCAGCTGGCACCCCGCAGACCAGTCGTTTGCGCAGATTATCGAGCAGGCCGGTCAGATTCCCCTGCCGCCCTACCTTAACCGCGAAGCCACCGACACCGACCGCGACACCTATCAGACAGTTTATTCGGAGAAAGAAGGAGCCGTAGCCGCACCAACTGCCGGGCTACATTTTACCCCCGCCGTACTTGACGCACTGGCGCAGCAGGGAATCGGCCATGGTTACCTTACCTTACACGTAGGAGCCGGGACATTCCAGCCGATCAAAACCGATGATGTCCGGCAGCATTTCATGCACACCGAGGAGATCGTTTATAAGGCGGCTAATCTGCGAAACCTGCTCGGTCGGATTGGACACATCATTCCCGTTGGTACCACGTCCATGCGGGCGCTGGAAAGTTTATACTGGATGGGCGTACGGGTGATGCACCAGGAAGCGAATCCGTTTGTGCTGGATCAACACTACGCGTATCGCTTACCCATCGACCAACAGCCGTCACCCACCGAAGCTATACAGGCTGTGCTGGCGTATATGAATACGAATGACCTGGCAACCGTTACGGCGCATACCAGTATCTATATTACGCCCGGTTATCGCTTTCGGCTTTGTCGCGGTATCATCACCAACTTCCACCAGCCTGGTTCAACACTGATCCTGTTGATAGCGGCCCTGATCGGTGATAACTGGCAGCGCGTTTACCAGACAGCCTTACAGCACGATTACCGTTTTTTGAGTTACGGCGACTCGTCGCTGCTTTTGCCGTAAAGCCATACTTTTGTAAGTACGTATAATGACGGGAGAGCATGGGAAAAACATCCTTTTGCTCGTTCGCTCTTTCATTCCGCCCTGGCGGTCCGATTTCACTCTGTATGAATTTTATCGAAGAACTCCGCTGGCGTGGTATGTTGCAGGACATGACGCCCGGCACTGAAGAACAACTGCAAAACCAACTGACCGCCGGCTACATCGGTTTCGACCCAACGGCCGCATCGCTCCACATTGGCAATCTGGCTACGATCATGCTGCTAGTGCATTTACAGCGGGCGGGTCACAAGCCGTTCGCGCTGGTTGGCGGTGCTACCGGTATGATTGGCGATCCATCAGGCCGTTCGGCAGAACGTGATTACCTGTCTGAAGAAACATTGCGTAAGAATCAGTCTGGTATCCGGGCGCAGCTGACGCGATTCCTGAACTTCGACTCCGGCGACAATGCCGCTGAAATGGTCAATAATTATGACTGGTTTAAAGGGATTACGTTCCTCGAGTTTTTGCGGGAAGCGGGTCAGCACATTACAGTCAACTATATGGTAGCAAAAGACTCCGTGAAGAAGCGGCTGGAAACCGGCTTATCCTTCATGGAATTTTCGTACCAGCTGCTACAGGGATATGATTTCTACTGGCTTTACAAAAACAGAGGAGTCCGCCTTCAGATGGGCGGATCAGACCAGTGGGGCAACATCACAACCGGTACTGAACTAATCCGGCGCAAAGAAGGCCGGGAAGAATACCAGGCATTTGCCCTGACCACACCATTGATCACCAAATCAGACGGTACCAAGTTTGGTAAGTCGGCAGGTGGGAATATCTGGCTCGACCCGGCAATGACCTCTCCGTACCAATTTTATCAATTCTGGCTCAATGCAGCCGATGAAGATAGTACGCGCCTGATTCGGGTATTTACGCTCCTGACAAAGGAGGAAATAGAGGAACTGGAACGGCAACACGCCGAGGCACCACATCTGCGCATTCTGCAAAAGGCAATCGCCGAAGACGTCACGATTCGCGTGCACTCCCAGGAGGGATACGATTTGGCCGTGAAAGCCTCGGAAGTATTATTTGGTAAAGCCACGCTTGATACACTTCGCTCGTTGAAGGTCGACGAGTTCGATATAATATTCGAAGGCGTACCACAAACCGAGATAACGGCGGAAGATCTGGCCGATTGCAAAGACATCACAGACCTTTTATCAACAGCTAGCAAAGGACAAGTATACGCATCGAAGGGAGAGGCACGTCGCGCAATCGCTCAAAATGCGGTAAGCATAAATAAAACAAAGGTGTCTGATCCGGCCGCAAATCCAGCCATTGAGTGGCTTCAGGACCGATATGCGCTGGTTTCTAAAGGCAAGAAGAATCACCTGCTGAAAAAAGTTTAAACAATCTTGTCAGGGTAAGTAGCTGACTGATGGCTACTTACCCGCTTGCCGGACAAATAGCAGTGAC
>CAZOQC010000024.1:0-89889 GCA_964581865.1 uncultured Spirosoma sp.
GTCACTGCTATTTGTCCGGCAAGCGGGTAAGTAGCCATCAGTCAGCTACTTACCCGATCATATTTTCTCAAACTTTCTTCTCACTTATCAGATAACCGTACTTATACGCTTGCCTCAACCGCCTAATTAACCACCTTTAGCGCCTTCTGTTGACCGTTTCCCGTTCTAAGGGGGTATATTGCATACTATAGAAAAACTAGGTTTGTAGCGTGGCAAATTCAATACGTGTATTACATACAGCCGACTGGCACCTGGGTAAACGGCTCTATCGGCATGAGCTGTTAAGCGACCACGAGCTGTTTCTGGACTGGTTAGTTGATTTAATAGAACAAAGGCAGATTGACGTGCTGTTGGTAGCAGGCGACGTTTTCGACACAACAAACCCGAATGATGGGTCGATGCAGCTGTACTATCAGTTTCTGACCCGTATGATGCCGCTGAAGTGCCAGGTGATTATCACGGGTGGTAATCACGATTCGTCAAGCAAACTGAATGCACCCCGCGATTTGCTTCGCCACCTTAACATTCACGTGGTCGGTTGTACAAATGGCGACTGCCTACAGGAGATCATTCGGCTACAGCATAATTCCACGGACGTAATCATCGGAGCTGTACCTTTCCTTCGTGACGGCGATTTACGTCGGTCGGTTTCCGGGCAATCGTACGATGAGCGTATCGAGGCCATCCGAATGGGTATCCGAAATCATTACGGACGACTAGCCGATCATTGTCATGATGCCTACAAGGACGTGCCGGTGCTGGCGATGGGGCATTTATATGTACATGGGGCATCGGTATCGGAAAGCGAACGGGAAATTCACTCGGTAGGCGGGCAGGCCGCTTTCGCATCGGAGCACTTCCCGGCTGGTTTCGATTATGTGGCATTAGGCCATATCCACGTCCCTCAGCGTGTGGGCACGGGTAATTCCATTCGGTACAGCGGCTCACCCATTCCACTTAGCTTCGGCGAACGCGACAATCAGCATCAGGTGCTGGAAGTAATGATCGAGGATGGAGCCCTGACAGGCATCGAACCGATTCTGGTACCGCGCTTTCGTAGTCTCCGCCAGATCACCGGTACGCTGGATCAGGTGCGGGAACGGCTGATGGCAATCGAGTCAGGTGAATCGCTGCCGATGCTGGTCGAAATTCTGGTGGAGGAAGAGCGCGAAAGTCTGGCTACCCGCATTCATTTCGAGCAGTTACCCCGCGACTTTGCGGATGCGCCCTTCCGAATCGCGAAAACGCGGCTGACGTTCCGCAACAAGCTTCAGGGGCTCGATTCCTTGTACGCGGTCGACACGCAGCTTCAGGATTTGTCTTATCTGGACGTGTTTAATCGGCGTCTGGACGCTTCGGACGTTGATGATGCGCTGCGGGCTACCCTTATTAACACCTACAAAGAACTCTATCAATTGGTCGAGCACTGACTACCGACCGTTTCATGAAAATTCGTCAGATCCGCTTCAAGAATATCAATTCGTTTTACGGCGAACACCCGCCAATCGTATTCACCGACGGTATTCTGGGCAAAACCGGCTTGTTTGTCATCTCCGGCTCGACCGGTGCGGGTAAGTCCACCTTACTCGACGTTATGACGCTGGCCCTGTTCAACCGGGTACCACGTGTTATGGACCACGATGGCCGTGGTCTGTCGAAAGACCGACTGTTGGCCGAAGGGCTGATTATTAATCAGCGGGCAGCGATCGAGCCGAAAGCTGACGCCTACGCCGAAGTCGAGTACGAACTAAGCGGGCAGGCCTATCGGTCGCGCTGGTCGATCAATAAGAACCGCAACGGTAACTGGAACGACTACGAGATGGAAGTAGCCGAATTACCAGCCAACAAACTGCTCACAGAAAAGAAGCGGGAGGTGCCGGGCTTCAACTCAATAAAGATCGGGCTGACGTATGAGCAGTTTATTCGGTCGATGGTATTGGCACAGGGCGCGTTCGACAAGTTTCTGCGGGCGTCGGCAGGGGAACGAAGTAAACTGCTCGAACAGATTACCGGCACGGACATTTACCGTCGACTGAGTCAGCGGGCGCATACGCAGAACAAAATCTACGAAGAAGAATTACGCGATAAGCAACAAGTAATCGAACTGGTGCAGCTACTTGACGCCGATCAGCTGAATAAGCTGAAAGCTGAACAGCAGGGCATCGAGACACGTCTGATACATCTGACGGACGAACTGACGTTTTTCCGGGAAGAAGCTAAGCAGGTCGAGCAGCTGGGTGCAATCGAGCAGGATATCGCGCGGCTGGTCCGGAAACAGCAAGAACTGACCGGCAGGCAACTGCGCTTTGCCCCCAACGCGGAGCGGCTCGACTGGCATAACCAAGTTGCTGACCTAACTGAATTATTCAGCTCTCTGACTCACGCAGAGGATACGCTACAAAAAGCAACGACCGGCCATCGGCGAACACAGGAGTCTCTCCAAAGTCTGCATACTGAATTAAGTGACGTGCTGGCAAAGGCACGGCAGTTGACGCAGCAACCGGCTTTATCGGAGCAGACCCTGACTGAGACGATTACCGACCTTCGGGATCGGGTGCTTTCCCTCACACAACAAATTGAGCAGGAACGAAAGAATGCCAGTCTGCCTCAACAGCGACTATCGCACATCATTAAACAGGCAACGGATGCCTGGCTTCGATCGCTGCGGCTCGACGATCTGATTGTGATGGACGAGCAGGTCGTTGAACGGCAACGGCTGGTTGGGGAGCAACTGGTAAAACTGGAAAACGAGTACGCTGTGCTGGCAACCCCTGAGCAGGTTCAGCACGAGATTAAAGAGCTGATCGATCAGGAAAAAAAGCTGGAGCGATTGATTCAACTTCAGACGGATCAACAGAAGCGGTATTACGACGGGGTGAACTTGAGGATACGAATTGATAAGTATCAGGATTCTATCAAATCAGATTATCCAAAACTAGATTTACTACGGTCTGAACTGACAAGACTGGAAGAGAAAAGGAAGACACTTGACGATCAAAAACTGAGATTAGTTACCGAAGCGAACCTAGATGAATTGCGAAAAAGTTTGGTGGCAGGTGAGGCTTGTCCCTTATGCGGTTCGACTCACCATCCGTATGCGCATCGGTACATTCAGCAAGTAGGTCAGATCGAAGTGGCAATTCAGCTGATCGCAGCCGATATTGATACTAAGAAAGGAAACGTCGATTCCCTCAACCGAAAAATCATCCAGGAAGAGTCCACGAAAAAAAGCCTAGATGCCCAACGGACTGTACTACTTGAGGAATACAGAAGTAATAAAAAAACGATAGCTGCAGAGTTGGTTTCGTTGACACTTGACGAAGATACCCAACCAACGTTTCTCGAAAACAGGCAGCAATACATCTATGCGCAACGAGATGAACTAGCCCTGTTACTATCGTTGTGGGAACAGGACAAAGTTCTGCGTCAGTTAACCGACGATCTGGCGGCCTTGCACGCAACGCAACATCAGATTAAGCGATTGACGGAAGAGCGGGATCAGCTTTTCACGGGTAGCGACATCAAGACCGTCTGCGATCAGTTGACGAACCGGTTTACAAAGAATCAATCTGACCGGGCCACGCAGGAAGGATTATTGAATCAGGCTGCTAAAGCAATGACCGAAGCTAGGCAGTTGGCAACCGATCTGCACAATCAGCTTCAGCCATTGCTGCAAAGCCGGGGCTTCGCCGATGTACAGACAGCCCGTCAGCGGGTACTTGACCCCACTACGCTTCGCCGGTTGCAGGATGAGAAGCAACACCTCGCCGATGAAGCGACGCAGCTAACGGCCAAGCACACCGATGCCGATCAGCGACGGCAGACACTGGCCGAAGCCCGTAAAACCGACGTTCCGCTCGATCAAATCCGCCAGTTCATTAATGAACGCGATAAAGAATTGCGTCAGCAGACGGAGCAGTTGGGTAAGCTCAAGCAGACCCTCGACGCCGATACCCGCGAACACAAACGCCATAAAACACTCCTCGGCGACGTAAAAAAGCTGGACGACGCAGCCATGCCGTGGCGCGAACTGAACCGGCTGATCGGGAGCGCGAAGGGTGACGAGTACAGCCGGTTTGCACAGGGACTTACGCTTTCGCAGCTAATCGGTCTCGCCAACCGCCGACTGCGCGACCTGTCTGACCGCTACCTGATTCTAAAACCGCGCGACGGGCAGGATGAACTCTACGTGCTGGATCAGTATCAGGGTGGGGCCGAGCGTACGGTGACCAGCCTGTCGGGCGGAGAAACGTTCACGCTTAGCCTCGGGCTGGCATTGGCACTGTCGGATCTGGCGTCGCAGAATATTCAGATCGACAGCCTGTTTATCGACGAAGGCTTTGGTACGCTGGACCCCGAAGCACTGGATATGGCGGTGGCGATGCTCGAGAAACTCCAACAGGACAGCCAGAAGACGATTGGTATAATTTCGCACCGCCACGAAATCAAGGAGCGGATCAGTGTTCAGATTCAGATCGATAAGGGCCACGACGGCAATAGCCGGGTATCAATCGTTGAGCTATAACGGAAGGCCATAAGAGAAAGGGGCCGAAAACTGTACTGTGTGTACGTTTTCGACCCCTTTCTTTTGTGGTTAATCAGTAGGGAAACCTATTTTCCCTTCTCAAACATCTCCATTACTCCTTCCGAAACACCGGTCATCGAGAAGCCGCCGTCGTGGAACAGGTTCTGCATCGTGACCATGCGGGTGTAGTCCGAAAACAGGGTCATGACGTAGTCGGCGCACTGGTCAGCGGTTGCGTTGCCCAGCGGAGCCATTTTTTCGGCGAAATCATAGAATCGGTCAAAGCCACCGATGCCGCCACCGGCCGTCGTCGGTGTGGGCGACTGCGATACCGTGTTGACACGGACGTTGCGGAATTTGCCGTAGTGGTAACCGAAGCTGCGGGCAATCGACTCCAGCGTGGCTTTAGCGTCGGCCATGTCACCGTAGAACGAGAATGTCCGCTGAGCCGCCATATACGTCAGGGCTACGATTGACCCCCACTCGTTGATGGCGTCGAGCTTATAGGCCGTCTGCATCATTTTGTGGAACGACATCGCCGAAATATCGACGCTCTGTTTGTACCAGTCGTAATTGAGATCGGTATACGATTTGCCCTTGCGGATGTTGGGGCTCATGCCAATCGAGTGCAGTACGAAATCGACCTTACCGCCCAGGATGTCCTGCGATTTGGTGAACAGGTTTTCCAGATCGTCGGTCGAGGTGGCGTCAGCGGGGATGATTTCCGCTTCGCACTGCTCGGCCAGTTGTTTGATCGCTCCCATCCGCATGGCGATAGGCGCGTTGGTCAGCGTAAACGTAGCACCTTCTTCCTTTGCTTTCAGGGCCACTTTCCACGCAATTGATTTCTCATCGAGGGCACCCGAAATGATGCCGCGTTTTCCTTTCAGTAATCCGTAAGCCATACCTTGCTCTTGCACAATTTATCCGGCAAAGATGCCGCTTTTTGGGGAAAGTCACGCCATTGGCCTGACTACTGTGGGGTTACAACCGGCAGATGCAGCACCCGTTCCATAAATCCGGCCGTCGTCCGGTACACACTTTTCAGATCGCCGGACGTAAAATGCGATGCGATAACGTGGTGGTTGGCATTGGGAATAGCCACCTTCTCTTTCTGATCGATGGACGTACCCAGTTCATCAAACATGGTCAGCATGGCTGGTACTGATACCGTTTCGTCTTGGTGTTCCTCGTCGCGATAATAGTACGCCATGAACAGGGGTTGCTTCACCTTCGCGAACTGCTCGGGTGTCATCCAGTCCTCAAGCATGGTTTGCAGTGTAACCAGCCCGTTGGTGTGGTAGATCGTCAGCCAGTACCTGGCCCGGTCAGGTTTGTAGGTATTGACAACGACGTGATCGCCCTGAAAGACCTGCTGCATAATCTGCGCGCCCCACGGCCTGGTCACCAGCCGCAGGGCCGGGTTCCGGGTAGCGATACAGGGCGAATACAGAATCAGGCCAGCGATTTCGGGATGATGAGCCGCCAGATACAGCGTCAGCATGCCCCCGGCCGATGTACCCATCACGATCACCTTCTCGCCCAGCGCTTTTCCCACCGCCAGCGCCCGCTCCGCTGATTCGGCATAACAGGCGGGGGTCATGGTCTTCATCGCATCGGGCGAGTTCACACCGTGTTCGCAGGTGCGGGCCAGGTACAGATTACAACCAAACCGGTTGGCCAATTGTCGATGCACCGGGTCGCCCTCGGCCCAGCTTGCCCCAAAACCGGGAATGTAAACGATACTGTACGGCGTTTTCTGCTTATGGGTACTATCGGCCCATACGATCCGCGCTTCGTTATCGGGGCGCAGGTTGGCCTTCTGCTCCGACTCCGCCAGTTCGCGCTCCAGTTCGACCAGATCGGTTTTCATAACAATACGTCCGTTTTTGATCGAGTCGAAATGCGCGGTCGGGCCCGTCAGATAGCCGACAACCAGCAGAGCCAGTACCAGACCGACGATAAGCAGAATCCGTTTCATATGTATTCGCGAATGTCCATCCGAATGCGCCAGTCTTTGGGCAGGTAATTGTTGACCCGCTGCCCGACGCCTTTCATCCAGCCCAGATTTAACCCGCCAAACCTGGCCAGCTGCCAGACCTTCACGGGTTGATCGAGCACCAGATTTTCCTTTTTGAAGTAGCGCAGCGCATCTTCCAGACTGAGATCGACGCCCGGCAGGTCCGAGCGAACGATGGTACTGAGTGCCAGCGTATGAGCTGGAATGAAATCGGTCCCTTTGAACTGACCCAGCTCCACTCCGAAACCTTTGCTGTGAATGGCACTGTCGAGGAAAAGAAACGTTTTTTCCAGCGATACCGGCAGTGCCATTACATCGCCGTTGGGTTTTTCCCAGTACGAAAACGCTTTCGGTTCCTGAATCCAGGTTGAGACACTGGCCGTTTCGCGCGGACGTAGTGCCCGAATGCTCCGAAACGTCCGGGCATCGAGCTTGACGGCCGCTGTAAAGCTGGTCTTCTCGAATACGCTGATGAAAAACCCTTCGCCTTTCACGCGGTGCGGATAACATTGGTAACCCACCGCGCCGTCAACCCGTCTTTCCGCAATTTTCCAGTCGGCGGGTAAGTCGAGCGGCCTATTTTTAAAGCCATTGCTGGCCAAGTAGCGCATGTTATCCTCGTTTTCCTGCGCATTGTATGTGCAGGTGCTGTAGATGAGTATCCCGCCCGTGTCAAGTAGCGGAGCCGCAGCCGCCAGAATCCGCTTTTGCCGGGCCGAGCACAGATCGACGTTCGCTTCCGACCATTCGTTGACGGCTTCGGGATCCTTGCGGAACAGTCCTTCTCCCGAACAGGGAGCATCGACCAAGATAACATCAAAATAGCCAGCCAGATTGGTCAGGGCCTCTGGGTCGTGGTGGCTGACGACGACGTTCGGATAGCCCCATTTATCGATATTCTGCCGGAGCACCGACACCCGGCTACGGATTACCTCGTTACAGATCAGCAAACTGTCGGGCGTGAGCATCGACGCCAGCAGGGTGCTTTTCCCGCCCGGTGCCCCGCACAGATCCAGCACCCGCAACGGCCGGTTCAGGTTAACCGTTTGCCGAACGGCTTCGGCCAGCAGCATCGAGGACGCTTCCTGCACATAATACCCCCCCGCCTGAAACAACGGGTCGGCCGTGAAGCTGGGGCGTTCGGGCAGGTAGAACCCTTCGGCGCACCAGGGCACCCGTTCCAGATTTGTGGTATTGAAGGCTGGTTTGCGCGGATTGACGCGGATACTGACCGGTGTTGGACTCGTCAGCGCGTCAAGAAATTGAGGAAAGTCTGCGCCCAGCTGCGCGTTCATCTGATCGGCAAAGGCTGGGGGCAGTGTCAGTTTGTTCATTAAACAAATGTACGGAGATGGAATAGTCTTTCGGGCACCGCCCCACGCTGGCACTTTGTCCGTATCTTCCGACTTCTTACCTACGTTTACTATATGCCCATTTCAACGGATCGCCTTACGCAGATCAAAACGCTTATTTTCGACATTGATGGTGTTTTCACAGACGGCCGGGTTTACCTGCCCGAATCGGGTGACGCCTATCGGACGTTCAACATTAAAGACAGCTTTGCCATTGCCCACGCGATCAAAGCCGGTTATCGGGTCGGTATCGTCTCATCAGCCAACTCCGACGGTGCCCGCAAGTGGCTGACAACGCTGGGTGTGAAAGACATTTTCATGGGTGGCCCCGACGATCAGAAGCTCAACGCGTACCTCGGCTACGTCAGCCGCGACAAGCTCAACGAAGCCGAAATCGTGTACATGGGCGACGACCTGCCCGACCTGCCGATTCTGAAGCGCGATTTGCTAAGCACCTGCCCCGCCGATGCCATTCCCGAACTGACCGATATGTGTCAGTATGTATCGCCACGGAAAGGGGGCGAAGGGGCCGTGCGCGACGTCATTGAGCAGGTAATGCGGGCCCAAAACACGTGGAATTCGTAATAATACCCCGCCCCAACCCCGCCCCGTCAGGGAGGGGCTCCGCACACTCACCGGGCAAAGCCCCTCCCTAACGGGGAGGGGTTGGGGTGGGGTACATTGCCATGGGGTATTTTGAACTACCTAAAAACACTCATTCCCAATGAAAGCCTTACTACTTACTGCTCTTCTCAGCACCGCAACACTTATGACGCAGGCGCAGGACCACGGCCCGATTACGCTGGTAATCCACGGCGGTGCCGGCACAATTACCCGGCAGAATATGACGCCGGAGAAAGAGAAAGCGTACCGGACGGTGCTGAATCAGGCCCTGCAAACGGGTTACGCTATCCTGAAAAAAGGCGGCAGTAGCATGGACGCCGTCGAAGCTACGATTCACGTCATGGAAGATTCACCCCTATTCAACGCGGGTAAAGGGGCCGTGTTTACTCATGACGGCAAAAACGAGATGGACGCGGCCGTGATGGATGGCAACACATTGAAAGCCGGTTCCATCGCGGGTGTCACGACCGTTCGCAACCCGATCAGCACGGCCCGGCGGGTGATGGACAAATCGGAACACGTGATGATGATTGGCCCCGGTGCGGAGGCATTCGCTAAAGCGCAGGGCATGACGATTGTCGATCCGTCGTATTTCTACACCGAAGCCCGCTGGCAGGGCTTGCAGAAGGCCCTGAAAGACGAGAAAGTTGAACTGGACCACTCCGAAAAACCCGCCAAAGCCACCGCCAGGCCCGACACGACTCGCAAAACCGGTTCGCTGCTGGATGAGCAGATTTTTACAGAAGGCAAGAAGTTTGGTACTGTCGGCTGCGTCGCGCTCGATCAGGCGGGGAATCTGGCAGCGGGCACGTCGACCGGGGGCATGACCAACAAACGGTACGGCCGGGTGGGCGATGCGCCGATTATCGGCGCGGGAACGTATGCCAACAATGCCACCTGCGCCGTATCGGCAACGGGCCACGGCGAATACTTCATCCGGTCGGTGGTCGGTTACGACATTTCCGCGCTGATGGAATACAAAGGCTTGTCGGTGAAGCAGGCGGCCGACGAAGTCGTGATGAAGAAGCTGGTCGAACGGGGGGGCGAAGGGGGCGTTATTGCGCTAGACCGGAAGGGTAATTTCGCCATGCCGTTCAACTCTGCCGGTATGTATCGCGGTTACATCAAAGCCGACGGCAGCAGCGAGGTGATGATTTATAAGGATTGAGAAGTGTATTTCGGATAATGTTTGGTTTATCAGAGACCTATTTTTTTGTCATCCCGACGTCAGGAGGGATCTCCGGTGTTATCGATCAAATCATTGGCTGCCGGAGATCCCTCCTGACGTCGGGATGACAAAAAATCCTACAATATCACCAATTCTCGATTAATTCGTCGACCTGTTCGAGCAGGAATTTCGCCTTTGGGCCAACCTTCCCATCGCCAATCGTCAGGTCACCGATCTGCGTAATAGGCAGCACTTTTTTGGTTGAGCTTGTCGTGAACGCTTCATCGGCATCGTACAGGTCCGACAGCAACACCGGCCGTTCGATCACCTCAAAAGCAGACTGCGCCAGTTGCATTACCAGCCGGCGGGTAATGCCGTGCAGGATATTTCGGTTGGGCGTAATGAGCTGATCGCCCTTCACCAGAAAGAAATTACTCCGGCTTAGTTCGCTGATTTCACCCCCCTTCTGGTACAGCACGTCCGACGCCCCCGCTGCCCGAATCGCCTGCGCCAGCAAAATGACCCGCTTGTAGTCGGTACTCTTCACTTCGGCTATTTCCCGGACGTATTCATCCAGAATGACCTTGATTCCCTGTTCGTACTGGCTAACTGATGTCGGGTGAATTGGCTCCGTCAGCATCAGCAGATTGGGCTTTTCGATGCTGATACTGTCGGCGGAATACCCACCCGTCAGCACAAAGCGGATACCTGTGTCAGTGCCCCCGCCCTGTTCGATCAGCTTCATGACTACGGCATAGGTTTCGGTCTTGCTCATTGGCAGCGGCAAATGCATCCGCATGGCCGAGTTCTGAAACCGCTCCCAGTACCAGTCCCACTGAAACGGCCGGCCATTGTAAGTCAGGAAATAATCGAACAAGCCGTAACCGCGCAGCAGACCTAAGTCCGTTACACCGACAGCCAGTTGATCGGTCGGGGCAATGGTGCCGTTGAAATACCCGTAATGCATAAAAGCCTTATCTTTACTGTAGAACAAAGGTAAACCAAATGAACGTATCCACCCGGCCAACAGGACAACGCCCGGCCGCGCCCCGCAAGATACCGGCTTCATTATTATACGAAATGATCGATGGTGTACCTTACTACTATCGGGGCTATCGGGCTGTGTTATCCCGCCAGAAAACGAAGGAAGAAATTATGGGTGCTAGTGCTTTACAATCAGCAATCGTTTCGCTGCTTGTCCACGTTCTGTACAAGTGCTTACCATTTGACGATTATTTGATTGCAACGAACGAACCAGGTTTACATCTGGCACCGGGGAGTAACCTGTCGAACGATATTGCCGTATTCGATCAGGCCAGTTTGCCGGTTCCTCTCGATGAAAAGTATTTTTCCGTTCCACCCCGCGTCGTCGTTGAAGTCGACGTAAAAATCGAATTGCCGACCAACATCAGCGAAACGGAATACGTCTACGATAAAACGCAGAAAATACTTGACTTCGGCGTACAGAAAGTAATCTGGATACTAACTAAAACACGCCGGACACTCATCGCTCAACCGAATGAACACTGGATTCTGACCAGTTGGGACGACGAGATCGACATGCTGCCGGGTTGTACGTTCCAGCTTACTACGCTACTGCGATCTAAAAGAGTGATTCTGTAAACTTATAAAAGTATGTTCGCAGACGTCTTCATGAAATCTCTACTAGCTGATATAAATTTCCGCAAAGTTGATACAGAGCATTTTGGGGAAATCTTGATGTTGGACACAACAGAGCAAATTTTTACTGTAGCCAGTGCTTTAACCTCTTTCGACTCTCCTCTTTTTTCTTTTGTAGGATGGCGTGGCCAAGCCTCTCTTAATTGGCGAGTCGATAGTAAAGCTGTACGTCGTTTAAGGTCTCAGTTTATTGCTGCATCGAACTCGTATGACAATAACATATTGACTTTCAACGGCTTCTTGGACGATTACGAAGAAAAACTTCTGCAAAGAGCTAGGCAGAGAGGTCATGGATACTACTTTGGCAGAAATTTATATGATTTAGAATTACTGTCACTCATACAACATTACGGCGGCTCCACCAGACTTTTAGATTTCAGCAAAAGCCTTTGGATTTCACTTTGGTTTGCATGCGCAGATAGAGAAGATGAGGACAGACTACTCACATGCCTGAACATTGATCGCTTGAATCATTCTATGTCGCACGTGAATGAAGGGTTGACCTCACTCAAGATTAAAGATATTTTAGAGCATTCGCCGAACAAGCCCATCGTATACGAGCCTTTGCATCTAATAGCTCGAATGAGAAATCAACATTCGTTTTTTCTCTTCGGTAACGCCGTAAATGAAAGATGGGGTTCGCTGTCCACTTATTCTGAAGAAAGTTTATGTTTCATAGGTATTTCTTCAAAACTCAAACAACAGCTTAATATGCTGTGGAAGCCACTCTTCGGCTTCGATGAGACTTATATATACGACGATTTGGAAGGCTTTTCACAAAGTCATAACTCTGATAGAAAAATAGACATTGAGTTCCAAATATTCGGATAGAGCAAACTCGGCTGAATAGCTATACCGTCCAGCCGAGTTTTCATGTTACACCAGCTTCTTATACTTGATCCGGGTCGGGGTGGCGTCGGTGCCGAGCCGTTTGCGCCGGTTTTCTTCGTACTCCGAGAAATTACCTTCGAACCAGTACACCTGTGAGTCGCCCTCGAACGCCAGAATGTGCGTGGCAATACGGTCGAGGAACCACCGATCGTGGCTGATGACCACAGCACAACCGGCAAAATTTTCCAGCCCTTCTTCCAGTGCCCGCAACGTATTGACGTCAAGGTCGTTGGTCGGCTCATCGAGCAGGAGCAGGTTAGCCCCTTCTTTCAGCGTCATCGCGAGATGAACCCGGTTGCGCTCCCCACCCGACAGCGTACCGATTTTTTTCTCCTGATCGGCACCGGCGAAGTTGAAGCGGCTCACGTATGCCCTTGCGTTCGACTGCTTGCCGCCCATCATAATCCATTCGTTGCCCCCTGAAATAGCTTCGTATACGGATTTGTTCGGGTCTAGGCCGTCGTGTTCCTGATCGACATACGCGACCTGCACCGTATCGCCCACGGCGAAACTACCAGCGTCGGGTTTGTCGCGGCCGGTGATGAGTTTGAACAGCGTGGTTTTACCCGCCCCGTTGGGCCCGATCACCCCCACGATACCGCCCTGCGGCAACCGGAAGCCGAGGTGCTCGAACAGCAGCCGGTCGCCGTATGCTTTCGCCACGTCGTCGGCTTCAATGACTTTGGCACCCAGTCGCGGACCAGCCGGTATAAAGATTTCCAGCTTATCGTCGCGCTGTTTGGCGTCTTCGCTGAGCAGCTTCTCATAGGCACCCAAGCGGGCTTTCGACTTGGCCTGCCGCGCTTTCGGGGCCATCCGTACCCATTCCAATTCGCGCTGCAACGTCTTCTGCCGCTTCGACTCGGTTTTCTCTTCCTTCGCCAGCCGCTGCTGTTTCTGATCGAGCCACGACGAATAGTTGCCTTTCCAGGGGATACCCTCACCCCGGTCGAGTTCGAGAATCCAGCCGGCTACGTTGTCGAGGAAATACCGGTCGTGGGTTACGGCGATGACTGTACCCGTGTACTGCCGCAGGTGTTCTTCCAGCCACAGCACCGACTCTGCATCGAGGTGGTTGGTCGGCTCATCAAGCAGGAGCACGTCGGGCTGTTGCAGCAACAGACGGCACAGCGCCACCCGGCGTTTCTCACCCCCCGACAGGTTATCGATCAACGCGTCGGCGGGGGGGCAGCGCAGGGCATCCATTGCTCGCTCCAGCTTCTGGTCCAGTTCCCAGGCGTTGTGATGGTCCAGCTTCTCCTGCACCTCACCCTGCCGGGCTAGCAGTTTATCGAAATCGGCATCGGGATCACCGAAAGCCTCGTTGATCTCGTCAAATTCTTTCAGTAGGGCCACCACTTCCTGCACGCCTTCTTCGACGACTTCACGAACCGTTTTGCCGGGCGTGAACTGTGGCTCCTGTTCCAGCATGCCGACCGAATAGCCGGGCGAAAAAACGACTTCACCCGTATAACTTTTGTCGATACCGGCAATGATGCGGAGCAGGGTCGATTTACCCGATCCATTGAGACCCAGCACACCGATTTTTGCGCCGTAAAAAAACGACAGATAGATGTTTTTTAGGATTTGTCGGTTTGGCGGAATAGTTTTACTCACGCCCGCCATCGAGAAAATTATGGTTTCCTGACTCATTAATTTCTAATAGATTTGTGGTGGCAACTACCCCAAAATTAACCCTCAGCGCAGCCTTAACCAAAACACAAGAATGGAAAACGCTTCACTGGTAGATGAATACGGTTACGTCAAAGACGGAAAGGTATTTTTGACAGGCTACCTGGAATACGAAGATCGGCAGATCGGCGAAGTTAAACGTACCGAGCAGGAAGCGCTCGATTATTTCAAAAACCGCTTTATCATCGCCGAAAGTAAAGTTAGTCAGCTGGAAAAAGATATTGAAGAGGCCCAGAACAAAGGGTCCTATCTAACCAAACTGATGCAGCTGCGGAAGAAACTGATTCAGTTTGACGCGCTCGGTAACTTCCCCCCGCTACTGGACCGGCTCGACGCACAGGAAGCTATTCTGGCGGATCTGATTACAGTTAACCAGCTCAAAAATCTGGAGATCAAGCGGGCGCTGATTGCGGAAGCGGCCACAATGGTCGATAGTACGGAGTGGCGCGAAACGGCCGATGCGTTGCAGGAGGTCAAGACAAAATGGATCAAGACCGGACCGGTAGATAAGTCAGTCGAAACCGATGTAGTCAACGAGTTTCAGGCACTACTCGACGGTTTTTTCACGCGTCGGCGGGAGTTCTTCAACGAGCAGAACAAGGTGATTCAGGAGCGGCTCGACAAGTACGACGAGCTGATCCGGCTGGCGTTCCGCGCTAACCGGCTTGGTGATCTCGACGCGGCTTTTCAGGAGGTTCGGAAACTCAACAACGCCTGGAAACAGGTTGGTGAAGTGCCGATCAAGAAGAGCGGTAAGCTGTACAAGCAGTTCAAGAAAGCCACGACAACCTTCTACGCCAAGTACAATGAGGTGAAGGGCATTGTGATCGAGAAGAGAATCGACCCGCGTATCGAGGCTCAGATGAAAATGGCCGACGAAGCCGAATCGCTTGCCAAACAGGAAGATATCTTCGCAGCTGCCGAACGGGCCAAAGTATTGCTCAACAGCTGGAAAGAGGTCAAGGTGCCATTCAAGATGCAGGACAAGTCGCTCAACGACCGCTTCCGGGCCGCCTGCGACAAGATTTTTGAATTGAGTTATCTCGGCCGGGTGCTGACACGCAAATACCCCGCGTTCGGTCTGAAAAGTCAGGCAGAGCAGATTCGGACGAAGATTCGCGAAATGGAATACCTCGTCAAACGGGAGAAAAACGATCTTCAGTTTGCCCTACAGGATGCCGACGGTCTGGACCCGAACAACGATGAAGACAAGCAGGCGCTCAACAAGATCAACACGCAGAAACGGAAGATTGCGATGAAAGAAACGATCCTGCGCGAGTTCCAGAAGCAGCTGGAAATAGCCGGATGACCGATTTGACGTCGGCGGTGCAGATCATCAGCCATCACAGTTTCTAGTCTACGTCCTTTAATAAACAGCAAACGCGCTCCGGCAACTACCGGGGCGCGTTTGCTGTTTATAGAATATGGAAACGAACCAATCTGAATCAACCGCGCAGGAAACGGACTTCCGCAACGCGATCATTCCCGGCAAATTCGTCCGGATCGAATACCTGACCGACCTCAGCGAATTCATCAAAACCGATGCCCTGCTGAAGCGGCATTTCGAGAAAGAGGGCATCGAGTACATCGAACTCGGTCAGGGTGACATTATTCCGCTCAATCGGGTCGTGAGTCTCAGCGGCAAGCTGTCGCCCGACTTTCCCGGTTACGCCAATTACTCCTGCGACTGCTAGTCGATTTTGTCGAATCCGCAGTAGGGTACCAGCACAGCCGGGATACGGATACCGTCAGGCGTCTGGTTATTTTCCAGAATCGACGCCAGGATGCGGGGCAAGGCCAGGGCCGAGCCGTTGAGCGTGTGCAGCAGCTGCATCTTGCCGGTGCTGTCTTTCGTACGAAGCTTCAACCGGTTGGCCTGGTAGGTTTCAAAGTTCGACACCGAGCTAACCTCCAGCCATCGCTGTTGCGCAGCCGACCATACTTCCATGTCGTAGGTGAGCGCCGACGTAAAGCCCATATCGCCCCCGCACAGCCGCAGCACCCGATAGGGAAGTTCCAGCTTTTGCAGCAGCGACTGGACGTGCAGGCTCATCTCTTCCAGCGCAGCATACGAGTTTTCGGGCTTTTCAATTCGCACCAGTTCCACTTTATCGAACTGATGCAGTCGGTTCAGCCCCCGTACGTGTGCGCCCCATGATCCGGCTTCACGTCGGAAACAGGGTGTGTACCCGGTGTTTTTTATCGGCAATTGTGCTTCCGGTACGATTACGTCGCGGTACAGGTTGGTAATCGGCACTTCCGCCGTTGGAATCATATACAGCTTTTCCTCACCGATGAAGTACATCTGCCCTTCTTTGTCGGGTAGCTGTCCCGTACCGAAGCCGGAATCTTCATTGACGACGATGGGGGGCTGTACTTCCATGTAACCCGCTTTCAGCGCTTCATCGAGGAAGAAGTTAATCATGGCCCGCTGAATCCGGGCGCCTTTGCCTCTGTACACGGGGAAACCCGCGCCAGTAATCTTGACGCCTAGTTCAAAGTCGATGATCGGTCCGCCATCGGGGCCGTACTTTTTAATCAACTCCCAATGCGGCTGTGCGCCGTCATACAGCGTCGGTTTGTCGCCGTGCTCCAGCACCACTTCGTTATCGTCGGCATTACGGCCTGCTGGTACGCTGCTGTGCGGAACGTTGGGAATCGTGACGAGCACATTCTGCAACTGCTCCTCGACCGACTTCAGACTTTCTTCCAGTTCCTTCGAGCGGCTTTTTAACTCCGCCGTTTCAGCTTTAGCCGCATTCGCTTCGGCCTGCTGACCGGCTTTCATCAGGGCACCAATTTCTTTGGCTTTCACGTTCGACTGCGCCAGTGTATCGTCAAGATCGCGCTGGGTATCGCGCCGTTGCTGATCGAGGGAGAGAACCTGATCGACGGTCGGTTCAGCGTTGGCAAAATGGCGTTTCGCAAGGCCGGCCAGCACAGCGTCCCGGTTCTCGCGGATGTAAGCAAGTTGAAGCATTAGTTTGTATCAATTAGCTGTTTAATGACAGCAATAAATTCTTCGGTTTGGGCCAATAAGGGAACTACATCTTCAGCCGTGAACACAGCAAAATCTTCGTAGTCGCTATCCTGACGGAACTTGAACAGCCGAGCGTAAAATTTTGTCTACTGCTCATCAATGCGCCCCGCCTTACCATACTGCTCGCCAAGCATCAGCTTTACACCCGCGTGCGATTTCACCCGGATATCGTCGTTGAGCATAATAGCCGTCACTGCGTGGAAAGCCGCATAATACAAGCGATTGACAGCACCATCCCAGTGTTGATTGTCAACCATCGACCTAGCGGCATCTAGATCGACAGCTGACTTTTGCAACCGCCAGACAACGACTTCTTCCTTCGTTCTCTTCATAGCTGTCGGCCATCATCTTTGATGTTTTGGTACAAATCGGTGACCTCCAGATCTTCCCATTCACCTTTCTGATGCACAAGTGTGCTGATAAGCTGTCGGCTCGCCAATTCGACGTCGTACAGTTGGTCTTGAATGGTGTGTTTCAACATCCGGCCAGCCGGTTCGTCGGTGAGCACCAGAAAATCCCAGTCGGAGTCGTCGCGGAAGTCGCCCCGCGCGCGGGAACCGAACAGCCAGATTTCGGCTTGCGGGTCAATCGCCAGTACCGTGCGTTTTACTTCGCTCAAAAACTGTTCGTCGGTCATGGTCGGGCGCGGGGCTGGTGTTTCTATCGGGCAAACAGGCCGTCGTTCAGGGCATTCAGGGCTTCAGCTTTGTATTTACCATGCACCAGCAGCGACAGGTTACTTTCGGTACCGCCGTACGAAATCATCCGGATCGGGATGTTCTGCATCGCATTGAATACTTTTAAGGCAACCCCTTCATTGTCAGCACTAAAGTTACCAACAATGCAGATAATCGTCTGATCGTAGTCAGGTTCTTCCAGCGTACAGAACGCATTTAACTCTTCCGAAATTTCCTGAAGCCGATCCGTATTATCAATCGTGACCGATACCGATACTTCCGACGTCGCCAGCATATCGACCGGCGTTTTGTACTTCTCGAAAATCTCGAAAATACGACGCAGAAAGCCATACGCATTCAACATCCGGGTCGAGTGGATATACAAAGCCGTGATCCCGTCTTTAGCCGCGACGGCTTTGAACACTTCGCTGGAGCGGCTGGCCGATTCGGGACGGTCGGCAATGAGCGTACCGGGCGCGGCAGGTTCCATCGTATTTTTCAATCGGACGGGTACGCCAAACATCCGCGCAGGGGTGATGGTCGATGGATGCAGAATCTTCGCGCCAAAATACGCCAGCTCAGCCGCTTCATCGAAGGTCAGCTCACGAACCGGAAACGTGTTTTTCACAATACGCGGGTCGTTATTGTGCATCCCGTCGATATCGGTCCAGATCTGAATTTCATCGGCCTGTACAGCGCCACCAATCAGCGACGCGGTGTAGTCCGAGCCACCCCGCTTGAGATTGTCGACTTCACCCCGTGGGTTTCGGCAGATAAATCCCTGCGTCACGATGATCTGCTTGTCGTCGTGAACCGGCAGCATATCGGCCAGAATCTGCTTCGTCACCTGAATTTCCGGCTCGTTGTCGGCATCGATGCGCATGAAATCCAGCGCGGGTAACAGCGTCGACGGTACACCTTCTTCTATCAGATACGCCTGAAACAACTGTGTGCTGAGCAGTTCGCCCTCGGCCACCAGTTCCTTTTCCTGCTTGATGGAAAACGGCTTGATACCTGCCAGCGACCGGATAAACGAAAACTCGCTGTCAGCCACCTGCTGACCAGCGGCTTTGCCCGCTTCGGTAGCATACAGATCTGTGACGAATGTATCGTAATGGGCTTTCAGCGCGTCGATTTTTGCATTAGCCTCCTCGTCGTTGTTGGCTTTCAAGGCCTCGCCAATAGCGAGCAATGCATTGGTCGTCCCGGACAGGGCCGACAAAACGACAATTTTACGCGTACTATCTTCGGTAATCAGGTTACGGATGGAGCGCATACGCTCGGGCTTCCCGACAGACGTGCCTCCGAATTTCCAGACGTGCATTGTTAAAAGCGAAAGAGTGAATGAGTGAAAGAGCGATTTTCGAGCCGGTCAGCAGAGTGAACAGGTGAGTAGCGGACACAGGCGATGGTGATCGCTCTTTCGCTCTTTCACCCTTTCGCTCTTTACAACCGGCTATACACCTGCTTTTGCAGGCCGAGCATTTTGATAGCGGTAATGGCTGCTTCGTCGCCTTTGTTGCCGTGTTTCCCACCGGCCCGATCCAGCGCCTGCTGCTGATCGTTGGGTGTAAGTACACCGAAGATAACCGGCTTGTTGGTCTTCAGGCTGACGTTTGTCAGGCCCTGTGCCACGGCATGGTTGATGTAGTCGTTGTGTTTTGTTTCGCCCTGAATGACACAGCCTAACGCAATAACCGCGTCGATATCATCGCGCTGGGCAAACCATAGCGACGCCATACTTAGCTCATAACTACCCGGCACGTTGCCCCGAACGATATGGTTAGGGCTGACGCCATACTGTATCAATGTGTCGTAGGCACCCTGAAACAGAGCTTCCGTTACGTCGGTATTCCATTCGGAAACGAGAATAGCAAACCGCCGGTGGCTAACGTCGGGCAGTTCGGTGGTGCTGAAAACACTCAGGTTTTTTAGTTCAGAAGCCATAGGCAGTCGTCTGTTCGGACGGGCAAAATTAACTGGTTAAGAAAAAGGGACAAAACCCGATCGGTTTTGTCCCTGCTGTACTGATTACTGATGTATCAGCTACGTCTACGATTGACCACCTGTAGACTCCAGCAGTGCCTTGTATTTGCGGGCACTGGCAGCTTCTGACGACTGGCCGTATTTTTCGATGATCTGGTTATACGTGTCAATTGCCTTGTCGTTCTGTTTGGCCTGCTCATAGGCAATGGCCAGTTTATTCAGATAACCGGGCGTAAAGAATTTGTTCGGCTTATAGTCGGCCGCTTTCTGGTAGTAATCAATAGCGTCGTCGTAGCTTTTCTTCTGCATGTACGCATCGCCAATCAGTGCATAAGCGCGGGCCTGTACCAACAAGTCAGAAGCACTGAAGCTTTTCAGGTGCTCGATTGCTTCGTCATACTTGTTGTCTTTCAGCAGCCCAACGCCAGCATAGAACTCGGCCAGATTGCCGGCGGGAGTGGCCCCATAATTATCAGCAACCGATAACAGACCGGGCGTTTTACCGTCGCCATTCAGTGCTTTCTTCAACGAGTCCGATTCGATCTGGTATATCGCTGGAAACAGATCAGCCTGCGCCGTCTCGTCCTGGCTGCTCACGTAGAGCTTGTAGCCAATGAAACCGGCAGCGACCAGTACAATGGCGACGATCACACCCAGAACAATTTTCTGATTCTGCTGAAAAAAGTCGCCTACTTCTTCAAACCGTCCCTCCAGTGCATCGGGGTCTTCCAGAAAGTCCAGTCCGCTATTCTTCTTGCTCATCTGTTTGCAATTTGGAGTGCAAAAGTAGACATATTTGTCTGAGTGGAAAAGCGTAACAGTCAAAACTTTACGGGGTCGATGTTACTGCGCTTCGGATTGCGAAAACGCCGTCAGATCACGGGCTGCCAGCACTTCCGACGACCGCACCGCCCGCACCTGATGCGGCAGTAACGTTTCGACGGCTACAGCTTCGCCCGTCAGCGTAACAAACTCAACCTCAAACGCCTTACCCTCGTTATATACCGTCAGGATTGTGCCAACATCGCCTGCTTTCAGCCGCTCATTATCGATCGCTTCGGTCAGCACAACCAAATCAAATTCACTCATACCACACGTCATTTGTTTACCTCACAACGACCAACGGCGAGTCTTGTTATGTTAATTTTCGTTTAACTTTACGCCGATCTTACACAGGGGTGCCTTACTATAACAGGCTGAGATTATACCCATTGAACCTGATCCGGGTAATGCCGGCGAAGGGAACTTGATTGACAATCACATACATTTTCCGTTTTTCCATAGGTAGGTATGGCCCCTTTGCCTATCGTCCTGCTTTCCTATGAAAGGACAGACGTTTCTATCGCTACTGATGGTCAGTTTTGGGCTGTCAGTCGTGTCGGTTCAGGCACAGTCTTCCATTACCGGTACTGTGCGCGATGCCGATGGCTCCGGCTCATTACCGGGTGCGGCCGTAACCATTGATGGTACCTTTAAAGGTACACTGACTGATCCATCCGGCAATTTCAGACTTACAGACGTTAAGCCTGGTCCGGTTGTGCTACGCATTTCGCTGCTTGGTTACCAACCCACCACGCAGACAGTTGATGCGGTATCAGCCGCTCCGCTGACGATTCAGCTCGCTAAGTCAGCTATCGCGGTCGATGAAGTAGTAGTCAGCGCGACACGGGCGAATCAGAAGTCAGCCATTGCCTACACGGACATTAGCCGGCAGTATCTCGATAAACTGAATCTGGGGCAGGATATTCCTCAACTGCTCAATTTCACGCCATCGATCGTAACCACGTCCGACGCGGGGGCGGGAGTGGGCTACACGGGCATTCGCATCCGGGGGTCCGATGCAACGCGGGTCAATATGACGCTGAACGGTATTCCCTATAACGATGCCGAGTCGCAGGGGACGTTCTTCGTCAACATGCCCGATTTTGCCTCGTCGGTCAGTACCGTGCAGATTCAGCGGGGCGTCGGCTCGTCGACCAACGGGGCGGGTGCGTTTGGCGCGTCGATCAACATTCAGACGAATCAGCTTCAGACCAAGCCCTATGCCGAAACGAACCTGTCGGCGGGCTCATTCGGCACGTACAAACTCAATGTGCTGGCCGGTACGGGCTTGATTAACAACCATTTTGTGCTCGACGCGCGACTGTCGAAGATTTACTCCAACGGCTATGTCGATCGGGCGTTTTCTGATCTGAAATCGTTTTATCTGTCGGGTGGGTACTACACGAAAAAGAGTTTCTTCCGGCTCAACATCTTTTCGGGCATCGAGCAGACCTATCAGTCGTGGGGCGGGGTGCCAGAGAATTTGCTGAAGACAAACCGGACGTATAATCCGTACACGTACGAGAACGAAACCGATAACTACCAGCAGGACAACTACCAGTTGATTACGTCGCATGAGCTGAGCCGAAACTGGCGGCTGAACGTATCGGGATTCTACACGAAGGGGCGGGGGTACTACGAACAATACCGCCCCAACGATCGGTATAGCAACTACGGCCTGCCTAACGTAACCATTGGCGACTCAACGATTACCCGTACCGACATTATCCGGCGTCGCTGGCTCGACAATGACTTTTACGGCAGCGTATTCTCGCTGGATTACACGAGCTACAATAAACTGACGGCCTACATCGGCGGGGGCTGGAACGAGTACAAGGGAGGACACTTTGGCGAGATTGTCTGGGCGCGCATCGCCGGGAACACCAACATCCGGCAGCGTTACTACAACGACGACGCGACCAAGCGCGACGCGAACCTGTATGCTAAAGCGTATTACCAGTTTACGCCAACGCTGAATGCCTTCGCCGATTTACAGATCCGCCGGATCGACTACTCATTTCTGGGCTTCAACAGTCAGTTGCAGAACGTGCAGCAGGATGCGAATCTGACGTTTTTCAACCCGAAAGCGGGCGCTACTTACACGATCAATGACGAAAATACCCTCTATGCATCGGTAAGTGTAGCCCATCGCGAACCCAACCGTGACGATTACACCCAGTCGACACCGGAAAGCCGACCGCGCGCGGAACGGCTGATCGACTACGAAGCGGGTTATAAGTTACAGCGTCAGCGGGTGTCGTTTACGGCCAATGCGTACTTTATGAATTACCGCAATCAGCTGGTACTGTCGGGGCAGTTGAACGACGTAGGCGCGTACAATCGGGTTAACGTGCCGCGCAGTTACCGGGCGGGGATCGAACTGGAGTCGGCGCTGCAACTGGCGAAGAAACTCCGTTGGAATGTCAACGCGACGTTCAGCCGCAACCGGATTCAGAATTTTACCGAGTACCTCGATAATTTCGACAACGAATCGCAGGAATCGCGGCAATACACGACAACCGACATTTCGTTTTCGCCAAACGTCATCGGTGGTTCGCAGGTGCTGTTTACGGCAGCAAAAGGGCTGGAACTGGGTCTGTTGTCGAAGTACGTTGGCAAGCAGTACCTGGACAATACATCGAACGAGAGCCGGAAGCTGAATCCGTATTTCACGAATGATATTCGCGTGATTTACTCGCTAAAGCCCCGCTTTGCGCAGGAGCTGACGTTCACGTTGTTGTTCAACAATGTATTCAACGAACTCTACGAATCGAACGGGTACACATACGCTTACATTTCCGAAGGTCGCGTACAGGCCGACAACGGCTATTACCCACAAGCCGGGCGCAACTTTCTGGCAGGTGTCCGGCTTCGGTTTTAAATCAGTATGGTCCAAAAAGAAAATGGCCGGGATAGAACCCCGGCCTTTTCATGCGACACCAATATAAAAAGTGGTTATTGAGAATTTGATTCAGTGTACGAACAGGAAGTCAATAGTTTCTTCCGATTCATCGGTGCAAAACTAGGCACGCACCGTTATGTCAATGCTACCGTATTGTTACGATTGCGTTACTACTTGCACCACCCGCTAATTGTAGCTGGTATTCTGCGGATCGAAGTTCGTCCAGCCGCTTAGCCAGTTGTCCGTTCCATTGAAAGCACCACGATACGGGGCCGATGTAAAGAACGAATCGCTAATCTTGCCACCTGTGACAGCGTTGCCCGACACGAGCAGGGCCGAACCCGACTGAGGAGCGAAATTAGGTGTTGCGGTCAGGGCAAACGACGCGCTGTTCAGCAACAGAGCTGGCAGATCGGTCGAAGCGACGATCGTATTTTTCCGGGCCGCCAGGTTAAAGTAGCCCGTTGCCTGATCGTTGGTGATATTACCCGCTCCTAGAACAGCCGTCAGCGAGTTAGCCACCGTTACACCCTGTACTTCCAGGCTACCGTTTGACGCATTGGCCAGCGTACCCGTCGTCGTTCCATCAAGGCGCAACCCCTCCGGCCAGCCTACAAATACCGAGTTGATGATGCTAATGGCTGTATTCCGACGCAGGTGCATCGCTGATTGATACGACCCGCTACCACCCGTGCTCGATGTAGAAGCCACACTGGGCGTACCGCTGGTGACAAATGCACTGATGTTGGCGAAGGTGGGCTGCGTCAATGGTAGTCCGTTATTGGCCGTCAGCGGTACACCGGCGGCATTCTCACCAGCGGCAAAATTATCTGATTCAAAACAGTTTGACCGCGATTGGTCGGCAACCTGCGGGTCGCGCAACGATACGCCGAACTGCACTTTGCCCGTATAGCCCCAGTCGGTGTCGAAGTCATCATCGAAACCGCGGTAAGCGACCAAGTACTTCGCATTCACTGTTCCACCGAACCATTCGTACGAATCATCGCCACTGTACGATACCTGTATGTGATCGATAGTCGTACCCGAGCCAACGCCATACAGTGTCAAGCCATTGATTTCGCTGTTGGCCGAACTTGTCAGCGCTACACCGGCAAATTCGATACGTACGTAGCGCAGTGTACCCGAGTTATCGGCAGATTCGGTAAACGTACCCAGCTGACCGCCGATGCCGCCTTCTGGCTGCGTATTGCCCGGCCGGTTGGTCGGTGCGCGGCCAATCAGCACAACCCCGCCCCAGTTACCGTAGCCCCGCTGACCAGCAGCCCGGTTCGACGTAAACACGATGGGCTGCTGCACCGTACCGACGGCCTCAAGTTTAGCCCCTTGCAGAATAATCAGTGTACCCGCCTGCTTCTGACCCGCCGGATCATCGTCGACACCGCCCCCTTTGATGATCGTACCGGGCTGAATGGTAAGCGTTGCGCCACTGGCGACGCTGACGAAGCCACGCAGAAAATATATGTTGCCGCTTGTCCAGGTCGTGTTGGCCGTGATCGTACCTGATACGGGAACCACGGGTTTGGCACTAACCGTAAACGCCGGACCGGTAGCCGTAGCCCCGTTGGCAGCCACCGTTACCGGCGACCCGGCATTGGCAGGAACCGTAACGACGAGTTGCGTTGAGTTGGCCGAGAGTACGGTGGCGGGCACACTACCGAACGTAACGGTGTTGCTGGCCGGAGTCGTCGCGAAGTTGGTACCCGAAATGGTTACCGTTGTGCCGGCAGGTGCCGACGTTGGACTGATGCTCGTAATGCTAAGTATAGGTGCCGGTGAATCGTTGTTTTTACAGGCTGCAATAAAGCCGATGAAACCAACGACGAGCAGTACCAGACTACTCCAGCGGATGAATTGATTCATGAATCGATTTGGTTTATGTAAACAGACACTAGTAATTTTTTACGGAACCACGACGCGCCGGCCGAACGTGTAGACGCCCGTCAGCGTGATGTACTGACCCCGCTTGTACCGGCGGAAAACCTGATCGGCCCCAACCGTCTGCGAGGTCACGTCGCTGCCGATTTTACCATCGCCGTTGAAGTCCTGTGCGTAGCGAACCGCCTGATTCAGCAGGTCCTGAATACCCAGCCGTACGTCCACTTTCTGCCCGAACGTTTTGCTGATGTTCAGATCGATGGCGTGGCGGGGCAGTTCGTAAATCGTCGGGTTGTTGCGCGTACCGACGGCGAAAATGCGGGGGCCGTAAATGTTGTACAGCACGTTCCACTGCCAGCTGTTGTCGGGCGCCTGATAGTAGAGACCACCGTTGATCAGGTAGGGCGACTGGTTGGCCAGGGGGCGCTCGCTATCCGCCAGATCTTTCAGCGATATGTCGACGACCGAACCCGACGCATCCGGAGCACGGACGAAGTCGCCCAGTTTTACCCGGCTGTTAATCAGTGACCCGTTGGCAACAACCTGCAAATTCTGGAGGAAGCGGCTACCCAATTGCTGGAACCCTTTGCGGATTTCTACTTCGACACCGTAGTTGCGGGCCGACGGCGCGTTGATAAACGTGTAGTTGAAGCCGTTACCCGTTGGCAGGAGGAAGCTTTCGATAGGGTTGCGGAATTGCTTGAAAAAGCCCGTTACCGAGATCACTTCATTCGGCGACGGATAGAACTCCCACTTGGCGTCGACGTTCTGAATCGTGGCGGTGGTCAGTTCAGTGTTACCCGTTACGACAGCCAGCAGGTTGAAATCGAAGTACTGAAACGGAGCCAGTTCGCGTAGTTCAGGCCGGTTGACGGTAGCCGAGTAAGCAAGCCGCAGGTTGTGTTTGTCATTCAGTTTGTACGTCAGGTTGACCGATGGCAGCGGACTAAAAATGGCCCGGTCGACCAGTTGCTGATTGACGCCCTGCCGTTGAATGCGCAGCCCCTGTACATTGTACTCACCCCGCAGCCCCAGCGTAACGGTTGTGCGGCTACCCAGATTCACATCGCCACTGACATAGGCAGCCCCGTACGTATTGCTGCCCCGATACGAATCCAGATCCGAGGTACCGTCGAGCAGCGACAGACCACCGGGCTGCCCGTTGACGTTGGCCGGTGAGAAGATTGTACCGATTGGCTGCTGCTGCACAACAGCACCGTCGGCCGTGGTACCGGCAATGCTGTTGTAGCCGTAGAACCGGGCGGCATAATCACGGACGCGCTGCTCGGCGTAAAAACCGGCCCGGATGTGGTTTGGCTCCCGGTCCGTTGGGTTACCGAACGTGTGATCGTAGTTGCTGATAAGTGAAACCGTCTGTTCGTTCAACGTTGAATAGAACCGGCCAACGTCGATCGGGTTTGGCGAAACGGGCGTCACCAGTGTATAGGTACCATTTTCACCGCTGTTGAGCGGGGCCTGATAGCGGGCACGCTTCCAGTCGGGCTCCCAACGACCCGAATAGCCGTAGCCAGCGATCCAGTTCACTTTCGTCAGGTCGCTCAGGCTATGTTCGCCCGATACCTGTGAGGTCAGGATTGTCCGGTTTTCGAAGCGTTCCGAATAGCTGCGGATGTCGGCGTTCGAGTCGAAGTTCTGGCCCGTTCGTACCACCGTTTCCTGGTTACCCAGCTGGTTGACCAGCGTTTTCCATTCCAGCGTGAAGCGGGGTGAAAACCGGAGCGACCAGTTGTGGAGCAGCCCCAGCCGGGCCTGCCGCGTGTAGCTGATGTCCTGATATTGCTGATTGACCAGGTTGGCCACCGCACCGTTGTCGTAAACCCGGAAATCAATGTCGGTAAACTGGTTGGTCAGGCTGTAGTTGATACTTGTCAGGTTGCTTACCTGTACGTTCCCGACATCGAACCGGCGACCCGTATTCAGCGCAAACCGGATGTCAGGCATGGCGGTCGTGCTTGTCAGGCCCCAGGAGTTAGGCAGTAGCCGGGCGTACGCAGCACGCTGTGGTGCGCCCAGCGCATTGAAATCACCGGAACGGGCGGGAAAACTGGTGGGGATCGTCTGGCTGGGAGACCACAGGCCCAGCAGACTTAGTCCGCCTCGGTCGTGCGATTGCACGGCACGGCCGGTCGTATTAGCCCGGTACCCGAATGTCAGACCGGCATCGATAAAGTTGCTGGCAGGCCGACGTTTCGTGTAAATGTTCACAACGCCCCCCGCGAAGTCGCCGGGCAACGAAGCCGAACCGGACTTGTAGACGATCATCCGGTCGAGGATATTGCTGGGGATGATATCGAACGAGAACGAGCGCGTTTCTACTTCGGTCGACGGGGCAATTACGTCGTTGATAAGTACTGAGTTATACCGTGAACCGAGACCCCGGATCAGTACGAAGCGGTTGTCGAGAATACTTACACCCGGTACCCGGCGGATGGCCGCTGCTGCGTCGCGGTCCTGTGACTTCTGAATTTGCAGGGCCGAAATACCAACCGCAATCGGCTTCAGCTGCTTGATTTCGGTGATAACGGCAATTTCGGTGTTGGTGGCTTTGTTACCCCGTACGACAACCTCCTGCAAGGCGGTGCCTTCTTCGGCCAACTCCGTGTCGATCACGGTCGTATTACCCGATTCGACCCGAACGCCGGGGATTTCTTTGGTCTTATACGAGACGTAGGAGATAACGATTTTCTGCGTACCGGCGGGGACATTGGCCAGTGTAAACTGCCCTTCGATGTCGGTCGTGACGCCCAGCTGAGTACCGTCGACCCGGACGGTACAGCCGATCAGGGCTTCCTTTGTTTTGGTGTCTTTAATCGTTCCCCGAACAGTTCCGGTCTGGGCGTAGAGCGTTATACTGCTCAAAAAAAACGAGATAAGTAGTAGATACTGAGTCATGCTGATTGGTTGGCGTCGCATTTAGCGTCGCAAAACTATCAGCCCAGTGTTACGTCAACGTTACCTCATTGTTACGGGTTAATTATGAATTAATGTGTTTTTAATGTACTAACAATCAATAATTTAACGCCAATAGACCAATTAAGTAGTTAATTCGGTTTTAATCTATTATCACTATTCTTTATTGCGACGCAGCGATTTTAAGGACTTTTTTATTCGGTTATCGCACTGCGTTCCCAGCCCGCACCAGCTGTATCAGCATACCAGAATCCGTTGACAAACCAGTAGCGGATACGGTCGCCGTCTTTGAGCAGGAAGGTCGGAATCTGGCCCAGTTGTAGCGGCCGGGCGGGTATTTTCCCGTCGCGCAGCAGATGCACCGGCTGTCCGGCTAATGCCGTTCGCCCGGCGGCCGACGTTCGGATGAGCAGCACGCCCGCTTCCCGCAAAGAGTCCAGATTCAGCTGCTGTAATTCATCCGCCGATGCAGTCATGTAGTTCTGTAAACCAGCGGCTGTCAGTGTCAAACCCGTTGCGTCGATTTCGTCCAGTCCGCTGAAGGTCGACAGGTCGCCAATGTCTTCGATCGTGCTTTTGTAGGTATACGAACGGGCACTATCGGTATTGACCTCGTATCGATTGATCCCCACATCGACCCGCACCGGTTTGCCATTACGTATCGTTGTGGCGTTGCGAATCAGGACGTCGAACAGGTTGCGACCATTTTCAGGAATGGCCGCGTAGTCGTCGGTGCTTTCCTGCGTGTATGTTTCCTCCGCAATCGCCTGGAGAGCCGTCAGGATGGCGACGAAGTTCAACTGCCGGATCATCATCTTCTCCGAATCACCTTTATACCCACCCGACTCGATCAGCACCAGCGTGGTACCCCACTTCTGAATGTTATCGCCGAAGGCGCGGGGTTCGAACTCGTCGTCGTAACGGGCGACCTGCCCCGGTATAAACTGCTGTAGGGCCCGGTTCATACCCGCAATCAATTGCATCGACCGCCGGCGCACATCGTTCACTGACCGCGCCGGGTTGTAAGCCGTCGCCAGGAAGGACATGACCGCCTGCTGCCCGCTATGACCGACGCTGTAGCGGGGATTCTGATCGTGCAGGTTGAAGCCAACCAGCGGTTTGAGCGTCTGCTGCAAGCTTTTCAGCAGTCGTCCTTCCGGGGTTTGCAGCCGCAGCGCATCGCGGTTCATATCGATGTCGCTGGCCGTTCGGCGCTGAAATCGTTCGGCCCCATCGGGGTTGAGCATCGGTACCGCGTAGAGCGTCAGTTTGGTCCGGATAGTCTGGCGCAGGCTGTCGAACGCGTCGCCCGACGCGTTCAGGAAATTGAACATATCGAACAGGGCCATTGTCGCTGTGGCTTCGTCGCCGTGCATCTGCGACCATAGCAGCACACTGACCGGGCCCGTTCCGGCTTTAACCTGATAGATGGCCCGCTTCTCCAGCGATTCCCCCACCTGACTAATCACCAGCGGCCCCTGATCGCGCAGTGACTCCAGCAGCGGCACCATGTCGCGGTGTTTGAACCGCCGGTGCGTCAGTGCCTGTTGTTTGTAGGTGTCGTGGGCGTCGTAGAGCCGACGCGCCATATCCTGAGCCGAAGCCGATACGATTGTTGCCATGAGCAGAAAAGGAACCAGCCACCGACGCACCGGATATACGTGTCTGGGGCGCGGCTGGTGTAGTAGCATAAATTAAAGTTTAGCGCCGAGGGCTAGCCCACCGAACGAGGCCAGCAGACACAGCACGACGTTCAGGCCAATGTTGAGCAGGGCCGTTCCGATACGACCGTTTTGCAGCAGTACGGCCGTATCGTAGCTGAAGCTGGAAAACGTACTGAGCCCTCCGCAGAAGCCGACGCCAACGAGCAGCCTGACCTCTTCGCCCATGGTTCGGTTAACGGCCCAGCCCGCAACCACGCCCAGCACGGCACTGGCAAACACGTTGACCAGCAAAATGGCGACGGGAAACGGCGTTCCGGTCAGCAGGGGCGGCACGACCCGCCCGGTCAGATACCGCACTAAACTTCCGGCACTACCCCCCGCCATGACCAGTAGATACGGGTGCGTCAACAAGGCTCTCATATGGGCAAACTTACGAAAAACCCCCGCCCCGGCGACGCTGTGGCCTGACAGAGCCGGTTTTTCGTTATCATTGTGATTCACCCACCCCGCTTTCCATCGCCCGGCATGGCCCAGAATCAGCTCAAAAAATTACTTGGCGTCGGTTTTGGCGTGGCCGTTACCATTGGTGGTACTATCGGTACGGGTATCCTGCGCAAGCCCGGACCAATCGCGCAGGACATCGGCGACCCGACGCTGATTATCGGCGTGTGGCTACTGGTTGGTGTGTATGCCCTTATCGGGTCGCTGTCGGTCATTGAGCTGGGCACGATGCTGCCCAGCGCGGGTGCGTGGTACGTGTACGCGCGCCGGGCGTTTGGCAACTACGCCGGCTTTCTAATTGGCGTCAGCAGCTGGCTGGGCAGCGTTGCCGCCATGGCGTTTGGCGCGTCGGTGATGAGCGAATACCTGGGTGTGCTGATCCCGGTCTTGCTGGGCCACGAAAAACTGGTTGCCATCGGTATTCTGCTCGCATTCGTCGCGTTTCACTGGCTGGGCGTAAAGTCAGCGAGTCGGGCGCAGGAAGTGATGAGCGTGCTGAAAGCCGCCGGGCTGCTGGCGTTCGTCGTCGTTTGTTTTGTCGTAACGCCGAGTCATCCGGCCCCTGCCGCTGAACTGACCCGACCTATCGCCCAGACTGGGTTATGGCTGGGCATTCTGGCGGCTCTGCAATCCGTTTTTTACACCTACGACGGCTGGCACACGGCGGCATATTTCGCCGAAGAAGACGTTGACCCCAGCCGAAACCTGCCCCGGTCGATGGTCAGCGGGGTGCTGCTGATTATCGGTATTTATGTGCTGGTTAACCTGGCGTTGCTGTATGTGTTGCCGGTGCAGCAACTGGCGGGGTCGAAACTGGCCGCTGCCGACGCGGTACAAACCCTGTTCGGGCCGGGCAGTGCCAAAGTCGTGACGCTGCTGCTGATGGTATCGATCATGGGCATCATCAACGCCCAGATCATGTTCAACCCCCGCGTGATTTTTGCCATGGGGCGCGACGGGCTGTTTTTCCGCTTCGTCACGTACGTCAATGCGGGGGGGACACCCGCTTACGCCGTACTGCTCACAGCCAGCGCGTCGATTGCGCTGATTCTGACCAACACCTACAGCAAACTATCGGACATTGCCACGTTCTTCTTCGTGCTTTGTTACGCATCAGGTTTTGCCTCGCTGATTCGCCTGCGCCGGACTGAGCCCGATCTGGCGCGTCCGGTCCGGGCCTGGGGGTATCCGTTTTCAACCTGGGCGTTGCTCATTGCGTCGCTGGCGTTTCTGCTAGGCGTCGTTATCGGCGATTTTTCCAGTAGTCTCTACGCGCTGGGCTTTGTACTGATTAGCTACCCGATTTATCGGGTGGTGAAAAAGTGATTAAAAATTAATATGTATTTTTAATGACGCCGATTTAACTTGAGCAGGTCAACACAATGATCGACTCATGCACCTTAAAAACACCTTCCGAAAATCCTTTGTAGCCCTTTGCGCCGTCAGTATGCTATCCCTGCAAAGCTGCGCAACACTCTTCACGGGCACCCGCGACACCATTCATTTCGAGAGTCAGCCATCGGGTGCGAAAGTCCGAATGGATGGGCTGGACATGGGCCGCACACCCCTCGACCTGAGCGTCAAGCGGAGCCTCAACGACAAAGTTGTCAATATGTCGCTTGACGGGTATGAAACCCGCAGTTTTAGTCTGAGCAAGGAGTTCAACGCAGTCAGCATCCTGAATCTGTTCGGCCTGCTTGGCTGGGCCGTCGACGCAGCTACAGGTTCGCTGATGAAATACGACATGAAAGCGTACACCATCGAGCTGGACCCCAAAAAGCCGGTCGGTTCGGGCAATTAAATACTCGATTGACAGGGATGCAGTCGGCCCCGTATCAGCACCTGGTACGGGGCCGACTGGTTTAGAACTGCTCGTGAATCTGCCTCAACAGTTCGGCCGTTCGCTTGCGCATCTCACTGACCGACTGACTAAAATTGTTGTTCATCACGCTGACATACAGCAACCGCCCCCGCCGGGTCTGTACGTAGCCGCTCAGGTTGTATACACCCGTCATCGACCCCGACTTGGCCCAGATGTACGGCTGTTCGGCGGTATCACCCACGCTCCGCAGGGTGCCCGATTGCCCGGCGGCCGGCAGCAGCGCGAACAGTCGCTGCTGCGTCACTTTCGCCCGGATTTTCCCCAGCAAGTCAATAAATACGTTCGGGGTAAACAGGTTATACCGCGACAGACCCGACCCGTCGATCCAGCGGGCCGACGTAGCGGGATAACGTAGCACGCTGTCAATCATCATCCGGCGAATACCGACCGGGTCAAGCTGCGCATTGCCCCGGTCGGCGGAAATCATAAACAGCACCTGCTCGGCAAACTGGTTGTCGCTGACGTGCAGCATCCGCTTGTACAATGAATCAGCGGGCTGTCCTCCGCGAAGCAAGCGAGTATCGGCAGGCATGGGGCGCGACGATACCATCACTGTCCGATGGAGCGTGTCACTCAGCAGATCCGAAGCCAGTTCGGGCGACCACCGAAACGGCACGTCCTGTTGTCGGCTACCTGCTGACGGGGGGACCCAAAACCGATTCGCGAATTCATTCCGCCGGATGGTGGTTCGCTTCGATGGATCGGCATAAATGCTGTCGGTAAATCGTGACGGAATGACCCGGAAGGGCAGGAGCGGGGTTGGTTTATGAAACCGGGCCACATTCCCATAAATCGGCAACGGCGACAGTTCGGGCGAGTAGTCGTCGGCGTAATCGTCCCAGGCCCAGCCCGCGCCGAAGCGGGGACCGGCGTAGTTGGCAGGAGAGAATACCAGCGGTTCAGCACGACCCCGTAAAAAAGCCAGTACGCTGGTATCGGGTAAGTCGGGATGCAGCAACAGCGGGTTGCCGGTTCCCCAGATAACCAGCGAGTCGTTTTGTACGGCGTAGCGCAGCGCGGGTAGCGAGTCGGGCAGGAAGAGCAAACCCGCGTAAAAACTCAGCAGCTTGGTGTTCGACGCGGGCGTAAACAACTGATCGGCATTGTGCTGAATCAGCAATTTTTTCCGAATCGGATCGTAGACGCTTACCCCCATCAGGTGGTCGGTATAACCCGGTTCTGTCCGTAAGGCGCGGGTGAGCCGATGCACAGGGGAGCATCCGGTTACAATACACAGTACGATCAGTATACTTCGGTGCATAGCCACAAAAAAGCAATATACAGAAGGGGCCATTACCCCCGTTTCGCAACAGCGACAATGACCCCTTCCGGGCTGGTCGTACGGGCGGTTATTTCGCGATAATCACCTTCTGCGTCAGCGTGGTTTCGCCCGCCTGTAGTTTCAGAAAGTAAAGCCCGGCGGGTAATGCCGTCAGATCAAGCGATTCACTGATTTTCGTACCACCCACTCTCACCGTCTGCCGACGTACCGACTGCCCCGTTGTAGTCGACACGGTGAGTGCCGCTTCGGTAACAGCCTTCGGCAATACCGCTTCTACCCGCAGCTGCCCATTGCTGACGGGGTTGGGATAGACGCTGAACGAACCGTCGCTACCCAGCTCGGTAGCCAGTACCGGGGGTGGGGGCGGCACCTGAATTTGCAGGTTATCGACGGCCCAGCCCCAACCATGTGCCAGTTGGTCGGCAAACAGTCGAAAGCGAATCATGATCTGATCGCCCCCCCGGAAATAGCCGGTAGTGGGGATAAAAAATTCGCGGGATTTAAACAGGGCCGACGTACCGACGGTCGTTGAGTTGGTCTCACCGGTCGCCTGATTGGTTGTCGTACTGCGGTTGTAAGCGGCCAGCCAGTCGTCCTGATCGCGGGAGTCATACCCATCGAGCAACGGTAACCAGGTACGGCCGTAGTTGACCGATCCTTCCACAATCACGTAATCGTAAAAATTGCTGGACCCGAATCGGCTACCGGGGTCGCCCGGCTCAACCAGCACTATCTCATTGAACCGGATGCTGGCGCTGTCGGCATTGCTCTTGACCCGGATGGGCGACAGCAGAATGTACTCGGCGTTGGTCTGATAGATGTAGTTGGACCCGTTCTGATACGGGTGCTCGGAGTGAATAGCCGGATCAGAAAAACCGCTGGGTGTTGCAATGCCGAACCGGTACCCGGCAAAATTGCTGGCTACCGTGGTACTAGCGAACGTAGTCGTGTACTGATCGATAGTTGCCTGCGGAGCGATCACGCTCAAACTGTAAAAACCCGTTGCCGGACTAACAACCTGATTACGGGCCCGCGACGAATCTCGGGCTACGATACGATACGTAATCACATCGCCTGCTTTCAGCTGATTGGCCGGAAAAACGATCCGCCCGTAATAGATGCTGTCGTACTGCACCCGGCTAACGATCGGCTGCGTGAACCGCAGGGTTAGGGCTGGCTGGGCGGTTCCGTTGACCTGATACTCCAGCCGGGCGTTGCCAACCCCAATCGACCGGTCGTCGGCGACATACGCCCGAACAACCAGCGAATCGGTCAGGGCGGGATTGATGATAAAGTTTTTGTCGGGGTTGTAGCGAATTATTGGCGGCACCTGATCGGGGCCAAACTGCACCCGGAAGGCCACCTGTGAGCCATCGGGCCGTTTACCGGGACTGGTAAATGTACGGCTCGATGCGTCCTGCGCCCGGAAATAGTAGTATATGTCGCCCTGCGCCACCGACGCGGGCATGGTGTAAGCGTATGTATCCGTCGTGCCGGACACCAGCGTCGGCGTGATCGTCGTGTAGGTCGTATCCGTACCGGTTGGTGCCCCTTTGCGATAAAAAAACCGAACCGATCCGGCTGTCAGCGTCGTGTCACTGACGATACGCGCCTGAAACACAACATCCCGGACGTCTTCATTATCGTCCAGTGGCGTATGCAGGATCGACGTCGTTTTCCATTCAATGTCGGAGAAAAAATTCAGCACCAGCGGGCCGGGCGAATGAATGGCTTCAGCCGCGCCAATCTGCGGAGTCATCAGCGAATTGGTATCTCTGGCCGGGTAGGTCGATTCGTCGAGGTGGTAAACGCTCGATCCCGAACTGAACGTCGACGGAGCATACAGTTTGGCTCGTTGCCGAACGGTTCGCTGCATTACCGGCCCGTTCAGAAACAGGCTGTTTCCTGTCAGCTGCCGGTACAGGGCGTTAGAGCCCAACGGGTACGTCTCTGCATTCGCGACCAGCTTCCGCCCCTGATTATCTTCGATAAAATGATCGTACACAGCCGGATAGGGGGTCAGCAAGGACGCCGTCGTGCCGACGGTGCTATAGTAGCCAATAAAGCCCAGCCCGTGACCGATTTCGTGCAACACGACCGATACCAGATCATACTGACCGGCCAGGGGTTTTGCATCGAGTCCGTAGTACCAGTTGATGTTGCTGCTGAAGCTGGCGTCGATATCCGACGAGTCCGGGCTGTTTAAGGGTCGGCGGGCTATTTTTTCGGCCAGCGCGATGGGATAAATACCGAATGCTTTCTGAACGCCATCACTACCAGCCCGCACATCCGACGGCCCGGCCGATCCCAGCACACCGGGATCGAGTCTCGACCATACCGCTTTGATACGAATCGGCACGGGCGACACAATCAGCGTCGACCAGATATCGACTGCCCGCTGGAAAGCCCGCTGCGCATCGGCAGTAAAGCCGGTGTAGGTCACGATAAACTGGGCTGTAACGGCGGCCTGTCTGGCCCTAGGGTCGTTGAGTCGCCTGCGGAATGCTTCAGGCGCCAGTATCTGCGTAAACTCATCTTTGGCGCTGGCATAGCAGATCGTTTTTGGGGCTTTGTAAGCGCGGGCCGAGCGTACGAATTGGGCATAGTCAGTCGCGGGAACCGGGCCGCTTTTGGGTTGAGCCAGTGCGGCACCAGCCAGCAGCCACCCTATGAATATGAACCCACCTACCCGAAGTTGTCGGGCAACTGATTGACAGAAATGTGTCTGCATGTAACGGTCGTTATCGATAACAGGTTGAGTTTGTTTGGAGCAGGACTGGCCCGATGACCGGCCGAAAAAATAACGGTTTCCGCGACGGCCCGGTTGCGCTATCCAAAGTAGTCACAGAAATAGTCAAAAGGAATGGATGCGGCTGCTTTAACGCCTGGTTACCGGGTTTCTATATCCAATGGCCATTTCAACGCAATGCCGAGCGGGTTCCAACAGTACCAGTACAAACGAATTGCTTACTTCTCCGGTTTGTCTGTGTCCGTGCGTACCTTCGTGTTGGTACTCGTAGTCCACCGTCTGTGCCCTGTTGCGGCACCCGTTTCGTATGACAAACCGGCAAATTTTACAGCAATTCTGGGGTTACTCCGCCTTCCGGCCCATGCAGGAAGACGTGGTCGACACGGTGCTGGCCGGGCAGGATGCGCTGGTGCTCATGCCAACGGGGGGCGGTAAGTCGATCTGTTTTCAGGTGCCGACGCTGGCCATGCCGGGCGTGTGCATCGTTGTGACGCCCCTGATCGCGTTGATGAAGGATCAGGTCGATCAACTGCGTCGGCGGGGGATTCCGGCGGCAGCGATCTACGCCGGTATGCACTATCGCGAGATCGACACGACGCTCGACAACTGTATTTACGGCAATACCAAGTTTCTGTACCTGTCGCCCGAACGGCTGCGGACCGAACTGGTGATCGAGCGGGTCAAACAGATGACGGTCTGCCTGTTGGCCATCGACGAAGCGCACTGCGTATCGGCCTGGGGCTACGATTTCCGGCCACCTTACCTGCAAATCGCCGAGTTTCGGGAGTTGATTCCCGACACGCCACTCATTGCGCTGACGGCTTCCGCCACGCCCGACGTACAAACCGACATCATCGACAAGCTGGCGATCCGATCGCACGACGGGCAGCCACCGACCGTGTTTCGGCAAACCTTCGCCCGGCCCAATCTGTCGTATTCGGTGTTGCAGGCGGAGCAGAAAGAAGACCGGCTGTTACGGATTCTGAACCGGGTGGCGGGCTGCGGTATCGTGTACGTACGCAGTCGGCGACAGACGCAGCGCGTAGCCGACTGGCTGAATCGACAGGGGATCTCCGCCGATTTTTACCACGCCGGTCTGAGTACTCAACAGCGCACCGACAAGCAGGATGCGTGGCTGCAAAATCAGACCCGCGTGATGGTATCGACCAACGCTTTCGGCATGGGCATCGACAAACCCGACGTGCGGGTGGTGGTGCATCTCGACGTACCCGATTCGCTGGAAGCCTACTATCAGGAAGCCGGCCGGGCCGGGCGCGACGGCCAGAAAGCTTACGCCGTGATGCTCTATGCGCCCGCTGATCTGGAGCTGTTGCGGCAGCGTACCGAGCAGGTGTACCAGCCCGTCGAAATGCTGCGCCGGGTTTATCAGGCCCTAGCGAATTACACGGCGGTACCGGTGGGTGGGGGGCAGTTCGCCAGCTACGATTTCGACGCGGCCGCGTTCACGCATACGTACGACCTGCCGCCGACCGAAACGCACTACGCGCTGAAGCAACTGCAACTCGAAGGGTTGATTCAGCTCAACGAAAACTACTACCACCCGTCGCGGCTGACGATCACGCTCGACAACCGGCAGCTGTACGAGTTCCAGGTCATGAACCCCAAACTCGACCCGTTCCTGAAATTGCTGCTGCGCTACTACGGGGGCGAACTCTTCACCGACTTCATCACCATCTCAGAGTCGACACTGGCGCGGACGTTTTTGATCAACCAACCCGAAATCGTGGCCATGCTGGAGCAGTTGCATCAGCGCAACGTGGTGATTTACGAAAGGCAGAAAGATAAACCCCAGCTCACGTTTCTGACGCCCCGCTACGATGCCCCCTCGCTGTCCATCGACGTAGCCGAACTAAAGCGTCGGCGCGAACAGGCCCTGCGTAAAGTCAACGCGGCTATTCTGTACGCGGAGCATCCGACGCAGTGCCGTACCCGCCTGCTGCAGGCGTACTTCGGCGAACGAACCAACGACCGCTGCGGCATCTGTGACAACTGCCTGAAGCGAAAAAAACAGGCCGAACAGGCCGATGCAGCCGTACGTGGGGAAGTTCGGGCGTACGTTGCACTGGCCAACGGCCCCGGCGTATCGCCCAAACAACTGGTTCACCACTTCGCCCAAACCGATGAGGAACTGCTTACCCAGACGATCAATCAGCTGCTGGCCGAAGACGAAATCCGGTATAACAAAGTCGGTAATCTGACGCTCAAAAACGGGTAAATCAGCCTCCCGTTTGTCCCAGAACGCCCCAAACAGCGTCTAATCGTGCGATTTATCCCAAACCGGTGCCGTTCGTCCCGGCCGGTTGCGAAGCCAGCAGCAAACCGGCTATGTTTGTCAGGCCGGTCAACGACGTCCGGTTTGACCATGAACGATTCCTATGAAATCGCTGCTCTTCACACTCACCCTGTTTGTTGCCTTCCTTTCTGAATCATCTGCGTTTACCACGACCGCTCCCGCTGACTCCGCTACGCACAAACTGACGGTGACGATCAACGGCTTTACGCGACGCACCGGTAAGTTGTATGTGGGGCTGGCAACCGACGAGAAAACGTTTGCCGGTAAATCAACCGTCACTCAGGAAATCAACGTACCAGCCACCGGCGATGTAACCCTGAGCTTTACCGATCTAAAACCGGGTAAATATGCCGTACGGATTTATCAGGATCTGAACGACAACAAGCAGATGGATTTTTCGGGGCAGATGCCTACCGAACCGTTTGGCTTCTCGAACGTAACCATGCTGATGGGACCACCCTCGTTCGAGCAGTGCGCCTTCGTACTGGACGCGAATAAAGCGGTGCAGGTCAGCATGATGGAACTGTAACGACTGGCTACATTCCAACACCTTTGATGGGCTGCTTCGCGTCGGGCGAAGCAGCCTTTTTTAGTGCAGAAAATTCGATCCGTTGCGTAGAGTTACTAACAAAGCGTCGTCACGTCCGGTTAATCCCTCGTTTGTAATCTATACCTTTTCGGCAACTACCAGCAACAACTCATGAACGATCAACCGTTTCGCCCAACCTCAAAAGAAATTTCCGGTCAGAAACAGCCGTATCCGGCCAAACAGTCGGAAATGAACCCCGCACCGGCAACCGAACTAAATTTCTACAAACCGGCCGGTAAACTGGCGGGTCGGGTGGCTATCATCACCGGTGCCGACTCCGGTATTGGCCGGGCCGTCGCTACTGCGTTCGCGATGGAAGGTGCCAAAGTCGCTATCGTGTATAACGAGAACGCCGACGACGCGGCCGAAACCAAGCGGCTGGTTGAATCAAAAGGGGGGCAGTGCCTGGTGATTCAGGCGGATGTACGAAGCAAGGAAAATTGCAAGAACGCGGTGAAGCAGACCGTCGATCACTACGGGTCGCTGAATATTCTGGTCAACAACGCGGCTTTCCAGATGGCGCAGGAGAAGCTCGAAGACATCTCGGAAGAACAGCTTCGCCGGGCGTTCGATACCAATATCATTGCGTACTTCTTCATGGCGCAGGCTGCTTTACCGCACTTCAAGAAAGGCGACTGCATCGTAAACACGGGTAGTATCGTCGGTATTGTCGGCAACCCGATTCTGGTCGATTATACCGCGACCAAGGGAGCCATTCACGCATTTACCAAGTCGCTGGCCATTCAGCTGGGCGAAAAAGGGATTCGCGTCAACTGCGTAGCCCCCGGCCCCGTCTGGACACCCAACATTCCCGGTACGATGCCGGTGGATGAGGTCGAGAATTTCGGCCACGAAGTAGCTCTGGCCCGGCCCGGCCAACCCGAAGAATTGGCCCCGGCTTATGTGTTGCTGGCATCGCAGGACGGTAGTTTCATGACCGGCAGTATCGTGGAAGTAACAGGTGGCAAGCTAGGTTAATCGCCCGTTCAGGGTTTGTGGTTCAACGTTGACTATTGACGATGTCAAAACATTCTGCCTGAACGATAGACTTTAGACCTCGAACGACAAACCCTGAATCGAAAATTTCTTATCAATGGACTATCACTATCCCGCCGGTACCGTACGCGATTTGCTCAAATCCGACGCCGTTACCGACGCCACCCGCCAGGCACTGACCGAACGGCTGGACCAACAACCCCGGCAACCCGCTTTTTTCACCACCGACGAATTTAAGCTACTTACCTGCATAACCGACCGGCTATTGCCGCAGGATAATCCGGCTGGTCGTATCGACATCGCGGGTACGATCGACGAACGGTTGACCAGTAATAAATCCGACGGGTGGCGCTACGACAGTATGCCAACCGACCAGAACGCCTACCGGCTGGGCCTGAAAGCTACGAATGAAAGTGCCGTCGCGCTGTACGGTGCCCCGTTCGGTGAGTTGCCTACCGAACAGCAGGATGAAGTGCTGAACGCCGTGCAGGCCGGGACACCCCCCGGCGCTACGTGGCAGCAGGTACCCGCAACCCGGTTCTTCGAGGAGCTATTTGCCGAAGCCGTGAACGCCTACTACAGCCACCCACTGGGTCAGGAAGAGATCGGATATGTCGGTATGGCCGATGTTCCAACGTGGCAACGGCTCAAACTGAATGAGCTGGAACCCCGAGAGCCCCGCCCAATCGACTAATTACCTCATCTACTTAACCGTATTCGTGTCGATACAAGAATGCGACTCAACAACCTATGAGCAATCAATTTAGCCTTACCGACACGGTCGACGCGGTTGTGATCGGTACTGGTGCGGGGGGTGCCCCACTAATGGCCCGGCTAGCCGCAGCTGGTCTGAAGGTAGTGGCGCTCGAAGCCGGCAAATACTGGGACCCCAAAAAAGATTTCCCAACCGACGAGCGGGCGCAGGATAAGCTGTTCTGGAACGACGAGCGACTCAGTGCCGGGAAAGACCCGGTAGCGTTTGGTAGCAACAACTCCGGCACGGGCGTTGGTGGCTCGACCCTGCACTACACTGCCTACACCCCCCGCGTTCAACCCGACGATCTGCAACTGAAAACAGATTTCGGAGTAGGTGTCGACTGGCCGGTCAGTTTTGACGAGATCGCGACTTACTACGACGAGATTGAGCATTTTATCGGCGTATCTGGCCCGGCCAACTATCCCTGGGGCCCGGCCCGCAAGCGGTCGTACCCATTGCCACCGCTTCCTATAAACGGTGCCGGACAATTGATGGAGCGCGGTTGTGAGGCAGTAGGCATCAAAACGTCGCTGGCGGCTAATGCGGCCCTGTCGGCCGGTCGGTATCAGGAAGGCGTTGGTCACCGCCCCGCCTGTGCCAACCGGGGTTTTTGCCAGGCTGGCTGTAACATTGGCGCAAAATCCAGCATGGACGTTACGTATATTCCGCTGGCACTGAGCAAAGGTGCTGAACTACGGACGGAATGCTACGTGACCCAGCTCATCAGAGATAGCAGTGGCCGCATCAGCGAGGTTGTCTATGTACAGAACGACCAGGAAAAGCGGCAGAAGTGCAAGTACGTATTCCTGTGCGCGGGGGCTATCGAAACACCACGCTTGCTGCTACTAAATCAGTTGGCCAACAGCAGCGGGCAGGTCGGTCGAAATTTCATGGCGCATACGGGGCTACAAATCTGGGGTGAGTTCGACGAAGACATCCGGCCATACAAGGGTATTCCGGGTGCCATTATTTCGGAAGATACCCACCGACCGGCCGGAGCCAATTTTGCCGGTGGCTACCTGCTCCAGTCGATCGGTGTGATGCCCGTTACGTATCTGCAACAGATGGCCCGGCAGCGTGGCCTGTGGGGTGAATCGTTCAAACAGGCCGCCCGCGCTTACAACCACGTCGCGGGTATCAACATCCTCGGCGACTGCCTTCCCTACGATCACAACTACCTGGAACTGTCGGACGAGAAAGACAGTCGGGGTCTGCCGAAGCCGCGTGTCCATTTCACCAACGGTGAAAACGAAATCCGGATGACGGCCCACGCCGACAAGATCATGCGCGAAATCTGGGACGCAGCCGGGGCCAAAAACGTGTGGGATTTTCAGCGCAATGCCCACATAATCGGCACCTGCCGGATGGGCCACGATCGGGAAACAAACGTCATCAACGCCGATGGGCAATCATTCGACGTGCCGAATCTGTTCATCAGCGACAACTCGACCTTCCCCAGCGCACTCGCCGTCAATCCGGCGCTGACGATCATGGCGCTTTCACTGCGTACGGCCGATCAGTTCCTGAAAAACCGAAATCGATTAGACGTCTAACCGACGATGCTGGTACGCTATTGGGCAATTTTAAATCAGTAATCATTCTGAGCATCAATCAGGAGTAGATTCTCCGTTCAAGCAACATGGCTGTTAAAAAGAAGGGTTTTCTGGATATTATTAAAAAAGAGATTGGCGAGGCCGGCTACGATGGCGATCAGTTTGGCGGGGCAGGTGGCCACGATGGGCGCGGCTTGCCTACCGAACTACCAAGCAACTTCATGTTTGCGACCGGCATCGAATGCTCGTATCCGACCATCAAAAAGGGCAAAATCCGCCGGGATCAGCTGCGCGAGTGCGGCCACTACGACCGCTACAAGGAAGATCTGGGACTGGTCAAGGAGCTGGGCCTGAAAGTACTGCGCTACGGCCTGCCTTACTACGATATTCATAAAGGACCGGGCAAATTCGACTGGAGTTTCGCCGACGAAGCGATGGCCGAAATCAAACGGCTGGGTATTACCCCGATCCTCGATCTGATGCACTTCGGCGTTCCTGACTGGGTCGAGAATTTTCAGAACCCCGAACTGCCCCTTCACTTCGCCGAATACGCGGAGGAGGTAGCCAAACGATATCCCTGGGTCCGGTACTACACGCCCGTCAACGAGATTTACGTAACCGCCAAAGCCAGTGGTAAAGACGGCATCTGGAACGAGCAGCTGAAGACCGATAAAGGCTTCGTAACGGCGATGAAGCACGCGGTAGCCGCCAGTATCATCGGCACGCAGCAGATTGCCAAGCACCGCAACGACTGCATTATTGTGCAAAGCGAAAGTGCTGAATACACGCACGAATTGTACGCCACCCCCTCGCCCGACGTATCGCTAGAAAACGAGCTACGGTTTCTTTCCCTCGACCTGCTGTACGCCAATCCACCCTCGGCCACAGTGGGTATGTACCTGCTCGACAACGGCATGACCCGGCAGGAATACGACTGGTTCATGGCTGGTCAGCCGCCGGGTTATCAGATCATGGGCAACGACTATTACGGTCGGAATGAGCGCATCCGGTTACCCGACGGCTCTATTCAAATCTCGATGGATGTGCTAGGCTGGTACGAGATCACGAAGGATTACTACGTCCGGTACAAAAAGCCGGTGATGCACACCGAAACCAACGTGTTCGAATCTGAGCTGGCATCCAACTGGCTCAATAAACAGTGGATCAGTATTTTACGGATGCGTCGTGATGGGGTTCCGGTGCTTGGGTTCACCTGGTATAGCCTGACGGATCAGATTGACTGGGACACGCAACTGGCTGAACAGAACAACCGGGTCAATGAGTGCGGGCTGTATGATCTGGATCGTAAGCCTCGCCCGGTCGCAGCTGCTTACAAGAAAATACTGGATGAGTTTGGCCAGATTACGATTATACCCCACGCCGAGATGCTCGAAATCTCCGACAGACCGGCCCGGTTGAAAGTCGAGATTTAACCCTGAACACACATGATAGGTCAGACACAGACCGTGCAGCTGAACAATATCGAGCGCGGACAGGGCTCACATACACTCGTCTTTCTGCACTACTTTGGCGGCTCATTGCAGGAGTGGCAAACAGTTATCGGTCAACTAGCGGATCAGTACCGGTGCATCGCCCTCGACCTGCGCGGCCACGGTGACAGCCCCGCACCAGAAACAGGCTATAGTGTCGACGATATGACCAACGATGTAGCCGCTATGCTGGACCAACTGACCATCGGTAGCTATGTGCTGATTGGTCATTCGATGAGCGGGAAGGTGGCCCTGAATCTGGCATCGCGTCAGCCAGTCGGTTTGCAGCAGGTGCTGCTTGTATCGCCATCCCCGCCCCATCCGGAGCCAATCTCAGCTAATGACCGGCAGGATATGCTGGAAACGCACGGTACGGAGAAGGCTGCCATTGACACCTTTGAAAAGATCACGGCAAAACCCGTTTCAAATGCTGACCGCGATCAGATCATTGCTGATAACCTGCGCACCAGCGAAGCGGCCTGGAACGCCTGGCTAACGCTGGGCAGCAAAGAAGATATTGCCGACCGAATGAGCCGCGTCGTTGTACCCGTGTCAATCATCACCGGAACAAACGACAGCGCCGTTTCTCCAGACGTGCAGCCCGAACTAACATTACCAACCCTGCCCAATGCTACGTTTGAAACACTCGACGGGCCGGGCCATTTGATTCCCTACGAAATGCCGGATGCGTTGACTGATTTTATTCTGAAAAAATTGTCGGGTAGCGGTGCGTGAATTCCCCAAAGGCTATACCTTTGTGTCCCGCTCGGGGTGTAGCGCAGCCTGGTAGCGCGCTACGTTCGGGACGTAGAGGTCGTGGGTTCGAATCCCGCCACCCCGACTAAATTAAAAAGGGAAACGTAGCGTGCTGCGTTTGGGACGCAGAGGTTGTGGCCGGGGACGCGCCCGTCTTCGAATCCCGCCACCCCGACTACAGTAAAAGCCGAAAGGCAAATGTTAAAAGACATGAATAACTCAGTGAACATGATTTGGTGGTGGCACTCTTCCTATCCGGGATGAAGGTTGCCCCTATGACTGTTTCTCAACAGATACCAAGGCTCACCGTCATCCCGGTGAGCCTTATTTTTTGTCCGTCACCCACTATATTCTCAAAACCATGCCCGATTCCAACCCCACCTTCCGCGTCGTCAGCCGACACAAACGGATGCTGGCCGACATCATTACCCCGGTCAGTATTTATCTCCGCATCCGTGATCGGTTTCTAAACAGCATTCTACTCGAAAGCTCCGACTATCACGGCAACGACAACAGCTTTTCGTACATCGCCTTTGATCCCGTCGCCAAATTCTCATATCAGGGAAATCAGCTGACTGAACAGTTGCCAAATCAGGAATCGACGGTACGGGACATTGCCCGGCACGATATGCCAACCGCGCTGCAACAGTTTAAAGATCGGTTTCAGCACGAGAAAGCACCGTTTTCGTTTATCACCAATGGGCTGTTCGGGTATTTCGGCTACCCATCGGTGCAGAGTTTCGAGGACATTCAGCTGAATGCCCCAGTGCCGACGGAAAATGAGATGCCGGCGGCTCTGTTTATGGTCTATCGCTACGTGTTGGCGATCAACCATTTCAAAGACGAACTGCACCTGTTTGAGCACAGCTATTTGCCAGACGGCGAAACCCAGCCCGACAGTACGCTCGATGACATCAGCGACCTGATCACCGGCCGCAACTACCCGACATACTCGTTTAGCCCGAACGGAGCCGAAGAATCGAATTTTTCCGACGACGAGTTTCGGGCCATAATTCAGAAAGGAAAAGACCACTGCCAGCGGGGCGACGTATTTCAGATCGTACTCTCGCGCCGGTTCTCCACGCCGTTTGTGGGCGATGAATTCAATGTCTATCGGGCACTGCGTTCGCTGAATCCCTCGCCGTATCTGTTTTACTTCGATTACGGCAATTTCAAGCTGTTCGGCTCATCCCCGGAATCCCAGATCGTAGTTAAAGACCGGCAGGCCACGATTTACCCCATCGCGGGCACCTTCCGGCGTACGGGCGACGATGCCCGCGACGCCGAACTCGCCCAGAAACTCTACGACGATCCCAAAGAATCGGCGGAACACGTGATGCTGGTCGATCTGGCGCGCAACGACCTGAGCCGCAACTGCGACGTGGTCAAAGTTGAAACGTTCAAAGAGATTCAATACTACTCGCACGTCATTCACCTCGTCTCGAAAGTGGTGGGTACGCTGACACCGGAGGCCGACCCGCTGCAAATCGTGGCTGAAACTTTCCCGGCCGGTACGCTCTCCGGCGCACCCAAGCATATGGCGATGCAACTGATTGACCGCTACGAAAACCTGAGCCGCAGCTTCTATTCGGGCAGTATCGGCTATATGGGCTTTGACGGCGAGTTCAACCACGCGATTATGATCCGCACGTTTATGAGCAAAAACAACACGCTCTATTATCAGGCCGGGGCGGGTGTCGTGGCCAAGTCGGTCGTGGAAAGCGAGTTACAGGAAGTACACAACAAACTGGCGGCTCTCCGCACCGCTATCGAACAGGCTCAAACGATTTAACTTTTTAGAGGAAAGAAGAAAGACGCTAGAAAAAAGACCACATCAATCCGAATCGTCTTTTCTCCTTCATCTCTCTTCTTTCATCTCATACTATGAAACTTCTCGTTCTCGATAATTACGACTCGTTCACCTACAATCTGGTGTACATCCTGCGCGAACTCGGCGCGCCCCCCGACGTGATCCGCAATGACAAAATCGCACTGGAGGACGTCGCTCAGTACGACAAAATTTTGCTATCGCCCGGCCCCGGCATCCCCTCGGAAGCCGGTATTATGCAGGAGTTAGTGGCCGAATACGGGCCGCAGAAAAGCATTCTGGGTATTTGCTTAGGGCATCAGGGCATCGGCGAAGTGTACGGTGCCCGGCTGGAAAATCTCGGCGATGTGCTCCACGGCGTCGCCCATCAGGCCACCGTCACCGACGAATCAGACCCACTTTTCAAGGGTATTCCCCACGAATTGTCTGTAGGCCGTTACCATTCGTGGACGGTCGTACCGGAGTCGATGCCCGACGAGTTACGCGTCACGGCCGTCGACGAGCAGGGGCGCGTGATGGGCCTGGCCCACGTCCGGCACGACGTCCGGGGGCTGCAATTCCACCCCGAATCCGTTCTGACGCAGAACGGTGTTAAAATGATCGAAAACTGGCTGAAAAAATAAAGAGCGAAAGAATGAAAGAGTGAAAGAGCGACCATCCAACGCCATCACTCTTTCGCTCTTTCACTCTTTCACTCTTTAAAAATGAAATCAATCCTCAATCACCTCTTTGAGTACAAATCGCTGACGAAAGAGCAGGCCGGGCAGGTGTTGCTGGGTATCGGCCGGGGAGCGTATAACTCCGCGCAGATTGCGTCGTTCCTGACCGTATACATGATGCGCAGTCTGCGGGTTGAAGAACTCGAAGGCTTCCGCGACGCCATGCTCGAACTCTGCCTGCCCGTCGACCTGAGCGCCTACGACCCGATGGACTTATGCGGTACCGGGGGCGACGGCAAAGACACGTTCAACATCTCGACACTGGCCTCGTTCGTCGTGGCGGGGGCGGGTCAGCGCGTCGCCAAGCACGGTAACCACGGTGTTTCGTCGCTGGTCGGGTCGTCGACGATGATGGAATACCTGGGGTATCGGTTTACCAATGATGTCGGTGAGTTGCAGCGCAAGATGGAAACGGCGGGTATCTGCTTTCTGCACGCGCCCCTGTTCCATCCGGCGATGAAGAATGTCGCACCGATCCGGAAAGAGTTGGGTGTAAAGACGTTTTTCAATGTGCTCGGTCCGATGATAAATCCAGCCCGGCCCCGCAAACAGGTGGTTGGGGTGTTCAGCCTTGAATTGGCCCGTTTATATGCGTACCTTTATCAGCAGACCGACAAGCAGTTTGCGATTCTGCACGCGCTGGATGGGTACGATGAGATTTCACTGACGGGTCCGTTTAAAGTGATCAGCAATGGCAACGAGCGGATTATGACGCCGGGAGAACTGGGATTACAGACGCTGGCGGCAGATGAACTTGCCGGGGGCGACACCTTGGATGCGTCGGCAAAGATATTTCTCAGTGTACTCAATGATGAAGCGACCTCAGCGCAGAAACAGGCAGTTGTCGCCAACGCAGCCGTAGCCTTACTGACGGCGGGTCTGGCCAGTACACCCGACGACGCCGTGGCAATGGCCCGTGAATCGCTGGAAAGTAAACGCGCACTAGCCTGTTTCACCAAGCTAATCGACTAGTATGACGATTTTAGACGAGATAGTTGACAGAAAACGTGAAGAAGTGGCCGCCCGTATGGCCGAAACGCCAGCGGCTGCACTGGAAGAAATGCCCGACTTCAAACGGAGCTGTCTGTCGGCCCGCGATGCCGTTCAGGGGTTATATGCTACGGGTATCATCGCTGAGTTCAAACGCCGATCACCATCCAAAGGTATCATCAATGATCGTGTCGACGTGGTTCAGACGACCCAGGGATACGTACAGGCTGGTGCGTCGGTCCTGTCGGTGCTGACCGACGAGCCCTTCTTCGGCGGTACACCAGCCGATCTGAAAGCAGCCCGGCTGGCGAATCCCGAAACACCCATTCTCCGCAAAGATTTTGTAATCGACGGTTATCAGTTGCTGGAAGCCAAAGCGTGGGGAGCCGATCTGGTACTGCTCATTGCCACCTGCCTGTCGCCGGAGCAGGTTCGCGACCTCAGCCAGCAGGCGCAGGAGCTGGGCATGCAGGTGCTGCTCGAAGTACATGATGAGATTGAACTGGAGCAATGCCTGACCACATCAATTGATCTGGTGGGTGTCAACAACCGCAATCTGAAAACATTTGTTACCTCGCTGGATACGTCGCTGCGCCTGGTAAACCTGATCCCGGACACGTACGCCAAGATTGCGGAAAGTGGACTGCATAAACCCAGTGATCTGCTCACGTTACGCGATGCGGGTTTCGACGGATTTCTGATCGGCGAAGCGTTTATGAAAACAACCGATCCGGCGGCTGCGCTGGGCGACTTTGTCAAGACTTATAGTAGTGCCCATCCATCTAACTCGTACTGACATGAAGCTCAAAGTGTGCGGCATGCGTGACGCCGACAACCTGAAAGAAATCGCGGCACTGAATCCCGATTTCATCGGATTCATCTTCTATGACCAGTCGCCCCGCTTCGTCGGCGATGAACTGGACGAAACGCTGGTTAAGTCGTTGCCCCGCTCGATTCGAAAAGTAGGCGTATTCGTCAATGCCTCGCCGGACTATATTCTGCGGATGGTAAAGAAATACGATTTTCAGTACGTGCAGCTGCACGGCACCGAAACCCCGGAGTTCTGCCGGAGCATGCGCAACCGGGGCATCAACATTATCAAGGCGTTCCGCATTGATGACTCGTTCAACTTCTCGATGCTGAACAACTTCAAAGCGCAGTGCGACTTTTTTCTGTTCGACGCGAAAGGCGATCAGCCCGGTGGCAACGGGGTTACGTTCGACTGGAATATCCTGAGCCGCTACGACAATGAGAAACCCTTTTTCATCAGTGGTGGTATTGGCCTGAACAACGTCGATCAGGTAAACATGCTCAAAGGATTCAAACTGTACGGGGTGGACGTAAACAGTCAGGTTGAGACGGCTCCGGGCGTGAAAGACATAGAGAAAGTAAAGGAAATTCTGTCGTACCTGCGCCCGATTGAGGAAGAAGCCGTGTAAGGATTTGATAGCCGTATACCTTACGGCTGGTAAAGCATTGACAACTATGCAGGATACTCTTGATACACAGACATCGTTCGCGGTAAGTGATACGGGTTTTTATGGCCGCTTTGGTGGTGCGTTCATTCCCGAAATGCTGTACCCGAACGTCGAAGAACTCCGGCAGAACTATCTGTCGATCATTGCAGATCCGTCGTTTCAGGCGGAATTCTGGCAGCTGCTGGAAGATTACGTCGGCCGGCCGACGCCCTTGTTTCTGGCAAAGCGGCTGTCGGCGAAAAAGGGGGCAACGATCTACCTGAAACGCGAAGACCTGTGCCATACGGGCGCCCACAAGATCAATAATACGATCGGGCAGATTCTGGTGGCGCAGCGGCTGGGCAAGAAACGGATCGTAGCCGAAACGGGTGCCGGTCAGCATGGCGTCGCAACGGCAACAGTCTGCGCGCTGATGGGGCTGGAATGCATCGTTTACATGGGTGCCATCGACATGGAACGGCAAAAACCCAACGTCGACCGGATGCTGATGCTGGGCGCAACCGTAATGCCGGCCAGGTCGGGCAGTCAGACCCTCAAGGACGCTACCAACGAGGCCATGCGGCACTGGATCAATAATCCGGTTGATACGCACTACATCATTGGGTCGGTGGTTGGGCCACACCCATACCCCGACATGGTGGCGCGGTTTCAGTCGGTTATCTCGCAGGAGATGCGGCAACAGTTACTGACTAAAACAGGTCGCGAAAACCCGGACTATGTGGTTGCCTGCGTTGGTGGGGGCAGCAATGCGGCCGGTGCATTCTATCACTTTCTGCACGAGCCATCCGTACGGCTGGTTGCCGCTGAAGCGGCCGGTCTGGGCGTATCATCGGGGCATTCGGCAGCAACAACCGCGCTGGGCAAGCCGGGCGTATTACACGGTAGTCGTACGATTCTGATGCAAACCGACGACGGACAGGTAACCGAACCTTACTCCATCTCGGCGGGTCTGGACTATCCTGGTATTGGCCCCCTGCACGCACACCTGTTCGACTCAGCCCGGGGTGATTTCTACGCTATTACAGATGACGAAGCACTTGCCGCCGGTTTTGAACTGAGCAAACTGGAAGGCATCATTCCAGCACTGGAAACAGCGCATGCGCTGGCCGCACTGGATAAAATGAGCCTGAAAGCCGACGATGTTGTCGTAATCTGCCTGTCGGGCCGGGGTGACAAGGATTTAAGTACCTATTCAAAGCATTTGTAGGCGATCGCATCATGTAGCCCAGACGTCCACGTCTGGAGGCCGTCAGGCCAACTATATCATGCGGTAGCTCTTTGGCCTGTCGGCCACCCGGACGTGGACGTCCAGGCTACAATTTCGCAGGCTATATACACCATGGATACACTCACCACCAACCGCATCTCCGCCCTGTTTGAGCAACGCAGCGAACGTCTGCTGAACGTTTATTTTACGGCCGGTTTTCCCCACCTCGACGATACCCGTACCGTTCTGCGCGGCTTGCAGGAAGCCGGTGTCGATCTGGTCGAGATTGGTATGCCCTACTCCGATCCGGTCGCCGATGGCGAAACGATTCAGCAGAGCAACGGCGTGGCGCTCGATAACGGCATGTCGATCAAAACGCTGTTTGCGCAGCTGGCAGGCTGTCGGGATGAAATCACCGTGCCGATTCTGCTGATGGGCTATGTCAATCCGGTGCTTCAGTACGGCGTGGAAAACTTCTGTCGTATGTGCCGCCAGGTAGGTGTCGATGGCGTCATCCTGCCCGATTTGCCACTCGATCTATTCCTGGCGGAGTATGCGCCTACGTTTCGCGAATACGGCATTCTGAATGTGCATCTGATTACGCCACAGACAACCGATGAGCGCATTCGTTTTATCGATCAGGAGTCCGACGGCTTCATCTACATGGTATCGTCGGCGAGTATTACGGGTTCGGTAAAAGGAATCAGCGATGGCATGCAGACGTACTTCGAGCGGATCGAAGCTATGAACCTGCGGAATCCCCGATTGATTGGTTTCGGCATCAGCGATCACGAGACGTTCGATACGGCGTCGCAGCACGCCAATGGGGCTATCGTCGGGAGTGCATTTATCCGGCATTTACAGGCACACGGCCCATCGGCGGAGAGCATTCAGTCGTTTGTGCAGACGATTCGCCCCTGAGCGACTACCTTTACGGCATGAATCCCGAGATTGCGTTTGATAAATCGCCCGAAGGGCTGGTACCAGCCGTTGTGCAGGATGCCGTAACCGGCAAAGTGCTGATGCTGGGTTATATGAATCAGGAAGCCTATGCTAAAACGCAGGCCGAACGGATCGTTACGTTCTTCAGTCGCAGCAAACAACGGCTCTGGACGAAGGGAGAGACCTCCGATAACTTCCTGCACGTCGAATCCATCCTGATCGATTGTGACAACGATACACTGCTCATCAAAGCTCGCCCGGCTGGCCCAACCTGCCATACCGGAGCCGATACGTGCTTCAACGAAGTCAACACCGGTAGAGGGCAGTTTTTGAATTATCTGCAGGGTATCATTCACGACCGGCGCATCAACCCGACAGACACCTCGTATACGACGTCACTGTTTGGCAAAGGAATCAACAAGATCGCGCAGAAAGTGGGGGAGGAGGCTGTCGAGCTGGTTATCGAAGCGAAAGACAGCAACGACGATCTGTTCAAAGGCGAAGCGGCCGACCTGCTATTTCACTTTCTGGTGCTGCTGGAACAGAAAAATATGGACCTGGACGACATAATTGCGGTGTTGCAGAGCCGACACGCCAGGTAAACGGCAAAACATTGGTAGCCGGTTTGGTGTTCGTGATGCTACTATCTGTTCAGTTCACTCCCAACTTCACTACCAATGGGCCTACTTATTCGCATTGTTATCAGCATGGTCGCGGTTTACGTCGCAGCTGCCATCATTCCCGGCATTACCGTCACGGGCGGAGTCGGTACGTATCTGATTATTGCCATCGTTCTTGGCTTACTTAACGCTTTTGTCAAGCCCATCCTGACGATCCTGACGATTCCTATTACGGTGCTGACGCTGGGATTGTTTCTCATCGTCATCAACATTCTGATGGTTTATCTGGCGGCTTCGCTGGTTTCCGGCTTTGTAGTGAGCGGTATTCTGGCGGCTTTATTGTTTAGTCTCGTTGTCTCGGTGGTTACCGCCCTGCTCGACGCGATTATTTAAGAACGATCGATATAATACCATAGAGGCCGGGTTTTGGGGGGATTAGTCTCACCAAAACCCGGCCTTCGTCGTTTTATAGTTTAAGTAGATACGCCGTCAGATCGGCGATTTGCTGCTGGCTAAGCTTCATTGTCTGTGCGCTCGGCATCAGGCTATTGGTAAACCTGCGACGGCTGGAAACGGTATTGATGGGGAGCGTATGTTTTTGCCCCGTCACGCCCTTCACCACTACCGACTGCGCCGTTTCACTACTGATGAAGCCATAGTACGACTGTCCGGTCGTGGTGGTTACCAGCCACGGTTCGTAGCCAGCCGTAATCGACGCGTTTGGGTAGACGATCGATTCGATCAGCCCGTTTTTATCCAGTTGCTGCTGCACATTGGTTAATTCCGGTCCAACGTCAACACCTTTCTGATTGTAGATATGGCACCGGCTGCAGCTGGTTTTAAAAACGAGTTGCCCTGCGGTTGCACTACCCGTCAGCATGGCAATGTCGGCTACCTCGGGCTTTGTGGATGCGCTCGATGAAGCCGTAGCCGGCCTCGTCGTCCTGTTACTGTCAGATACGGACACGATTGGTTTGCGGACAGCGACTGATTCGGGAACAGTAACGGGTTTGGCCGGTGGCGTAACAATCGTTGTTTTAGGTTCGGCCACTCTTGTCGAATCGGCGGTAACGGCTGTCGTTGGTTGTTTAGGCTCGAAGTAAGGTGCCGCTTGCCGACGAATAGCCGTGCTGGGATGCTTCAGCAGGGCCGGACCCGCTATGCGCAACATGGCATTGGACAGGCGATTCTCGGCGACCAGATCAATCAATTGCCGGGCTCCTTCCACAGTCTGGGCCAACTCCACAACAGCCTTACTGCGTTCGGCGTAAGTACCGTACTTACTCGCCAGGAGGTCGCGTGGTGACATTGCCGCCGGGTTTGGTTTATCGGTTGTCGATGCTGGTGTTGTGACGGTCATCGCCGGCACAGCGGAACCGCTTGTTTGCGGCTTAGCCTTGCGGGCGTTTACCAGCTCATTTGCTGCGGTTGCCAGTAACTTATCGCTTCCCCGCATCAGGTCGGTCATAACGTTTCGAGCGGCTACCGTCTGCATGGCGGCAATGGCGGCTACGGCCTGCTGTCGGGCTTCGACGGGCAGTTGTTCGGCTTCGGCCCGCCTTCTAAACAGTGATAAAGCCGATGACGGATGCAGGACCCACATCAGGTTTGCCGTACGTGTATCCCACTCGACGGGGTCGGCGGCAAACGACGCCCGCAGATCGGCAAACAGATCCTCCTCTTTACCGTCGGCAGCTTCGCTCAGCGCGTTCAGGTAATAAACGTCCTGTCCATCGTAGCCCTGCACCAGATTGGCCAGTATACGCCGGCAGTCGGCATAGGGCATATCACGCAGGGCTATGCATACTTCGCGCCGGACGGCCACGTTCTGATCGACGGACAGATTACCCAGCAGTGGGAGTAATACCTGCTGCGAAGGTGTAAGGGCTGAGTTTGCTTTCGAGTTCTCGGGGGTGATGCTTCGCAGCGCACGCAGGGCCACGATACGGGTCTGTGCTTCGGGCGCTTTTAGTAGTCGTTCGACCTCAAACTGCCCTTCGGGTCCTAATTGCGCCAGCAAAAAAATAGCGCGCGACCGATGGTAAGCGTTCAGCGAACTGACCAGTGGCATTAGTGCATCAACCACATCGTCGCCCTGCTGGCTGAGCGCATTGAAACCCAGCATTCGTATCTGCGGAGCCGGATTGGTCAGCGCAGCCAATTGACCAGCCGTGTTACGAAGATCGATCTGTGGATTTTTGAGCGACCGGCCGCCTGGCGCAATTCGATAGATACGTCCGACAGAGTTAGCCCCCGCTTCGTGCCAGCTAGCCACGTACAGGGCACCGTCCGGCCCGATTGCCATAGCGACCGGTTCAAAGGTCGTGTTACGCTCACCAGCAGGGCCTGTACCGCTGACAAAATCGGTTCCGTTCAGGTGATAACCCGCACCCCGAATCTCGGGTTTATAGGCAATGATGCGGTGCTGACGAGCATCAGCGCAGAGCAAGGCACCACGATAGGGTAGTCCCAGCTTTTCGTCTTCATACATCAGCAGAGCCGTCGGTGAACTGTTCTGGATGAGGTCGCCAGCGGGCATCGTGCCCGGTAGCGTCATTGCACCCGCGCGATTTGTGTTGGCGTAAAAGCCCGCTTTTCCCCCTTCCAGTACCCAGCCAACATGGGACGTTTGCGTACTTTCATCGGTATTGGCCTGCCACAGGTTACCATACGAATCGATGGCAATGGCCTGACTATTGTTAAAATTGTCGGCCATCACTTTCAGTCCTGACCCGTCGGGTTTAACCCGCAGCGACACCCCACCAACCCAGCTACGGCCGTCGCTGCTGAGTTGCTTTTCGGCGTTTGTACCAACCTGTAAGGCCCAGCCATCGCGGTCGGTAACGGTATACGGCACGGCATCGCCAACGCTGACGTAGTAGTTTCCCGCCGGGCCGGCTACCAGTCGATGCAGTCCGTTTTTCTGATTTTTACCGCCGAAACCCGTCAATACCGTTTCGGTACGCTCGGGCTGATCGTCGCCGTTTTCATCGACGTATAGCAGCAAATCAGGCGAGTTGGCTACGTACACATTCCGGCCCAGTACGCTCACACCCAACGGACGAACCAGCCGGGCATCCTGCGCGAATAGTGTCTGATTATCGGCCCGGCCATCGCCGTTGGTATCGGTCAGGATGGTAATACGACCATCAGCAGAACCGTCGCTGCCGGGTCGGGGCCCAGCCGCTTCCGCGACCCAGATTCGTCCTCTGGCATCGATATCAATACTGGTGGGCCGGTACAGCATCGAGGACTCGGCCCAGACTGTAGCTTCCAGATCGGCGGGGAGAACAAGCGCCGTTGAGTCAGCCAGGCGATAGCTATTCGGCGGTAGCGGTCGGCTACCGGCTGGTAAGTCCGGCAACCCGGCTGGAGTCGTTAACGAAAGTAGCCCGACAGCCGTAAGCACGAGGGGGGATAAAGCAATAGTCCGAAAAACGGTACGCATACGCTTAAAGAAGGGCGGGTATCAACTTACCCAGCGGTACAGTTAACCAAGTTGGCAAATTTCCACCAGAAAGCGCGTCTTTTCCTATGGTTCGGGCCAGCGACGAGTTATTTACCCGGTCATCAGCCTGGTACCGGCTGGGTGCATGGCGGCTTTGCGCAAAAAATTTGTTTCTATTACAACCGTTTGTCTACTAAGCGACTCTATCCAGATGCCAACGTTTATATGCAGGATGAATACGAATTAGTCGAAGGGTGCCGTCGGCAGAACCGAATCGTGCAGCGACAGCTCTATGAGCGGTTTGCCGGGAAACTCTTTGTCGTATGCAAACGATATATCCGCGATCCCGACGAGGCCGAAGACGTGTTACAGGATGCCTTTGTCAAGATATACCGGCATATCGATTCATTCCGATTTGAATGCCCGCTGGAAGCCTGGCTGAAGCGTGTGGTGATCAATACGGCCCTGAAACATATTCGTAAGCAGAAGCCGTGGGAACAAACCAGCGACATCCAGGAACTGGCTCCCACACTACCACAGGCTGATGAAAGCCTGCCCACACTGAATTATCAGTACCTGCTGCAGCTGATTCAGGAATTACCACCGGGTTGCCGGACCGTGTTTAATCTGTATGCCATTGAGGGCTACAACCACGTAGAAATTGCCGATCTGCTCGATATAGCCGAAGGAACGTCGAAATCACAATATGCCCGCGCCCGGAGCCTGCTGATGCAGAAACTAAGGGCCGACGAGAAAACACTAACGAGCAACCCACCCCGAACGACAACAACATAATGAACGAATTGGAAAACATACCGGACGACTTTTGGCGGAAGGCGTTTGACGGGGCCGATGAACGACCTCCGAAAGGGGTGTGGGACGCTATCGAACAGCAACTAGACGACGACAGTAAGGCCCGCGTGCTCCCACTGTGGGGATCGGCTTCGCTACCCGTTCACCGCGCCCTGATTTGGGGTACCGGTGTGGCAGCGTCAGCCGCACTGCTACTGGCGGGCTGGTGGTCTGTGCAACCAGCTAACCGGTCGCAATCAGCCACGTCTGTCGCCGTACACACGTCGACTGGCCCGGCAGCGGCTACTGCGCCAACAATACCGTCGGCCAGTCATCGACAGAATTCTCTGACATTGCTGGCAGACGCTGCCCGTTCTTCCCAGGCTGGTGAAACAAGGTATCGCCAACAGCCGCCTTTGGCAGAACAGCCTGATGTAGCAATGGCAATGTCCGCACACTCGGCTATTTCCGGAGCACTTGCCCGACATTATGCGGCCTTTTCCGCCGAAGTAGCCCCGTCCGCTCAATCGGTGGCGGTGCAGCAGGCAACTCCGTACGCCCGGCAGGCGTTCAGCCAATCGATTAGCCTATCGATCACATCCGTCACAACGATACCGGAGCAATCCGTATCGACCCAGTCAGGCTCAATCCCGACAGACGAACCAGTTACCGGTACAGTTGTGGCTCAACAGGCTAAAAATCAACCGGTACTGGCCGCTGAAACATCCGTTGAAGCAACGACTGACGCCACAACAAAACCAATCCGGCGTGAGAAGTGGGCGTCGCTTAGTGTTATGCCGGGTGCATTCAATCCGGCAGTAGCCCTCGCTATGGCACCCGCTGCTACCGTCAATAATGCTGTTTACGCAGGTAATGTATACCAAAACGCGGCTACCCCCACTGTCGACAGTCGCAGCAGTCGCTCGGTTGCGTATCAACTGAGTGCCGGTGTTCAGTTAACCGATCGCTGGTCGGTAGAAACCGGCGTAGGGTACCTGTCGGCGCAGTCGACGGTCGACAGCCCGACTCAGGTCAATCCGGTAAGCCTGGCGATGCTGACTACGAATGATGCACCGGCCACAAATAACTTGTTTATCGATGCCATTCGTAGCCGCACGGCCGGATCGGCAAATGCGTACGTGGCGGCCGACAGAAACACAGTCCAGTCGTATGCCACCGGTCGGTACAGTTCCTCCGATCGACAGTCAGTATCGAATGACTATCAATTCGTGCAGGTGCCGGTTCAGGTCGGCTATCAGCTTCGCCCCCGTAAACGACTCGGTCTGGCACTGATCGGTGGTTTTCTGACCAATATTTTTGTTCGAAACACCGTTGCCAGTCAGGTTGTCGTTACCCCCAGCGACGATATCTACCGCTCGTTGTCGTGGGCCGCTTCGCTCGGTGCCCGCTTCCGATATCGGCCATCACAGCACTGGTCGGCGTCATTGGCGGGCTTGTACCAACCGACAATCGGCAACAGCACCACTTCCGATTCACCCATCCGGTCGCACCCCACCAGTGCTGGTATGAGTTTTGGGGTCGACTATCACTTTTAATCTAACCCGTTATGAAAATGATAGCCATCGCCCTGGTTGCAGCTATACTTTCAGCCGTTGGATGTAACAAAAGTTCAGTAGTGCCAGCCGTACCAACTGATTCAACGGCAAACTCGCTGCGCGTATCAGCCCCGTTTGCCGATCAGACGACGCAATTTGCGTTCGACGTGGCTGGCCGGGTCAATCAGCAGGGGGGAACCGGCAAAAATATGTTTCTGTCGCCCCTGAGTCTGCACATCGTACTGGGGATGCTGCTCAACGGAGCTGACGGTCAGACAGCGCAGGCGATACAAAAGACGTTGAAACTAGACGCGCAGACACTATCAGAAGCCAATCAGACGTACCAGAATTTGTTGCTGAAGCTACCAAAGGCCGACCCGCAGGTAACGCTCACGCTGGCGAACTCGATCTGGTACCGGAATACGTTTGCCGTAACACAATCCTTTCAGGACCTGATCAGGCAAACGTTCGGCGCCACGATCTCGGCCGAGAACTTCAACGATCCAGCCACAGCCAGCAAAATCAACGCCTGGGCGAGCGAGAAAACCAACGGCCGCATTCCGAAAGTAATCGATCAGATTCAGTCGGATAACGTGTTATTTGCGTTGAATGCGCTGTATTTCAAAGGTAACTGGCAGACGCAGTTCAACGCGGAGCAAACCTATGACGCACCGTTCAGACTTGCGTCGGGTCAGGAAACGACCGTACGGATGATGCGGCAAAAGACGCCGATGCGCCGGGCCTTCCGCGAAGGCTATACGGCTTTTGAACTCCCCTACGGTAGCGATCAGTTTGCCATGACGGTATTGCTGCCGGCCGGGGGGCGTTCGGCCGATTCGCTGTTACAAGCCTATACGGCGTCGGAATGGACTGCTCTGCAACAAAGCATGAGCAAAGCCAGTATGGATATTGGCTTGCCAAAATTCACCATGAGTTACGAAACCCGGCTCAATGCTGTATTGAGCGCGATGGGTATGGCGGACGCTTTTACCAACCAGGCCAATTTCAGCCGGATGAATCCAACCGAACGATTAGCGTTGAGTTTTGTGAAGCAAAATACGTTTGTGGCCGTTGACGAGCAGGGTACCGAAGCAGCCGCCGTTACAACTGGGGGCGTTTCTACGACATCGATACAAATGCCAACTTTGTGCGACAGACCCTTCCTGTTCGTTATCCACGAACGGACTACCAAAACAGTTTTGTTCATAGGCAAGATCGCCAACCCAACCCAATCGAATTGATAAAGCCACTTTTTTTCGCTGTTAGCTGCCTGTTTCTTATCAGCCGCTGTAAACAATCAACCATTAGTCCTGACCCCAAAATTGCCAGGTTGATTGGTACGTGGGTATTGGAAAAGCCTGATTCGGCGGCAGGTACCACTATCACATTTGCGCTGGATATGGCTAACCCGCCCCACGACATTACTTCGTTCGATCTACAGGGTCAGGGTACGCAAACCGCCTATAAAGGTCGTATGTACGCCACTATCGACGGAACGATGCAGTTCCAGCAAGTTACGCAAATGACCACCTCAGCTCCAGACCCGGCGCGTCAATCCGTTGACCAGTTGTACCTGATTAAACTTGGCAGCGTAGCCCGTTACCAGCAGTTAACAGACAGCACGCTTCGCCTTTATTACGGGCGTCCAAGTAGCGGGACATTATCCTATAAAATAAGCAGATAGTTATTTTTCACTCGCAAGACCTTCTTTGTTTATCTTTTGTGTAAGACCAATATTGCCCGGCCGTAGTTAAGACAGCCGGGCAATTTTTTTGTGCTACAGTCAGCAGGATTTATTATAAGTTTTTGTCAGAAGTTTTTTAACGAAACAGCTACAATATATTGTCTATCAGCCGGTTGTTTCAAACTATATACATTAGTTATTTCAATACGTGTGGTTTATACACGATGCCACTTACTAAATAGATTTAACAATTAATGAATCGGCTCTGTTATTGCATTTGTTTTACGAAGCCAATTAATCGCTTGCAGTTTTACGATCCGATTGCGATCACCGCCATAGTAGTATGAGAAATTTGTTTACACTTTTTGCAGGTTTTCTTCTTTTCGTTTGCGTGTACTTTCACGTCAAGCGTCAGAACTCGTACCTGTCCGGTCAGCCGACGCCCGATACAAAATCAGCTATGCAAGCGTCGCCCGTCAATACGTTGGCAACTAATGTAAAGGCAACACTCGCTGTCAACGTAGCTGTCAATCGATAACTGAACCATACTAATAAGAACACAAAAGCCCGGCCAATTAATTGGCCGGGCTTTTGTGTTCTTATCGAGTTCAGATTTATTAAGCCATCGCAAATTTGCTGGCGTTCCGTTTCCGCTCGTTCTCATCCAGATAAACCTTGCGGATACGCATCGATTTCGGCGTTACTTCAAGGTATTCGTCCTTCTGAATATACTCCATCGACTCTTCGAGCGAGAACGACACCTTCGGTGCGATCTTCACGTTGCTGTCCGAACCGGATGCCCGCATGTTGGTCAATTGCTTGGCCGTCATCACGTTCACTACGATGTCATTCTGCCGGTTGTGCTCGCCGATAACCATACCCGTGTAAAGCTCTTCGCCGGGCTCGACAAAGAAGATACCACGATCCTGTAGTTTATCGATCGAATAGGCCGTAGCAACACCGCTGGTCATCGAGATCAGCGAGCCGTTGATCCGCTCAGGAATCGCGCCTTTGTAGGGCTGATATTCCTTAAAGCGGTGCGACATTACCGCTTCGCCAAACGTAGCCGTCAGGACGTTCGAGCGCAGCCCGATCAGCCCCCGCGACGGAATTTCAAATTCGAGGTGTTGCAGATCGCCTTTCGGCTCCATAATCAGCAATTCACCTTTCCGTTGCGTAGCCAATTCGATTACTTTACCGGCCGTCTCCTCGGGTACATCGACAACGAGTGTTTCGACTGGCTCCAGCCGCTGTCCATTCTCGTCTTCTTTGTACAGTACCTGCGGCTGACCAACCTGTAGTTCGTAGCCTTCGCGACGCATCGTTTCGATCAGTACCGACAGGTGGAGAATACCCCGGCCATATACCAGGAAGCGATCTTCACTGTCAGTAGTCTCTACGCGCAGCGCCAGGTTTTTCTCAATCTCCTTATAAAGCCGGTCGCGCAGGTGACGCGACGTCACGAACTTACCTTCTTTACCGAAGAACGGCGAGTTATTGATGGTGAACAGCATGTTCATCGTCGGCTCATCGACGGCGATACGGGCCAGTGCTTCGGGGTTTTCGGCGTCGGTCAGTGTGTCACCAATCTCGAACTCCTCCAGACCCGTCACGGCGCAGATATCACCGCACTGAACTTCGCTTACTTTACTCTTGCCAAGACCTTCGAACGTCTGCAGTTCTTTGATCCGCACTTTCTTGATTGAGCCGTCCGCTTTTACCAGCGCCATGTTGGCGCCTTCCTTCAGCGTACCCCGGTGTACACGACCGATAGCGATACGACCGACGAACGCTGAATAATCGAGCGACGTGATCTGCATCTGAGGCAGCCCTTCGTTGACGGGAGCAGCCGGAATCGTGCTGACGATCGTGTCGAGCAGGTAGGTGATGTTATCCGTTGGCGTTTTCCAGTCCGGACCCATCCAGCCCTGTTTCGACGAACCGTAAACGGTCGGAAAGTCAAGCTGATCTTCCGTCGCGCCGAGGTTAAACATCAGATCGAATACTTCTTCGTATACTTCTTCCGGCCGGCAGTTTTCTTTGTCGACTTTGTTGACGATTACGATCGGCTTCAGACCCAGTGCCAGTGCTTTTCCCAGTACGAAGCGCGTCTGTGGCATGGCCCCTTCGAAAGCGTCGACCAGCAGGCAAACGCCATCGGCCATTTTCAGTACACGCTCCACCTCGCCACCGAAGTCGCTGTGGCCCGGTGTATCGATGATGTTGATTTTTACGTCTTTGTACCGGACCGATACGTTTTTAGAAACGATGGTGATACCGCGCTCACGCTCCAGGTCGTTGTTGTCAAGGATCAGATCACCAAATTCCTGATTGTCCCGAAACAGCTTCGACGCATGGATGATTTTATCGACCAGTGTTGTTTTGCCGTGGTCGACGTGGGCAATAATGGCTATGTTGCGAATTGATTGCATACAGTATGTGAACTGTGTATTTTACGGAATGAAAGTCGGCAATGACCGTTCCAGCGATCGATTCCGACGAATTATGCCTGCGATGAATTTGAAAACGCAAAGATACTAAACTTTACGCTGAAACACAGAATTTTACAACACATATCTACAAAAATGGGCCCTCGTAAGGCCCGTCTCTGTTATAAGTGCAATTTGTTAACAATCCGTTAATGATTTGGACAACCACAAGGATTTTTCTTTTTAAACAGACCGGTATTGAACAGCCCACCCCGACGGGGTTTGTATCCTTTACGCTTACGGCCAATCGATGCCGCCGATACGGTAGATGTCTCCGTTCCGGCCTTCACCTCGGCGGGAATATCGATCGCCAGCATCGTGGTGGCAAGCAGAAGCATCAGGCTGGAGCGTTTCATAACTGGCTGTGGTTTTAGATTATAACGCGTATTTGTTACTATTCGTCACTCACCGACAGCATTTCTTCCCAATGGGCCTGCAACCAACTCATCTATTCGTGTACGGTACGCTACGCGCCACGTTTGCCAATCCGGCCGCTGTGCAGTTACGGCAATACAGCCGGTACGTAGGGGAGGGGACAATGCCGGGTTTGCTTTACGATCTCGGTGATTATCCCGGTGCGGTTTATCTGCCAAACGGGCAAACGCTGGTGCATGGCTCTATATATGCGTTGACCAACGAATCAGACACGTTACTGGCGACCCTCGATACATACGAAGGCATCAGTACACCGCCTGATTTAACAGATGAATACAGACGGGAAGCGGTACCGGTTACGGCAGCTGGTCGAGACGTCGACTGCTGGGTTTATCTGTACAATCAGGCTGTCATAAACCAGTATCGTATCGACTCTGGCGACTACGTTCGGTATGTCAGCCAATAAAAAATACCGGCTCATACGAACCGGTATTTTTCTCTCTCAGGGCAACCAAACTTTACCTTGGACCGCGCGACGAACGGCCACCACCGTTGAACCCACCACCGCCGAAACCACCGCCTGACCGGCCATTGGGCGCGTAACTGCGGGGCGCATTGTAACGGGGCGAGGGCGTCACGTACGTGCGTTGCTGGACGATTACCGGCGGACGGTAATAGCCGTATGGCCTGTTATAATACCCGTATCCGTAGTTGTTGTAGTAAGGACGGCCATAATAACCGTAAGCAGGCCGGGTGTTTACACCTACGTAAGACGGGCCGCAACTTGCCAGCAAAACAACCATCAGTGTGGCCATCAGCAAAGGCATTATTTTGAGCGTTTTCATAAGCGAGTTTATTTATGCGTCAACCTTTGTCAATATGACAATTGTCCAGACAAAAGGTTTAATCCTGCTATAAAAACGAATCCCACGACCGTATGGTGCCGTGGGATTCGTTAAAACTCATTAAGGCTGATGCGCTTACGCCTTCAGCTTCGACTTCAGGTACGTCAGTGAACGCTTATAGGCGTCTTCCGTAGCGGCCTTGTCGAAGTTGGGGTTGCTGGGGTTGGCAAACGCGTGGTCGGCATCGTACATCTTCACGGTGATCTTCTCACCGGCCTTCTGCATGTTGCCTTCAAACTCTTTCACCGACTCCTGCTTGATGAACCCGTCTTTCGTACCGAAGAATGCCAGTACGTCGGTATCGAGCATCTTCAGTTTGTCGACATCCTGGATTGGGAAGCCGTAGTACATGACACAGCCGACGGCCTGCTTACCGCTCAGGATCGCCGATTGCAGCGACAGCATACCACCAAAGCACCAGCCTACACTGGCAACTTTCGCCTTCGGACCGGCATACATCAGTGCGCCTTTCGTGATGTTCTGCAACCGGGTCTGGTCGGCACCCTGCATGTACTTAGCTGCGTCTTCCTGTTTGGTTGCCACTTTGCCGTCGTACATGTCCAGTGCCAGTACGTTTACATCGCTCAGGTCGTTGTAATACGTTTCAGCCTGCATTTTGATGTAATCGTTCAGACCCCACCATTCCTGGTATACAAACAGCCATTTGTCTGACGGCTTTTTTGCTTTCAGCAGAAACCCATCGGCCATTTTACCGTCGGGCGTCTTGAACTTGACCATCTCGCCCGCCTTACTTACGTAATGAAACGGCAGCGGTTCAGCATGTGCTTTCGCAAAATTCGGATCGGCCGCTAATAGCGACATGCCATTGGCCGGACCATGGCAAAGCGGAATTTTGGTGTCCTCCTGCTTCTTTTCGGGTGCAAAAAACGACAGAACCAGCGCGGTCAGCGTAAAGAAAGTAATCTTCATAGGTATTGTTGGTTATTTACGTTTACGTGTAGATACACGCGACATAAACGAAATGAGCCCCCCTTTGGTTTTCCTACGCCTTAACCAACTCAAAAATTGTGATCTCCGGCAGGATACCCACCCGCCCCGGATAGCCGATATAACCGTAGCCCCGGTTAACGTAGAGCCGCTGATCGCCATCCTGATACAAACCCGCCCACTGCCGGTAGAAGTACTGCGCCGGACTCCAGCGCACATCGCCCACCTCAACCCCAAACTGTGCACCGTGCGTATGACCACTGAATGTAACGTCGATGTCAGAGAAGCGGGGCCGGACTTCAGCATCCCAGTGGGTAGGGTCGTGCGAAAGCAACAATTTCACCGGGTACTCCTGCGTACCCTGATATGCTTTCGCCAGATTACCCATGCGCAGAGCGGCAGGGCCAAATCCCAGGTTCTGCACACCAATCAGCGCAATTTTATCACCGTTCTGCTCCAGGATTTTGTGTTCATCGAGCATGATGTTCCAGCCCATCTGCTTGTGCGCGGCAATGACGTCGAGTACGTTCTGCCGCTCAGCCTGCGGGCTTGGCCACTGTACATACCGGCCATAGTCGTGATTACCGAGCGTCGAATAAACGCCCATCGGCGCTTTCACTTTGTCGAATACGTCGATATACGAATTCACCTCATCGGCCTTGCTATTGACCAGATCGCCGGTAAAAAATACCATATCAGGTTTCTGACCCATCAGCATCTCGACACCGCCTTTCACCGCTGTTTTGTTGAAAAAACTACCGGAGTGAATATCGGAGATCTGCGCGATGGTCATGCCGTTGAAGCCGGACGGCAGGTTTTTCAGCGGTAGTTTGATTCGCCGAATGCGGTAGTCGTGCGCCCCCGACAGAATACCCCACGAAAAACCGACCAGCGGTATCGACCCGGCGATCAGGGCCGTCTTCATCAGAAACTCCGAGCGGGGAATAACGTCCGTTGCCGGGATAGCAGCACTGGTTGAATCGACTACGGCTTCGCGCACTTCGGGCTTGTAGAACAGCGATACGATCCAGCGAAAGAACCGGCCAATGTCGTCGACCAGGATAAAGATGACGGCGAAAACTTTCGAGAAATAGGGGATAGCGATACCGGCCCAGATAAACGTCCGGACCTGACGGCTGAGTGAATCGGCGGGAAGCAGTTGCATGGCTATGTAAGCCACCAGCGACAGTATCGTAAAGCCCCAGTAAATGAATGCAATAGTCCGCTGTGTACTGTCGCTGGCGGAGCGACTCAGGTATCGGACAGCCTGATATACGTAGGTATCTATAAGCAGGAAAATCGCCGGGGCAATAAACACCAGAGCGGCACGATTCATAAGGCAAACCAAGCTATAAGGTTGCAACAGTGCAAACTTGTTTACCCTAACGCTACCACTCCCGGTTTAGTTACAGTCTGACCGACCGCCACGCTATAGACAAACACCCAAGCGGGACATCGACTGGCCTGAATGCAGGATGTTCCACTCGACCAGGATCGCCTGATCGGCATCGGGCAGGTTGAGCGCGTCGTTTCTGATGGGCAGAATTAACCTTAACGGTGCTGGGTCAGAATGGCTGGCCATTGCCGTAGAATTTCACGTAAGTGACTTACCGGCCAACCTCAAAAAAGTGAATGTCCGTCTGGACCGATGCCAGCAGATCACGCGTGCGTTCGGGCCGGGCGTCGGTGATAAATACTTGCCCGAACGCACGATCATCGATACGCTGGATCAATTTGCTGATACGCTTGTCGTCAAGCTTATCGAAAATATCGTCGAGCAGCAGAATCGGACGGATACCTTTCTCCGTCTGAATCTGGTCGAACTGCGCCAGTTTAAGGGCAATGACAAACGTTTTCTGCTGCCCCTGCGACCCGAATTTTTTCAGTGGTACGCCCCCGATCAAAAAGCCGTAGTCGTCCTTATGAATGCCCATCGTCGTACGCTGCAACACGGAATCGCGCCGACGGAAATGCCGGAACTCACTGGCAAAATCAGGCTTGCTGACCTCCGATTCGTAGACAATATCGACGGTTTCGCGCTCATCGCTCAGGTACGCATAGTGCTCTCGAAAACCCGGCAGAAAGTCGCGCACAAACTGCTGACGGGCGTCATGGATGCGCTGCCCCAGCATCAACAGCGGCTCGTCGTAGGTATCCAGCAGATCATTGTCGACCTGACTTCGCTCGGCAAACAGTTTGAGCAGGCTGTTGCGCTGTTTCAGCACCTGCTGATACGTCAGATAATCGCGCAAATAGTCGGGATCGAGTTGAGACAGGACACCGTCAAAAAAGTGGCGTCTGTCTTCGCTGTGTTCACGAACAAGGTCGGTGTCGTTGGGCGCGACCAGCACCACCGGAAACCGGCCAATGTGCTCGCTGATGCGCTCGTACGGCTTTTTATCGGCCATCAGCACCTTCCGTTGCCCGCGTTGCAGACTGATTGTGATCTGCACCAGCCGATGACTGCTCGTATGCTCGCCGGGCGTGTCGCCCGTGTCTTCCTGAAAAATACCGTCGAGAATAAAGTAATCGGCATCGTGCAGAATACTGAGCGCATCCTGACTGTGAAAGGCACTTTTGCTGAGCGACAGAAAGTAAACGGCGTCGAGCAGATTGGTTTTCCCGCTACCATTTGGCCCCACGATTACGTTTACCTGCTGCCCGAACAGATACCGGCCATCTTCGTAATTTTTAAAATTGGTCAGGCTCAGTTTTTCGAGATGCATACGTATGGCACATAACGCGAGAATGCGTAATTTCGCGGCTGTCAGCTACCTAAATCAGCGTTGGATAGTCGCTCCGATTCGGTATTGGCAACAAAGATACGGCTGGTTTGTTCGGTTCATGGGCAGCGCCGGAATCACATAGATTCCCGCTTGCCGACCGCAGCCGCGACCGATTTAGCGAACTCATTCATATGGCAAGCGTCAAAGAAAAAGCACCAGACTCCTCACCGGAGACTACCAAGCAGAACGGCAAAGCCCCTAAACCTGTGAAGACTGAATTCTCGAAAGAACAGTACATGTACTGGTACGAATCGATGCAGTTGCAGCGGAAGTTTGAAGAAAAAGCGGGTCAACTGTACGGTCAGCAAAAAATTCGCGGATTCTGTCACCTCTACATCGGTCAGGAAGCGGGTTCGTCGGGTTCGTACTCGGCGCTAACCAAAGACGACAAGTGGATCACGGCTTACCGCGACCATGGTATCCCACTCGCGCTCGGCTCCGATCCGAAAGCGATCATGGCCGAACTGTTCGCCAAAGCAACCGGCTCGTCGAAAGGCAAGGGTGGTTCGATGCACATCTTCGACAAATCGGTCAATTTCGTCGGTGGTCACGGTATCGTGGGTGCGCAGATTCCAATGGGTGCTGGTATTGCCTTCGCCGAGAAATATAACAAGACAAAAAACCTGTGTATCTGCTTCTTCGGCGACGGTGCCGTTCGGCAGGGTGCCCTGCACGAAGCGTTCAACATGGCGATGCTCTGGAAACTGCCAGTCATTTTCGTGGTTGAAAACAACGGATATGCCATGGGAACGTCGGTAGCCCGTACGTCGAATGTAACGGAGCTGTACACGATCGGTGAGTCGTACGATATGCCGTCGGAGCCTGTCGATGCCATGGACGTGGAAGCCGTTCACGAGGCTGTTAGTCGGGCTGCCGACCGGGCACGTTCGGGTGAAGGGCCAACCTTCCTTGAGTTCCGCACGTACCGCTACCGGGGACACTCGATGTCGGACCCGCAGAAGTACCGCACCAAAGACGAAGTTGAGCAGTATAAACAGCGCGACCCGATCGAGATGGTCCGCACTCGCATTCTGGAAAAAAACATTGCTACACAGGAAGACCTGGATGCAATCGACAAGAAGATCAAAGTGATCGTTGATGAGTCGGTGAAGTTCGCGGAAGAGTCGCCGTATCCGTCGCCGGAGGAAGCTTACAAAGACGTGTACGTTCAGTCGGACTATCCGTTCCTGAAAGAATAAATGCCTCATTGTCCGTTTATGAAAGCCCGGTCTGTTGATCGGGCTTTTTTGTTGAACAAATTTTATCGATTAATTGTATATACATTAATTGCAAATGTTTTCATTTGCACGACAGTTCGACTTTAACCAATCAATAGTATGGAAACGCTTATCAATGGATTGCACCACGTAACGGCCCTGGCTGGCAACACACAGCGTAACGTCGATTATTACACGGGTATACTGGGTCTGCGGCTCGTGAAGAAAACGGTGAACTTCGACGCACCCGATGTGTATCATCTGTACTATGGCGACGAAACCGGATCGCCGGGCACCATCATAACGTTCTTTCCGTACGAAGGCATTTCGCGCGGCCGGAAAGGGGCTGGTCAGTTGACCTACACAGCCTATTCCGTTCCGGTAGCGAGTATGCAATACTGGCTCGACCGACTGCACGAATTCAACATTCCGTATTCGGGACCCGGCAAACGCTTCGAGGAAACGTATGTACGCTTCGAGGACTTCGACGGTATGGGCGTTGAGCTGGTCTTCACGGACGAGGATAGTCGCACTGGCTGGCAAAACGGTTCGGTTCCGGCCGAGTATGCCGTTCGTGGTTTTCACACGGTCACGCTGAACGAGTTGAACCCCGACCGCACGATCCAACTGCTGACTGATTCGATGCAGCACACACTGGTAGCCGAGGAAAACGGCTTATATCGCTTTCAGGCCGGTAAAGGCGGGTCGGGCAATTTTGTGGATGTATTACGCGCACCGGATGCCGTTCGGGCCTTACAGGGAGGTGGATCGGTACACCATGTCGCGTTTTCAACCGATACCGACGAAACACAGTTAACCATTCAGGAGCAACTGATGTCGGCCGGCTATCAGGTCACACCCGTACAGGATCGTAACTATTTTAATAGCATCTATTTCCGCGAACCGGGTGGTGTGTTGTTTGAAATTGCGACCAATCCGCCGGGCTTCTCGGTCGACGAGTCGGTAGCCGAATTGGGTACGGCGCTCAAATTACCCGCCCAATATGAGTCGCGTCGGGCCAAGGTTGAGGCTGAATTACCGCCAATCGAAGTAAAGCAATACTAGCCAACAACGTGTATGATTCATAATCCGAATGCCTACGTAACGGCTGGCAAACCGATTGAGGAAGCCGGTAAGGTGATGGTGATGGTGCACGGCCGGGGCAGTTCAGCCCGTGATATACTGTCATTGTCGCAATACATTGACGACGACGATTTCGCGTTCATTGCGCCCGAAGCCAATGGCGGCACCTGGTATCCGTATTCGTTTCTGCGACCAACGGACGAGAATGAGCCGTACCTGTCGTCGGCACTGGCGGTATTATCGGGTCTGCGGGCCCGGCTGCAATCCGATCACAACGTCAATCCGGCGCAGCTGTACTGGCTCGGCTTTTCGCAGGGAGCCTGTCTGCTGTCAGAATACATTGCCCGCAACGCGATGCGTTACGGGGGTTTCTTTAGCCTCAGCGGTGGCTTGATCGGGCCAGATGGTACGAGTCGTAGCTATGACGGTGACTTCGATGGTACGCCCGTTTTCCTCGGTTGCAGCGACCGCGACAGTCACGTGCCGAAAGAGCGGGTGCTGGAAACGGAGCGGGTATTGAGTGGGATGAACGCTGACGTTACGACCCGGTTGTACCCAAATTTCCCGCATACGATCAACGAAGATGAACTAAAGATCGTTAATTTGCTGATAGCCGGTAGTCAGGTATCCTGACATTGCGTATCGGTTCTATGCCAAAACAACGAAGCTTATGAGCCAGTATATGGTCGAATTTGACCTTCCCAGCGTGATGGACGATGAATTTGCCAACCAGATTCCCGCTCAGCGCGTCAAAGTTGATGAATTGATGGAACGAGGTCAATTACTATCCTACTCACTATCCGTTGACCGGCACAAGTTATGGTGCATTTTCAAAGCCGATTCTGAACTGGAGGTTATGGAATCGATCTCGGAGTTTCCGCTGATCAAGTATATGACGCCATTCGTTACGGAGCTGATGTTTCATAACATGGTAGCGGCCCGAATACCCCTTTTTTCGTTGAATTAGCCGACGGCCCGCCATAACTGGCGGGCTTTTTTTTGACCCCACGGCAACCCCTCCCGTAAGGGAGGGGCTGCGCTCTTCTATCATGATTAGCCCGGCAGCGGCCGACCGTCTCCCTTACGGGGAGGGGTTGCGGTGGGGTAGTTATATACAGTAAGTTTGCACCATGAAACCGTACTTGTTTTCCAAATTCTGCCGATTCGGCCTGTTGCTGTGCCTGTTTCTAACGAGTGGTGCCTGCCGCAGTAACGAGCAGAACCGGACTGAACAAACGCCATCGGGCGTTCCGCAGCAGCCGACGCAACACAAACACCGCCATCATCGGCAGTCAGAGCGCGCATCAGCCGATCCGGTTAGCCCACCGGCAGGTACTGTCCCATCGTATGTGCGGACAGTACTCTCTTACGTTCGTGAGAACAAGCGAGCCCCCAGCGGTTACGTAGGCGGGCGAACATTTGGTAATTTTGAACGGCTGCTTCCTATCCAGACCAGTACCGGGCTACGACTGCGTTATCAGGAGTGGGACGTGAAGCCCAAGATTCAGGGTCAGAACCGGGGAGCCGAGCGGCTTATCACCAGTTCCGACGATCACGCTTATTACACCAGCGATCATTATCGCACATTCACCGAAATCCAATGACACCAAACATACTCATCTGCCAGTCGGAGAGCGAGCTGGAAGCGCACTTTGCCGACTGGTTCATTGCCCACATCGATGGCAAAAAGGCGTCGACACTGCGCGCATTCTACGAAGAAATAGCCGATGTACTCGAATTCCCGGATTCGTTCGGCTTCAATCTCGATGCCCTCAACGACGCCCTCAACGATCTGCAATGGCTGGAAGACGAGCGCATCGTGCTGTATTTCACCAATACCGCCGACCTGATTAGCAAGGAGCGCGACCCGGTAAAAATGGCCAGCGTATTCAACGTGCTGGATGCAACAGCCGAAGACTGGAAGTGGATCGACGACGACGAGTTGGCCGACAAGAAAGAAATCGTCGTCGTGTTTGAAGACAGCCCGCGCATTCAGTCGATTCTGGAAAAAGAGCAGATCGATTTTCAGCCGATAGCCGATTTATAGCCCTGCTTAGCTGCAACAAATCCCGTTGTGGCGCTGTTACGAGTATGTGCCGCCGGAATACACTTCCAGCGGCTTTTCCTGTTTGTACATTACAACCTGACTGTACTTGAAACCAGCCGAATTAGTTGGCCTGTACGCCAACGATAGTTTTATCCAGATACTATCCGAACCCTTTGGCCGTAAGCCTACCGGCGACCCGCAACGGCTGCAGATCAAGGGCTTATCGGGCAGTCTCGACGCGGTGTTTGCCTCGGCCATTGTCAGGTCGGTGGGCGGCAACCACCTCTTCGTGATGACCGATCGCGACGAAGCCGCTTACTTCTTCAACGACTTACAGCATTTGCTGGAGCGGGAAGTTCTCCTTTTCCCGATGTCGTACAAAAAGCCGTATCAGTACGAAGAGGTGGAGAACGCCAACGTGCTGATGAGGGCCGAGGTGCTGAACAAGCTGAACCCGGCCCCGAAAAACGGCCTGCTCATGGTTACATACCCCGAAGCACTGTCGGAAAAAGTGATCAACAAACGGTCGTTGCAGGCCAACACGCTGACCATCCGGGTAGGGGAAAAGATCGACACCAGTTTCGTGGCTGATCTGCTGATGACCTACGAATTTGAAAAGACAGACTTCGTGTACGAAGCCGGTCAGTTCTCCGTTCGTGGGGGTATCATCGACGTATTTTCATTCGCCAGCGAGTATCCGTTTCGCATCGATCTGTTTGGCGATGAGGTCGAAAGCATTCGCCAGTTCAACCCGGAAACACAGTTATCTACCGATCCTGTTGACTTAATCAACGTTATCCCGAATATCCAGACTAAGCTGATCGAGGAAACGCGTGATCCGTTTTTTAGCTTCCTGCCAGACACAACAACAATCTGGACCAAGGACGCGGAGTTTACGCTGGAGATTATCGAGAAGTGCTTCGAGAAAGCCGAACAAAGTTTTGAATCTGTACTGGCCAGTAGTGGCGGTATTCAGGTGGTATCTGATCCCGGTGCGCTGTTTGAAACCCGACGTACGTTTCTCAATCAACTGAAGGAATACCGAACGGTTGAGTTTGGCCGGAAGTTCTATTTCAAGACCGACACACGGCAGCAGTATCAGTCGAAGCCGCAGCCATCATTCAACAAAGATTTCAAACGCCTGGTCGACACGCTGGGCGACAATCAGGCACGGGGTTACACAAATATCATCGCGGCAGAGTCGTTCAAACAGCTCGACCGGCTCCGTAGCATCTTCGAGGAACTCGACCCGCTGGTTACGTTTCAGCCGCTCAATATCGGTTTGCGCGAGGGCTACCTCGACGATTCGCTGAAGATTGCCTGCTTCACCGACCACCAGATTTTCGACCGGTACTATCGCTTCAAGGTTCAGGACAAGTTTACCAAGTCGAAGGCGCTGACACTCCGGGAGCTGAAAACGCTGCAACCCGGCGACTACGTTACGCATATCGACCACGGTATCGGCCGGTTTGCGGGCCTGGAAAAGGTCGACAACGCGGGTAATCAGCAGGAGGCCATCCGGCTGATTTACCGGGACAATGATATTCTGCTCGTCAGCATCCACAGCCTGCACAAGATTGCCAAGTATGCCGGTCGGGAGGGAAGCCCCCCACCGATGAGCAAGCTAGGTTCGCAGGAATGGGAGCAGAAAAAATCGCGCATCCGCAAACAGGTCAAAGACATCGCCCGCGAACTGATCGCGCTGTATGCCAAGCGCCGGAACGCGCCGGGCTACGCCTACAGTCGCGATACGTTCCTACAGGCTGAGCTTGAATCGTCGTTTCTGTACGAAGACACGCCCGATCAGGCTAAAGCGACCAACGACGTAAAAGACGACATGGAACGGCCGAACCCAATGGACCGGCTCGTCTGTGGCGACGTTGGCTTTGGCAAGACCGAAATCGCGATTCGAGCTGCATTCAAGGCTGTCAGCGATAACAAGCAGGTAGCGATACTGGTGCCGACGACGATTCTGGCCATGCAGCATTTCAAAACGTTCTCGGAGCGCATGGCCGATTTTCCCGTTAAAATCGACTACATCAATCGCTTCCGTACAACAGCGCAAACAAAGGAAATCCTGAAAGGTGTCGCGTCCGGCGATATCAACATCCTGATCGGAACACACCGGATTGTCAACAAAGACATCAAGTTCAAAGACCTTGGTCTGCTGGTTATCGACGAAGAGCAAAAGTTCGGTGTAAAAACGAAAGATCGGCTCAAGGAACTGCGCGTCGAAGTCGATGTGCTGACCCTGACGGCCACACCCATTCCGCGCACACTACATTTCTCGCTGATGGGTGCGCGCGACTTGTCGGTCATTGCGACCCCGCCCCCCAACCGGCAACCCGTCACGACCGAAGTTCATCCGTTCAACGAAACGATTATCCGCGATGCGATCAGTACGGAAGTTCGTCGGGGTGGTCAGGCGTTTTTCGTGCATAACCGGATCAATGATATTGAATCGATTGGCAACCTGATTATGCGACTGGTACCCGAAGCACGCGTTGGGGTGGCACACGGTCAGATGGAAGGGGAGAAGCTGGAGCGGATGATGACCCGCTTCATCGAAGGTGAATACGATGTACTGATCTCGACCAACATCATCGAGTCAGGGCTCGACATTCCCAACGCCAACACGATTCTGATTAACAACGCCCACTACTTTGGCCTGTCTGATCTGCATCAGATGCGGGGTCGCGTAGGACGGTCGAACCGGAAAGCGTTCTGTTATCTGCTGACCCCGCCCCCGTCGGTCATGACGGCCGACGCCCGTAAACGCCTGCAAACGCTGGAAGACTTTTCGGACCTCGGCGAAGGGTTCAAGATCGCCATGCGTGACCTCGACATTCGGGGCGCGGGTAATTTACTCGGTGCTGAACAGAGCGGATTTGTGAACGACCTCGGCTTCGAGATGTACCACAAAATACTGGACGAAGCGGTGCAGGAGCTACGCGAAAACGAGTTCAAAGACCTGTTTGAGACCAAGCCTGGCGAACTGAATCTAAGACTGCCCGATACAGTCATCGAAACCGATCTGCCGGTTGTCATTCCAGAACGCTACGTTCACAACATTTCCGAGCGGCTGGCCCTGTATACGCGATTGGACAGCATCGAAAATACGACCGAACTGGAAGCCTTCCGGCAGGAGATTCTGGACCGTTTCGGCCCGATCCCGGAAGAGGTCATCAACCTGATCGATATGGTCAACGTACGCTGGAAAGCGGAACGCTTATACCTTGAAAAACTGACGCTTAAGAATACTATTCTGAAAGGCTACTTCGTTTCTAACGGGAACGATGCGTTCTTCACATCCGACCAATTTGGCAAAGTAATTGAGTACATCAAGCGAAACCCGTCGAGATGCTCGTTGAAAGAGTCGAAAGGAAGGCCGATTTTTACGCATTCCGGCATTGATTCGGTTGAGCAGTTGACTGCCGTTCTGGCCGAAATGACGAGTTAATCACTACTTTAGCACCAGCGTATCTTACACAAAATACAGCAATGATTCAAAAGTATCACCTGAAACAAGCTGCCTATGTGCTGCTGGCAACGGCGGCTCTTTCGGCCTGTAAGTCAAAGCACCCAACGAGCGTACAGCCAGGCAAGAAAAGCACGGCTACCGGTATTGCCTACAACGAGAAAGACGGTTTTCAGGTAAAGAAATTTGCAGGGCAGAAAGCAGGACCAAACCTTGTCTTCATTGAAGGGGGCCGGTTTACGATGGGCGCGCTGGAAGAAGACGTGATGAACAGCCGCGATAACCGCGAGCGCACCGTCTCGATTCAGTCGTTTTACATGGACGAAACCGAAATGGCGAACGTCCACTATCTCGAATACCTCAACGCTATTACCCGCGACTCGTCGGAAGAAGTTGTCAAAGCTGCGTTGCCCGATACAACCGTTTGGTCTAACCCACTGTCTTTCAACGACTCATACGTAACTCAGTACCTCCGCTATCCCGCTTTTCGGTACTATCCGGTCGTGGGTGTGTCGTGGGTACAGGCAAGCGATTACGCCCGCTGGCGCTCGGATGCTGTAAACAGTGAACTGGCCAAAGGCGGTGCACCAAAGAAAAAAGGCGGTTTCTCGCTGAAGCGTAAGTCGAAAACAGCCGACGATCCAGCACTGGCCGAAGCATCGGCATCGCCAGCAGCGAAGCCCAGCCTCGAGAGCGGTACCATCCTGCCTGATTATCGGCTACCAACCGAAGCGGAATGGGAGTATGCAGCCAAAGCACTTATTGGTACGCAGTACATGGACGAAAACCAAATCAATCAGCGGATTTACCCGTGGGATGGTTCGTCGGTGCGAAATCCGAAAAAAGGCAAAAAGCAGGGACAGATGCTGGCTAACTTTAAACGCGGCCGTGGTGACTACGCTGGTATAGCTGGCCGCTCGAACGACGGTGCCATTATCACCGCTGAAATTTATGCCTATCCCGCCAATGACTTTGGTCTGTATAACATGGCTGGTAACGTAAACGAATGGGTGTACGACGTCTATCGTCCGTTGTCTTATCAGGATGTTAGCGACCTGAATCCGATTCGCCGGAACGGTTATATGGACGAAGCCAAAAACTACGACTCGAAGAACAACCAGTCGCTTATCAACGATAAGCTACGGGTGTACAAGGGCGGCTCTTGGAACGATGTAGCGTACTGGTTGTCGCCGGGTACACGTCGTTTCCTCGATCAGGACTCTGCTACCGCCATGATCGGCTTCCGTTGCGCCATGATCGGCGTCGGTCGTAACAAGTAACGGTTAAAGCATTTTGGCAGGGGGGTTTCTCAATGGAGAAGCCCCCCTTTTCTATTGGGCTACAGCCAACGTTATCACGCTGACTTCCCGGCAACCCGCTCGTAGCAATTCAATCGCGCAGGCTTCAATTGTAGCCCCAGTAGTCAGAACATCATCGACAATAGCAACGTGCTTATCTGTCACGGCAGACACGTCTGCTACCGAAAAAACGGACGCTACGTTCGCCCATCGTTCCAGCCGGTTCTTCTTTGTCTGTGATGATTTAAAATGGGTTCGAACCAGCACGTCAGATCGGGCGGGAATTTCCATGGCCTCGCCCAATCCCATAGCGATCCGATCCGCCTGATTATAGCCCCGTTGCTTCTGCCGCTGTTTGTGCAGCGGCACACCGACCAGCATATCGATCTCCTGAACAAGCTGGCTTTGCTCATGTAGTAGTGTACCATACCACCGACCAAGCGTTGTGGCAGCTTCTTTATAACCGCTGTATTTTATCCGGTGAACTACATGCTGCATAACACCCCCTTTTGCGAATCGGGCGTACGACATCACATACCGTATGGGCACTTTTCCGGCAAACTTATTGTGCGATTCATTCCGGTCGGCTAATTGATAATCGTTTGTTTCCGGAAGCTCCAGACGGCATTTTGTGCACAACAACTGACCAGATTGGGGCAGCGTTTTATCGCATCCCAGGCATAGTGTCGGGAAAAGCAGATTAATCAGGTCAGTTAGTAGACTTTTCATAAACCGAAACCGGAAGGCGCATCGTTACTTATGCGTAATTAATTGTAATTTAGACAGTACATACTTTTTTGACGTGACAACTTCCGAAAAATCACATACAGAATCGGCCTGGGAAAATTTGCTGGACCAACTACAGCAGTTGCTTGGCAAACGACCAGCCGATCTAAATGCCGTTCTCTTTCTGATTGGCGTACAGGAGTTGGGTAGGGGCCCCATCCGATTCTCGAAGGAACAAAAACAGGATCTGATGCACATCGCTGTTTGTCGGGTGCTGAGCGAATCTGGCTACTATGAATTTGCCGGGCCGGACAAAGATGGCTGGCCGCACTGGACCCTGACCAAGCCATTGCCATCCGGCGATTTGCTGGCGCAGGAAGAACTACTGAAAAGTCACGTCCTCATTTATTTTCAATCTGTGTTTGCCTGATTTCCTTACTTACGATTATGCAATCATCCGCAGCTTATTCAACGCTACTTGAACGCATCGACGAATACAAACGGCGCTACTTTCAAAACCAGCTTGTCAAAGGAAGTCTATTTTTCGTGGCGCTGTTAGGGACTGCCTATCTACTAATCAACACGGCTGAGTTTGTTGGCCGATTCAGTTCAGGTGGCCGGGCGGTTCTATTCTTTAGTTTCTTGGTGGCTGTCGGTGTTGGCTTATACCAGTTCATCATCCGGCCTTTGCTGGGTTTGTATGGACTCAGCAAACCGCTTTCCACCGACGAAGCAGCCCGCCAGATTGGAACGTATTTTCCCGATGTGTCCGACAAACTGATTAATACGCTTCAACTCCAGCGCATCAATTCAGAGCAAAGCGATCTACTGCGCGCCAGTCTTGATCAGCGGTCACAGCAACTTCTGATTAATCGGTTCGCCAGCGCTATTGAGATCAGCCGCAACCGACAGTTTCTGAAATATGCCATTCCACCGCTCGCGTTGATTCTGCTGTTGCTTCTCGTCAAGCCAGACATACTAACGCAGTCGTCAACAAGGCTGGTCAACTACAATAAGGAGTTCGTGGAAGCAGCACCCTTTCAGTTCGTTGTGCGTAACAAATCAATGAATGCGTTTCGCAACGAAGATTTTCCACTCTCTGTAGGGCTAACGGGCAACACTATTCCTGAATCTATTTACCTCGTTACAGACGGAACACGCTTAAAATTGTCGCCCTCCGGACCAGCGTACACGTACACGTTCGATAACCTGCAACGTGATTTGCACTTTCATCTGGAAGCGGCTGGTTTCAAATCGAAAGAGTATACCGTATCATTAATCGACCGACCGGCTGTACTGGCCTTTGATGTGCGGCTCGACTTCCCGGCTTATCTGAACAAACCAACGGAGCAACTGGCAAACGTAGGTAACCTATTGATACCAGAAGGTACAGTTGTTAATTGGTCATTCGCTGTCGATCACACTGACTCACTTTCCCTGCGCTTCAACACGGACCACTCCGTAATAAGGGCCCAATTGGTTGACGACGATAAATTTGTGGCCTCTAAACGGCTTCTACAAAACACCGCTTATGGCGTTTCCTTGCAGAACACTAACGTGAACAAGCCGTCACAAATCCAGTACAATATCCAGGTTATTCCCGACCGTTATCCGCAAATTTCGGTTGATCGCATTCAGGATTCAACAACGTACAATTACATCGCCTTATCGGGTTTGATAAACGACGATTACGGTTTTTCCAAGCTTCGGTTATCTTATGTCGTGGAGCGAGGTGACCGAAAATCACCCACTTACAGTAAAGATATACCCTTTAATCGGTCGACGACTTCGCAAAACTTTGTGTACAACTGGTCGCTCGATAGCCTTAAACTTGGTAAAGAAGACAAGCTGGAGTATGCAGTAACCGTGTGGGATAATGACGGTGTTCACGGTGCAAAATCAACCAAATCGACTCCGTTCATTTTCGCCATTCCATCTAACGCAGATGTGCAAAAGCAGGTAGATCAGTCAGCCGAGAAGATGCAGGAGAACATTGATAATGCGCTCAGTAAAACGCAGGCCATCAAAAAGGAACTGAGTCAGCTTGAAGAGCGAATGCGTACCAAAAAGTCGTCAGACTTTCAGGACAAAAAGCAGTTGCAGGATATTCTCCAGAAGCGCGAAGAGTTGATGCGTGAGGTGCAAAAGCTACAGGAACAGTTCCAAAAAACGAATGATCTACAGCAGCGATTTGCCGAGAAGGAAAACGCTGTTCAGGACAAACTGAAACAGTTACAGAAGCTTTTCAACGAGCTACTAGATCCCGAATCGAAGCAGCTTTATGAGCAGTTGAAACAGCTCTTGGAGAAACGTCAGGACGAGAAAGCGTCAGATATGATGGACCGCCTGTCAAGAAAAGAGCGTAACATGGAACGTGATCTTGATCGTGCACTTAAGCTTTTCAAGCAGATGCAACTTGAGCAAAAGGTTAATAATGCAGCCGATCAGCTTGACAAACAGGCTGACAAACTTGACAAGCAAGCCGAAGAAAACGATAAGAATCTTGGTGCGCAAAACGAACAGGAGCAAAAGCAGCAGCTCTCAAAAGAGGATTTTGAGGCTCTCAAGAAGCAGATTGAAGCGCTTGAAAAAGAAGCCGATAAAGAAGATTTAGATAAACCAGAGTCGACGCAAGAACAGCAGCAGGAAGTAGATCAACAAATGGATCAGGCAATGAAGCAGCTCAAGCAGAAGAAAAACAAGCAGGCTGCCAGCCCACAGCGCAAGGCTTCTAAGTCGATGCGTTCCATGAGCAAGTCGATGCGCGAGTCAATGGAATCGAATGAGATGCAGGAAAATCAGGAGAATATGGATGATCTGCGCAGTATTCTCGACAACCTGATTACGCTTTCTTTTGGTCAGGAAAAAGTAATGAAAGAGTTTCGCGGAATGAGTCTACAGGACCCCCGTGTAACGAAGCTTTCTCAAGAGCAACTCAAACTTCAGGATGATGCCAAGATTATTGAGGATAGTTTGAACGCTTTAGCTAGCCGGGTGGCGCAGATTCAGCCGTTCGTCACGCGCGAACTTTCCAACATGAAGCTGTACATGGACGAGAGTGTTCAGCAGCTCAAAGACCGGCGATTGAGCATGGCGGCATCCAAGCAGCAATTTGCGATGACGTCTATCAACAACCTGGCGCTTATGCTCAGTGATGTGCTCAAGAACATGCAACAGCAAATGAATGCCATGGCTAAACCAGGTCAGGGAAAAGGAAGCAAGAAAGGAAAGAGTCCCGGCATGGGTGAGATGCAACAGAAGCTTAACACGCATATGCAGCAACTCCAGAAGAGCGGTAAGACGGGGCAGGGATTATCAGAGGAACTCTCCCAGCTAGCTGCTCAACAGGCCATGATTCGTGATATGCTCAAGAAGCTGGAAGAAAACGCAAAAGGTACAGAGGCAGGTAAACAGCAAGGTGATCAGGTGAAAGACCTGATGGACAAAATGGATGAAGCCGAAACTGACCTCGTCAACAAGCGTATCAATCAGAACACGATAAACCGGCAGAATCAGATTTTAACCCGGCTACTTGAATCTGAGAAAGCGTTGAAGCAGCAAGAGGAAGATCCCAAGCGGCAAGCTGAAGCGGCTCGTTCACAGAAAAGTAGCGCGCCTACTTTTTTTGATTCACTCACCAACAGACAGTTCATCAAACAAACTGAAGTTTTACGATCAGTGACACCCAATTACAACATCTTCTACAAAAAAGAAGCGAATCAGTATTTGCAAAAACTCAGTAAATAGTATCCCTGCTTACTTTGAACCGCTCGCTTGGCACAAAGGCGAGCGGTTTTTTGTTGTCCACCCATTAGTATGATAACCACGTGAAATGTTTCCACGTGGAACATTTTTACAAATACCGTTAAAATGACGTCAATCTATGATGTGATTGTAGTGGGGGGCGGACATGCGGGCTGCGAGGCTGCGCACGCTTCAGCTACGATGGGGTCACAAGTTTTGTTGATTACCATGAACATGCAGACCATTGCCCAAATGTCCTGCAATCCAGCAATGGGTGGTGTAGCGAAAGGTCAGATCGTACGCGAGGTGGATGCGCTCGGTGGTATGTCCGGGATTATATCCGACAAGACAATGATTCAGTTTCGGATGCTGAATCGGTCTAAGGGACCTGCCATGTGGAGTCCCCGCTGTCAGAGCGATCGACACGCGTTTGCGTGGGAATGGCGTAAAACGCTTGAAAGCAATCAAAACGTCAGCTTCTGGCAGGATTCAGTCAATGAGTTACTGGTGAAGGACAATACTGTTTATGGCGTGAGAACAGCGATGGGTCTGATTTTTTACGGGAAAAGCGTAGTGCTCACAAACGGGACGTTCCTGAATGGTCGCATGTTTATTGGTGAGAAAACATTTGGTGGAGGTCGTACGGGTGAAGCCGCAGCAAGCGGTTTGACCGAACAGCTTGTCGAATTAGGGTTCGAAAGCGGACGTATGAAAACAGGAACACCACCACGCATCGATGGCCGTAGTCTCAACTATGAAGCGATGGAAGAGCAGTTGGGCGACGCTAAACCCAGCAAGTTCTCGTATACCGATACCCCCGTTTTGACCGATCAGAAAAGCTGCTGGATTACTTATACCAATCAGGCTGTACACGACGAACTTAAAACAGGCTTCGAGAAATCGCCCATGTTCACAGGCCGCATCAAAGGGCTGGGGCCACGGTACTGCCCATCTGTAGAGGATAAAATAAACCGGTTTGCTGACAAAGACAGACACCAGATTTTTGTCGAACCCGAAGGAAAAGATACCGTTGAAATCTACGTAAATGGCTTTTCGACCTCACTGCCAGAGGACGTACAGCTACGTGCGCTGCGAAAAATTGCTGGTTTTGAGAAAGCAAAAATGTTCAGGCCTGGCTATGCTGTTGAATATGATTACTTCCCGCCAACACAGTTGAAGCACACGCTGGAGACGCATCGGGTAGCCAATTTATTCTTTGCCGGGCAGATAAATGGTACTACAGGATACGAGGAAGCAGCCTGCCAAGGGCTGATAGCGGGTATCAATGCGCATCAGACAGTACACGAAAAAGACCCGTTCACCATCAAGCGGTCGGAGGCATATATTGGTGTACTGATTGATGATCTGATCACAAAAGGTACAGAGGAACCGTACCGGATGTTTACCTCAAGGGCTGAATACCGTACACTACTGAGACAGGATAACGCCGATATTCGACTGACCAAAAAGGGGTACGAAATCGGGCTTGCATCCCAGCAACGGTACGATGTACTGGTCGAAAAACAGCAGCATATAGCTGAGTTAACCGACGCTATTCAGCGCAAACGGGTAAAGCCGGACGATATAAATGAGTGGCTAGTCAATCAAAACAGTTCACCCCTGCGGGAGACAGCCACCTTACAAATACTTGTTAAACGGCCAGAAACGACCGCAGAAAACGTGTCGCAGTTATTAGCTGGTACCCTGGTTGATACGGCAAAGTTTACAGAGGAGGTAATTGAGCAAACTGTCATAGAAATAAAGTATGAGGATTACCTGTTGCGGGAGAAGCAAAACGCTGACAAGCTTGACCGTTGGGAAAATCTGTCTATCCACACTGAATTTGACTACGATAAACTCAAAGCACTGTCATTCGAGGGTCGCGATAAGTTGAAGCGTACACGCCCATCCACGATTGGTCAGGCATCCCGTATAAGCGGTGTTAGTCCATCTGATGTTTCCATTTTGCTCGTATACATGGGGCGATAGCAGTGCAGGCCGTCGTTTTGCCACGGATAATTTGTGTTCATTAAACGCGTAAACATGTCTTCGTTCGAAACTGTAAAGTCTTGTCCTGTTTGCGCAGGCACCGCCTTTTCTCCTTTTCTATACTGTAAAGATTACCTGGTCAGCAACCAAACATTCAATATTCAGGCCTGCAACACGTGTGGGTTTCGCCTGACGAATCCGCGCCCTGATGCATCGTCAATAGGGGGATACTACCAGTCTGACGAATACATTTCCCACAACGATAGTGGGGGAGGACTGATCGGAACCGTATATAAGGGCGTACGTTCATATACTTTACGCTCCAAGTTGGCTTTGATCAATTCGCTGACGAAAAAAAAGGGTCATCTACTTGACGTGGGCTGCGGAACGGGTTCGTTTCTGGAAACCTGCCAAAAAGATAACTGGCAGATCACGGGTATGGAACCAGATGCAGGTGCCCGGTCAGTCGCGATGGCGAAACTGAACACTACTCTGGCCAGCAGCCTGGCCGAGGTTCCGCTGAAAAAGTACGATGTCATTACGCTCTGGCATGTGCTCGAACATATTGCTGAGCTGGAGGAAACAGTAAACCGCTTTCATCAATTGTTGAGTGATTCGGGTTCGTTGCTAGTAGCCGTACCCAACTCTGATTCGTACGATGCAGATGCGTTCGGAGCTTATTGGGCTGCGTTCGACGTTCCCCGTCACCTGCATCACTTTACACCCGAAACGATAAAGCGGCTATTTGAAAAACACGGGTTCAACCTCGTCGCCAAGAAGCCAATGGTCTTCGACTCGTTTTACATCAGTATGCTGAGCAGCCGTTATCAGACCGGTCAGACCGATTATCTGAAAAGCGTCCGGACTGGCTTGGAGTCTAACTGGCGTGCGAGGAAGACGGGGAACTGGTCCAGCCTTATCTACATCTTCAGGAAAGCATAGACAGCATGCGGTACTGTTTCTTTGAGCGCTTATCTACATCCCGATAAACAGGTCAATTTGAAATAAAAAAAAGCTAACTTTTCTGTGGATAAGGATGTGAATAAACTCAATATCCTGTGGATATAATGTTAGAAACTCGGGGGTGAAATGTTGATGACTGTGGATAATATTCACGTATTACGTAATCCACAGTGATACGGTGGAAAAGTAGGTAGATGTAAACCGGCTGGTCAAAACTTTTCCCCAGCCAATTTCGTGGACAAGTATTATGCACAAATCCACACCGAAATAAACAGGTCAATGTGGATAAAATGTTAATTCGCTGATTTGTAGATGATTGTAAGTGGATAACTTTACCTATTGATTACCTGAAATGGTCGTTGTTATCCACATCTACATAACTTAAGTGTGCACAATCTTTTTGTACACATATCCACATGGCTAATGATTACAATAACGTTTATTTAAATAAAGAATAACTAATAAATATAATGTGGTTAAGAACGCTGTTGACTCTGTGGTTGTGTGCGCTGTGGCTGGCTGGTGGTTGTCAGGTTGCGGGACAGTCAGGCTCGGGAACGACGCTGGCTGATGAGTACTTCAAAAGCGGAGAGTTCGCCAAGGCAGCTGACGAATACGCGAAACTGATTAAAACGGACGCGACGTGGCCACGGCTCAGTCAGTATGTACAAAGTCTTCAGCGAAGCAAGCGGTCTGAGCAGGCAGAGAAATTCCTGCGACAGCAGATTCGGGGGAATGAAGCAAGCAAACCGTTTTGTGAAGTGTTGCTTGGTCAATTAGCGCAACAGAAGGGCGACACGACCCAGGCAAGCAAGGAATACACAGGAGCAATCAAATCGGCCCGGTCATCGACGGCGAAGCTTGACCAACTGGCAAACGCCTTCCAGGATATCGGTGAATCGAAATGGGCGATTGTAAGCCTCGAAACGGGCCGGGAGGTGAGTCAGTCGCCAACGGCCTTCAGCGAGGAACTGATGGCCCTTTATAAGGCCACAGGGCAAACAGCTAAGGCTATCGATGAAAGTATAAACACGGCGAAGCAGTCGGACAAGAAAGAAGCCGTGTTTGCCACCCTTCAGAGCTACATCAACACGAAAGACGAGCCGCTTATTGAAAAGGTCCTCTACGAGCGCATACAGAAAGATCCGAATGAGTTAGCATACAACGATATCCTGATTTGGTTTTACACCCAAAAACAGCGGTTTAGTCGAGCATTATTGCTGGAGAAAGCCACCGACAAACGCCTTAAGCTGGCTGGTGGTAGAGTGTATGAGTTGGGGACGTTGGCGCTGAATAACAAAGAATACAAAACAGCATCCGACGCATTCGAGTACATATGCACAACTTATCCACAGGGTCAGCTCTATCCCTTTGCTCGCAGGCTTGTCATCAATGCCCGGGAGGAGCAGGTTAAAAACACGTATCCGGTCGATACAGGCGAAATCCGTAAACTGATAACAGACTACCAGAAAATGGTGCAGGAGCTGGGCCTGAACGCTAAAACGCTGGAAGCACTGCGCAGTACCGCCAACCTGTACGGTAATTATCTCGACAGCAAAGACACCGCTCTGACGGTACTCGACATGGCCATCGATCTGGGGAAAACGGACCGGAGTTTTGTGGATAAGTGTAAGCTGGACAAAGGCGATATCTATCTGCTCAAAGGGGAACCTTGGGAATCCACGCTATTATATTCTCAGGTGGAAAAGTCCGAGAAGGAAGAATTACTCGGTTACGAAGCCAAGCTGAAAAACGCCAAGCTGCATTACTACAAAGGCGATTTCACCGTGTCAAAAGATATTCTCGACGTGCTGAAACTGGCTACTTCCCGGGAAATAGCGAACGATGCCGAGCAACTGAGTTTACTGATTGTGGATAACACCGGTATGGATAGTACCGAAGCGGCCATGCGTGAATACGCAGCTGTTGACCTGCTACTTTTCCAGAATAAAACGGACGCAGCTGTGGATAACTTAAATCGTATGTGGAAAAAATACGGTGAACACAGTCTGGCTGACGAGATACTCTGGCTACGGGCAAATACCTATTTGAAGCAGGGAAAAACGACTGAGGCTCTGGATGATCTGAAGTTGATAACAAGCAAGTACTCAACCGATATACTCGGTGACGATGCATTGTACATGACCGGTAAGATTTACGAAGAGCAAATCAAAGATAAGTCCGCTGCGATGGACGCGTACCAGAAAGTGCTGGCTCAGTACCCAGGTAGTATCTACGGAGCCGATGCGCGCAAACGCTTCAGGGCGTTGAGGGGTGACACTGTCAACTAGGAGAACATGAATCAACCAAACGAGCCGGACGTCAAGTCCGGCTCGTTTGGTATAAAGCTAAACTGTTTGTAAAAGCGCTTCTCTGAACGATGCGTATTCCTTACCGATTTGGATGCTTTGCTTCGGCTTGTTGGCCATGACCGCTAGCCGCTCCGGCACATCGATAGGTTGGCCGATTACTTCATCGACGAGAGGCTTGAATTTAGCCGGATGTGCCGTGGCCAACGCAACACCCGTGAATGACTTATCCGTTTCCTGACGATACTGCTGTAGACCCATAACGCCGATAGCCGTGTGCGGGCAGGCGACATAGTTGTACTTTTCGTACAGCTGTTTCATGCCCTGCCGCGTTTGCTCATCGTCAAAGTAGTAGCCAGATATATTTTTTCGGAAGGCCTCGTGCTGATCTTCGTATAGGTGCGACAACCGAACAAAATTGCTGGGCGCACCAACGTCCATAGCATTGGAGATTGTAGTGACCGATGGCATTGGCGAGTAGACACCCGTCTTGATGTAAGAAGGTACCACCTGATTCAGGTTGGTGGAAGCCACGAAATGGTGTACAGGTAGACCCATTTGCTGAACCAGCACCCCCGCACTCAGATTACCAAAATTGCCGCTCGGTGTTGAAAACACAACGGGCTTGCCGGCATCCCTGACCTGCCCATAAGCACGCACATAGTAAAAACCCTGTGGAATCAGCCGGAAAATGTTGATCGAGTTGGCCGACGATAATGCCAGTTGGCTATTTAGTTCTTCGTCTAAAAAAGCCTGCTTGACAATCGCCTGACAATCGTCAAACAACCCGTCGACTTCGAAAGCCTGAACGTTCCCGCCCAATGTGGTAAGCTGCTTCTCCTGCAAATCGCTAACCCGACCCGACGGATACAGAATCGACACGCGCACACCGGGAACGTTGTGGAAACCCATCGCCACTGCACCACCCGTATCGCCCGACGTAGCAACAAGTATATGCACTTCTTGGGCCCGATGTTTCGAAAAATGCGACATCATAGCGGCCATATACCGAGCCCCGACGTCCTTAAACGCTAGCGACGGACCGTGAAAGAGTTCGAGTACACCTAGCTCATCATTTAATTTAACAACGGGTGTGTCGAACGGGAAAGCACGCTGGTTAATCTCGTACAAATCATTCTCACTGATCTCATCACCAAAAAACACCTTGCTGATCGCAAAGCCAATGTCGGCTAGTGACTGATCCGCGATTGATTCGAAAAAAGCCGACCCCGGCTTAGGCAGCGGAGTCGGCATATATAAACCCTTGTCTGCCGGCAAGCTGTGAAAGAGCGCTTCTTCTGCCGAAACGGTGCTGTTGGGACTGTTTGTACTGTAAAACCGCATGTGTCAGTGACTGATAGTGAAACAAAGTTCGGAAAATTACACATGTGCTCAGCACAGGAAACTGTAATCCCGATCAATGTAGAGAACATTCTGTATGCCCAACGTTATACTTTTGCAGTGTAATCACTTCGCCTGATCTGAGAGCGTATCGCTTTCTGTAAACGTACATCATATGTCATTCGGTAATTTCAATGTTCCGGTTCCTGTTAATGAGCCGGTAAAAAGCTATGCTCCCGGTTCTCCCGAAAAGACAGCTGTCAAAGAAGCCATAAAAGCGTATCGTTCGGTCGAGACAGACATACCCATGATTATCGGTGGTCAGGAAGTCCGCACCGAACATAAGCTACGGGTAAGCCCACCACACGACCATCAGCACACATTGGGCTACTTTTACGAGGGCGATGCAGGTCACGTAAATCAGGCTATTGCTGCAGCTTTGGGAGCGAAAAAGCAGTGGGCTGAACTAAGCTGGGAAAATAGGGCAAGCATTTTTCTGAAAGCAGCTGATCTGATTGCGGGGCCGTACCGGGCACGGATCAACGCAACCACTATGCTGGGTCAGTCGAAAAATGCCTACCAGGCCGAGATCGACGCTGCCTGCGAACTGATCGACTTCCTGCGATTCAACGTGCACTACGCTGATGAAATCTATCGTCAGCAGCCCAACTCGTCACCCGGTGTCTGGAACAAACTGGAGTATCGGCCATTGGAAGGTTTCGTATTCGCCCTAACACCGTTCAACTTTACAGCTATTGCCGGAAACCTGCCGACGTCGGCTGCGCTGATGGGTAATACCGTCGTTTGGAAGCCAGCTTACACACAAGCCTTGTCGGCTAAAGTAATTATGGATGTACTGGCAGAAGCAGGCTTACCTGATGGTGTGATCAATCTGGTCTTCGTTGATGGACCAGTGGCAGGGGAGGTCATTTTCAATCATCCAGATTTTGCCGGTATTCACTTTACCGGTAGTACGAAAGTTTTCCAGACTATCTGGTCAACCATCGGTGCAAACATCCACAAGTACCGCTCGTACCCCCGGATCGTCGGCGAGACAGGTGGTAAAGACTTCGTGGTGGTGCACGAATCAGCCAACGTCGACGAAGTTGTCACAGGGCTGGTTCGGGGTGCGTTTGAATACCAGGGTCAAAAATGTTCAGCGGCTTCACGGGCTTATATACCATCAACTATGTGGTCTGCCGTGGAAGAGGGACTGAAGCAAACACTCGGCAAAGTGAAAATAGGCGGGGTGGAAGACTTCACCAATTTCGTAAACGCTGTCATAGATGATCGTTCGTTTCAAAAAATCGCTGAATACATCACGACAGCTAAACAGGCAGATGGCGTAACTGTAGTGGCTGGTGGTAACTGTGATAACTCGACCGGCTACTTTGTAGAACCGACCGTACTGAAAGTAGACGACCCCAAATACCGCACCATGTGCGAAGAGATATTCGGACCGGTGCTTTCCATCCATGTGTATGAACCCGACCAGTTCGACGCTATTCTCGATGTAGTCGATTCAACATCTCCGTATGCACTCACAGGTTCAATCTTCTCAAAAGACCGAAGTGTGGTCGAACGGGTAACAGACCGACTGAGGAATGCTGCTGGAAACTTCTACATAAATGATAAGCCGACTGGTGCAGTGGTAGGCCAACAGCCGTTTGGTGGGGCTCGGGCGTCGGGTACGAACGATAAAGCAGGCTCATCTCTGAATTTATTACGGTGGGTATCAGCACGCACGATTAAAGAAACCTACCTGACTCCCAGAGACTTCACGTATCCGTTTATGGGAGAGGAATAAATTCTTCAGTTTTTTTTCTGCGCAGGACTTGCATCAGTAAGAACAATGGCCTAGTTTTGCACTCCCAAATCGAAGGAAAAAACAGACGACGTTATCACAACAGTCTTTTTATCAGCGAGTTATCTGGGAAGATTTCAAAAAGTTGACTAAATATTTTTCAACTTTTTCTTGACAAGAAAGAATGAGTGTTGTACCTTTGCACTCCCAAATATAAGAAAGGCCAACAGCGGTTGGCCTCCATCTCGAAAGAGAGACTGTTCTTTGACATGTTGACATCAATAGGTTAGCACCAATTGAGGCTTACGACAACGATAGAATTCGTTCTATCACAATTATTTACGATGGAGAGTTTGATCCTGGCTCAGGATGAACGCTAGCGGC
>CAZOQC010000025.1:0-82440 GCA_964581865.1 uncultured Spirosoma sp.
GACGAACGGGAACGCGAAGCCCGCAATCTGGAGAAAGAAGGCGTCGTAACGGCCAATGAAGTGCTGAAGATTCAGTTACAGAAAAACAACCTCAACCTGAGCCGTTTGCAGGTCGACAAGGCTCGGCAGACGGCCCTTTACAATTTCAACCTGTTGCTCGGCCTGCCCGACGATCAGGCTGTCGCGGTCGATACGACACTGACCAACCCGGCTACCGTGACGCAGCAACTGAGCACGTTTCTGACGCAGGCACAACAGGTGCGCCCGGAAGTCGAAGCCAATTCGCTGCGGGTACAGTCGGCGCAGGAGCAGCTTCGCAACACGAAAAGCGGTATGTATCCGCACTTTGGTGTGTCGGCGGGCTACAATTACATCAACCCATCGGCCCGGCTGATTCCGCAGGCCAACTCATTTGTCAGTGCCTGGAACGTTGGCGGAGCCCTCAGCTACAACATCGGGTCGCTGTATAACATGAAAGGCCGCTTAAATACGGCAAAAAATGCGATCGATCAGGCCACCATTCAGAGTCAGCAGCAGGCCGACATGATCCGGTCGGAAGTCGTAACGGCTTACAATAACTATCAGTTGGCGCTTGAGCAGCAGAGTGTGATTCGCACGGCTGTAGGGCAGGCGCAGGAAAACTACCGCCTGACGGAGTCACGGTTTCGCAACGGGCTGGTTGGTTCGACCGACCTGCTCGAAGCCGACAGCTTTCTGCTCCAGGCCCAACTAAACGTTATCAACGCCACCGTCGACGCCCAGCTCGCCTACCAGCGACTCCTGAAAGCCACGGGGACAAATCTTTAAAGAGTTCGTGGTTTGTAGTTGGTGGTTTGTGGTTAGCTGGCGCGTCCTGTCCAGCACTGCTACCGGAGGAACTACAAACCACAAACTACTAACTACAAACCGAATACATCCAGTGAACAAGTCAACCATTTTTCGCATTGCGGGCGTCGTCGTTCTGGTCGTCGCGCTCTTCTTTGGGTACAGCGAATTCCGCTACCTCCAACGCCACGAAACCACCGACGACGCGCAGATCGACGGTGATGTAAACCCCGTCATTCCCAAGGCTAGCGGCTACGTGAAAGCCATCCGATTTGCCGACAACCAGTCTGTCAAAGCGGGTGATACGTTATTGATTCTCGACGATGCCGACTACCGCATCCGGGTGGCGCAGGCCGAAGCGGCCCTGCAAAGTTCGATGGCGGCCGCCGGGGTGAGCCGCTCGCAGGTGGGCGTGGCGTCGGCAACGATTCAGAGTTCGCAGGCCAGCGTCTTCACGGCTCGTAATCAGGTTGCTACGGCGCAGGCCAACGTAGTAGCGGCTCAGGCCCGCGCCCGGAAGTCGGGTCAGGATTTTGAGCGGTACAGCCGGTTACTGGCCGAAAAAACCGTTCCGCAGCAGCAGTTCGACGCCGTTGAAGCCGAGCGCGACGCGGCCAACGCCCAGCTACAGGCCGCTCAGGCCCAACTCCAGACGGCGCAGGCACAGGTAGCTGCGGCCGGTACACAAACGGGCATTACCAACTCGCAGCGCCGGGCTACGGAAGGGCAGATTACGGTGGCACAGGCGACTGTCAAACAGCGGCAGACCGACCTCGATCTGGCGAAGCTGCAACTGTCGTACACCATCGTGCGGGCACCGATTTCGGGGGTCGTCTCGAAGCGGGCCGTGCAGGTGGGTCAACTGGTACAGGCGGGTCAGGCGGTGTGTTCGGTCGTGAATACCAGTACCCTGTGGGTGACGGCCAACTTCAAGGAAACGCAGCTGGACCAGATGCAGCCGGGACAGGCGGTCGCGGTCGACGTTGATGCCTTCGACGGCGAAAAGCTGACGGGCAACGTCGGTTCGTTTGCCGGTGCGACGGGGGCCAAGTTCTCGCTCCTCCCCCCCGACAACGCGACGGGCAACTACGTAAAAGTCGTGCAGCGGATTCCGGTCCGCATCGACCTCGACAAAAAAAGCCCCCTCTACGCCCGCCTTCGCCCCGGCATGAGCGTCAACGTAGCGGTGGATTTGCAAAAATAGTTAGTGGTTTGTAGTTGGTAGTTTGTGGTTCCTCCAGCGAGGACTGCACGACAGTAACTACAAACCACTAACCACTAACTACGAACTAAGTATGAAACTAGGCTTTGATAAGTGGATTGTGGTGCTGACGGTGACGACAGCGGCCCTGCTCCAGACGATCGACTCGTCGATTGTGAACGTGACCCTGAACCAGATGATGGGCAACCTCGGCGCGTCTCTGGGGGATATTAGCTGGGTTGTGACGGGGTACGCTGCCGCGAGTGCCGTCATGATTACGATGTCGGGCTGGCTCAGCGCCAAGCTTGGTCGCCGGAATTACTTTGCCGCGTCCATCGTGGTCTTTACTATCGCATCGGTACTTTGCGGGCTGTCGACCAACGTCTGGGAACTGGTCTTTTTCCGGGTGTTGCAGGGCATCGGGGGGGGTGGTCTGCTGACGACGGCGCAGTCGATTCTGATCCAGACGTTTCCCAAGGAAGACATCGGTATCGCCAACGCCATCTTCGGGCTGGGCGTCATCATCGGCCCCTCGATTGGCCCTACGCTTGGCGGCTACATCACCGATAACCTGTCGTGGAACTGGGTTTTCTACATCAACATCCCCTTTGGCATCGCGGCTACTGTGCTGACGTACCTGTACATCAAGGAGCCCGTCGAGAAGATTCTGGCGGGCAGGATGGACTGGCTGGCGCTCATCATGCTGACTGTCGGTATCGGTGGCTTGCAGATCATTCTGGAGAAAGGTGAAGAAAAAGACTGGTTCGATTCGAGCTTCATCGCCATCATGACGACGGCCGCCGTGCTCTGTCTGATTGGCTTCATCTGGCGACAGCTCACCGTCAGCCAGCCCATCCTCGACCTGCGCTTATTGCGCCGTCGGCGGTTTGCGGTCGGTACGCTGTTCAACTTCATCCTGGGCTTCGGGCTGTTCGCGTCGGTATTCCTGATTCCGGTGTTCTGCCAGACGATTCTGGGCTTCACCGCCAGTCAGACGGGGTTATTGCTGATGCCCGGTTCGATCATGACCGGCTTTATGATGCCCGTAGTAGGTGGTTTGATGAAGAAAAACGTGATTTCGCCCATCTGGTACGCAGCCGCCGGGTTCATTCTGTTTTTCGGCTTTAGCTTTGGCCTGTCGACCATCACGCCCGACGCCGGGCCGGATTATTTCTTCTGGCCGCTCATCATTCGCGGAATCGGGATGGGCCTGATTTTCATCCCGCTGACGACCGTGACGCTGGCCGATTTATCACCCGTCGAGATACCGCAGGGGTCGGCCCTGTCGAACACCATCCGGCAACTGGGCGGCACGTTCGGTACGGCCATTATGACCACCTATATCTCGACCCGCTCGGTATTGCACATCTCGCGGCTGACCGATAACCTGTCGATTTACAACCCGATCTCGGCGGAACGCATCCGGCAGTATACGGGGCTGTTTCTCTCGAAAGGAGACGCGCTTGCTGCCGCGACGGCCAAGGCGTACCGGCTGTTGCAGGGTGGCGCCATCAAGCAGGCGATGGTGATGACCTACGCCGACTCGTTCCTGATTATCGGTGGTTTTTTCCTCGTCTGTGTGCCGCTGCTGCTGCTGTTCATCGGCAAGAAAATCGAAGCACCGGCTCATGCCGAAATGGTGATGGAGTAAGTGCACGTGTAGCATGGTGTATACTGTAGCCTGGACGTCCACGTCCGGGTGGCCGCGAAGCGGTCAATAAAGCTGCCGCTTAAAGAAGTTGGCTTGACAACCACCCGGACGTGGACGTCCAGGCTACATGACACACTCGGCCCGATTCTACAGCAGAATCGGGCCGTTTTTTTGTGGCATTCTGCCCGTTTCATCGCATATTGTAAAACGACCTGAACAAACCCCTCATGCAGAAACGGCTACTTACGTACTCGATTGCGTTGTTCTTTATCTCGACCCTCAGCCCGGCACAGGATCGGCTGAGCGGCAAAACCTTCGCTACGCGGGCTGTCGTCATGGCCCGGCACGGCATGGCCTGCACGTCCCACCCCCTTTCCACACAGGCGGCTATCGACGTGCTGCGGTCGGGCGGTAACGCGATCGACGCGGCCATTGCCGCCAACGCGATGGAAGGCGTTGTGGAGCCACACGTCAACGGCATCGGGGGCGATTTATTTGCTATCGTCTGGGACGCGAAAACAAAGAAGCTGTACGGCCTGAACGCGTCGGGCCGTTCACCCTATAGCCTGACGCTGGCGGAGTTTCAGAAGCGGGGACTGACGCACATTCCGTCCGACGGGCCGCTGCCGGTATCGGTGCCGGGCTGCGTCGATGGGTGGTTCGAGCTGCACAGGCGATTCGGCAAAACCCCCATGCCCAAAATCCTGTCGCACGCGATCCGGTACGCCCGCGAAGGCTACCCCGTTCACGATGAAGCCGCGTTTTACTGGCCGTCGATGCTGGCGCGGTTCAGCAAATACCCCAACGTCACCGACACCTACGCGCCGGGCGGGGCCGCGCCCAAACGCGGTGACGTCTTTAAGAACCCGGCTCTGGCCAACACCCTTGAACAGATCGCCAAAGGTGGGCGCGACGCGTTTTACAAAGGCCCGATTGCCCAGACTATCGACGCGTTTATGAAGCGAAACGGCGGGTATTTGACTGCGAAAGACCTCGCCGATCACACGTCCGAATGGGTCGAGCCGGTGTCGACCAACTACCGGGGCTACGACGTCTGGGAACTGCCGCCCAACAGCCAGGGTATTGCCACGCTGCAACTACTGAATCTGCTGGAAGGCTACGATTTTTCAAAAATTCCGTGGGGCAGCGCCGAGCACATTCACACGTTTATCGAAGCGAAAAAGCTGGTATTCGAAGACCGGGCGAAATACTATGCCGACCCGGCCTTCGCGAAAATTCCGGTGAAGGCACTTATCAGCAAAACGTACGCGGCCGAACGCCGTAAACTCATCGGCGACCGGGCCGCCACACGCGTGGAAGCGGGGAACCCGGCCCTGAAAGACGGCGACACGATTTACCTGACCGTGGCTGATGAGGAAGGCAATATGGTTTCGCTGATTCAAAGCAACTACCGGGGCTTCGGCTCCGGCATGGTCCCCGACGGGCTGGGCTTCACGCTACAGAACCGGGGCGAACTCTACAGCCTGACCGACGGGCAGAACAACACCTTCGCGCCCCACAAACGCCCGTTTCAGACCATCATCCCCGCCTTCGTCACGAAAGACGGACAGCCATTTATGAGTTTTGGCGTGATGGGCGGCAGCTTCCAGCCGCTGGGCCATGTCGAGATTCTGATGAACATGATCGACTACGGCATGAACCCGCAGGAAGCGGGCGACGCCCCCCGGATCGATCACCAGGGATCGTCGGAACCCACTGGTGAGCGCATGGTTGATTCCGGACAGATTACACTGGAGTCGGGCTATCCCTACGAAACCATCCGCGACCTGATGCGCCGGGGGCACCGCGTCGGCTACGGGCTGGGCGGCTACGGTGGGTACCAGGCGATTATGTACGACGCCAAAAACAAAGTGTACCACGGGGCTACGGAATCGCGGAAGGACGGGCAGGCGGCCGGGTACTAAGCCGCCCGCAGCCGGGCTTCGGGAATACGCAACCGACACAAGGCCCCATCCTGATGGACCACCTCCACCCGCCCGTCGAGCTGATGACTGAGCGACGTAACCAGCCGCTTGCCAAACGACGAGCGACTACCCTGCCGGTGCCAGTCGGCCTGATCGATGCCGGGGCCGTTGTCCTGCACTTCCAGCGTCAGGCCGTTTTGTGTTCGCAGGCCAATGCGCAGCCGGGGGTGTTTGCTTTGCGCATAGGCGTACTTGAACGCATTGGTAATCAATTCGTTGGCAATAAGTCCCAGCGGGATAGCGACATCGACGTCCAGCTTCCGGTCTTCGGCGTCGATAATCAGGTCGAAATCGGAGTCGGTGTAGCCATAGGTATACATCAGGCTTTGGGCCAGATCGGTTAGGTACATCCGAATATTGATGGTTGTGATCCCGTCGGTCTGATAAAGCCGCTGGTGAATGAGCGCCATGGCTTCAACCCGCTGCTGCCCTACCCGGACCGCCTGAATGGCCTGCTCGTCGCGTAGGTTACTGGCCTGCAACGACAGCAGGCTCGACACGATAGCGAGATTGTTTTTAACGCGGTGGTGCAGCTCCTTCATCAGCGTCTTCAACTGCTCGGCCTGCGTGGCCAGTTGCGCACTGTTGCCCGTAATGATGTTGTTCTGCGTGGCCAGCTGCCGGTTCGACCGCCGGATCATGGCGTACTGCCCCACCAGCAGACTTACCAGCACCACCATCAGGCCCAGCCCGCCGGTCATGTACTCGACCTGCCGGGTTTTCTGCTGGTTGCGTGCGCCCAGATCGGCGATCTGATGCTGCTTTTGCTGCGTGTCGTACTTTGCCTGTAACTCGGCCACAGCCCGTACCTTCTCCACGTCAGCGGTTGTCCTGATCTGCGCGATACGCTGATTTTTCGCGGCCTGAATTGCAGCAATTTCCCGGGCTTTCCGGGCTTCGACCTGCGCGACAGCCTGCGTTTTGGCCAGTTCCAGACTGGCCTTGATGCCCGCCAGCGCGCTTGCCTGCTGTACGGCATACTGCCCCTCCAGTTGGGCAATCAGCCGGGTTTTGGCCTGACTCATCAGCGAATCGGCAATCGATTTGTAGGTCACACTGGCGGCATACGCTTTTTCGTACTGACCGGCCGCTGCATACGCACGCGACAGCGTACCGTATACCGAATTGGCCAGTGGCGCGTCGCCGGATCGCTTCAGCTGTTCGAGCGATTTTTCGGCAAACTGAACCGCCTTCTCGGGTTGCCCCAGCCCAATGTACGATGTAGCCAGGTTACGGTAATTGTGCGCCAGACTGCTGTACCGCTTTTGTTTCAGGTTGATAGCCAGTGCCTTTTCGATGTATTCGATGGCCTGACTGTACTGCTTTTCGACGTTAAAGTTTTTGCCCAGATTGTTGTAAAATATTCGCGCATCGTCGGGCTGCACTTCCGTGTTGTTCATCGGTGCCAGTCCTTTAAAAAAGCACTCCCGCCCCTGCTTTATTTCGCCCAGATCTTCGTACAGAATACCCAGATTGATGTAATTCCCACGTAGCTCCTTGGTCGCTTTCAGGCGCTGATTCATGGCGATAGCCTGCTGCATGTAGGCAATCCCCTGCCGGGTATATGCCTGTACGCCCTGACTGTCGCCCATCAGTTTATAGAGCAGGCCCAGGCTATGGTACACTTTTGCCACTGACCGGTTGTTCCCCGCCCTGGTGTAGTACTTGATGGCGGTCTGTAGATAAGTCAGCGCGTCGCTGTATTGCCCCTTCTGCGTGTGAACGATACCGGTAAGCCGGGCAGCATCACCCAGTCCGGTCTGGTAATGAGCGTGTTGACTGATGCGCTGTACCGACGTCAGATAAACAAGGGTTGAGTCTGACTGGCTTTGTTTGTAGAACGCATTGGCGATATCGTAGTACACCTGCGCACGGGTCGTATCGGGGAGCCGACGGGTAAGGGTGCTTTTCAAACTGTCGATCAGTCGCTGCTGGGCCAGGGCAGCCCCACCCGTTGCAGTAATCAGGAGCAATACACAGATGAAGTACCGGCCGAAAACGGTCATGAGCTGGGAAGTAGTTGCAGGGTATGGACGAACTGCGTAGCGGCCAACACAGGCAAGCGCTTGTGTTGGGCCAGCTACCAGCCGCTCCGCTAAAAATACGTATTATCCTCCTACTCTTTCTTCTATTTCCCCCAAATGGTCGCTAGACTTACTTTACCGGGCTTTATCCATTAATCAACTGGTTGCAAAGCAGATAGCTAATTTTGCACGATAGTCGGGTCAAACACCCACAGATCATCGACGAGTGACCGGCCATCGATCGATTTCCTCACGAAAGATGCCTTACCAGCGGCATCTGGTTTATACTGGCTGTTTGATTTTCCCGTCTCTTCTCCAGGCCAACCACGCGCTCAATCAGTTCCGACACCTGTACCAGATAGCAGGTACCTGTTCGCTGGCTGATAATCAGGCCGGGACGTCCGCTCTTCGGTAGTAAAAGAATTGAACAACAGGCTTTCAGCTTGTACATATACAGTATACCTGCCCGCAGGGGCATAGCGACTGTTTTCCTAAACCGATTTACCAATGAAAGCATCGAGACGTAATTTTTTACAGTCGCTGGGTGTCGGCGTGGCCAGCCTTGGCGCATCCCAATCAGCCGTAGCCGCAACCGTATCGGCCCCCAAACTTCCCAAAGCCGCTGCCGACGATCAGGTGCTGTTTGTGGGCGACGACATTGCCGTGGCCAACACGCAGTACGGCCGGGTGCGGGGCTTTATTCTGCGCGGCATCAACCAGTTTCTGGGCATTCCGTACGGTGCCGACACCTCGGGTAAAAATCGGTTTATGCCCCCGCAGAAACCCGAATCCTGGACCGATATTCGACCGGCGCTATGGTGGGGGAACTCGGCCCCGCAGATTATGGACAAACGCTACGCCAACCCCTACGCGTCGTTTGTCGACCACTGGAACTACGACGACGTATCGGAAGACTGCCTGAAACTGAATGTCTGGACACCCGCGCTCGATACACAAAAGCGGCCTGTTGTACTCTGGTTGCACGGGGGTGGTTTCACCAACGGCAACGGCATCGAACAGGACGGTTACCACGGCGAGAACATTGCCCGGAAAGGTAATCTGGTGTTCTGTTCGCTCAACCACCGGCTCGGTCCGCTGGGTTATACCGATCTGAAAGCAGCCGGTGGCCCGGCCGCTTCGGGCAACGTGGGGAATCTGGATATGGTCGCGGCTCTGGAATGGGTCAAAAATAACATTGCCAGTTTCGGGGGTGACCCCGCCAACGTAACCATCATCGGGCAATCGGGCGGGGGCGCGAAGGTGACGACGCTCATGAATATGCCGTCGGCCAAAGGGCTGTTTCACAAGGCGGTGGCCCTGAGCGGCACGTCGCTGGCGGGCACCAGCAAGGCATACGCCGAAAAGCTGGGGCAACAGGTACTGACCGAAGCCGGCCTGCAATCCGGCGACATCGGCAAGTTGCAACAGATTCCGTGGCGCGAGTACATCGACATTGCCAACCGGGCTGTCGAGAAGCTGGCCGACGAAGCCAAACGGATGAACCTTCAGCGGGGTGGCTATTCGCCCGTCGGCGACGGCACCTACCTCAGCGACGGCGCTTTCTTCACCGACCCAACCCACTTTTCGGCCGACATTCCGCTGCTGATCTGCACGACTTTCCACGAGCAAAACCCCGACCGGACGGATGCGTCGCTGGAGGGCATTTCGCTCGACGGGGTGAAAGAAAAGCTAAGACCCCGCTTTGGCGACCGGGCGGGCGAGATTGTGGCATCCTACGCCAAAAACTTCCCCAAAGCCCGGCCCATCGAGCTGTGGGCGCTGATCGTGTCGAACCGGAAGAACGCCGTGGCTGCGGCCGATGCCAAGGCGTCACAACAGAAAGCACCGGTTTACGTAGCCTGGTTCGGCTGGCAACCGCCCCTGTTCGACGGGCGGATGCGGGCGTTCCACTGCGACGACATCTGCTTCTGGTTCTACAATACCGACCTGATGCTGACCCACACCGGCGGGGGCAAACGGCCACGGGCGCTCTCGGAGAAAATGGCGGGTTCGTTTATCAACTTCGCCCGGACCGGCAACCCCAACGGTAGCGGTTTGCCCACCTGGAAGCCGTACACCACGCAGACCGGCGAAACGATGGTTCTGGACGACACCTGCGCCCTCGTCAACGACCCTGACCGCGAAGCCCGCAAATCACTGGTGTGATTTTTTTGGACAGGATTACAGGATGAATAAGATTTTTTTAGGTTCGATTGATACTACGCTGGAGGTACCAGAAAATCCTGTCAATCCTGTAATCCTGTCAAAAAATCAGCTACAGACTACTCCCAGTTGATGGTAAAGACAGTCCAGCCGTCAGGGTGGGTCTTTAGCGAGAACGCAAAGCCGTGGTTGAGCAGGATATCGCGGACAATCATCAGGCCAACGCCCTGCCCGGTGGCCTTTGTACTCAGAAACGGATCGAACAACCGGTTGACCAGATCGGCCGGAATGGGCTGGCCGTTGTTGCTGACCTGAAGACGATGCGCTTCCAGCCAGATTTGCACCTGATTATGAGCCACGCAGGCTTCCAGTGCGTTCTTCACAATGTTGACCAGTACCTGCTCCAGCTGCCCCACGTCGACCGGGAGGTAAACGGGATTGTCAGGCACGTCGATGATAACGGTCACGGCCTGTTTCAACGCCAGTGGCCCCATCAGTTGCCCGACCTGCTGCACAACATCCCGTAAATCGGCCCGCGTCCGGGCGGGCGGGGGAATGCGAACCACATCGGCAAACCGGCGCATGAAGCCATTCAGCCGGTCGTTGCGGGCAATGGCGACGCGCATGGCTTGCTGTGAATCGGCGTCGGGCAGTTCAGGCGTCAGCGTGTGCATGATCGAGTTGACCGCCCCGATGGAGTTGTTGACTTCGTGGGCCATCATCCGGATCACTTTGCCGTACGCATTCTTCTCCGTCGTAATCAGCTCGGCCGTCAGCTCTTCGATCAGCAGAAACTGTCGGGCAAAACCCCGGTCCATAAACGTCGCACGCAGCACCCGGTACCGCTCGATACCGGTCTGCTGAACCAGTTGTGGGTGGTCTGTCGGCAAACGCACAAACTGACTGAGCAACGGATGCCCTACTTCGTCGGGTGCCCGATTGAGCAGTGTATCGAGGGGGCGTCGTAACAGCGTGGTGGCTTTGGGATTTGCCGACGTAATCCGGCCGTCATAGTCAAAAATCAGCAGGGCAATGGGCGACGCGTCGATCAGTTTGTCGAGGAACGACTGCTGCTCGGCCTGGTGCGTCCGCTCCTGCCGAAGCTGATCGATCATCAGGTTATACACCCGAATCAGTTCGTCGACATCCCGATTGCCCGTCGGTACGAATTTGATGGTAAAATCCTTGTCGCGGATGGCTTCGATGCCCGACCCGATGTATTGCCCCGGCCGCCGGAAGGTTCGGTACATATCCGCGCCGATAAACAGCGACCCCAGCAGCACTACCTCGCTCCCGACCAGCCAGATCGGTTGCTCCCTGAACGCCAGATACGCCAGCACAGCCAGGGTCAGGTGCAGCCCGGTCAGATAGAGCAGGTAACGCATTGGAAAATTCATTCGTCGGCGGAGTAGGCAATGCCGAATTTATCCAATCGGCGGTAAAGCGCAAAGCGCGTGATGCCCAGCGACCGGGCTACCTTACTTACCCGGTTCTGGTGAAAGGCCATAGCCTGCTGAATCATCTGCTGTTCCATCTGATCGAGGGTCAGACTGCCCACCTGCGGCAATCGTACAGCCGTCGTCGGTACCGCTGGAGGGACGTATTTCTCGAAATCAGCCACGGTCAGTTCGTTGCCGGGGACGAGCAGCGCTGTCCGTTCCACGAGGTTCTTCAAATGGCGAATGTTGCCCGGTAAGGCCAGCGCTTTCAGCCAGTTGAGTGCCTCGTCGCTGACACGCAGACCGGGCCGGTTGTACAGCACTTTGAGGTTATCGAGAAAAAACCGGACCAGCGTGGGGATGTCGTTGGATCGTTGGCGCAGGGCGGGTAACGGCACTGTAATCAGATTGATCCGGTAGAACAGATCTTGCCGGAACGTGCCCTGCGCGACCATCGCTTCCAGATCGCGGTTGGTCGCGCAGATCACCCGCACGTCGACTGTTTTGGGTTTGCTACTGCCCAGCGGCTCGAAGGTACGGTCCTGCAACACACGTAGCAGCTTGACCTGCGAGGCCGGGGCCAGATCGCCGATTTCATCCAGAAAAATACTGCCCCTATTCGCCAGCTCGAAACGCCCGACGCGGTCGGTTTTGGCGTCGGTAAAGGCTCCGCGCATATGACCGAACAGCTCACTCTCAAACAGCGACTCTGAAATTCCGCCCAGATTGACCTTGACGAAGGGTTGCCGCTTTCGCCGGCTGTTCTGGTGGATGGCTTCAGCGATAAGTTCTTTGCCCGTGCCACTTTCGCCGGTGATGAGCACGGGCGCATCGGTCGGCGCAATCCGCCCGACGGTCGTCAGCACGTCGAGCAGTTTCGGATCGTTACCCACGATGTTGTCGAACTGAAACTGCTCATCAAGTTGCCGCCGACTAACCGACCGGGTATCGGTTCCGGCCAGTTTGATGGCCGTTTCGGCGGCTTGCAGTAGGTAGTCATTCTGCCACGGTTTGGTGATAAAATCACTGGCCCCGGCCTTCATGCCCTCGACGGCCAGTTCGATCGTTCCCCAACCCGTCAGCAAAATCACTGGCACGGCGGGCAACCGTTCCCGAATGCGTCGCAGCAGCCGCAGCCCGTCGTCGCCCGACGTATCGATTGAGAAATTCATGTCCAGCACAATCAGCGCGGGCGTTTCCTGGTCCAGCACCTCGTTTGTTTCGAAAGGTCCGTCAGCCAGGCGCACACTATAGCCCGCCTTCCTGAATAGAAGGCAGAGCGAGGTTTGAATGGCGGCATCGTCGTCGATAACGAGAATCATACGGGGCGGAAGCTTGGGTTGGGTAAGTTGGTACGCCATACGGCCTACTCTTCGTGCAGGGCGATAGCCGGTTGAATCAGCGCAGCCTGCCGACTGGGGAACAGCGCGCAGAGCGTCACGATCAGGTAGATGATGCATACCGATACACCCATTGCCGTCAGGTACACACCCGCCTGCAGATCGAACACGTTCAGCAGCGGAAACTGCACCGCCAGCAGCAGCCCAATCAGGATGGCAAAGGTAGCCAATACCCAGGTTTCACCCACAAACTGGGTCGACACACCGCTGCCGGTAGCCCCGATCGCCCGACGCAAACCAATCTCGCTCCGACGCCGGGTGATGCTCAGATTGAGCACGCCAAACAGCCCCAGCGCAACGTTGATTAGCAGGAAACCACAGACAATCGACAGGATAACGATGGGTACGACAACCTGCTGATGCAGGCTGGCCCGCGAATCGGTCAGGTAACGCACGTCGACGCTCCACCCGTTTGTCAAGGCCACCACATCATGGACCAGTCGGGCTTCAAACTGCGCGTTGGTGCCGGGTTTCACCCGAATGATCAGGGTCTTGTCGTAAACGCTGCTGTTCCGAAGCAGTTCAATCATTACGGGTTTATCCGACGCAAATTCGCCCCGCCCTTTGAAAGTGTCTACCACCCCTATTACACGCCAAATGCCTTTCTTGCCCTCGTAATCACTAACAACTTTACCGACTGGATTCTCTGAACCGAACATACGTTCACGCGCCTTTCGGTTGATAATCAGCGGCTGGTATGTTCCTATGCTATCGGCATTTCGAAACCAGGTGCCAGCAGCGACGGGTATCGCCAGGGTCTTTGCGAACTGATCATCGACAACGTACCGCTCTACCTGCGTCGTCACGTTGTTGTAGCTCACTCCCATCCCGTTGAAGTAGCCCGAAAAGGGGAAATTATCGCTCATTCGGGATGCGGATTCGACTTCAGGATAGGCTTTCACGCGCTGCAATACCCTGTTCACTTTGCTACTAATGCCCGTGGTATCTTCATTATTACCGAGGTTGACAGCCCATACATTGTCATACGAAAAGCCCAGTGGTTCGGTGTAGTTCCCCAGGTTATAGATTAACAGCACCATAAGCCCGAACAAGACCATAAACGACGCCCATATCTCGACGAGAAGCAGCGTGTGGGTTCTTTTCTTGTTCCAGATCAGTTTAAACAGATGAGTGACCATGAATAAAGAGCGAGTAAGTAAATAGATGACATCACAGTACAGGCATTACGCTTTCAACGCGTTGGCGATACTCAGTTTCGACATACGAAAGGCGGGTAAAAGCCCCGAGAGCAGCCCGAAAAGTAGGGTTATGAACACACTGATCAGAAACACCGGGGCACTGATTGCCAGGTCGGCGTAGGCAATCCAGCCGCTGGTGTTGACGGCATGGATAATCAGTGCGGTGAACAGTAAGGCGATGGCCGCGCCAATAAACGTGATAAACACGTTTTCAATGATGAATTGCCACAACAGCGTTCGGACGGGTGCGCCAAATGCTTTTCGGACGCCGATTTCAGACGAGCGCTCCAGAATTCGACTCAGGTTGAGGTTGACCAGATTGATAGCCGGCAAGCCCATCAGCATGAAAATAATAAAAGCAATCGCGCCGTAGAAGGCTGTTGTCAAACCGCCCCCCCGCGTAATCTGATTCAGGTAATTATTCAGATACGTCTCGCTGGGCACCTCAAGAATACCAACGGAAAAGCCGGCATTGATCTCCGACAGGGGAACCCGGCTAATGTTCACTTGAAACTCCGCGTTAAGCGCAGCCAGATCATCCCGATTGCCAGCCAGTAATATGGCCGTGTAATTACCCCGCGTATCCCGGCTCTGGTAATTGCTTTTGGGCGCGGTGTAGGGCACATACACGTCAGCATTGGTAAAGGATCGACTGGCCGGGCTACCCCGTACGACCCCGATGACCCGGTACTGTACTCCCTCGATTTCAATCGATTTACCCAACACAGAAGCAGTCTCCCGACCGAAATACTGGTCCTTGAATCCATCTGTAATGACCGCTACCCGGTTGCCGTTGGCAATGGTCTGAGCGTTGTACGGGTAGCCCTCCAAGAAGTTAAATTCGGCGACCTGCCAGAACGCGGCATCCGTAAACTTGATCCCAATCTTGATTCGATGATCGCCCACGTACACGTTAGAGCTGATAGACTCAGAAAAAATACTGACCCGTTCGGGCGCGCGAAGCGATTTGGTGTATTTGTTCAGAAACCGAAAACTCATCTGCCCCGACGACATGGAACTCCGGGCCGAATCGTACGCATTCATCCGTTCGATGTACAGCGAGCGGTCGCGTTTCGTTTCGGGGTAATGCGCTCCGATCAGGTGGTCTAGAAACGAGGTCAGCACCATGAGTACGGTCAGCGTCAGGCTGATGCCGAAAAGCGTGATAAACGTGTAGACCGGGTGCCGCATCAGCACCTTCCAGGCGATTTTGATGTAGTTGGTTATCATAATTTTAAAGAGCGAAAGAATGAAAGAGTGATCAAAACAGCGTCAGTGATTTTCGCACTTTCACTCATTCACTCTTTCGCTCTTTAAAACCGCATCCCCGACCATCGAGCCGTCGAATAGCCGTACGAGCCGGTGCGTTTTTTTAGCCATCGCTTCGTCGTGCGTTACCATCACGATTGTGCTGCCGTCGGTGTTGAGCTGCTGGAGGATGTTCATGATCTCGTTGCCCATCACACTGTCGAGGTTACCCGTCGGTTCGTCGGCCAGCACGATGGCGGGGTTGCCCACGATGGCGCGGGCAATGGCGACGCGCTGTTTCTGTCCGCCCGATAGCTGCCCCGGAAAATGACTCATGCGGTTGCTCAATCCCACTTTTTCGAGGGCTTCCTTAGCCATAGCCCGGCGCGACGCCCCCGCCGGATCGCCTTTCCTGTACAGCAGTGGAATCTCTACGTTATCGAGCACCGACAGGTCGTTGATGAGGTGAAAGCTCTGGAAGATGAAGCCGATCTGCTGATTCCGCAGTTGGGCCAGTTCTTTGTCGCGGTACTGCGTAACGAGCTGACCAGCAATCTCGACGGTCCCTTTGCTGGGTGTATCGAGCAAACCCATCAGGTTCATCAGGGTCGACTTGCCGCAGCCACTGGGCCCCATGATCGACAGAAATTCGCCAGCGGCCACGTGCAGATTGATGGTGTTCAGAGCCAGCGTTTCGATGCTGCTGGTGCGGTACACTTTTTCGATGTTGGTCAGTTTGATCATCGGGACTGTGCTAGTTTCTGATTGGTTTCAAAGTCATAAAGTGTCAATAGCCGGATCGTGTAATACATCTGCCAGTAGTCGCGCAGGGCCAGTATCGCGTCGCGCCGGGCCCGGTCTTTATCCTGGGTGGCAATGCCCAGATCAGTGACGCTGAGGTCGCTGAGTTTAAAGCGGTCCTGCGCAATCTGATAGCGGTTCTGCGCAATCTGATCGGCTTCGGCGGTAAGCGTCACCTGCTGCCGCAACATATCGAGCAACGTCACCTGCGTGTAAATCTGTTGTTCCATACTGCGCCTGTTCTGCTCCACGGTCTGCACCGTCAGTTGCTGGGTGGCCAGGGCCGTTTCGGTGCGCGCTTTGGCCCGGCCCCATGTCATAATCGGCAGCACAAACTGAATCTCAACGAACTGCCGGTCCTGCGGCCGGACATACAAATCCGTCGGGCGGCTCCCCCGGTTCGATAGCCCGAAGCTGGCATTCAGCGTCGCGTTGAGGCCGTTTTCTTTCCGGGCTTTTTCCAGATCGCGGTCGGCTTCGAGCTGTTGCCGCCGGAAGGTGAGCGCGGCTGATCGGTTGGCAAACGCCTGCTCCAGCGCCAGCTTTATGTCGACGGTAAACGGGTTTAGCTGGTTCGGAATCGCCAGTGCCAATGGCCGGTCGTCGCGCGAACTGACAAACGACCGGAGTTTGAGTGCGGCCACTTCCGCCGTCTGCCGGGCCGATGCGAGGTCTTTCTGCGCGTTCAGTACGCTGAGCTGCAACTGGAGCAGGTCGTTGCGGGAAATCCGGCCCAGGGTCAGTTTGTGCTGGGCAATTTTGTAGAGCGTGTCGTTGTTAGCGCGGTTGGTTTCGGCAATCTGGAGGTTCACCTGCGCCACCAGCAGATCGAAGTAGAACCCCGTTGCGTCGAGAGCGACCTGCTCCATCGCTTCGATGTATTGCTGATTACTTTCGGCATAACGCAGCGGCTCGGTCAGGCGGTCCCACTTCATGGGGTTGAACCGAAACAGCGGCTGGCTCAGTCCCACCTCGAACGGCACGCCATTGTAAAGCGTGTTTTTCGCCAGGAAATTATCGAACCGCTGCACCTGCTGCTGCACGTAAATCGACCCGCCCGTGAGGGGGATATTCTGACTCAGCGACAGGCTCAGAATCGAGTTGTTGTTCGATACGGGCTGAAACACGATGGTGCCGTCGGGCTGGATCACCTGCACAAACGAGCGGGTAAAACTGGGCAGTGACCCGCTCAGGCTTAATTGCGGTTTGAAACCGGCCATAAACGTACGGAACGTCCAGTAACTGGTTTTCTGGAGCGTAGCCGCCTGTTTTCCTGCCAGCGACTGCTCACGAGCCAGCCGCACGACATCATCGAGGGTCAGCGAAACGGATTGGGCCAGCGCAACCTGTGCGGTCAGCAACCCGACCAGCAGAACGGTAAAGCAATAGCTCATGGGGTCGGGTCGATGGTTAGTTCCTGCACGTGTTCAAACTCGCTGAGGTCGGTCAGAATAATCCGCTCGCCCGCCTGCACCCCGCTCTTCAGCTCGACCCAGTCGATGTTCGACAGCCCGATATCGACGTCTCGCCGAACAGCTTTGGTCGGGCTGGTCAGCACCCAGACGAACTGCTGCCGCTTGCCCTTAAACGTCGGCCCGTTGGCGACCCGCACCGTCCGGGCCCGGCGATTGGTCACGACAAAGACGTCGACTTTCTGGTTGGGCCGTAACGATGCGTGCCGGTTGTTTTCCAGGTCGATGCTGAACTGCACCGTACCGTTCTGCACCGCTGGTTTCACCTGCGTAATCTGCCCCCGCAAGTCCGTTTCGTTGACCCGCACGATGACCGGTTGCCCCGTTTTGAGCTGATCGGCGTACACGTCGGCGCAGGAGCCGTCGACCCGGAAGCTGCCAAGATCGGCTAGTTTCGCCAGCATATCGCCCTCGTTTACAGCCGAGCCGATGCGTTCGTTCACCCAGGTCAGCACCCCGGCCCGGTCGGTCAGAATATCGGCCTGCCGGAGTTTATGGGCCATCACCCGCAGGTTGGTAGCCTCGACCTGCGCCTGTAGCTGCGACTCGCGCAGGCTGGCCCGCATCGACTGTCGGTTATAGGTCAGGCTGTTTTCGAGTTGTTTTTTTTCCAGCCGGGCGATGTTCAGCGCGGTTTCGGCCTGCACCACATCTTCCGGCGTCTGTCCGCCGACCTGCACCAGCCGCCGGGCGTGGTCGAGGTTGGCCTGTAGCTTGTTGATGTTGAGCGACTTGATCTGATCGTTTAAATCCGCATCGGCCAGATCCTTGTCCAGTTTGAGCCGGAGCTGGTCGATGCCGTTCTGTCGGAGGGCGAGCTGGTCGTTGATTTTGTCGTACTCGATCTGGGGTAGCGACTTGTCGAGTTCCAGTATTGGCTGCCCCGCCCGGACGCGGGTGCCGGGTGTCAGCAACACCCGTTTGATACTGGCCTGAATCGGGCTGGTGATGATCTGTTCGTAGGCAGGCATCACTTCCCCCGTTGCCGACAGCGTATTCTCGACCGCCCCGATCTCCGCCACCGCCGAGCGAATCTTACCGGCGTCGACCGACGTAGTCAGCAACTGACGGAAGCCGATGCCGACGGCCAGCAGCCCGGCCAGCACGACCAGTATCAGCCCCGTTTTCTTCCGGCGGGATTGGCTTACGTATTCGGGGGCTAGTTCACGATCCATCAGTGTGCGTTTTGTCTCTTCTATTACGCCAAAGACGGTGCCAGCTATCTATTCACTGACTATCAGTCACTTATTGCCACTTCCGCTAAATTAAACTGTGCGAAATCGCACGAATTGTGCGCTGTTATGCTATGAACCGTTGTGATTGTCTGTCATCCCGAGCCTGCGAGGGATCTTCGGTAGGAGGATTAAACCAGCCTTCTACCGAAGATTCCTCGCAGGCTCGGGATGACAGACAACCAGTGGTTTTGCGATGGTTGTCTGTCCAGAATACCAGACCGGCCACTGTAATCTCGGACCACCTATATGATTGTCAACGCTAACGCACGGAAAACCCTGTTAATCCGCGACGGCGTCACGGCTGTGATCCTGTCTGAAAAATTACGCCGATGTTTGCGGGATGAAACACGCGTTTTTGGTTTTCCTGCTGACCCTGTCGGGCCTTACCCACGCACAGGTGCTACGCAATCGGACGGTGAAGCTGATGGGTAGCCGGTGGGACATTACGCTCGTCGCCAACGATTCGCTGACGGCCACGCAAAACATCGACACGGTCATTGCCGAAGTGACGCGCATCGAGAACCTAATCTCCGACTGGCGGTCGTACACGCAGATTTCGAAAGTCAACCAGCAGGCAGGCATTGCCCCGGTCGTTGTCGACCCGGAGGTGTTTGCCCTGACCGAGCGGGCCATTCGGTTGTCCAGATTGACCAACGGCGCGTTCGACATCAGCTTTGCCGCGATGGACCGCATCTGGAAGTTCGACGGTTCGATGAATGCCATGCCCAGCCCCGAAGCCATCAAAAACTCGGTGCGGAACGTGGGGTATCAAAACATCGTACTCGACAGGGCCAAGTCGACTATTTTCCTGAAAAAGAAAGGTATGAAAATCGGTTTTGGCGCGCTGGGTGAAGGCTATGCCGCCGACCGCTGCCGCCAGATGATGCTGGCACGGGGCATCAAAGCGGGCATCGTCAACGGGTCAGGCGATATGAGCACATGGGGTACCCAGCCCGACGGTACCCCCTGGACCATCGGCATCACCAACCCGCTCCACCGCGACACCCTGTTTGCCGTCGTGCCACTGCGCCAACCCGCCGTCGTGACATCGGGCAGCTACGAGAAGTTCGTGGTGTTCAATGGCAAACGGTACGCCCACATTATCAACCCAAAAACTGGCTACCCGGCCACGGGCGTCAGTAGCGTGACGGTGTTTGGCCCCAGCGCCGAGCGGGCCAACGGATTCAGCACGTCGATGATGGTGCTGGGCAAAGATGCCGGGCTAAAACTCATTCGCCAGCACCCCGACTACCAGTATATCCTCATCACCGACGCGGGCGACATCATCGCATCACCCGGTTTGGGCATCAACCAGCGTCGGTTATCGGCCAGGTGAGTCGGCTTATTTCCGCAACACCATTGTTAGCCTTTTACCGGCCATCAGACCCTTAAAGCGTAGACTTGTTCCCTCCTTCGTCAGCGTACCAACGAGGGGCGGTTTGCCGACCGGATAACGCCAGTTAACGACGAGCGAATCCGTGGCTGGCTGATACTGGTACGAACCGATGTACCGAAATCGGTAGTCGTTGAAATCGAGCACAAAATCATCGGCGAGATCCAGATACGCTACGCTCAGCACGCTGTCTTTAGGGCTGGTTATCTGCTGACGAATATCGTTTACCGTGACATCGGTTATCTGATATTTTCCAGTTAACTCAGGATGTTTGTCCGGGAATTCGAACGTCGTAAAAAACAGTACGGGCAGTAGAAAGACAGACAGTTTCAACCCATTCCGGGTCGTGGCAGTAAGCTGACCAGGTATCAATCCGTCGATCGTGCTCCGGAGAAATGTCCGTATCTGGCTGGCATATAGCGATAGCAGATAGACGACGCCCGATAGTAAAACCAGTGCGTGTAGCAGTACCCAAACCGGCATGTCGTAGAAGTAGTCGAGCGCGATAATGTTTACCAGCATCGGCCCCATCAGCAGCAGGGCCAGCAGCCGGGTCCGGGCGAACAGGAGCAAATAGCCGGCCCCTAGTTCGAGCAGCGCAATCGTGACCGTAAACGGATACGACCATCGGTAGAACGCCCAGACCAGCGTTTCTCCGCTCAGGCTACTGAATGGTGAGTCCAGCATACCCAGGGGCACCATCATCTGGAGTCTCAGAATTTTTTGCCAGCCGAACAGCGACAGATCCAGGGCCAGCCAGTAAATGATGCTGCACTGAAGCCACGATCGTATGGCCTGCCCGCCCGGCTTACCCTGCCTGCTGCGCCAGTGAGCGAACAGTGCGGCCCCCAATCCCGACACCAACAGCAGAATTGACACACCCACTACCACGGAAATGGGTAACCAGGGTGTCAGGTATTTTCGGCCGATTCGCTGAAAGACGAACCCGTTGACCAGTCCACTTACTAAACCGAGCCCTATGCCTTTCCAAATTGCCCCGACCGGCCCGCTACGTTCATGCTTTGTTTCCATGAAGCAAGACTGGCCGTTTTTACGGACGTTATCGTTCGGCTGTACCCGTTCGTACCCCTTTTTGCGCTGGGTTAGCCTTTACGAACGCTGACGGGGTTTGACCGGTATATTTTTTGAAGGCCGTGTAAAAGGTCGTTTTAGACGAAAATCCCACTTCGTAGGCAACCCCCAGAATACTTAAATGCCGGTGCTGGGGTGAAATCAGAAGTCGCCTGGCTTCATCGACGCGGTGGGCATTGACTAATCCAAAAAAATTCACGCCATACCCTTCGTTGATGAGGTACGAAAGGTCATTGATCGAAAGCGCCATCTGTGCGGCAAGGCGAGGCAAATCGAGATCCGGATCGGTGAATACCCGGTCGCCGATAAGTAGCTGGTCAAGGCGCGTCGTCAATGTGGCGATTTCAGTTTCCTGCAATCGTGCCGGGCTGGTTTGCGCCTGGGCGTTGTCGGCCTCCGTCAACAGCCGATCGACCGATTTTTTTTCAGCGGTGCTGAATGCGAATATTTCTTCCTGATTAGCCAGACAGTAACTGATACCCAACACGCCGATTAGATACAGATAACCCAGCCATCGAGTCAACTGCTCGTCGGGATAAAGACTCTGGACAATCCACAGTACGCCCATGCCCGCCACGATGCCCAGTAACCCATACAGCCACGTCAGACGGATGGGTTCGGTATGCGCAGCAAACAACAGCACGTGGCGCTGGTGCCGACGAAGCAACCCAAAGGAAAGTACCCAGTATACACCAAACTGAAGTTTGAGACCATAACGCAGCACCCAGCCCATTCCCTGAAATAGACCGTCGGGCAGTATCACCGTACCGGGGGGCGCTAGCCCGTAAATGAGGTACGGAAGGTTACACAGGAAAAAGACCAGGGCTGGTACAAAATGTGGCCATACCTGTATCTTTTTCATCGGCAGGGGCCGGGTGAAATGCCATATACTGAGATACAGCGCCGGGGCCATGGCGAACCGGGTCAGTTCCAGAACGGCTACGAGAGACGGGTTGGCAGGCGCGGAGCCCCCGTTCCAGACGAAGCTGCCAATCAAGGCGAAACTGACCGATACCGAAAAGAGGCCAAACCAACGAACGGCTACCTGATTTTTCGACCCGAAACCAACCAGACAGAGAAACGCCAGCAGCAAAGCGGCACCCGCAGATAGGGCATACATCAACAAGGCTAACATAGTAGGCTACTCGAAATCGTCTGGGCTTATTTCATGAAGCAGTCGGCCGGCTTCTCCCGACTTGTCCCCTCCCTCATCACCGTACTCGCCATGCTGGGCATCGTTGGTCTGCTCGCGCTGGCTATACGTACGTTGCCGATGGGCACTGCCTACACGGTCTGGACAGGTATCGGCGCGGTAGGGGCCTTCACCGTGGGTGTACTGTTTCTGGGCGAGAGTTTCAGCATGGCCCGTCTAGTGGCGGCTTTATTAATCGTGAGCGGATTGATTCTGATGAAGATTACGTCAACCCTCTAAGACTGGCCGACATGGTGTTTGGAAGGTCACGTCGTTCGGTCTTAGGAAGTTGCTACATCGCTGGATTATGCAGGCGCGGGCTGGCTTGTGGCTACGGTTTGTCGTGGCGTAGTTCCAGTCCTACTGCCATGCGGGGGTTGAAGCCGGGCCACCCCTCGGCCGAGTCGTTTCCCGGCACAGTCAGGTACTTGCCGTAGTCGAGCCCCTTCAGGTGAATGCCCAGAAAAGCGGTTACAAAGTGCTGATTGATGTTATTGATCCGGTGTTCGTTCCAGGCGGGTTCAGCATAATGCATGTACTCGTCTGCCGATACGCCGGGTTGCATCGAGGCTGTGGGGGGCGGATTGGGTGCTACATTGTGGCGGGCATTGAGGTAGGTGAGTAAGTACCGATCCGCGTTAACCGCGCCCTCGTAAATCGCCTTAACGCCTTTTTCGTAGCCCGACACATCGTCTTTACTCCCCGCCACCAATAGCGTGGGCAGCTTCAGCCCCGCCAGTCCGGCGGCATCCCAGACACCACGCTCCATGCCCCAGGGCGCAAACGCGACAACGGCCCTGATGCGCGGGTCCCGCGCGGTCGGGTACTTGGCCGAACCCTGCGTGCGGGCTTCCAGCTCGGTACTGCCCCCGGCCATCTGCCCAAACAGTTTTACCGCCTGAGGACTGTAGCCAGCGCCAGCTACGTTGAGCACCCCGTAGCCCCCCATCGAATAACCGACCAGGGCGGTATTGTCGGCATTGAGCAGGCCCGACAGGAAACTGTTACTGGTCTTGTTACTCAGCCGGGCCATTTCATTCAGCACAAATTCATCATCCAGCGAACGGTTGAGCAGCGTACTGGGAAAGGCCGCCAGATCGCCGTAGGTCGATTCGGTGTGATCGATGGCCACAACTACGTAGCCTTTGGACGCCAGATTTTCGGTCAGGTAGGTCAGCAACAGACGCGAGCCGGGGTAACCATGCGACACAATCACCAGCGGGTACGCGCCCCCGCTGGGGTCGGGCTGTGCATCACGCGTGGCCCGTCCCGAAAAGGTAAACGGGATAAGCGGTCGTTTGGGGTCGTTGGACCGGCCCAAGGTCGACTGATACGTAACGGTCGACGGTTTGTTGGTCTGCGTCTTCGCCGGATACCATACTTCGAGGGTCAGGGGGCGGTCATAGAGCGGGTGCTGCCCGGCACTGCCGTGGAGCACATCGAGCTGGGCCGGATGTACCAGTTTCAGCGTTTGCACCCCCACCCCGTAGCTACCCCGTGCGGCCAGTTCGGGGGCGTTGGGCAGTAAGTCTCCGTTGACAAAGCCAGGATCGACGGGCTGGGCACTTACGAATCGGGCGGTTACGAGCAGAAAAACAACGGCAAAACGAATGGACAGATTAGTCATGGATGGTACAGAAAAACGGGTTTATCCGTCAGCCTGACGGCTTATGTGGGGTACGAAAAGGACAGTACAAACGAGCTTATTTCTACTCGCCTGCCCGCAGTCGGTTACCTGTTTCGATGGCGAACTGATACCCTGACGGTGCGTTCTTACCTGCGTTTCGGGTCAGGTGCGAATTTAACGGAACCTATGCAACCGTCCCCCTCCGGAATGCCCGTCAGCCATACGCGCAACCGACGGGTACGGGCTTCCGTCAGCACCGTCAGTTCGTCGGCTTCGCACATGGGGTGCATGGTCCCGTAGTAACCCGATTCGTAGGGCGGGTATTTCATTTGTAAATCAGCATCGCGCAGTTGTAGCCAGATACGCTGCGATTTTTTCAGGTTGCGGATAAACAGCGTGTCGTGGCGGTATTGGTTCAGAATAGCCAGATACGTCTGGTTGAGCCGTTTATCCGCTTTTTTGTACCGGGCATAGGCTTCTCCGTTCATCGCTGACTGCGTCTGGGCAAAACCCGGTGATGCTGTCAACAGGAAGCCAGCCAGAAGAAAATAAGCACGTCATATGGGCATCGTTCGTAGAAAATGTGTCGAAAAGTAGGCATTCTCCGACAAAGTCAACCCACCGGTTGCCCACAGACTCTCCCTTATTTTGCCGCCCGGACCGATCCGTAGGTCAGCCCCGTGCCGAACGGAAACAGGGCATAGCCTTTGGGTTCCAGCCTGCCGGGAACGTCCGACTTGTTATCGATCACCACCTGCTGGGAAACCGGAATCGTAACGGGCAGCTTACCCGTCGGCTTGTAGGCCCCGCTGATGACGTCGAGCAGGGCTTCGGGCGTGGTGCCGAAGGTCGCGAGCATCGTTTTTGCGTCGCCTTCGATCTCGCTCAACACCCACGGGCTGGAGAAGTTGATCGCCAGTACGGTCGGCTTGCTGCCCATCAGTGTCTGGATATGTGTCAAATCAATTTTATTCTTCGAGAGGGTCAGATCGATGGGTTTGTCGGCGGAAGCAAACAGGCCGCCCGTGGTAGGGATCAGCCACAGCACCACTACGTCGGCTTCGTCCTTACTACCCACCAGCTCGAGATTCGTGGCTTTGGTTGGTTTGTACACCGTAACCAGACTAGCCGACCGGCCATTGTCGTAGTAGGTTTCAAAATACACCTTCGTTTTGGGCGGTAAGGGCAACAGGTTGGCCGCGTTGCGCAACAGCACAATCGATTTCCGCTGCGCCAGGTCCGCTTTCTGCTGGAAGGCGGCATTACCCACCACCGTCCGCGCCTTCTCGACGTCGACGTACGGATTTTCGAACAGACCCAGCGCAAATTTCTCTGCCAGCAGCCGCCCCACCGACTCGTCGATCCGGGCTTCCGACACCAGTCCCTGCTTCACCACGTCCAGCAGCATCGTGGGGTCGGCGGTACCGGAAAACAGGTCGACGCCCGCATTCAGGGCTTTCTGGTAGCGTTGCGGAATAGTCAGATTTTCGACACCCCAGGGCATCATTTCAATGGGCCCGGTATCGGAATTGACGATACCGGTGAAGCCCAGCTGTTTCCGCAACAGGTCCTGAATGATGGCTTTGTTGTACGAAAATCCCACTTCGTCAAATGTTCCGCCCGGGCCCGACTTCGGGGCCGAATAATACGGCATGATGGCCGACGTACCGGCCGCGATGGCGGCTTTGAACGGCTTGAGGTGGTAGGCAAACAGCCCGCCCGGATAGTGGGCAAACTTACCCCAGTCGAAGTGCGAATCCAGCCCGTTTAGTTGCGGGCCACCACCGGGAAAATGCTTGGTCGTCATAGCGACCGACGCCGGGCCAAGTTTGGCCCCCTGAAAGCCCAGCACGATTTCGCGTACCATATCGGCCGCCAGGTCCGCGTCTTCGCCGAACGTACCTTCGATGCGCTGCCAGCGGGGTTCGGTTGCCAGATCGGCCATGTACATATAGCCTTTCCGCAACCCCACGGCGGCCCACTCCTGCCGGGCCATGTCGGCAAACGTACGGGTCAGCTTCAGATCGCGCATGGCGGCCAGTCCCAGTTCGCCCGGCCAGGTCGAAAACGCCGTTTTGCCGACACTCAGGCCAATAGCCGCGTCGATGGTGACGTGGTTGCGGGGATTCGACGCCACCACCGCCGGGATACCCAGCCGCGATGTTTCGCACAGCGTTTGCAGGTTGTTGGCCCAGCTGGCGATGACAGCCGCCGGTGGATTGGCCCGCAGGATAAAGTGCCGCAGGTGGTACTGCGTTACGCCTTTGGTCGTCCCCACCGCCGACATGATGGGGACCGGCAGCGGCTTACGGGTAAACATATTGTTGGGCTGTACGAGGTCTTCTTCGTTGAACCCATCGGTGATCTCCGTTTTGGCGTCGCTCCCCCGCAGCGAATTGTCACCGGCCATGCGGGTCGTACTGATAAGCATAAATCCTGCTTTTTCGTCCAGCGTCATCTGCCCCAGCAGGTCCTGCACCCGCGTGGCTACGGGTAGCCGCCAGTCTTCGTACCGGTCCAGTTTGCCATTTTTGTTCAGATCTTTGAACAGCAGCCCGTTCTGAGTCAGGATTTTCACGGAACGGTGGCCCAGATCAGGTTGCCTGGGCGTTTGAGACGAGGCCGGGCGCGCAGCCAGTAAGCTCCCCAGTAGCAACAGACCCATTGTAGGCAGGTAACCAGTCATTCGATTCATCGGTTAGGTAAGGTAGGTTCGGGCAGATCAGCCGACAACCGCTGCGCTCGCTGGTCAGTGCAGGCGTTCGACCGGAGCGGGCTGATTGCCTGCATAAAGTGAGTCCCTGGCTGATTATACTGACGGTCGGTTGCGTTGGCGACCCGCTCCGATTTAGATACAACAAACTACGATCGGGCTACTTTATGCGTGGTTCGCCGGGCGACCTTTGTATTGTTCATAAGGGCAGACGACCCCTGACGAAGCGACCACAACCGGTTTATGAAAAAAGACGAATCAGCCATACGCACCATCCAGTCGATCAGCGAGTTGCACCGGTTGCTGCACCTGCCCAAACCGGCCCATCCGCTGGTGAGCATTATTCATCTGGACCAGCTGGGCGCACCGGCGCAGACGGGCAGCGGCCCGATCATTTACCCTTTTTATCAGGTGTGCATGAAGAAAAACTATGCCGCCGGGTTACGCTACGGACAGAACCGCTATGACTTCGATGAGGGCATTCTGTCGTTTATCGCACCCGGTCAGTTGTTATCAGCGGAAACGGCCGCGTCGGAGGGGTGGGTCCTGCTGATTCATCCCGATTTTCTGCAGGGATACCCGCTGGCAAAAACCATCCGGCAATACGGCTTTTTCGGCTATGAGCTGACCGAAGCCCTGTTCGTATCCGACAGGGAGGAGCAGGTAATCGACGGTCTGCTGGCAAACATCGAAACAGAGTACCACGCGAATCCCGACCGGCACAGTCAGGACATTATCATGGCGCAGCTGGAACTGCTGCTGCACTACGCCGACCGCTTCTACAGTCGGCAGTTTCTGAGCCGCAAGCCCGTCCACAACGACCTGCTAACCCGACTGGACGTGCTGTTATCGGCGTATTTCAACGACGAACAGGGGCTGGCCAATGGCCTGCCAACGGTCGAGTACGTAGCAAGTCAACTGAACGTATCGGCCCATTACCTGAGCGACACACTCCGCAACCTGACGGGGCAAAGTGCGCAGCAGCACATTCAGCAGCGTCTGATCGAACAGGCAAAAACGATGCTGAGCACGACCACGCTATCAGTCGGGGCGATCGCGTACCAGCTGGGGTTCACCTACCCCCAGTCCTTTAATAAGCTATTCAAGAGCAAAACCAGCCTGTCGCCCAACCAATTCAGACAGTCGTTTAACTGAAGCCCACCCCACCCCAACCCCTCCCCGTAAGGGAGGGACTTAAACTATTCGCAAGTAAGGCCCCTCCCTTACGGGGAGGGGTTGGGGTGGGGTGAGCTACTATCAATCGTTCAATTAACCAATCGTTATGACAACCAACATGCCTGCAACCACCCTGACGCTGGGTGGCGATCTGACACTAAATCGCATCGGCTACGGGGCCATGCGCATCACCGGGCCCGCTATCTGGGGAATGCCCGAAAACCCGCAGAACTCCATCGACGTACTCCGCCGGGCCGTCGAACTGGGCGTTACCTTTATCGATACCGCCGATCAGTACGGGCCCTTTACCTCGGAACAGCTCATTGCCGACGCCCTCCACCCCTACGCCAGCGAGCTGGTGATCGGTACTAAAGGTGGGCTGGTGCGCTTCGGTCCTTGGGCCGACATCAACAACGACGCCAGCCCGCAACACCTGCACGACGCCCTCAACGGCAGTCTGCAACGGCTGAAGCTGGACCACATCGACCTCTACCAGCTGCACCGCATCGACCCGAAGGTACCCGCCGAGATCACGTTCGGCTTTCTGAAACAGGCCCAGCAGGCCGGTAAAATCCGGCACATCGGTTTGTCGGAAGTGTCGGTCGAGGAGATTAAGCAGGCACAGCAATTCTTTACCGTCGTGTCGGTGCAGAACCGCTACAGCGTCTACAACCGCGAGTGGGAATCGGTGCTGGACTACTGCCAGCAGCAGGGTATCGTGTTTATCCCGTGGTTCCCGATCGGGGGCGGCATGGACGCGAAGAAAGACGAAATCATGCAGCGTATCGCCGACGATAAAGGCGTATCGACCCACCAGATTGCGCTGAGCTGGCTACTCCATCGTGCCGACAATATCCTGCTCATTCCGGGTACGTCGAGCGTGAAGCACCTCGAAGAAAACATGCAGGTCGGCACCATTACCCTCTCCGACGCCGACATGGCTACGCTCAACAGCATCGCGGAGTAAAACCCGCTAACCAGCCGCAAAACAGCGCGTCCGCCCCTTTCGAACCGGGGGCGGACGCGCTGTTTCCAATTATATCCGGTTCACGGCATGACGCCTTCAGTACCAAAGTGCAGCACCCCGTCGGCCACCCGGCTGTACCGAGTCGAGATTGTATCTTTCAGGTAGTTCTGATGCACCTGCCAGGGTCGGCGCGCGCCCTGCTGCGGCAACAGCTTACTGGCCCGCTGCACGTAGCCGGATGAGAAATTCAGGAATGGCACGGGCTGTACGTCGGCTTGTCGGCGAGGAACGGCAACCGTGTAGCCCCTGCGATCCATGTATCGCAACAACCGGCAGACGTAGCGGGCCGTCAGGTCTGCTTTGAGGGTCCACGACGCGTTGGTATAGCCGAATGCAAGGGCCATGTTGGGTACATCGCTCAGCATCATGCCCTTGTAGGCCATCAGCTCGCTGGGCTGGTAGCTCTTGCCATCGACGGTCAACGCCATTCCACCGAAGAGCTGAACCGTCAGGCCCGTTGCCAGTACCACCACATCGGCGGGCAATGTCTGACCGGATTTGAGCAGTAGTCCGTCAGCCGTAAACCGCTCGATTTCGTCGGTTACGACGGTGGCCCGACCCGCTTTAATGGCCGTAAACAAATCGCCGTCAGGCACCACACAGACGCGCTGATCCCAGGGGTTGTAGCGGGGCGTAAAATGGGTTTTTACGTCGTAATCGGGGCCAAGCTGGTCAGAAACGCCCTGAATCATCTGCTTACTCGCCAGTTTCGGCTGGCTTCGAACGAGCCAGAACAGGGCGATTCTGGTTACTATGTTTTTCAGCCGCGTCAACCGGTAGGCCAGCCGCTGGGGCAGCCACCGCCGGAGTATCCGCGAGAATTTATCCTGACTGGGCAGGGCGGCCACGTACGTCGGCGATCGTTGCAGCATCGTTACGTGTTCTGCCGATTCAGCCATGTTCGGCACAATCGTCATCGCCGTGGCTCCACTACCCACAACGACGACTCGCTTACCGGCATAATCGAGGTCTTTGGGCCAGAACTGCGGCAGCACAACGGTTCCGTTGAAGTCAGCTTCCCCGGCAAATGCCGGCCGGTGAGGCTGCGTATAGCTGTAGTAACCGCTGCACATGTACAGAAACCGGGCAGCTATCGACTGCCGCGCCCCGGTCGCGACCAGTTCCACCTCGACCGTCCAGCGGGCGTCCTGACTCGACCACGCGACCGCTACGACTTTATGGCCGAACCGAATGTGCGTTTGTACGTCGTGTTCGCGGGCGGTTTCTTCGATATAATGGCGAATCGATGGTCCGTCGGCGATGGCATTTTCACCGAGCCACGGCTTGAACGCGTAGCCCAGCGTGTACATATCTGAATCGGAACGGATACCGGGATACCGGAACAAATCCCAGGTTCCGCCCATGGCGTCGCGGGCTTCCAGGATCACATACCGTTTGTCGGGACATTCTTTTTGCAGCCAGCAGGCTGCACCAATGCCCGACAGGCCAGCCCCTACGATAAGCACGTCGATGAGCGTATCATCGGCAGTGAATGAAACAGCCATAGCGCGTTGTCAGATTTAGCAGTATACGGTACCAAATCAACGTTGATTCGGTACGGGTTATCGTCAAAACAGAATCCGGGGCGTTTATGTCCAACTGATGGCTACTTTGGTGTACTGACCACCAACTGCACCGGGCCCAGCAAACCCGACGGCAGCAGGGGCGCATCAGGCCGGAAAAAAGGCAGCGTGGTAAAGGTGCGGTCCGCCGTTGCGGGTTTGGTCTTAACGTCGGGCTGAGCATCACCGATCAGCCGGTTGGGCCAGAGGTTCGTTACCCGGATCTCCAGTGCGTTGGCACCCCGTTTCAGCGCATCGGTCAGGTCGAGCCGAAACGGGGATTTCCAGGCAACACCCATGCTTTTGCCGTTGACGATCACTTCCGCCAGGTTTTTAACCTCGCCCAGATCGAGCGTATACTGGCCTTTTTTGACCAGATCGGGTAGCGTAACCGTCAGCTGATACGTCGCCGTTCCGGAGAAGTATTTCACGTCGGCATCAGCATTATCGGACCAGGATGTCAGCTTGTCGAACGTAAGCGTACGGGGTTCGGTAGCGGTTGGAAACTGTACGCGCCAGGGCGTCGTCAGCGTGGCAACGGTCGCTTCCGTGCGGGCCGGTCTGGTGAATGCCGTGGCACTGGTTTTACCGCCAAAGACGATAAAATACGCGTCCCACGAATCGAAGTGAAGCGGAATAACCGTACGACCGTCAACAATCCGGTAGGATACCGGTTCGATCCTGCCCGTTTGCGGATGCCACAGCATCGGTACCCGACCGGCCATGCGGAAACTGACGTCGGCATCGTTTGGGGTATCGCTGCGGCTGCTTAGCCAATAAATCGACTCGGTGGCCGTCTGGCGATGCTGGTACAGTATTTCTGCTTTGTTACCCGTAATGCGTACGTCTTCCGGTACGTTGATCGTAGCCAACACCTCCGCCACCGGCTTCCCCACCGATACGTTCGGACTGCGCCAGATCTGCTCGACCAACGTCTGGAACGCAGCCGGATCGTCGCTCAGGCTGGGCGAGCGTTCGGGTTTGACACCGGCAACCCGTACCCCGGCATTTACCAGTTCGCCGATTTTTTTGAGTACCGGCAGCGTCATTTGCCGGGCACTCTTATCCAGCACCAGCACCTGATAGGTCATCGGGCCACGATTGGTCGGGCTGCGGTCAGTCGGGCTGCGGTCAGTCGGGCCGTGTTTGGTGCTACCGGTGGCAACGAGTTTGCCGTTTTCCGCCCGGATTACGTTCAGCAGGGCGGTGGCATTCACAAAATCATACTCGTAACCGGGCGACACATCAGCCAGTTTGTCGGCAAACAGCGAGGTTATGTTTTGATTTTCGCCGTAGTAATACAGAACATCGACAACGGGTTTGCCCTGTTGCAGCAGGTAGCAGCTGCGGCCCAGATACGTCATCCACGGCGTGGCCTGCTCGGCCCAGGTTTCATGCCGGGTGAAGTACTGCCCGAATGGCCCCAGGGAAAAGCCGGGTTTTTTATCGTCGAGCGGCTGGTGTACCGACGTATGAATCACGAAGCGGTTCAGGCCCGACGCCAGCTCCATATCAGCGGTGCGCTTGAGTTGTTCAGGCGCATACATGAATGGTTTCCCCACCGCCGTCATCGACTCGGCCGCCACCAGATTCTGGCCGTAGATATGGGCTACCGATGCGGCTTCGCGGATGTCGGCCTTGCTGCGGGTTTCTTCTTCACTCCCGCCCGCCAGGCTGCCCGGTGTCCACATAGCCGCCATCGGCACGTCGGCGTAGCGTTTCACGTCCATGCCGTCCGCCAGGTAGATACGTCCGTTTTCGTGCGATTCGGTGTAGCGTTTCAGGCCCCGCGCTGCCAGCGCGTCACCGATGGTTTCGTAATGGTTTTCGACGATCAGTTCACCGATGGTTCGGCGGAAATCCCACAGAAACTGCTCGCTGGCGTCGGCACTCCGCACAACCCGCCCCGTCAGCACGGGTAGCCAGGGCGTGATGGCGTAACCGCGTCGTTTCTGAAACTCGGCCGGCATAGCCTTCGTCCAGGTCATGTGCCCGGCTTCGTAGCTGTCCAGCACCATGTATTCCAGCCCGGTTGCCCCCATCTGCCCACCCGTAGCGTCTTTATACATATCGAGGTACGTATTGATGTACTGCTGCACGGCGGTTTTATCGAGCTTATCGACCTCCAGCCCCGTTGCCTCGGGTGATGCGGGGTGGTTCTGCCGACCCGTCAGCGAATAGCCCAGCCTGACAACGACCCAGTTCCCCGCTGGCACCGTCCAGTTCAGCGATCCGTCGGCGGTCATCTTGCCGGTCAGGTCAACGACGTCAGTGGTCGGGATGGCGATGGCGTCTGGTTTTATCAGTGAATGCGTGGCTTCGTTCCAGGGGTTGAACCCGGCTTTCTGCTCGAACAGATCGACGCGATCAGTACCGTGCAGCACCAGCTCAGCAACGGGTACACCCTGCGGTTTGCCGGGTTCGCTGCTCAGGCCCATCATGGCCCCAAACGGGTTGCCCTGCGGCTTTTCGGTTTTGAACGTAAACCGGAAATACCGGGCCGTTGTCGCCGGAATGCTCATGGTGCTCTGCGGAATGGTGCTGCCCCGGATAAGGACCACATCGCGAAACGTTACCCCATCGTCGCTCACGTTCAGGTGTCTATTGTCGGGCATACCCTGAAAATCAGCCAGCTCACCGGCGGGGGGCGAGCCAACGATGGTAAAGGCACGAACGGTCTGGGGGGTAGCAAATTCGTACTGAATCCACGCATCCTGCCCTACCTCCACGGGCGGCAGCAGGGTCGTTTTGCCCAGATCTCCGTCGGTCAGGTCGGCCAGGGTAAATGCCCCACCACTCGACGTGATGGTCGGTTTCAGGGCTGTCAGTGGCTGTTCGGCATCGGGTAGCCGGTAGGCAATAACGGCGGCATCGGCATAGTACGTCGGCAGCTCGCGCGTTTGTCCTCCGGAAAGACCGGCCGCTTCGGCCGGTACGTTCTGAAACTTACCCGTCGTGGCCGGTGGCTGGGGCAGTTTACCCACCGCCTGCCCACCCGACACCCGTGTTTCCGTCCAGACGTATTTTTTCATCCCGTCCGATGCCGGCACCCAGGGGCCACCCGTCACGCTCCAGCCCGGCGACCCGGCAATCGCCATTTCGAGCCCGTTGGTTTGGGCCACGTCGGTAGCGTATTTGAAGGCATCTTTCCAGTCCGGTGTCATAAACACCAGCTTTTTCGGCACGACTACGGGTGTAAACAGACTGGCGTCGAAGTTCTGGAACCCGCCGATGCCGACCCGCTTCATCCAGTCGAGGTCTTTTTTGATACCGTCTCTAGTGATGTTACCGTTCATCCAGTGCCACCACACGCGCGGTTTTGCCGCATTGGGGGGCGTCTGAAATTGCTGTTGTAACGGAGCGGGCTGCGCTACGGCCAGCGTTGGGGCCAGTAGCCAGAAAAGGGTGGTGCGGTTCATGCAGGGACAAGGGTATAGACAACCGGCTGTACGGCTTCGCATAAAAAGCAAAACCGGCTATCAAAATCCTCATCCTCAACCCATCAGTGCCTATAAATACGTTTTCAGGTACCCTGTATGAGACGTATACGTAGCCGTGAACCCGCGCTGTCCACAAAAATCCGGGCCTGCTTCGTACGCTGTTTTTCAGGTAAACGACTGCCGAAACTCGACGGGCGAGTAGCTGGTTTTGCTCTTGAATAGCTTACTGAACGACTGCGGGTGCTCGAAGCCCAGCGCATACGCGATTTCACTTACCGACAAATCGGTGGCCGACAGTTTTTCTTTGGCCTGTTCGATCAGCTTATCGTGGATATGCTGTTGGGTACTCCGCCCGGTCAGCGTTTTCAGCAGACCGCTGAGGTAGTTGGGCGACATGTTGAGCGCATCGGCGACAAACTGAACGGTTGGCAGCCCCGTTTCGCCCAGCGAATTAGCGGCAAAATAGGCGTCGAGCACCGTTTCGAGCCGATCCAGCAGCTTGTGATTGGTCAGGCTGCGGGTGATGAACTGCCGTTTGTAATACCGCTCGGCGTATTTAAACAGCACTTCCAGCTGGGCCACGATGATGTCCCGACTCAGCGTATCGATGGCCGTCTGGTACTCCTGCTGAATGCCCCGAATAAGGCCCACCAGCGTTGCCTCCTCGCTGTCGGACAGAAACAGGGCTTCGTGAACCGCGTAATCGAAGTACGCGTAGTGCCGGATGGCTTTGGCAAGTGCCGTGTTCCAGAGAAAATCCGGGTGAATCAGGACAATCCAGCCCGACGGTTTGGCCGATTCGTCGTTGGCAGGGATACCGGAAAGCGGTACCGGCTCGATACTGAATACCTGCCCCGGTGCGATAAAGAACAGCACGCCCTCATCGAAGTCGTACTGCTGCTGCCCGTATTTCAGCCTGCTGTGCGGGTTTCGCTTCAGCGCGATGGAATAAAAATCCAGCACCAGGCTAACCGGCTCACAGGTGTAGGCTGTATCGAGCTGGTCGAGGTTGATGACACTGACCAGCGGGTGCGCCGGTTTGGGCAATCCCCGCAGCCGGTGATAATCGGTGATGGTACTGACTCGCTGCGGGTGCATACAAACGGGGTTTATGGGTCGGCTGGTCCGCTGGTAAGCGGGCTGATCGATCAGTCGATCCGCTACACGTTTTACGACCGGTTGTAAACCGTAACAAATTCGGCCGCAAAATCGTCGATTCTGACCTGCCCCAGCGTGGGTTTGTTGCGGTTATAATCGGCCTGTAACCGGCCGCTGTGGATGGCACCGTACAACTCCACTACGTTATCAGCCGTCGATTGGGGAACCCCGGCGGCTACCAGTCCTGCCTGCATTTCGTCGTCGCTGATGAGTACCCATTGCAGATCGGACATTCCAATGGCCTTTCCCAGACTGGCCGCTACCTGATTACCCGTCGGTTCGTCGCTGCTGACGTACCGAATCGTACGGTCGGTGACGGGCAGCGTAAGTTCGTCGGCGATGGCAGCAGCGATGTCGACAGGGGCCACCATCGGAATCACGTCGTCGGCCCCGTAGTTGGCTGCGATGCGCCCCGTATGCTTGATCTGGCCGATGAAGCCGTTCAGGTTGTAGTAAAACGAGGTCGGGCGGATGTGCGTAATGGCGACATCGGTCAGTTCGTTGAGGATGTTCTCGGCATAATGCGACCCCAGAATGAAGCCAGTTCCGTGGTCGAGGTCAGCACCGAAACTGCTCAGGTGAATAGCCCGTTTCACCCCGGCCTGCCGGATAGCCTGCACGTAGGCCGAAGCCGTATCACGGTAAAAACTCATCGGATCGATAGCCGGATTAGTGTAGTAAGCGGGCGGCACCATGCAATACACGGCGTCGGCTCCGGCAAACGCGGTGGCCAGAAAAGCCGCGTCGTCTACGGAGCCGATGGCGGCTTTGGCACCCAATGCCTCGATAGCCGCTTGACGGTCGGCGATACTGCTGACTACGGTAACGGCATGGCCCTGCTGCACGAGCTGTTGCGTGAGGGGCTGGCTGATGTGGCCCAGCGAGCCGGTAATGACTATGTTCATGGTATCACCTGTTTTTTTTGCAAAGGTCGACCCGCACCAACCGCCCCGCGTAGCCGAATCTACGGGTATTCTAATCAAATCACGGATTGCCGCCAACAACGCGCTCGGCTACGACGCGGTCGGGCTACTAAAAAAGCCCGATACCATCAAGGACGGTATCGGGCTTCAGGAATTTGGCCAGCGACGGTTACTCGGCTTTGACGTCGTAGCGATCGAGCATCATCACCTTGTTCCAGGCGGCCACGAAATCATGGACGAAGCGTTCCTGCGCGTCGTCAGCAGCGTACACTTCCGCAATGTTCCGCAACTGCGCGTTTGACCCGAAAATCAGGTCGCAGCGGGTAGCCGTGTATTTGGTGGCACCACCATTGCGTTCCCGCACGTCGAACAGCATCTCGCGCTGATCCTGGGGCACCCATTCGTAGTCCATGCTGGTCAGCACCTGAAAGAAATCGTTGGTCAGCTGACCCGGACGTTCCGTAAACACCCCATGTCTGGCGTAGTCGTAATTCTGCTCCAGTACCCGCAGGCCACCAACAAGTACCGTCCATTCGGGAGCGGTCAGCGTCAGCAGCTGCGCCCGGTCGAGGAAGATACGCTCGGGCGGCACCCGGTAGCCCACTTTGTCGTTGTGGTAATTCTTGAACCCGTCGGACACCGGCTTGAGCCAGTTGAAACTTTCCACGTCGGTCAGTTCCAGCGTCGTATCGACCCGGCCCGGCGTGAAGGGAACCGTCACCGGCACCCCCGCATCGCGGGCCGCCTTTTCGACGGCCACACAGCCACCCAGCACGATCAGATCGGCCAGCGACACCTGCTTATTGCCCGTCTGCTGCCCGTTGAACTCGCCCTGAATGTGCCGAAGCGTTTGCAATACCCGACTCAGCTCTTCCGGCCGGTTCATCTCCCAGTTGTTCTGGGGTTCCAGACCGATACGGGCTCCGTTGGCCCCGCCCCGCTTGTCGGAATGGCGATACACCGAAGCCGCCGACCAGGCTGCCGATACCAGCGCTGAAATGGTCAGGCCGCTGGCCAGTATGTGCTGTTTCAGCGTGGCAACGTCGCTTTCGTCAATCAGATCATAATCTCGGTCGGGGCGCGGGTCCTGCCAGATCATATTGTCGGCCGGTACTTCGGGACCCAGGTACCGTTCTTTCGGGCCCATATCCCGGTGCGTCAGCTTGTACCAGGCTCTCGAAAAAGCGTCGGTGAAGTAATCGAAGTCGTTCAGGAATCGCTCGCAGATTTTACGATATTCCGGGTCCACCTTGAGCGCAATATCCGACGTCATCATCATCAGGTTGTTCATCTGACCAGCGATGTGTGCGTCGGGCGTTTTGGGCGCGTTCGGGTCGATGGGCGTCCATTGCGTTGACCCGGCCGGGCTTTCCACCTTTTTCCAATCGTGGCCAAGCAGGTTTTCGAGGTACGTATTGTCCCAATGCGTGGGGTTCTGCGTCCACGACCCTTCGATGCCGTTGGTCATGGTGTTGGCCCCGTTGCCGGAACCGACCGGGTTGTGCCAGCCGAAACCCTGCGCGTGGATGGGCGCGGCTTCCGGGGCAGACCCGATTTTGTCTGGTGCCACCATGCCGTGGCTCTTGCCGAACGCGTGTCCACCGGCAATCAGGGCCACCGTTTCCTCGTCACCCATGGCCATCCGGGCAAACGACTCACGGATTTCGCGGGCTGAATCGTGGGGGTCGCCGTTGTTGGCCGGCCCTTCCGGGTTCACGTAAATAATGGCCTGGTGAGTAGCTGCCAGCGGGTTTTCCAGATCGTAGACAGCATCTTTGGGACTACCTACCCAGCGCAAATTGTTGTTCACCATCTCGTCGGGATGACCTTTGTGATGGGTTGAGGCCGGTACCTGATCGACGGGTTTGCCACCCCAGAATTCGGGGCCCCAGTACGTGCTGCGGTCGGGCTCCCAGGCGTCCCGTCGGCCACCACCAAAACCGAACGTGGGGAAGTTCATGATCTCCAGGGCGCAGTTGCCCGTTAGCACGATCAGGTCCGCCCACGACAGGGCAGCGCCGTACTTTTTCTTGATGGGCCACAACAACCGGCGCGATTTATCGGTGTTACCGTTGTCCCACCATGAGTTGATGGGTGCAAACCGCTGCATAGCCTGCCCGGCTCCGCCCCGACCGTCGGCAATCCGATAGGTACCTGCCGAGTGCCACGCCATCCGGATCATCTGCGGACCGTAGTTGGCGTAATCGGCTGGCCACCAGTCTTTCGAATCGACCAGCAGGGCCTTGATATCCTGCTTGAGCTGCTGAAAGTCAATTGCATTGAACAGCTCTTTGTAATTCTCGTCGCTCAGCGGGTTGGCGGCTGGCTGATCCTGATGCAGCAATTCGACCTGTAGCCGGTTGGGCCACCAATCGTCAATCTGAGGGGCTGTGCCGATAGCACCGCCAATTCGTGTGCCCATAAACGGGCATTTGTCAAGACCTTCCGGGCTCCCAACGGGTTTCATAATCGAAGCGTATAGTAAGTAAAAACCGTGCGTTGTTCCCGGAGCCGCTCAACCACCGCCCAAACAGGTTACGATGGTGGCAGGCTTTCCGTTGATGTCACCTACGTGACCCGCTAAAACTACTACCCAACGCGCCGGTTAATGCCATTGTTTTCACTTCCTGCCCGACAAGTTACTAACCCCACTATACGCCACCAGTTTATGAATCGACGACCCGCTTCTACCGAAACAGCCGGAGTGGCCGGGCAGCATCCGCCAGCCGTTCAGGTAGCGCTTCCCTTCCTGATCGACGCAACATTGCCGGTGATTGACTTCTCTAGTGAGCAAACACGACCTTCAGTCCAGCCGTCAGCCCGGTCGGTTGGCGGCCCAGCAGCGTTTCCAGATCCGTTGTCACCGTATCTTCCTGCCCGTTGGCAATGTCGGTGATAAATCCGGTGATGCGCCGGGCTGTTACTGCCGGCAAACCCCGCCCGGTCAGTTGAGTTTCGAAGGTGGCAGGCGCTATTGGGGTATAGGTCACCGGCTTACCCGACAGCTCGGTCAGGGCCGTCGCTACATCGGAGAACGAGTACGTTTCTGCGTTGGTAAGCTGATAGGTCCGGTTTTCGTCGCTATCCGTCAGCAGCGCGTTAGCCATCGCTTCCCCCATCTCGCTCCGCAGCGCAAACGACACCCGGCCCTCCCCCGCCGGTACGACGATACCCCGCTCGAAAACGGCCGCACCGCCGACAAACTGCGGAATGGCGTCCATGTACAGCGTGTTCTGAAACAGCGTGTACGCCAGGCCGCTGGCTTTGATGTAGTCTTCGATGTCGAAGTGCCCCTGCATCAACTGGTTAACCAGCGTTGTCCGGTCTTTCAGGGCGCGGCTGGTATAGGCGACTCGCCGGACGCCGGCCCGTTTGGCCGCATCCACTACGTGCTGATGTTGCTGAACGCGCTTTTCTTCGTCGGTACCCGCAATCAGCAGGACTGTTTCTACGCCCAGCATCGCCCTGTCGAGCGACGCGGTATCATCGTACGTACCAACGCGCACCTGAATGCCTTGCCGGGCGAGGTCGGCGGCTTTGGCTTCGTCGCGCACAAAGGCGACCAACTGGCTGGCGGGCACTTGCTTCAGCAGTTGCCGAATAACGGCCCCGCCCAATTGTCCCGTAGCACCGGTTATCAGCATCATAATCGTATCCGTTTGGTTGGCGCAAAGGTCTGCCGTAACAGGCCCGGCAACGTAGCCAAATCCCCGGTTGTTGTAGCCGAATGTGGTAGCCGTACAACCCATACCGAATCCCTTCCACCGCGCCCCCCCTTTCCTGCTCAGCGCGTGACCGTTACGCGCAGAAACGCAGCCGGAATGCGGGTAGTATTCGGATCACCGCTCTGGTTCTGCCGCTCGAACAGGGCTTCCAGTTCGCGTTGCAGGTCTGCCGCCCGACCGTCTTTTCCGGCGGCTTCAAAGGCGTTCATGGTCGGTCCGTAGTAGTCGCGGAACTTGCCGACGAGTTCCGCTGGCGGGCAGGCCATTCGGAACGTGAACAGGTCTTTTCTGAACGTGATTTTTTCGGGTGGTATCCCGGCGGCCCCAAACCGGTCAATGACATTTTGCTCCACGCCCCACAGCATCGGACTGATAAACCCTTCCGGCGGGGGCGGGGTGTAAGCCGCACTGATTTTCAGGATCTGGGCCACCAGTGTCGGGTCGCCGGGTATCCAGTTGCCCATCACGATCCGGCCACCGGGGCGGGTTACGCGCACCATTTCGCTGGCCACGTCGAACGGTTTGGGTGCAAACATCGCTCCGAAAATGCTCACAACCAGATCAAACGACGCATCGGGCAGGTCGTGCAGATCGGTGGCGTCGCCTTCCTGAAACGTGATGTTGGTCAGCCCTTCCGCTTTGGCCCGTGCGTTGCCCGCTTCGACCAGATTCCGGGCAATGTCAACGCCCAGTACCCTGGCCCCCCGTCTGGCTTCCGGGACGGCGGTGGTCCCGTCGCCACAGCCGAGATCAAGCACGTCGAGGTCGGCGGTAACGTTCAGTTCAGCCACCAGAGCGTCACCGCTTTCCCGCATCCCCTGCGCAATCTGGGTGAAATCGCCTTTTTCCCACAAGACTTTGTTTGGATTCATATCGGTTTCTGTTTTAACTTGATGAATACTGTACTTCGCCTATCGCCTGCACCATATAGCCTCCTGTGGATCAGATACTTGCAGGGCATCACCAAATCGAAGGTAGCGGCTCCTGCCACCGGTGAATCAACTTCTTGAGCTAATGGCAAATCGGGCGAGCAACCGGTCGGAACAAGGCCGGAAGCGGGTGGTTGGGTTCGTTGTGTAGATTCGGCGAATCTTTGTCCGTACGTTCTTTCCCTGTCAACGATGCTGGAAAAATTTAAAGCCAATTTCCCCCTGCCGCCCGAAAAGTGGGACGACTACGTCAATCGGTTTACGCGTATTCAGGTACCGGCCCGGACGGTGCTGCTGCGCGAAGGTGAGATTTCGCGCCGGGTCTACCTGATCGAAAAAGGCTGTCTGCGCGTTTGGTTCAGCAACAGGGGGAACGATGTGACGTTTCAGTTCTTTTTCGAGAACCAGATGGTGTCGTCCATCGAGAGTTTTCGGAACAATACACCCAGCCTGGGGTCTATCGAAACCATCGAACCCTGCACGTTGTGGTGGATCGGGAAAAGCGATGTCGACGCGATTTTTGACGAGGTAAGTCTCATACCCGCCGTGCAACGTCAGCTTATAGACACCCTGTTCGACCGGACACTGAACTACATGGCGCATTTTCAGTCGTTCGTGCGCGACACCCCGCAGGAGCGTTACGAGAACCTGCTCACTCACCGCCCACACATCGTGCAGCGGGTACCGCAGCACTACATCGCGTCGTATCTGGGCATCAGCAGCGTGCACCTGAGCCGGATCAAAAGCAAGCTGGCGCGGGGAAAGCGGTGACAACCCACTCTGGCATAGCGGCTTTCCCCATTTCGACTCCACATCCCCGCGATTCACCCACACCCCCCGAATCGGCCAGCCGGACCTTTGTCATCGGTCATCAACTCATACGGTATCAACCATGGCACAGCAACAGGAAAGGTCTATCCAAACCGACTCATCCGCTGGTCAGCCTCATCAATGGCACACGTACGCAGATCGATCCCGACAGGCTTCCGAACATGACCCGGCTGTTTTCCCGAATGGTTATTTCACCAGCCCTATTCTGGTAGCGTCCGGGGTAAGTTTCACAGGGTGACAACGACGAATTCGGTAACAAATGTTATCGTCTGACGGCTGACCGGCCCACTAGTTTTGCCTTGTCAATCAACCAACCAGACAAGATGAAAGCGGCCACCCCGAATGCCCGGATCAGCGTACTGCACGGACCCAATCCCACCGCCACGACAACTGACGAATTAGTAATGACCGTCAGGACCGCAGCTATCAAAAATACAGACCGGGGCCGGGGCCGCAGTAACCGCTGCGCGGCCACCCCCGACGCCAGCATCGGCAGCAACGGAGGTGGACTAGTGGCCGGTAGCCAGCGGGCCTGCGCCGTGAACCCGGACGGGATGGTCGCCCAACAGGCCGTAGTCGAAGCCGAACACCTGATTCCATAAAAGCGGCCTCATCATGCAACCGACAACCAAATGGATTACCGGAACGCTGACGTTCGCGGGACTGACATACGCCCTGTCGCCCGGCCCGCAGCATATTTTCGCCAACCCCGACGGCTGGGAACTTCGCGAGCAGTTTGTGTACCTGACGGGCGTTGCGTCGCTGTCGCTGATGGTCCTATCAATGGTAATTTCCGTGCGGATTCCGTGGCTGAACCGCCGGATGCAGGGGCTCGACAAGGCGTATGTCATCCACAAATGGACCGGCATTTTTGCCACCGTGCTGACGCTGCTGCACTGGCTGGGCGAGAACGTACCGCACTGGCTCGTTGAACTGGGGCTGCTCCCCAACCCCGGCGAACTCACCGACGGCAGTCAGTATTCCGACCTCGAAATCAGCCTGTTTCAGAGCGGCACGGCCGTGGCACAGGTGGCTTTTTACGGGACGATTGTACTGGTCGTGGTGGCTCTGTTCAACCGGATTCCGTACCGGATTTTTCGCAAATCACACAAGGCGTTTCCGGTGCTGTTTCTGCTGGCGGCTTACCACGGGGCAACAGCGCAGTTAAAAGAGCACTGGCTCAGTACGCCGGGCAGTTACCTGCTGTTTGCACTGGTGGCCGTGGGGGTAGTATCTGCACTAATTGCGCTGTTTCAGCAGATTGGCGCGTCGCGAAAAACCACAGCTACCATCAGTCAGCTTACCCACCACGCCCCCGATATCCTCGACCTGCGCCTGACCACCCAGATGCCTTTCAGGCACCAGCCAGGCCAGTACGCCTTTTTACGGTTCGGGCCTGATGCGGAGCCACACCCGTTTACCATCGCGTCGTCGGGCGATGATCTATATACGCTACGGTTTGCCATCAAAGCACTGGGCGATTTCACGAGTGCGCTGTCGCAGCAGCTACAGGCCGGGCAGGCTGTCGTGGTGGAAGGGCCCTACGGGGAATTTCTGTTTGAAGCACCCGGTCGTCGGCAAATCTGGATTGCGGGGGGTATCGGCGTTACGCCCTTCCTGGCCCGGTTGGAACACCTTGCCAACCGGGTAAGCAACCCGCCACCCATCGACTTCTGGTATTCGACCCGTAACGAAGAAAGCACACGTTTCCCTGACGCGCTGACCGAACTGTGTCAGCAAAGCGGGGTAACCCTCCACTACCTGAACTCGACGCGGAAGCAATACCTCACGGCCGAGATCGTGCATCAGCGCGTCGGCCATCTGGCGGATGTAAGCATCTGGTTTTGCGGCCCGCCCGCCTTTGCCCGCTGCCTGCTCCGCGACTTACCTGCTTACGGTTTCGACCCGCGTCATTTCCATTACGACCGCTTTACCATGCGGTAGAAACACCCGTTCAGGCGGCCGGACCCGATTACGCGGTCCGTCTGTCCCACGTGCCAACCTCCTGTCGAATAGGAAAGCAGCAGCGCCCCGCTCTGACCTAGTTTCGCTGTACCAAAGTTCACGTCAGACGTTCTACCATGACCCACTACTCCAGACGCTCGTTTATACAAACAGTCGGCTCAGGCGTTGGTGCAGCGCTTACCGCGCCTGCCTTCGCCCTGCCTACGTACCCCGACGCGGAGCCGAACCGCAAACTGAACGTAGCACTCTGCGGACTGGGCCGCTACGCCAATGTACTGAAGAAAGGATTCGCCGAATCCCAGTACTGCCGCCTGGCCGGGGTTGTAACGGGAACGCCCGCCAAAGCCGCGCAGTGGAAGCAGGATTATAAGCTCCCCGACAAAAATATCTACAGTTACCAGACCTTCGACCAGCTAAAAAATAACCCGGACATCGACCTGGTGTACATCACGTTGCCCAACGGCCTGCACAAAGAATACGCGATCCGGGCGGCTCAGGCGGGCAAACACGTCATCGTGGAAAAGCCGATGGCCTTTACGGTGCGGGATTGTCGGGAGATGATCGATGCCTGCCAGCAGGCGGGCGTACAGTTGGCGGTGGGCTACCGGCTGCATTATGAACCGCATCACCGCGAACTTATGCGGTTGGGTCAGCAAAAGGTATTCGGGCCAGTCCGACTGATCGAAGCCTCGCTCGGCTATCAACTGGCTGGGACGCCCCCCGACGACTGGCACCTGAAAAAAGCCCTCGCCGGGGGTGGCCCGCTAATGAATCTGGGGGTGTACTGTGTGCAGAGTGGCCGCTATGTCCTGGGCGAAGAACCCATCGCGGTCACGGCGCAGTACGGCCCTGTTACGCTGCCTGACCTGTTCAGGGAAGTTGAAGAAAACATCACCTGGCAGCTTACCTTCCCGAGCGGGGCCGTATGCACGTCGGCCACAACCTCAAATTGTACTATCGACCGGTTCTACGCAGCGGCCGATGAGGGCTATTTCGAACTTAACCCGGCCTTGAGCTACGGTCCATTCAAGGGCAGAACCAGCCAGGCCGCGTTCAATTTTCCCGTGGTGAATCAGCAGGCGGCTATGCTGGACGACATCGGCAAACACATACTGGCGAAGACGCCGTTACCCGATCACATCGCTGGCCTGGAGGGGCTCAAAGACATGCGGGTAATCGAAGGCATTTACCGGGCCGCCGACACCGGAAGCAGGGTCACCCTACCCCCGCTTTGATTAGCCCGCAGGCCAAACCCGGCCGTGATTAGCATCAGTCGGGTTTGGCCTGTAAGTTCTTACCAGACCGTAATCCGGGCGGTTTCGGGTTTGTACATCTTGTCGCCGGGCTTTATATCAAACGCATTGTAGAACGGCGTGAAGTTCATCAGTGGGCCATTCACGCGCCACTTGGCCGGCGAATGCGGGTTGGTGTTGACGTACATCCGCATGAACGCATCCCGCGTTTTGACCCGCCAGATCCGGGCCACCGAAATAAAGAACCGCTGGTCAGGCGTGAAGCCATCGAGTTTGGCGCCCCCCTTACCCTGTTCAGTCAGCTTGAAGGCATCGTAGGCAATGGCAACCCCGGCGATATCAGCGGTGTTTTCGCCTACGGTCAGCGGCCCTTTTACATGGACCGAATCCAGCACGACAAACGAATTGTACTGGTCGATGACCTGCTGGGTTCTGGCTTTGAACTTGGCGTAATCGGCGGGTTGCCACCAGTTTTTTACGTTCCCGTCTTTGTCGTACTGCGCGCCCTGGTCATCGAACGAGTGGGTGATTTCGTGGCCGATCACCATACCGATGCCGCCATAGTTCAGCGCATCGTCGGCATTGACGTCGAAGTAGGGCGGTTGCAGAATCCCCGCCGGAAACACGATTTCGTTGAGGGGCGGGTTGTTGTAGGCCGTCACCGTGGGCGGGGTCGTGTGCCACTCGCTCCGGTCGACGGGTTGCCCCAGCTTCGCCAGGTTATGCTGATAGTCGTTTTTCTCCGCCGACAGCTGATTCTCGAAATAGGCATTCCGCTTCACGGTCACGGCGGAATAGTCACGCCATTTGTCGGGGTAGCCGATTTTCTGGTTGAAGGCGTGCAGCTTTTCGATGGCCCTCATTTTGGTCGAATCGCTCATCCAGTCGAGCCGGTTGATGCGGGCTTCGAAGGCGCGTTTGAGGTTGTCGACCAGTACCGCCATGCGTTTTTTAGCCGCTTCGGGAAAGTATTTCTTCACGTACAACTGCGCCAGCGCATCCCCCAGCGACCCGTCGACAGCCTGCACCATTTCTTCAGCGCGTGTTTTCTTCACCGCCTGCCCGGTCAGGGTTTTCGCGTAGGCAAACGACGCATCGACAAACGGCTGGCTCAGGTAATTGGCATAGTTGGTCAGGGCGTGGGCTTTCAGGTACGTTTTCCAGTCGGCAAGGGGTACGGAAGTCAGCAGCGCGTTCAGTTTGTCGTAGTACCCCGGCTGGCCTACATTGACGGTGTCTACGTTCGCGCCCAGGTTCCGCAGCAGCGTCGGCCAGGCCAGCGCGGACTGTTTTTTCGCCAGCTCGGCCACCGCCATTTTGTTGTAATTGGCCTGCACGTCGCGGAGTTCGATGTTGGTCCGGTGGGCACTGGCGAGCTGTTTTTCAAGCTCATACGTCACAGCCGCCATTGTCTGCGCGGTGGCCGCGTCGGTACCGGTCAGGTCAAACAGGCGAGTCAGGTACTGCCGGTACGCCTGCTGAATGGCCAGCGTCGACGAGTCGGTTTTGACATAATACGCCCGTTCGGGCAGGCCAATACCCGTCTGCCGGAGCTGGGCAATGTTCTGGGTACTGCGCCGGTTGTCGGGGCCTACGCGAAACCCAATGATAGAGCCGTTGCCTGCCTTTTCTTCATCGGCCACCAGCTTCAGCAGCGTGGGTACGTCGGTCACGGCGTCGATGCGGGCGAGTAGCGGTTTGATGGGGTCGTAGCCGCGCTTGTTGATAGCCGCCATATCCATCCCCGACGCGTAAAAATCGCCCACTTTCTGCTCGGTACTCCCCACCGGGTAGTTTCCCTTCGCGATGCTGTCCAGAATGCCCTGCATTCGGATACGCTGCGGGTAATTCATGAACGAGTACGAGCCCACCCCCGTCTGACTCGCCGGAATCCGGGCGGTATCGGACCAGATGCCGTTGGCGTACATAAAAAAATCGTCACCCGGCTTCTTCGACGCGTCAACGCCCGTGATAACGACGCGTTTTGCCTGCTGAGCCATAACGGGTTGGTAAATGCCGGCCGACAGCAGCATGGCCGAAACGTAGATCAGTCTTTTCATCGCTTAAATCGGGTACAGGTTCTATTCGGATTCACTAAACGTGATTTGACCAAAGCTACTCAATTCAGTCATGGAAAGGCAATGATTCTGACGATAGTTCACCGCCCTTTTCGGTTATCCCTGCTGGTGTTGGGATGACCGAGAAAAAACGCGTAGTAGCAGTCCATCAGCACCTGCCCGTGCGACTGGTACTGGCTGAGGGGTTGGCCGAGTGTGGTCTGGCAGACGGTTTTCAGCAGCGACAGCACGTCTTTCTGCATCTGAGTCCTTAATCTGACGGGCTGGAATGAGTCGTTGCTTCAGCCTGTTTCACCGGCATCACAACCCCGGTTGGTCGTCTCCAGCTGAGCGCAATTGGTCGTATGACTCAATCGGGAAACTGGACACACCTTTCGGCAATATGGATACGGACGAGGCTCTGTTTCGACGGAATTTTGTGCTACAAATCAACCGTTACAGGATCACAAATCACATGGAGACGATCAAACAGGTAGCATTAGGAAATCAAGGTTTATTCGTACCCCGCATCGGGCTGGGTTGCATGGGCATGAGCCAAATGATGGGGGCCGATACCTATGGCAAGGCAAATGACGACGACTCGATTGCCACCATTCACCGTTCGTTTGAATTGGGTGGTAATTTTCTGGATACGTCCGATTTATATGGTCCGCTGATTAATGAACGACTTGTCGGGAAAGCCATCAACGGGCAACGGGATAAGTACATCATTGCTACCAAATTTGGCTTTGAAATTGACGACAACGGACAAATGGTGTTCGCCAATAACGCGCCGGTCATCAACAACCAGAAAGAGTACCTGAGAAAAGCCGTCGAACGTTCGCTGAAAAATCTGGGCACCGACTATATCGACCTGTATTACATGCACCGGCAAGACCCGGCCGTGCCAATCGAAGACACGATAGGTGCCATGGCTGAACTGGTGAGAGAAGGAAAAATCAGGTACATCGGCATATCGGAAGTCGATTCAGACACGATTCGTAAAGCCAATGCGGTGCATCCGATTTCGGCGGTACAGAACGAATACTCGCTGTTTGAGCGGGAAACGGAACGGGCCGGTGTCCTGGCAACAGCAGCCGAACTGGGGGTTGGCCTGGTGGCCTACTCTCCATTGAGCCGTGGGCTGGCAACGGGTAAAATTCAGTCGACCAGTGAGTTAGCGGATGACGACTTTCGCAAGCAGTTCGGAAAGTTTCAGGACGAGCAACTGGACAAAAATCTGGTCTTACTCAAACAGGTGGAAGCACTGGCCACCGAAAAAGGGCTGACCGTTGCCCAGCTCGCGTTGGCGTGGGTGATTGCGAAGGGCGTTGTTCCCATTCCGGGAACGAAAAAAGTAAAATACATCGAGCAGAACATTGCCGGGGCGCAGGTGGATTTGACCGCCAGCGACCTGGAACAGCTGGAAGCAATCGTACCAATCGAGACGGAAACCGGCCGACGGTATTAGTCAGAAAAACAATAGATAATCACCGGTTGATTGTCGGCACAGATTATCGATAAACGCATATCTTGTCCACAGCAGTGACTTAGCTAAGTCGCTGCTGTGATTTGTATAGCCATGAAAAATCAACCAGTACCACCGCATATCATCCCGTCAATTTCTGCTATACATAAATGGCTCGGCCTGCCCAAGCCAGCACATCCGCTCGTCAGCGTAATTGATCTAAACAACCTTTCCATTCAAGTTAATGTACTGGAACAGGCTTTTGCCTACTCGTTTTACAGTATCAACCTTAAAAAGAATTTTGACTGGAAAGTCAAGTATGGCCAACAACACTATGACTACGACGAAGGTGTGATGACGTTCCAGGCACCAGGGCAAGTGTTAAAAGTGGATGCCGATGGGCCGATCCAGGTGGAGGGCTATTCGTTGTTTATACATCCTGATTTTTTTACTGGTTACCCGTTAGCGGCTAAGATCAGGCAGTACGGTTTTTTTTCCTACGCCGTTCACGAAGCCTTGCACCTGTCTGATGCGGAAGAGCAGTTGGTCATGGGGATCATGGAAAACCTGTCCCGTGAGATCAACTCGTCAATCGACACGTTTTCGCAGGATCTGATCATTTCGCACATCGATCTATTGTTAAACTACGCCAACCGGTTCTATCACCGGCAGTTTATCACTCGAAAACCAGCCAATTTCGACGTACTGACGAAGCTGGAAGCCTTACTCGACGACCATTTCCGCCTGGATCGTTTAGCGGAATCGGGGCCCCCAAGTGTGCAGCTACTGGCTGACCAACTCCGTTTTTCGCCGAAATACCTGAGTGACCTGCCAAAAACACATACGGGGCTGAATGCTAAACAACATATCCAGAACCGGCTTATTGAGAAGGCGAAAGAGATACTGACGACGACGTCGCTGTCGGTGAGCGAGATCGCTTTTATGCTTGGCTTTGAATACCCCCAGTCGCTAAACAAGCTGTTCAAAAACAAAACCAACGTATCACCCCTCGAGTATCGGGCATCCTTTAACTAAACGTGATACCTGGTTGAGTGTTTTGTGTCTCTTACCCGTCAGCCAGATCATCGAACAAGCGCATTACGTAGCTCTAAGCAAACCAGCACAATGCCATTCCTGAACCCGGGAATACAGGCCGAACCTCTGATGCAATGGCCAGAAGGGATGCAGGAAACTTCAATCTACTTCACTTGAAAGCAACATGACAAATACACCTCTCGAAGTCGCAGAAACCTTCTTTGCCCACTGGCAGGCCAATCGGGTGGACGACGCACTCGCCATGCTCTCGGCTGATGTTGTTTATCACAATTTTCCCACCCCCGACCTTATCGGCCGCGAGGCTGTCCTCAAGTTTCATGTCGACGCCGGTATCGGTACTGTCTTGCGGGCGAACTGGGAAATCGTTCATCTCGCGGCCGTCGGCAATGTGGTGCTCAACGAGCGGATTGATAACTTCACGCATACCAACGGCTTTACACTCACCGTGCCGGTAATGGGGACACTCACCATCGAGGACGGCGCTATCACCGTCTGGCGGGACTATTTCGATTCGGCCAACGCAGCACAGCAACAGGAGCAACTGATGCGCTCACTCGCGTAGCCCACGCGAACGCACTCGTCATAAGGTACAATCTGCTCAGAGACTCGGGGAGCAGATTGTACCTTATGACGTATGGTTGTTTGACTGGCGGGTAACCAGACTGCTGGTGGTTGAGCAGGCCATCGGCGAAGTTGTAGAGAGCCTGTCCGAATTTATCGGTGTTAATACCCGAAACGACACGTCCTCAATAGCAGTCCATCAGCACCTGCCCGTGCGACTGGTACTGGCTGAGGGGCTGGCCGAGTGTGGTCAGGCAGACGGTTTCCAGCAGCGACAGCACGTCGTTCTGCATCGCCAGTGAGCCGCAGATCATGATTACGCCCTTGTTCGTCAGCAGGTTGGCCAGAAAATCAGTGTCGCGGGTGAGCAGGTCGCCGACGTACTGCCGGTCGCCTTCGCGGGAGTAAGCCACGTGCAGGGTCGTGAGCTTACCAGCAGACCGGCCTGTTTCCAGTAAGCCCCGATATACGTCGAACGACGCACGGTGCCGGAAGCCGCAGTACAGGTGCGTGGGTACGTTAGCCCGGTTTTGGCCGATCATCCCCAGAAACGGCGCAATCCCGGTACCGTTGGCAATCATCACGACGACCGGGGCTTTGGCCGGAAAATGAAAATGCGCGTTCCTGACGATACGGGCGCGGATGGCCTGACCCGGCGTCAGTTCGTGCAGGTACGTCGAACCCAGGCCGTCGGGATGCAGCCGGACGCTTAGCTGTACATCGTCCTGACCACCGTTATCGACCATACCGATGGAATAGAGCCGTTCGCGGTAGTCATTGGCGGGGTAAATCGCCAGCAGATCGCCGGAGATGACGCGCTGACGACGTGGCGGACGAAGTCGCACCAGAAACGTCCCGTCGGGCTGGGCGGTACGGGTGTTGTCCGTTACGGTCAGCGTATCGAGTTTGACGGGGGCGTGGTGCAGATCGTCCGACAGCGGCATGGGCCGGTCGGCCTGCTGCGACCAGGCTTCGGCCCACAGGGCAAACTCCGCCGGCGACCGGTCGTTGACCGTGTGCATATCCACCAGCGGACTGGCCCACGACTGATGCGAGAGCAAGGTATTTACCTCGTAGGCAAACTGGCAGAAATCGGGGTACGCCCGCGATCCGAAACCAACCACCGAGTACCGAACCGGCTGCGACTGCGGGTAGTTGTCCAGCAGAGCCGCAAACCGATTGGCGTTGGTGGGTGCGTCGCCCAGACCGTAGGTGGCCGTCAGCACGATCAGGTGGTCCGCTTTCGGGTATGTGGTATAGTCGTTTAGTTCGGCCAGATGCACCGTTTCGCCCTGGCTGAGCAGTTGTTCCTGCACCGAGCGGGCAAAGCGGAACGTGCTCCCATTCTCCGACCCGACCAGAATCACAAACCGGCTCTCGTCGGCGGTGTACTTGTTTTTGACCCGGTTGGCCCGGCGTTTCAGCGTAATGGCAAAGCCCGACCAGATGAAAAACAGGATGTTGCCCGACGCAATGGCCAGGATAATGGCCCAGACTACACTCGCCCGGCCCGTGTGCAAGGTCAGGCTCAGGTTCGCCAGCAGAACGGTTGTCGGGTACGGTGTTTCGCTGATGACGTCGCCCGTTAGCTGGTTGACCGTTAGTTCGCGGTCGCGGAGTTTGAGGGCGTAAAATTCTTCGGGGTCGTCAGCAAAGGGAAACTCGATACGTTGCACGTCGGCCAGCCGCGTATTCTGAAATACCGGCATCTCGGCCAGCGTCCGTTTCGGCGCGTCTTTGACGGAATCGAGGTCAATTTTGGGCGACGTTTTTTCCGCTTTACCCAGCAGTTGAAACCGGTCGAGAGACAGGTACGTCCCCGACAGGGCGATAATGAGAATAGGTATAAGCGACAGCCTGCCCAGCGTGACGTGCCAGTACTGCGCCCAGTTGTCGCGAACGATGCGGGTAAAAAACTGGCGGATGCCCCGTTGCCGCTGCATAATCAGGGCCGTACCCGACACGGTGATAAGCAGCAACAGAAAAGCGGTCAGCCCGATAAAGAACCGCCCCGCTTCGTGCAGAAACAGCGACCGGTGCAGGGCCGTGACCCACTCGAAAAACTCGCCCTGTCTGGTTGGCGTACCCAGCACCTTACCCGTGCGCGGGTCAATGTACGCGTCTAGGGTTTTCCCGCCAGCGTCGCTGCCCTGTAGCCGCACAAAACCGTTGACGTCGACGCTCAGCCCGGTAATGTCGCTGTAGCTTTGTTTCAGCACCGGCAGCGTCTGCGCCAGGGTAACCTCCGAAAAACCCTCGACTCGGTAGGGCTGCGTCTTTTGCAACACCGGTTCGACCGCCAGGATAATGCCCGTAACCGAAGCCAGTGCCAGCAGTAAAAACGAAGATACAGCCAGGGCGAGGTGGCTGTATCTCCAAATTGAAATCGTCATATCTGGTCGTATGAAAATCCAAGGCAATACACAACCTGTACTCTTTCCCCGTTAGCGGGAGAATGTACCCGGCTGGTTGTACCTCCGCAGGAAAGGGACTGAATGGGATCAGTTGGCCGCGCTGGGGCTGAACCGTACGTACCGGATATAACCTGTCCCTTCACTTTTGGCGGCAAGGCCTTCCGTTGTCAGGGGGATTTCGAGGTCTTTGACGTAGTACTTGTTGTCCTCTACCGCACTCTCGAACCGAATTTTGTAGTTCTTATCGATGGTAGCCGGGTCGATATCAATGACGTTGACGGAACGGTCGCCCCCGCCCACCGACGCGCCGGTGATGGCACTGACGGCAGGGCTTTTCTTCGCCAGTGCCTTGTGCCACTCCTTCAGATCGGGGTACCATTTTTTGTTGGACCCCAGCACATAGAGCGTCTTTTCGTAGGCCCCTTTCGGGTTGATCAGCGACACCACTACGTAAGCTCCTTCGCCCATGTAGTTGGTCATCTGAATCATGCACTTGTATTTGGCAGTCTGCTGCGCCTGCGACGTTACGGGTTTCGCAAAAGCCAGCGCCAGGGCCAGCAAACCGATTTTCGGCAAAAACGACATGGTTATTTCAGGAAAGTAAGCGATACGTTACCCTTCGACAGCGACTCATTTTCGGAAGCCAGATCGTAGGCGGTTTCTTTGAAGGTGGTGGCAATAGCCTTCTGCGCGCCAATCGACAGCAGGTACTTCATCATAGCGTCGTCTTTCGAGATCATCGCAGCTTTGTGAAGGGCCGTTATACCCTCTTTGTTGCGGGCATTGACATCGATGTGAAGCGGCTCCAGTTTTTTCAGCAGCTCCATATCGTTTTTAGCCACAGCCAGGTGGTAGAGTGTATTACCGTTCTGCTGCGGGGCTTTCACATCCAGTCCTTTTTGCTGAAGCAACGCCAGTTTAGCGCTAAAATCGTCGGTACGGGGAGCGTTCATACCCCCTTCAGGCCGTGGACCACCGGCTCCCGCCTGACCGGCACCACCTGGCCCGCCCATACCCGGCCCGCCAGCCATACCACCGGGACCGGCCGGCCGGTAGCCCTGTATCAGATAAGCGGCTACATTGTCGCCTGCCTTGTCGGTTCCGTTGATATCGGCACCCTTGCTCAGCAAATACGTCACTACGTCCGGCGAGTTGCCTCGTACAGCCATCGCCAGCGCGGTAGTGCCTTTTGCATTGCCCTGATTGATGTTCTTTACGTTCGGCGTCAGCAGTTCCAGCGTAGCCATATCGCGGTTGCTGGCGGCTGCGTTCATAAATGGCGTATTTCCATCGTCATCGGCCTGATTCACGTCAGCCCCTTTGTTGATAAAATACTCGATCAGCGCAGTCTGTCCGGGTCGGCGAACCAGCGCATGCAGGGCGTTTTCACCCGCTTTATTGACGGCCGACGGCTTCACGCCCACACTTTCCAGATACTGAAACACCTCGACAGGTGCGGGCCCGCGACGCGATCCCTGAGCCGCCATAATCATCGCGTTCGGGTCAACCGGCACCCCGCGCTGTTGCAGTGCCTTCAGCAAATCGATGTTTCCGCTCTTCGCTGCGTAGCCGAACGCATTGTCGCCTGCCGCATCCATACTTTTGAGGTCCAGCCCTTTCGAAACGAAATAATCGGTCAGTTTGAGGTCTTTGTCGGCCGCGACGGCCAGCAGCAGCGCGTTGGCCCCGTCGTGGTTAACGTCTTTTTTGAGGTTAGCCCCCGCTTTGATGAGCAGATCGTACAGCTGCGTATCCGGGACACCGGCACCGGCCGCGAAGTTCAGCGGAGTTGTGCCGTGGCTGTCTTCCGCGCTGACTTTCGCCTTCTTGCCGAGCAGGTAGGCAACAAGTTCATTGTTGCCCCGGAAAGCCGCCCAGTGCAGGTAATTTCGGCTGTCATGCGTGAGTTTGTCCACACTGTTGCCGGGTTGTTCCAGCAGGTACTTAATCGACTCGTTAGGTGCCTGGGCGTTGATAGCCAGCACAACGGGGTCGAAGCTGTTGCCATTGAACTGCGACGGGCTGTTGCCTTTGTCAACCTCGGCCTTCACCTGATCGACGCCAGGTTTACCCTGCCAGAACGACTGCTCCAAGAGGGTGTTTTTCTGCGCCTGTGCAGACAGGGCAACGCCAACCAGCACGGCACTCAATACTTTATTCATACAACGACGATACGGGAATACGTGGAAGATTGTCTGAATACACGGCTACGAATTAGCCCGACTGTAAATCAGCCGCAAGTTAACCAGATTCATTCTAAATAAGACGGATAGCCAAAATTTCATTTACGATGGCTCGTTCGGCCGTACATCTGTTGAATAGCTATCGATTCCGGCCTACATCGCCATTCCAGACACGTCGACTGCCTGTTTATGTACTGCCACCTCCTCGATTGCCTGTAGGATCACGGCGCAGGCATCGCGGATCTGGGCGTCGGTGATGATGAGCGGGGGCGCGATACGCATCGAATTGTCGCAGAACAGAAACCAGTCGGTGATGACGCCGAGGTCGATGGCCCGGTCGATGATGGCTTTCAGAACGGCAAACGACTCGAATTCGACGGCCATCATTAGTCCTTTACCGCGAACGGCGCGGATGGCCGGGTGAACCAGCAACTGCCTGAATAGCTGGCCTTTTGCTTCCGCCTGTTCGTGAAGTTTTTCCTCCTGAATCACCCGCAGCGTCGCCAGGGAGGCCGCGCAGGAAACGGGATGACCACCAAACGTGGTGATATGTCCCAGAATCGGGTTGGTACGCAGTACGCGCATGATCTCGGCCGAGCTGATAAAAGCACCGATCGGCATACCACCGCCCATGCCTTTGGCGCACAGCAGCACGTCGGGCGTCACAGCGAGCCCATCCAGACCGGCCCCCTGAAACGCCCAGAACGTACCCGTCCGGCCGAAACCTGTTTGAATCTCGTCAAATATCAGCAGCGCACCGACTTCCGTACAGCGTTCGCGCACCGCCCGCAGATAAGCCGGGTCTGGTACGCGCACCCCCGCTTCGCCCCCGACCACTTCCATCACTACCCCCGCCGTGGCCGTCGTGATCTGGTCCAGATCCGCGAAATTATCGAAACGAATATGCCGGGTACCCGGTAGCAGCGGTCGGAAACTACGTTTAAACTGTTCGTCGCCGGAGAGGGACAGGGCACCCTGCGTAGCCCCGTGGTAGGCGTTGACACAGCTAACCAGCTCGGTACGACCCGTGTATCGCTTGGCAAGTTTCATGGCCCCTTCGACGGCTTCGGTACCGGAGTTGGTGAAGTAAACCGTACTGAGCGAGGGCGGCAGCGTACCGGCCAGCGCGTGGGCCAGCTGCGTCTGGGGTGTCTGCACAAACTCACCGTAAACCATCAGGTGCAGATACTTATCGAGCTGCGCTTTGATCGCATCGAGCACCTGCGGATGGCGGTGGCCCACGTTACTGACGCCGATACCTGAAATCAGATCCGTGTACCGCGTCGACTGCCCGTCGGGGCCGGCCGTCGAATAAATATAAACGCCCTCGGCCCGGTCGATTTCCAACGCCAGCGGAAAATCAGAGGTCTGTGCTACGTGTTCAAAAAATAACTGCCGCTGCGTGAGTACCTGCATAATGAAAAAACTACCTTACTGTCCATTTCTAACATCCTCGACCATGAAAACAGTTCTTTTCTGGCTGCTGCTGCTGCTGAGCACTTACGCAGCTTCGGCGCAGTCGTTTACCATTACCCCGCAAGACGTTCAGCGTAAGGAATCGTTTGTGCTCATGCGCGACGGCACCGTGGTCAAAGGCCAGATTCTGCGGCAAGACAGTTCCATCATCAGCGTACGTCGGCGCGGGGGCACGATGAGTTTTGTCGAGGCCGATCAGGTTGTCAGCATAGGCGACAAACATCCGGACGAGCGCATCGAGCGGATGCTCGCTACCGGTACTGACGTCCGGGTGTTTACGTTTCGCGACGGTACGCAGGTCGAAGGCACGTTTGTGAAACGCGACAGCACCATGATTACCGTCCGCAAGCGCGATGGACGGTTAACGTACTTCGAGCCGGAACTGCTGTTGAAAACCGATTCCGTGTCGACTCTGGGTACCGCACCGGTCGGCACCCGCGAGAACCGCTTTCCGACCTGGATGCTGACCGGGCAAACGGCCTACAACCCCGAGAAAGGCCGGTTTTACTATCGCAATACGTGGCTGTTGCTGAACGAGTTTACGTACGGTATCACCCGGTTCTGGAGTGTGAGCGCGAATTTCGTTACGCCGATTCCGTACCTGCTGGTCCGCGAAACCTACGCGGGTGGAGGCACGTCCTACGTGCAGAACAACACCAGCCTAAGCACCCGGTTTAGCGCAGCTTTGGGTCAATATGTTCACGTCGCCGTAACGGCAGCGTACCGGCAACCCTATGGCTACCCCCAAGGGCGAGGAGAAGGCACATTTCGGGGTCTGCTGACGCTGGGGCGTAGTCAAAACAACATTACACTGGGGTACGGTCTGGTGGCGACCCGTGCTGAATTTCTACGCTACGCTCCACCCTATTATCAAGGTGATCCGTCCCGGTATACGTATCAGGTTCCCAACCGCTCTTACCTGACGGTAGGGCTGGTGCAGAAATTGTCCCGCAGCCTGACATTCATCAGCGACAACCAGATCAGGCTCGACAATGTGGATTACTACGTCGATACAAACTGGAAAACAGCCCTGTCGGCGGCCCTGCGCATCGACCGGTCGCGGCATGCGTTTGATCTGGGGCTTTTAGCCCTGATTAATAGACAGGGCGATTATATAAATGGGCGACGGGTAAATCTGCTCCCGTATCTAACCTATAACCTGCTCATTGGCAAGCCATAAACGGTATGACAGCTACTTACAATTTACTGACCGCTATTCCGGCTGCATTACCAGAAGAACTGGTCGATGAACTGCTCCGGGGGCAGTCCTTTCGTATCGAGCGGATTGTATCACGGGGGCACGCGTCGCCCGACGATTTCTGGTACGATCAGGACGAAGCCGAGTGGGTACTGGTGGTACAGGGAGAAGCCCGGCTGCGACTAGAAACAGAGTCTGAATCCAGGCATCTGACGGCCGGAAGCTACGTCAACCTGCCCGCCCACGCCCGGCACCGCGTCGACTGGACCCACCCCGATCAGGATACGGTCTGGCTGGCGATTTTTTATACGATGTGAAAAATAGCTGGTGATATATGCATGTAGCCGTATGTAGCCTGGACCTCCAGGTCCGGGTGGGCGCGTAGCGACCCAAAAGCTGCCGCCTTGCGTAATTGCCCTGACGGGCACCCGGACCTGGAGGTCCAGGCTACATACGGCTACATGCATATATCACTGGCTGCGGCACTAGGTAGCCACAATGAACGGCGCAACGATTTTGAGCACGTCTTCCTTGCTGAGCGGTTCATCCCACGCCTGGGTCGAATTATCCAGCGGAACGCCCGGTACGATCGAGGATATTTCCAGGTGGACGATCGATTCGTCGCCCGCGTAGACCGCTGCCGGCACCCCCGGACTGGTGTTGCCCGTAATCCAGGGCTTCACGCCCCGCAGCATCCGAACGCGGGCCGCGTGCTTGGCTTCGACCGAGTGAATACGCAGGGCGGTGGTCAGAATCGGATCGCTCGGCATCAGCACCGGCGCCTGCCCTTTGTAGGCCCGCACACCGGTATCTTCAAAAGCCTGCGACAGCGTCAGGTACACGGCATAGTTGCTGAACGGATTCGGAAACATGCCCTTCGCCGTAAAATCGAACGACGGTTTGGCGACAGCCGCACTGCCCAGCGCACCCTGTAAGAGTTTGACGTGGGCATTCTCGTGTTTCTGAATTTGCCCATACACCGTCCGGGCAGTGCCCGTCAGCAGACCAGCCGAATCCATACCAACGTTGTAATATTCGGCTTCGAGGTATTCCAGTGTCAGAGCGAAATTGAGCACGTCGACAATTGGTTGCGGCAACGCCTGTCCGTAGGCCTGGCTTACCGCCGACATGGCTACGACCGGTGCAGCCAGTTGGGCGGCTTTGCGGCCAATCATGTTAAACATACTCCGGCGCGATACATGCTCCAGCCGGTCGTAGAGTTCGGGGTCTGTGTTCGCTAAATCGGCAATGATTCCTTGGATGTTCATACGATTGAGTCGGTTAAGCCATTGGGGTTGGCAGGTTGGCAGTAGAAAGAATTTCCTTGATAAACTTCGACGCAATCGGCACAACCTCGCCGGGTAGTTTGGCCGGGTCGAGGCCCGTTACGGGGTCAACGACATCGTCGCCCGCAAACTGCGCTGTATTTGGGTAACGCAGTTCCCGAACGACCGCAGCGTGCCGCGCTTCGACCGACACGATGATACCGCCGATCGCCAGGTTTGTCGCGTTGGTGAGCAGTTGCCCCGCTCCGTTGTAGGCCGCCGTAGCGAGGTCGGCGAAGGCGATGGCCGTATCGAGCACACTATCGCGGCTGCGGAAGTTTACGCTGCTGTAATCGAGCGTCAGCGTCGGGATAGCCATACTGCCGAGCACTTTCTTGAAGAATTCGCGGTGCGTGAACTCCTGATTACGCAGTTCGATAAACACCTGCTTGTCGATGTCGGTGGCGTTGTCGTAGAAATTGTCGCACACCAGTTCCAGGAAGCGCAGTTCGGCCTGTTCCAGGGCGTAGGCGTAGTTGAGGACACCCACGTCGCCCGATCCTAGATCGATCACGTCGCCGGCGCGGGCATTGGCCGTCGAGCCGCCCCCCGGCCCGGCCAGCGGTTCGGGAATGAGGTTACTGGTACACGCATTCAGGACAAGACCAGTGGCCGTGGCTACCCCGGCGTAGCGCATAAACATACGCCGACCGGAAAACAGTGGGACAACGGGCAACACCGATAGCGGCTGCTTGGCTGGCGGTTGCTGCGGGGATATATTTTTCATACACGTTACTGTTGAGTTGATTGAAAACCGAGCACCTGCCCGGCACGGATAAGGTACAAATTGACCCACAAAACGGTTACGTTTTTAAGGAGAAAAAGAGGGAATAATCCGGTGAATTGATTGAATGGTATGTTAGGTATATATTTTTAGTAGGTTAGTTGCCTAAGTGGTGGCGCCCGACCAGTCCGACAAAGCCAGTAAGCCGCTTATCCGACGCAACAACCACCCGCCACGGCACGCGCCGACAGCGGTAGTAAAACGGCCTGATACCGTTAGCTTTGTAATCGGCACGGCAACCCGGTAACGCAGCTGAACGTCGTGATAAGGTCGTTTATGAATTTTATTGAAAATATCCGCGAGGGCCTGCGGTCCATCACCGGCAACCGGTTGCGCACCGTTCTGACGGCCCTGATTATCGCCATCGGCATTACCTCGCTGGTGGGTATCCTGACGGCTATCGACGGCTTGCAGCAATCGGTCGACGATAGTTTTGCCGGGCTGGGGGCCAACACGTTCAGCATCGGCGCGCGGCAGGAGGTATCCCGGCGGAGCGGTCGGGTACGCAAGCAGGACAAACCTATTTCGTACCAGGAAGTCAACGCGTTTAAACAGCGGTTTCCGCTCGGGGCCACCATTGCCATATCGAGTCAGGTGGCCGATGCGGCACAGGTAAAGTTTGGCTCCCGGAAAAGTAACCCCAACATGCAGCTCGTGGGGGGCGACGACAGTTACCTACCGGTGAAAGGGTACAGCCTGAGCAGCGGGCGCAACCTGAACACCAACGACCTGAGCTACGCCCTCAACGTGGCCGTGATTGGCAGTGAAGTAGCAAAAACACTGTTCAAGGGTAAACTCAACCCCATCAATCAGGTAATTCGGGTGGCGGGTGTACAGTACAAGATCGTGGGTGTGCTGGACGAAAAAGGCGGGCTGACCGGCGGGGGCGAAAACCGTATCATTCTCATTCCGCTCGATAACGCCCGTGCAGTAGCCGGCGCGGCCAAAATGACGTTCGACATCACCGCTTCCGTACCCAACGCAGCCGATCAGGACGAAGCCGTGGGCGAGGCTCGCGGGGTAATGCGACAAGTGCGGCATGATCCGCTCGGTCAGCCCGACTCGTTCGACATTGAACGCGCCGACGAACTGGCCCGTGAAACCGGCAATATTACCGGCTATCTCCGTATCGGTGGGTTTGGTATTGGCTTTATCACGCTGCTTGGTGCGGCTATTGCGCTGCTCAATATCATGCTCGTGTCGGTAACGGAACGTACCCGCGAGATTGGTATCCGAAAATCGCTGGGGGCCACACCCAGGCGCATCCGGGAGCAGTTTCTGATCGAAGCCATTGTGATCTGTCTGCTGGGGGGCGTGGGCGGAGTGCTGCTGGGACTAGGCGTGGGCAACCTGATCGCTCTGCTGGTCAGTGGAGGCAAGGGCGGCTTTGTGGTGCCGTGGCTCTGGATGGGGCTCGGCCTGCTGGTCTGCGTCAGTGTCGGGTTGTTTGCCGGTCTTTATCCCGCCGTCCGGGCGTCACGCCTTGACCCCATCGAAGCCCTGCGCTACGAGTAACGAAATCAGGTTTTTTCAGCCGGAGGCTTTCACGCTGTCACCTTTTTCCGTACGTTTGCATCCACGTTCGCGGTCGGAACAGCCCCTGTGGTCATTCTGATCGTGTTTTTGCCGGGATGGCGGAATGGTAGACGCGATGGTCTCAAACACCTTTGTCTGCAAGGACATGCCGGTTCGAGTCCGGCTCCCGGTACATATAGATCCTCTAATTAGCTACTTGTTAGCTGCTTAGAGGATTTTTTGTTGGTACATACTTTCGTCTGCATAGTCTATCAGTAGCCGACGGTATACAAGCGTCATGTCTTGTTACAAACCGTATGCGCCATTCACGGTCAGGCAGACGATATAGCTTCATTATCATACTGTTTCACCACCGATCGGAGAAAATGGGCCAACTTATCCGTTAGTCGCCGTGGGGAGCAAACCGCTTATTGGTGAAGCTGGCCAGTAAGTGATCGAGCTTCTAATCGTACCTGAGTGGAGAGGCTTCTGAATCAGACCAATGACCTTGGCTTGCCAAGAAGTACATTACGGAAACAGGACCGACAGCGTACCGACGATGAGGGCGAGGCCAAACAGAATCAGCAAACCGATCAGGAACGTACGGCCAGGACCGCCTTTACCGGGTGATTTGGGGACAGACATAATCAGACGTATTAAGGGCGGCTGGCCGGGGCCGGGCCGAATTTAGTACCAAAGAAATCACCGGGGTTCCAGGTAGGGCGAGCGTCGGCCTGGGCGGTGAGGTAGCCGATCAGAAACTGCAACTGCGCGTGGCGTCCGGCGGCTGTCCAGTCGAAGGGCTGATTCATATCGTCCTGCGGACTGTGGTAAATCGTGGCCCGCCACTCCAGATTGAGCTTCGTACCGTCGCGATTGTCGCCGGTAGTCGAACCGCTTTTGATGAACAGCGCCGGTATACCCTGCCGCACAAAACTAAAATGGTCGGACCGCATAAAGACAGCCTGTTCGGGAATCGGATCGGGCGCGACTTTCACACCGATGAATTTAGCCGCCGTATTAACCGATCGACCCAGCGTCGAATGCTGCGCCCCGTAGGGCACGATGTCGAGCAGGGGGTGGAAGAAAAAGGGCATATCGAGCGTCAGGTTGGCAACGATTTTGTCTTTCGGAACAGTTGGGTTGGTTGCGAAATAGTCGGAACCCAACAGGCCCATCTCCTCTCCCGTCACCCCCACAAATAGAATCGACCGGCGTGGGGCCGTGGGCAGTGACGCCATCAGTCGGGCCGTTTCCAGGTTGATCGCCGTACCCGATGCGTTGTCGTGCGCGCCGTTGTAAATCGAATCGCCCTTTACCGGCCGACCAATACCCAGATGGTCGAGGTGCGAGACGTAAACGACGTACTCATTTCTCAGCGTCGGGTCGGAGCCGGGCAGCACCGCGACCACATTTTCGCCAATCAGCCCGTCGTTTTGCTCGGTATCCGTGTGCGCCTTCGCCGACAGGGGTAGCGAAACCAGCACAACAGCACCCTTGCGCGTCTGGGTGATGGCGTCCATGAATGAAACCGGCGCGCCATCAAACAGGAGCCGGGCTGTGGAGTCGCTCAGGGAACCGACAACGCGCAGGGCTGGAAACGTACGCTGCGCCTGCCCTTTCGCATTGGTCCAGCGGTAGGTGGCCTGCCGGGCGCGGGGTGACGCGGCCATAATCCGCGACCCAACATCGGAGGGCAAACTAAACGTCAACAAGCCAACGGCACCGTGGGCAGCAGCCAGTTCAGCTTTCGCCGACCCAAAATACGCCCGTTCGTTGGACGGAAAACCGGCTGGCGCACCGTTGACACAAACGACGATCTTACCCCGCACGTCGGCACCTTTGTAATCGTCGTGGCCCAGTTCAGGAGCTTCAATACCGTAGCCCATGAACACGAGAGGAGCCAACACATCGCTGATCGCCGGACCGAAGTTGGGGCTCAGCACAAACTGTTTGCCGTAGGTCATGGGCAGGTCCTGACCGCTGCGTACAAAGGTCAGGCTGCTGCGATCTTCGCGCACCTGCGCCCGGCGTAGCGGCACCGCCTGCCGGTAGGTACCGTTCTGCCCCATCGGCTTGAAGCCGATCTTCTTTAGCTGCTGCTCGACGTACTGAGCGGCCATTTCGTAGCCTTCTGTTCCCGGTTTCCGCCCATTCAGTTTATCGTCAGACAGAAAGCGCATGTGCGCTTCGATATTCGTTGGCTGCACGGTCTGCGCAGCTTTCTGAACCGCCATCGGCAGACTGTCGGTAGGGGTTTGTGCGGTTGCCTGCGCAGTCAGCAGGGTGGCAAACAGGAGAAACGATGCGTTTTGAATCACGTTGAGGAATTGGTTTTCGGTTTTCGGTATTCGGTTTACTGTTTTCGGTAATGCAGTTGCGAGCTGTTTCCTTGCATTGATAGCCCAACAAAATTCTGCCCCGACACCACGGGGAACTACCTGTAAACCGTATACTGTAAACTGTTCATCCCCTCGCCAGAGCGAGAGAGACAGGTTTAGCGGCAGGGCCGATGTCGAACAAATATACACGACGACACCGCATCATCTCGCATAAGACTACCTACTACAGATCCCTGGCTAACAGGTAAACGCAGAAGACTGTAAGTCCGGTCATCGCCAGCACGGAAAAACAGGTATACACAACAACTATTCTATAGGCTGGGTGATTGGTTTCGGCGTATAGTTTCATCTGAAACCATGCACATCCTGCCAGCAACCAGCCAGCTAATACTATCAAGCTAATGCGTAGACCAGCCAATGCTGTCCGGAACTGAAATGCAGCCAGATGCCAAATGCAACGATCAGACAAACCGTCATTTTAGTGCGTTGTGACATAGACAGACGATGAAGAAATCAATCAACACAGAGGCACAGAAAACACAGAAGACTAAAGAATTCTCCGCGTTCTCTGTGCCTCTGTGTTAAAAACTTACAACGGGATGTTTCCGTGCTTTTTCTTCGGCATCGTGGCCACCTTGTTTTCCAGCATGCCAAACGCCCGGATGAGTTTCTGCCGGGTTTGGTCGGGAGTGATCACCTCATCGATATAGCCCCGGTTCGCAGCCCGGTAGGGGTTGGCAAACTTCTCCGTATAGTCGAGTACTTTCTCCTGTAGCCTGGCCTGCGGATCGTCGGCACTGGCGATTTCGCGTTTAAAAATGATCTCGGCAGCCCCACTCGCGCCCATCACCGCGATCTCGGCACTTGGCCAGGCGTAGTTCATATCGGCACCGATGTGCTTGGAATTCATGACGTCGTAAGCACCGCCGTAGGCTTTGCGGGTGATAACCGTGACACGCGGCACGGTGGCCTCGCAGAACGCATACAGCAGTTTGGCTCCGTTGCTGATGATGCCATTCCATTCCTGATCGGTGCCGGGCAGAAAGCCGGGTACGTCTTCCAGCACCAGCAGCGGAATGTTGAAGCAATCGCAGAAACGGACGAAGCGGGCGGCTTTTGTGCTGGCGTTACTGTCGAGCACACCCGCCAGTACGGCCGGCTGATTACCCACCACGCCGATACTCCGTCCGGCAATCCGGGCGAAACCGACGACAATATTTTCCGCGTAATTCTTATGCACCTCCATGAAGCTACCCGTGTCGACCAGTTCGTCGATCACCTCGCGCATGTCGTATGGCTGGTTGGCCCCATCGGGAATCAGGCTGTTGAGCGCCGGGCGGCTTTCGTCGGTCGACTCGTAGGGTAGCCGCAGCGGATCGTCTTCGCAGTTCTGGGGAACATAGCTGAGCAGCTGCTTGAGTTGCTGAATGCAGGCCAGTTCGTTGGCGCAGGCAAAATGCGTTACGCCCGACTTGGTACTGTGGGTGCTGGCCCCGCCCAGTTCTTCGGCCGTCACTTCCTCGTGCGTCACCGTCTTGACCACGTTTGGCCCCGTCACAAACATATAGCTCGTGTGTTCGACCATGAAGATGAAGTCGGTGATGGCGGGACTGTACACGGCACCGCCCGCGCAGGGCCCCATGATGGCCGACAGTTGCGGGATCACGCCCGACGCTTTGGTGTTGCGGTAAAAAATGTCGGCGTAGCCCGCCAGCGACAGTACGCCCTCCTGAATCCGGGCACCACCGGAGTCGTTGAGGCCGATGATCGGCGCACCGTTCTGCATGGCGAGGTCCATCAGCTTGCAGATTTTTTCGGCGTGGGTTTCCGACAGCGCCCCGCCAAACACGGTAAAGTCCTGCGCAAACACATACACCAGCCGCCCGTCGACAGTGCCGTAGCCCGTCACGACACCGTCACCGAGGTAATGCTCTTTGTCGAGACCGAAGTCACGGGTGCGGTGCATGACAAACTTGCCGATCTCTTCAAACGACCCATCATCGACCAGCAGGGCAATGCGTTCGCGGGCGGTCAGCTTGCCTTTGGCGTGTTGCGCATCGATGCGTTTTTGCCCTCCGCCCAGTTCAGCTTCGGCATTTTTCTGGGCTAGCAGTTCGGGTTTTGTCGGTTTATGGTTGTCAGAATTCGGGGCAGTTGCTGATGATACGGGCTGCATAGACTGGGTTTGCAAAATCTAACTGTGTATTGGCAAAGTTAATTTTTACCGATTGAATCCAACGGTTTTGTCCGATTTTGTATCATCGTCCCAATAAATCCACTGGCCTGTGCGCTTCTTTCTACGAATTCCGCTACTACTGTTTGCCGGTTTGCTGTCAGTCATTGCCAGGGCTCAGGGCACCCCTACCCCGCCCGGTCCGGCGCGGCAATGGGTCATTAAGTTTGCCCCGTTGAGTCTGGTTGATCTCAGTAGCACGATTCAGTTTGCGGTCGAGGGCGTTGTTGCGTCTAATCAGTCGTTGCAGCTCGAACTGGGCTATGGCTGGCAGGCAATGAACCCTTGGCTGGCCCCGAATCGGGAGCGGTTTAATCAGTACGAGGTATGGCGTGGACGAGCCGAATGGCGGTATTACTGGCGCGGGCGAAAGGCTCCATACGGTGCCTACACGGCAATCGAAGGGCTATACAAACGGGAAAACGCGCTTGCCGTGTCAACGATCTCCGCATATGACAACGTGAGGCAGGTTGAATATACGCTACAGTCTTTATCGCCAATCGCGAAAGATGTGTTTGGTATCAACGTGAAAATCGGCCGGCAGTTTCCACTTATAACCAATGGGCGGCTGGTGTGTGACTTTTACGGTGGACTGGGTTTACGCACACGGTCGATCCAGTCTACAAACCCACCCGACGGCTACCGCCTGGCCCGTCAGCCATTTATCGGCATCAATCCGTTTTACGAGTACGGAAGCGCGTCGCTGTTTAGTTTATCCGGCGGTTTCAAAATCGGCTACACGCTTTAACCACCCATTCTGCTGTGAAAGGGAAAATGCTGCTGCTCCTGAGCCTGACGGTTTCGTTAGCCAGGAGTCAGGATTCAACGCTTACGTACAATCACCCATCACGCTTTGTCCTGAAACTGGCTCCGCTTTCGGTGCTCGATCAGGATGCGACGCTACAGGCCGGGCTGGAGTATCGAACCGGTCGCCGGACGTCGGTGCAGGCCGAATTGGGTTATGGGGGGAAGAACCTGTCGCCATTCCAGAGCGACATCAAAAAATTCACAAATGCCGAAGTCTGGCGCGGCCGGGCCGAGGTCCGGTTCTACCGGGGCCGCTACCGTACCAACCGCAAACAGGGCCTTGCGATTCGGAGCGATTTTCCGCTAGGCAATTACTGGGCAGTCGAGGGGCTGTTCAAGCAGATTAACGTCACCACGGCCGAATACATCGGTCAGCTTGATCCCGTGACGCGCGTATCAACCATCATCTATCCCCACAATATCCGCCGATATGTCGCCGGTTCGCACATCAAATTTGGGCGGCAGTTCGCTTTTTATGATCTGCACCGACGCGTCTTCTCGCGGGCGCTGCTCGACATTTATTGGGGTATGGGGGTACGGCTTATCACTAATCAGGGCGCGGAGCAGCTGACGGTAGAAACCTGCGGCTGTGGCTTCGGGCGTTCGTTTACCCGCCGGGGCATAACCCCTGCCCCCAGCCTGTCGCTCGGGCTGAAACTGAGTTTTGCGCTCTGACGTCGTTTACAGACCTTTGCTATACGCTCTTTTCCGTTTGCCGCTTGGGTCGTTTTCTACTATACGCGCTACTTCTGCTTACTGCCAAAATTGGGTTCGCCCAAACGCTGGGCGGGCAGCGGGTGTTTTCCTTTCTCGATCTGCCCACTCACGCCCGTGTCGCAGCCCTCGGTGGGCAAGTCGCGACGGCAACGCAACCCAGCGCCCCCTATTTTCAGAACAACCCCGCCCTCGCCGATTCACTACCCGCCAATCAGCTGTCCATCAGCCTGATGCCGTATCTGGCAGCGGCTAAATATTACACGCTCCAGTACGCGCTACCCATGAAGCCCCGCCCCGATCACCGGGCGAGTTGGGCCGTGGGTATGCAATACATGAGTTACGGCCAGTTCGACCTGACCGACCCGGCGGGGAACAAACTCGGCACGTTTACCGCCAACGACTATGCCCTCGGCCTGACACACAGCCGCACGGAAGGTAATTTCACGCTCGGCGCGACAATCAAGGCGGTGGGGTCATCCATCGAAACGTACTCGGCTTTCGGATTGCTGGCCGATTTCGGTGGTGTATGGCGACATCCGAAACGTGAACTGACGGTTGGCCTGACGGCGAAAAACGTGGGGTACCTGGTTAAAAACTACGGCCCGACCAACGCCGACCTGCCGTTCGACTTGCAGGCGGGTGTTACGTTCAAGCCACTCCACGCCCCGATCCGGCTCACTTTGACGGCCCACCACCTGTACCGTTTCGACATCGCCTACAATGACCCGAACCTGAACGTTCGCTATGATTTGAGCGGCAACCCGATTCCGACGACGGTGAGTACGTTTGAGAAAGCGGCCCGGCACCTGAGCATCGGAGCCGAGCTATTGCTGAGTCGCAACGTGCAGTTACTGATCGGCTACAACCACCAGAAACGGCAGGAAGGTCGGCTGGCAACGGGCAGTGCCACGGCGGGTATCTCGTTTGGGGCTATGGTGCAGGCACGGGGGTTTCAGCTTACCTACGCCCGTTTTTCCGCCGTCCCGACGGCGGGTACCAGCCAGCTTTCGCTCAGCATCGATATGAATCGGCTGCTACGGTAAAATAGACCACCCAACAAAAAAGGCCAGCCGATTGCTCGGACTGGCCTTTTTTGTCTCCGGCAGCTTCCAGCTGTCGGGCCGCGACAGCGGCCAACAAACTAGCACAACGAATAAGCCTAAGGCTCGACAGTTGGAAGCTGTCGAAGACAATCAACTATTGCCCGGCCCGCTTCATCAGCTCGTCGCGCGAGAGGGTAATCAGGTGGCCGATGGGTTTGCCAGCCCGGTACGTAACGACGCGCAGGGTGATCGGGCCATCAGGCAGCGCAACGGGCTGCGTGTACCTGGTTGAAAACTGGTCGGGCATGGTATCGTCGGTACTGTAGTAGATGTCGAGTCCCGGTATTTCGCCCGCCATGTTCAGCATCAGCTTATCGCCGTTCATACTGGTCTTCACAATGGCGTCGTACACCGCTTTGGAATGATTTACCTGCGCGACATCGGCCCGGTCGAAGTGGGTTTCCATGCGCTTCACGAAGTCAGGCCAGTTTTTCGCTTCCTTCGGTGACCAGTACACCTCCGATAGCGCCCAGCCACGCGGATACATCATGTATTCGGCGTAGCGCAGGTTCGGAATCTGCTCGGTCCAGAGGTTGCCCTGCCCGCCCAGAATGTACTTCGCATCGACGCCATCGGGTACGGGTTCGTAGTTGTAGCTCGTCTGCGTCCGTAAGGTGGCGTAGATGGGCGGATCGACGGCATTGTCGCCCTGATTGTAGTCGAGGTAAGCGAACGTGGTCGGCGTCATCACGACGTTGTGCCCCTGCTGGGCGGCTTCGATGCCCCCTTTAACACCGCGCCAGCTCATCACCGTGGCCGTGGGCGAGATACCCCCCTCCAGAATCTCATCCCAGCCCAGAAACTTCTTGCCTTTGGCGGCCAGTATCTTCTCGACCCGACCCATAAAGTAGCCCTGCAAATCCTCGACGTGGTGAATGTTAAGTTTCTTCATCAGCGCCTGACAGCCGGGGTCCTGCGCCCAGTACCCTTTGTAACATTCATCGCCCCCGGCATGGATATACGGGTTGGGAAACAAAGCCGCTACTTCGGTAAAAACCTTATCCAGAAACTCGTATACCTTTTCGTCGGACGGGTTAAGCGTGTTCTCCACCTTCATCTTGAACGTGCCGTTGCCGTACCAGTCGGCGAAATTGGTACCGGGGTTTACGCTCACCTGCTGCTTTGTGCAGCTCAGTTCGGGATAGGCCGCGAGTGCCGCCATGCTGTGGCCGGGGATGTCTATTTCGGGCACAATCGTTACGTTGCGATCCTGCGCGTAGCGGATGATCTCGCGAATATCGTCCTGCGTGTAAAACCCGCCGTAGGGCGTCGGTTCGCCGGGTTTGGGATCGGCCCGGTCGCCGAAGTGGCCCGACCGCGCTACCCGGAACGCACCGACGCTGGTCAGTTTAGGCAGTGATTTGATCTCGATGCGCCAGCCATTGTCATCGGTCAGGTGCCAGTGCAGGGTGTTGTATTTGAGTTTCGCAATCTGGTCGATAAACGTTTTAACGTCTTCTTTGGGAAAGAAATGGCGGCTCACGTCGAGCATGATACCCCGCCAGCCAAAACGTGGGTAATCGGTAATCTGTACGGACGGAATGGCCCAATTCGTACTGACCGCCGTTTTACTGCCGATTTCTTTAGGCAGCAGCTGCGTCAGTGTTTGTGCCCCGTAAAATAGCCCGGCGGGTTTGTTGGCCGTAATGGTCACGCCCTTCGGTGTCGCGTTCAGGATATACCCTTCATCACCAAGTTTAGCGTCTGGCGTTGCGTTGAGCATCAGCTGGATCGTACCGGCGCTGCCTTCTTTCGGACTGATTGAAAAGCCCGTCGGCGCGTTTAGTTGCCGGGCCAGCAGATCGGCCGTAGGTTTTCCGGCCACCTGATTGTAGCCGATACTGGTCGATCTGGTCAGTTGATAGGTACCCTGCTTCGCCTGTACACTGACGGGTTGGGGAATGAGGTGAATGGGCGCTTGTGCGTTGGCGGCAGTAACCAGGCCAGCCAGCACGAGCATGGGCATGATGCGCATGAAAAACGGATGGATAAGGGTAGACAACCCCGCTGAATACGGGACAGTCAAAGGTAGCAGATTTGCGCCAACCCGGCCCTAACCCGGCAACAGCGACCCGGTACCACGACAAATTCCGTGACGAACGGACACATTTTTTCGTTTCTGTTGTTAAACACCTACTACGAACCCATCGTACATCAACAAGTCAATGTCCGAATTACTGAAAGACCTTACCCCCCGGCAAATCGTTGCCGAACTCGATCAATACATTATCGGCCAGCACGACGCCAAACGCAACGTGGCCATCGCACTGCGCAACCGCTGGCGTCGGATGAACAGCCCGGCCGATATGCAGCACGAAATTACCCCGAACAATATCCTGATGATTGGCGCGACGGGTGTCGGTAAAACCGAGATCGCCCGGCGGCTGGCCAAAATTGCTGACGCCCCCTTCGTAAAAGTGGAAGCGTCGAAATTCACTGAGGTCGGGTACGTAGGGCGGGACGTGGAAAGCATGGTGCGTGATCTGGTCGAGCAGGCCGTCAACATGGTGCGCACAGCCAAAAAGGAAGACGTGAAAGTACGGGCGCAGCAGAATGTGGAGGATGCGATTCTCGATATTCTGATCCCACCCGTCAAACCAGCGACGACAACCACGACCGCCGTTGGTTTTGAGTCGAACGCCAGTACATCGGACGCCGAACTGAACGAACGTACCCGTGACCGGTTTCGGGAAAAAATCCGCTCCGGCGAGATGGACGACCGCAAAATCGACATCGACATCCCACAATCGGCCTCCCCCAACATTGGTATCATGGGCGGTGGTATGGACGACATGTCGATGATGAATATTCAGGAAATGATCGGCAACATGATGCCGAAGAAAGGTAAAAAGCGGAAAGTGACCATCGCCGAAGCCCGTACGATTTTGCTGGAGGAAGAAGCCGCCAAGCTGATCGACATGGACGAAGTGAAGGAAGAAGCGATCCGCAAAGCCGAAGATGCCGGTATCATTTTCATCGACGAAATCGACAAGGTCGCGTCGGCCCGGTCGGGCAACGGCGGGGGTGGTCCCGACGTAAGCCGCGAAGGCGTGCAGCGTGACCTGCTCCCGATTGTCGAGGGCAGCACGGTCAACACCAAGTACGGTTCGATTCACACCGACCATATCCTGTTCATTGCGGCCGGGGCTTTCCATGTCGCCAAACCCAGCGACCTGATCCCCGAATTGCAGGGTCGTTTTCCGATCCGGGTGGAGTTGCAGAGCCTGTCGGAAGACGATTTCTACCAGATTCTGAAAGAGCCGAAAAACGCGCTGACCAAGCAGTACGTAGCGATGCTGCAAGCCGAATCGGTGTCGCTTACCTTCAACGACGATGCCCTGCGCGAGCTGGCCAAGATCGCGTTTGAGGTGAATAGCGACGTTGAAAATATCGGTGCCCGGCGGCTGCAAACGGTGCTGAGCCAGCTGATGAACGACTTTATGTTCGACATTCCCGACGTAATCGGGGCTAATGCGCAGGTAGTCGTTACGAAAGAACTGGTCAACGAAAAGCTGAACGGGCTGGTCAGAAACCGCGACCTGAGCCAGTTCATTCTGTAAATTCGTTTGTAACCCCCGGTTCGTGAAACAGCTTCGTTCATTTGCCCAGATTGCGGGCCGGGCATTTACCAATCTGGCCGACAACGACCCCATTCGGATGGCGGCAGCAACGGCTTTTTTCAGCTTTTTCGCGCTGCCGCCCATCGTTATCATCCTGACCCAGCTGTACGGGCAGGTACTCACCGACGCCGACCAGCAGGTTAGTACGGAGCTATTTCGCACGATGGCCGATTTGTTTGGCTGGCAGAGTGCCCGGCAGTTACAGGACATTTCGCAGCGGCTGCAGCAACCCCGGTCGAGCGGCTGGCTGACGGCGCTGAGCGTGGTCCTGCTCCTGCTGGCGTCGACAACCTTGTTTGCCATCATCAAAAACTCGCTGAACCAGCTGTGGATGGTGAAGCACGCGGCTCACCGGCGCTGGTGGGCGTCGGCCGCTGATCGGGCCATCGCGTTCGGGCTGATTCTGTTTTCGGGCCTGCTGGTGTTGGCGTCGCTGATCGTGCAGCGAATGCTGCTGCCGCTGAAGGCCGAATTAGCCAACTCGTTCCAAACTCCTGCCTGGCTGCTTCTTTCGGGGCGGTATCTGCTGGCAACGGGGTTGCTGACGTTGTGGCTGTGCGTACTGTTTAAGTACCTGCCCGACATCAAAATTCGCTGGCAGGCCGTTTGGCGGGGGGCACTCGTTACGGCCTTACTCTTCAGCGTGGGGGAGCAAATTCTTGACCGGCTGCTGATAAAAAGTCCGGTTGGCGCACTCTACGGCCGGTCGGGGGCCATCATCCTGATTTTACTGTTCATCTTTTACTCGGCGCTGATTCTGTACTACGGAGCCAGTTTCACCCGCGAGTACGCCAATTGGCTGCACCTCGATGCCCGGCCCGCGACCGACGCGGTCGCGTATCAGATTCAGGAACTGCCGGAGGAAGACGACCTGAGCGATAACCTCACCCCCGGCCCCTCCCGTGACGGCGGACCACCTAAAACAGGAGAGGGGTGAAATCAACGACAACTAATTCTATATCACTTACTGGGCAGAGTGGATACTACCGACTAGTTGAACAGTTAGGCGAAGTATCAGCCGCAAGTCACCCCTCTCCTGTCGGGGAGAGGGGCCGGGGGTGAGGGGAATTCTCAAAACAGCAGTTGCCGGACTAACCCGGTTACCTGCTCGATGGCCCGATCGGTGTCGCTGCGTTTGCGGTCGGGTGGGTCGAACCGGTTGAACGGGCGGAGGTCCAGCACAAACGTTTCATCGACGGCATCACCCTCGACGGGCGTGTACCGCTTGTAGCCACCCAACACAACCGGCATCAGTCCGTGTGCCGTTTTAAAGCGCATCAGCACCGATATCAGCAATTGCTCGACCAGCGCAGCCGATACATCATCTGCCGGTATAAACTGCACATACGCCAGATTTCGGTCGACCAGATTTTGCTGATCGGCGTCGTAATGCCCTTCGCAACTGGCAAACGTCTGTACAAGCCCGGTGGCGTTCAGGGCGTCGACCAGCGGGCGGATACCCGGTTCGATTGTATCGGTTGAATGATTCATAAGCAGGAGATAGGATAAAGCACAGTGGTCGTATTTGCTACCAGTTTGGCGGGGCGGTACTGGTAGCGGGCCGTAGAAAGGCCAGTCGTTCGTTATTTTGGCCGGGCGCTCAGATAACCCACGGCCAGCAGGGCCAGGCCAGCCGATACACCGAACGACACGTACATCCCCTGCGCCATACCAAACTGGTTGAGTAGCCAGCCCGCAGCCACAGCGCCGATACCGATACCCGCTTCCAGCGCGATGTACATCGTTGCCATAGCCCGGCCGCGCGTGGCTTCATCGCTCAGATCGGCCGTCCAGGCCGTAATCGTTGGCGAGTTCATGCCCCACGATAGGCCAAACAGCACAGCCGCTGTCCAGAACAGCAGGGTAGAATGCGTGAACATCAGTGTCGCCATAGCCACGGCCAGCACCGAGGTCGACACCAGCAGTACCGGTACCCGCCCGTGCCGATCCGATGTGCGACTAAACACCAGACGGACCGCCAGCGACGCCAGCGTGTAGACACTGAAAAACAGCCCTTTGTTGGTGATACCCAGCGAACTGCTCAGCCCCGATACGACCGTCAGCACGACGCCCGACGAGAACGATTGTAACAACAGCACAACGAACGGGGGAATCGCCTGCTTATCGAAAATTTCGTGTTTGCGCAGCCGCAGCAGTCCGAACCGAAACGGTTGCGTATTGACCAGCGTTTCGGGCATCTGAAGCAGAATCAGAATCGACAGCAGCGCGAAAGCCGACGATGTCCAGAACATGGCGTTCATCGAATACGAATTGGCCAGCCAGCTGCCGATAGCCGGTCCCAGCGACATACCCGTCGCCGTGAACAGCCCCAGCATTCCCATCGCTTCGCCCCGCCGGTTGGCCGGTACAATGTCGGCGACGTAGGCCGACGTTGCCGTGGGTTTGGTACCCGTCGAGAAGCCGTGTACGAGCCGCAGCGTCAGAAAGCCGCTGACTGTCAGCAGGTAGGGATACAGAAAGCCGCAGAGAAAGCAAACGATTGACCCGAACGCCATCACCGGCACCCGCCCTACCGTATCCGTAATTTTACCGCTGAACGGCCGCGACAGCCCCGCCGTGAGCGTAAAGAGCGCGATGATTAACCCGATGTATTCGCGTCCGCCCAGCCGCGTCAGGTAGTCGGGCAGCTCAGGGATCATCATCTGAAAACTGGCCGTAAACAGAAAATTACTGGCGCACAGCAGCCAGAACGACAGCGTATACAGGGCCGACTGGCCGAAGGGATGGCGGATAAGGATCGTTTTCAGCGGACAAAGCGGGGATGATTCGGGACAAAGGTACGAATCAGCGATTGACTCGCCCCCGGCCCCTCTTCTAAAACAGGCGAGGGGTGACGACAAAGACCAGTAGCTCTACGTATTTTATCATCGGGTAAAGACACCCAATTACATAGCTGGGTAGAATAGTAGCCGCAGGCGGGTATGCAGCTAGTCACCCCTCTCCTGTTTTAGGAGCGGGGCCGGGGGTGAGGTTACCCGCTCTTTCGTACCTTTGCCCCCGCTTACTCATTCCCCCGGCTATGTCCCGCAACGTTAAAATCGGTCTCTTCCTTACCGTTTCCATCTTACTCACCACCTTCACGTTTTACTTCTGGCAGATTTTTCGCACCCCGAATCTACAGACGAACGACGGCGACAAAACCTTTGCGCTCCTCATTCCCAGCGGATCAACCTTCGAGTCGGTCATGGATACGCTGAAAACCCACCGGGTTCTCGACGACGAAGTATCGTTCCGGTTTCTGGCCAAACTGATGAAGTACCCCGACCACGTCAAGGTAGGGCGCTACGAGATCAAGCCCCGCACGGGCAACCGGGATGCCCTGGTCAAGCTGCGCAACGGTAGTCAGGATGCGCTGCCCGTCACGTTCAACAACATCCGGCTCAAGAGCGACCTGATCGAGCGGCTGGGCAGCAAATTTGAGTTCGGTCCCAAAGCGCTCGGCGAACGGCTCAACGACCCCGCCACCTGCGAAAAATTCGGCTTCGACACCACCACCATTGTCTGTCTCTTTCTGCCCAATACCTACGAGTTTTTCTGGACCATCAAGCCCGACGCGTTTCTGGAACGGATGGGCAGCGAGTACAAAAAATTCTGGACGCCCGAACGGCAGGCCAAAGCGAAAGCTCTGGGCATGACGCAGACGCAGGTGCAGGTGCTGGCCTCGATTGTGAAAGCCGAAACCAATAAAACCGACGAGCAGCCACGCGTGGCGGGCGTATACCTCAACCGCCTGAAACGGGGTATCAAACTGGAAGCCGACCCGACGGTGATCTACGCCCTGCGCGACTTTGGCATCCGGCGATTGCTCACCAAACAGCTGGCCATCGATTCGCCCTACAACACCTACCGCTACACGGGCCTGCCACCGGGACCGATCAATCTCCCCGCCCCCGCTACCATCGACGCGGTGCTGAACGCGGAGAAGCACGACTACCTTTTCTTCGTCGTCGATGCCCGCTTCAACGGCTACCACACATTCTCGAAAACGCTGTCGGAGCACCTCGCCAACGCCCGGCTATACCAGCAGGCGCTGACGCGAATGAAGATCATGAAGTAACCCGCCCATGCTGACACACGACGTTACGGGCATTCGCGTACGCTACTACGACACCGATCAAATGGGGATCGTGTACTATGGCAACTACGCCCGCTTCTACGAAATCGGCCGGGTCGAGCTGATGCGGCACATCGGCATGGACTACAAAGACCTGGAAGCGGGCGGCATTGGTATGCCGGTCTACGACATGACAACCCGCTTTATCCGCCCCGCCCGCTACGACGATCTGCTCACGATTCGGGTGACGGTCCCGCAACTGCCGACGACGCGTATGTTGTTTCAGTACGAGGTATTCAATCAGCATGGCCACCTGCTCAACACGGGCAGTACCACGCTGGTCTTCGTCAGGTCGGCCACGGGTCGCCCCTGCCCCGTCCCGCCGGAGCTGGCAACCCTGGCCAAACCTTTTTTTGGGGAGTAGGTTGACTTATCAGTTTGTGGTTTGTCGTTCGTGGTTCGTAGTTGTGCTGCTGCCGGAGGAACCACGAACGACAAACCACAAACAGTTTTTCATGCTCGACAAACTACTGGCATTGAAGCCGATGCGCGGAATACGGGCGTGGCTGTATAACAACCACCCGTTTCGGTCACCGATCACCTGGTATGTGTTTCTTAAAAAACTAGGTAACAAGATTATCGAAAACGACACGAGCGAACGGGCTGCGTCGGTATCGTACAGCCTGATTCTGGCCGTCTTCCCTACCGTCATTTTCCTGTTTACGCTTATTCCGTACATCCCCATTCCGCACCTCGACGACCGGATTATGGGCTTCGTACAGGAGCTGCTGCCCGGCGACACATTCAGTACGGTTGGCACCACCATTCAGGACATTGTCAGTCGACCGCGCGGCAACGTACTATCGTTTGGTTTTCTACTCGCCCTGTATTCAGCAACGAGCGGCCTGGTCGCGCTGATGAACGCCTTCAACTCGTCGCACGGTGACGATAGCCGGGGGTTCTTCCGGATGCGGCTGGTAGCGGTCGGGTTGACGTTTGCACTGGCCTTCGCGCTGGTACTCGCCATCCTGACCCTGATCGTGGGGGGTATCGTCAGCGATTACCTGCTGCGTTTCAATGTGTTTAACAACGACCTGATCGTTTACCTGCTGTCGATGGGTCGATACCTGGTCGTTTTCGCCGTATTTGTAGCGACAGTCTCGGTCATTTATCGCTTCGGCCCCGACAAATACCTGCGGTGGTCGTTTATCACGCCAGGCAGCGTGGCTGCGTCGGTCCTGATCGTACTGACCACGCTGGGCTTTTCCTACTACGTGTCCAACTTCGGCTCGTACAACAAAGTGTACGGCTCTATCGGCACGCTGATCGCGCTGATGATCTGGATCAATCTGATTGCACTGCTGCTGATTCTGGGCTTTGAAATGAACGCTATTCTGTACGGGGAGAAGGGCGAACGTAAAAACGGCGGATAGCCGAAAAACAACAAACACCACCTCCCTATACCTGAAGTGGTGTTTGCAACCCTAACCCATAAATGTAAGTACCTTGTAGCGGACAATGCCGACTACGCTGAGTTTATAAACGAAAATCGTGCCAGATCTTTCAACGAAACCTGTCTCTTTTTCAGTAATCGTCCCTTCCTGACAGGCACTGGCCGTTGATCCGGGAGCGGTTTTTGCAACGCTGCTACCACCCGCCTGTAGCGGGTCGGGCTGTTGTTACGTTGCGTACAGCCGTTTATTTCCGCTGGCTCAAAAGAACAGTGATAACCAGACGGTAACTGTCTACTTTTGATTGGTAACTGGAAACAGCGCCTGCTGACACGTACCAGTTCTCACCATCCGGTAAACAACAACATAAACTATGGTATCAGTAACGGTTCAGGCAACGCACCTGCCGATGAGCCCGTTTTTAAATCAGAGTAAGCCCTGGGTCAGCGTCATATGCACCTGTTTCAATCAGGGTCAGTTTGTCGAAGAGGCCCTGCGCTCCGTTGTCGAACAGGACTACCCGAATGTTGAATTAGTGGTTATCGACAACGGCAGCAGCGATCAGTCCAGCCAGCAGATCGATCAGTTTGCTGCCAGACACTCGGCCGTGCGCGTTATCAAAAATCCGACCAATGTTGGTCTGAACCGGGCCTTTAATCAAGGTTTACCGCTCACTACGGGTCGATACGTGATTGATCTGGCGGCCGATGATGTGCTGCTGCCGGGCCGGATCAGCAAGCAGGTCGAGTTGTTTGACCGATTACCCAGCCATTACGCGGTGGTGTTTACCAATGCAGCCTTTATCGATGAGCAGGGCAACCGGCTGGGTACCCACTACCCCCTCGACAGCAACGGCCGGGCACGGGTTCGGGTACCGTCGGGCAATGTGTTCAGCGACATCCTCGACCGGCACTTCGTCTGTACGCCCACGATGATGATGCGCCGGGATGTGCTCGATGAACTGGGTGGTTACGACGAGTCACTTGCTTTCGAGGACTTCGACTTCTGGGTACGCTCGGCCCGCTTCTACCACTATGCGTACCTGGACGATGTGCTCACCCTCAAACGCCGGCTCCCCGACTCGCTGTCGACGCAGGTTACGCAGCGCGACAACCAGCTATTGGCGTCGTCGCTGGTAGTTTGCCAGCGCGCGTTCGACACTTGCCAAACCCACGACGAACAGCACATTCTGGCCCGGCGCATTAGTCGATTTGTTCGCAAAGCGTTTTATGCCGAGCAGTTCGATCTGGCCCTGCGCTTCGGTCAGTTGCTGAACCGTATCGAATCGCCGGGTACGGCCACCCGGCTCTTTCTGGGCATGAGTTACGTACACCTGCCAGTCAACGGGTTGTACCGGCGGTACCGGCACTGGCAGTTGAGTCGTCGGCTGAAACTGGCAGCGGTTATTCATCGTTAACAGGTACAGCCGGTCCGATAGCCCAGCCGGACTGTTTGTACTGACCCTGTTTCCAATGGCCGCTGAATTTCTTAAACTCTACCCCACCAGCCCCGACCCGCGCCGGATCGACTACATTGTTCAGGCGCTGCGCCGGGGCGCAGTAATCGTGTATCCCACCGATACAATCTATGGCCTGGGTTGCGACATTCACAACGCCCGCGCCGTCGAACGGGTGGCCCGTATCAAAGGCGTCAAACCGACCAAAAACGATTTTTCCTTTATCTGCTACGACCTGAGTCACATCGCGGATTACGCCCGTGTCAGCAACTCGGCGTTCAAGCTGATGAAACGGGTACTACCGGGGCCGTACACGTTCCTGCTCGAAGCCAGCGGCAACGTGCCGAAATTGCTGAATACCAACAAAAAGACGGTTGGCATTCGCGTACCTGACAACGACATTCCGCGCCAGATCGTGCATGAACTCGGTAACCCGATCATTACAACGTCTATCCGTGATGAAGATGACGTGATTGAATATTCGACGGACCCCGAACTGATTTTCGAGAAATTTCAGCACCAGGTCGACATCGTCATCGACGGCGGTTACGGCGGCAACATCCCGTCCACGATTGTGGATGCCACCGACGACGACTTTACGGTGGTCAGGCAGGGACTGGGCGAACTCGTCCTTTGAAAACCCATACCTACCCGCTATACTTGTAGGAAAATCGATCTAAAATCTCTCCATGCGCTTACCGCTAGCCGCTTTATCCTTGCTGCTGCTGGGACATTTCGCCACCAGTTGTTCCTCTACCGAATCCAAGCAAAAAACCACGGCTGCTGCCGGTGATTCCGCAAAAGCCGACGCCACCGAAACAGCCGCCGTCAAACCGGTCACCCGTCCTTCCGGCTCAGTAAGCACGGGTGATTCGACCCTCGATTCGCTGACCTACGCACCCACCGGTGCCATCCTGCCCAAGTATCGCATCTTTGCCTACTACGGTAACCCGCACTCCAAGAAAATGGGGGCGCTGGGCAAATACCCGAAAGAGGAAATGCTGAAACGGCTGGATGATGAGATCAAAAACTGGCAGAAAGCGGATCCCGCCACGCCTATTCAGCCCGCGCTTCACCTCGTTGCCACCTCGGCGCAGGGCGCTCCCGGCAAAGACGGTGGCTACCGCCTGCGCATGTCAGACAGGACGATCAAGAAAGTGCTGAAATGGGGCAATGAGCACAACGCCATCGTGTTTCTCGATATTCAGCGCGGTCATGCCCCGCTGGGTCCGGAAATGAAGTACATGGAGAAATACCTGAAGTTGCCGTTTGTACACCTGGGTATCGACCCTGAGTTTTCGATGGTAACGGGTGCCAAGCCCGGCACAAAGATTGGCTCCTACGATGCCGCCGATATCAATCAGGCGGTAACGTTTCTGAGCAATATCGTAAAAGAAAATAACCTGCCGCCCAAAGTGCTGGTCGTTCACCGCTTTACGCAGGGCATGATCAAGAATTACAAAAACATCAAGTTGAACCCGAACGTGCAGATCGTGATGGATATGGACGGCTGGGGACCACCGGTGCTGAAAAAGGACTCGTACCACGATTACATCCAGAAAGAGCCGGTGCAGTACACGGGTTTCAAACTGTTCTACGAAAACGACTTCCGCAAGCCCGGTTCGCGAATCATGACGCCCGCTGAAGTACTGGCACTCGACCCAAAACCGATGTACATTCAGTACCAGTAAGTCTCTAATATTCTGCAACAAAAAAGGTCGCTTCAGCTGGAGCGACCTTTTTTGTTGCAGCGTAATTCTGATCAGCGCACGCGTGTCCATGTCTTCGTTCGGCCCAGCAGACTGATGCCCATAACGTAGCCATGAATATCGAGCGAATTAGGATCGCGCAGAGTTAGGTCACAGCTGTAGGTCTTGCCGTCTTCGGGATTGTATACTTGCCCTCCTGTCCACGTATTGTTGCCTTTGTAAACCAGATCGCTCATCATCACCATGTTCATCAGCGGTCGGCTACGCAGCGAAACATCGGGATTTTCAATATCGGTCTTCGGTCGTTTGGTCGTTGGATCAGTCGGCTCAAGCATCCAGATCAGCCGGCCGTAGTACTTATCGCCCTGCCTGTAAATCTGAACCTGGTTCCGCTTTTTACTGCTCAGCCATCGTCCCAGCACGGCGTCGGGATCATCAGCGGGCGGAGTTGAGGCCATAAGCAGGTAACACACAAGTAAAGCAGGCACTAGCAGCAAACGCTTCATCGACGTACGGGTAGGATGCAAAATAAGTTGTAGGATCATCAGTCCGGTATAAACGATACAGGGGGGCAATATGGTTTTGCATCCCTATCGATTGGACAATAGCAGGCGTCATTTGTCAAGTTTTCGGGCAAAAAAAAGCAGCTCCATCCGTGGATGGAACTGCTCTCGTAAGTGACCCGAATCGGGCTACCGCCGGTTATGCCTGCCGGTTTTCGACCAGCGCTTTGAATTCATCGACCGTTGTGTCCTGCGATGCAATCGTCATCTGCTCTTTCGCGTAACCCAGTACTTTATCGTCGAATACCCGGTTGAACGTGCTCGTGTAATTCTGACCGTTGTTTTTCTCGTCGGTCAGGTAGTTACGGGCAATCCGGTCGATGGTCTGGTTCATTTCTTCGTTTTCGCCACCGGCAAAACCAAACTGCTCCCGAACCATCTGCCGCGTTGCTTCCAGTACTTCCTCCTGATCGACTTTGATGTCGGCTTTGTCAGCAATTTTATTCTTGATGAGTTGCAGCTTCACCGATTTGGTAAAGTCGCCGTACTGCTCATCGATCTGCTCCGGCGTAAATTTGCCTTCGTTCACTTCCAGCAGCCAGTTTTTCAGGAACTCGTCGGGCAGCATGATCGGTGTCGCGTCGATGAGCGTCTTCTCAATGTCCAGCCGCAGCAGTTGCTCCGACTCCCGGCCGTAGTTGCTCTTGATGATCTCGGCTACTTTCGTGCGGAACTCGGCTTCGTCCGAAACGGCACCGGCACCCAGTACTTTATCGAAAAACGCCTGATCCAGTGCCGCTGGCTCGTGGCGGGTAATATCGTCGATCGAGAAGGTAAATTCACCGGTCAGCGCAGACACCTCTTCTTTCGGCGCACCCGTAGCCGTTGCCCGTGCTTTCTCATCGGGGAATGCCTGCTCCAGATTGAACGTGATAACGTCGTCCTTTTTCTTGCCGACAAACTGACCTTTGGCCTCTTCAGCCATCTGATTCAGCGGAAACGCCGTCTTGGCCGTGAATCCCTCAGCCCCTTCCGGCGCATTCACCTGCTTCAGTTCACCATAGATCGTGTCGCCGTCGCCTACTTCGTCAGCGTGGGTATGCTCGTGGAACCGCTTTTGCAGATCGGCAATCGTGCTGTCTACTTCAGCCTCACCCGCCTGAATGTCGTGCTGGTTTACCGCTGGCAGATCAGCAAAGTCGATATCGAACTCCGACGCCAGACCCAGTGTATAGCTGAACGCAAAATCGCTTTGGCTGTCCCAGTTGATGGCATCAGCCTGCTCGCGATTCGGAACGGGATCACCAACGACCTGTAGCTTATTCTCACGGATATAGTCACTGACAGTGCGGCTCAGCATCGAGTTGATCTCATCGACCAGAATGCTTTTACCGTACATTTTCTGCACCAGCGACGCCGGTACGTGACCTGCCCGGAAACCCTTCAGCGAAACCGTTTTGCTGTACTCCTTCAGTTTCTTATCTACTTCGGGCTTGTAATCGGCCGGGCTAATGGTAATGTTCAGCGACGCATTGGTATCGCTGGCTTTGTCCAATGTAATCTCCACAGTGTGTGTCGGTTTAAAAATAAAAGAGCGAAAGAGTAAAAGAGCGAAAGAGTGAATTGTTTTTGACAAACGCTCTTTCGCTCTTTTACTCTTTCGCCTTAAACAATTGTACGGGCGGAGGGACTCGAACCCCCATGCCTTGCGGCACCAGATCCTAAGTCTGGCACGTCT
>CAZOQC010000026.1:0-77646 GCA_964581865.1 uncultured Spirosoma sp.
AAGAGGTGGGTGTGGGCAACTGGTCGAGGGCGAAGTTGACTCCGCTGACGCTGGCGGTGGTCAGGGTGACCTGGGTGCTGCCGTTGGGCGTTCCGTCGCCAGCGGCTGCCGTGCCTTCACCGGTAAATGTCCAGCCCGTGGGCACGCTGACGGCCGGGGCCGCACTGCCAACCGCTACGGTTGTCGTGCTGAGCCGCACGCTGTAAACGCCCGTGGCCACATTGCTGAAGCTGTAGACGCCCGTGGTGGGCAGGGCCTGAGTGGCCGCTACGTTGCCCGTCGCATCGACCAGGTTGACAAACAGCCCGCCCGCATTGGTGCCCGTACCGTTGATGGTGTTGTCGGTCAGTCCGTTGCCATCATCGAAGACCGTACCCGACACGATTAGCCCGGTGAAGGGGACACTGAGATTACCCGTGGTAGTACTCTCCTGACCAGCATTGTCGATGACCCGGAAGGGGAGCACCGCCGTCACATTGCCGTCAACAGGATCGATAGCGACGGCGGTTCCCGTGGTGGCGGTGACGCCCCCGGCGGGGAAGACGATGGCTCCCACGGGCAGTCCCACGCCCAGACTGGCCACATAGATAGTGGTGCCGATGGTGAGGGAGGTGGTATTGGTGGGGAAAGCGGTGTAGTGGATGCTGGTCACGGTACCATCGGGGTCGGTGCCCGTAAAGCTGGCAGGGGGAATGCTGACCCCGGTGATGCCGCCGGGGTTAGCCTGGGAGACCAGTGTCGCGGAGGTCGGGGTAGGCAGTTGCTCAATGCCGAAATTAGCGTTTGTGACACTGGTCGTTGTCAACGTCACTGAGGTGACCCCGTTGGGCGTGCCGTCACCAGCGGGGGCGGTGCCCTCTCCAGTAAACACCCAGTTGGCGGGTGCCGATGGGGTGGGGGCGGTGGAGCCCACGGTGGCCGAGGTAGTGCTGAGCCGCACGCTGTAGCCGCCCCCGTTGAGGGCCGAGAAGCTGTAGGCCCCCGTGCTGGCTACGCTGGTGCTGGCGATGACCGTCCCGCTGGCCGCGTCGGTCAGGATGGCAAACAACCCTCCGGCGTTGGTGCCGGTGCCGTTGATGGTGTTGTCGGTCAGCCCGTTACCATCGTCGAAGACCGTACCCGACAGGGTGAGCGTGGTGAAGGGCACGCTGACTGATCCGGTGGTGCTTTCCTGACCGGCGTTGTCGATGACCCGGAAGGGGATCGCTGCCGTCACGGCACCATCGACGGGGTCGATGGCGACAGCTGTTCCGGTGGCAACGGTAACACCGCCCGCCGGGAAGTTGGCCGAGGTATACACCGTAGTGCCAATGGTGAGCGAGTTGACATTGGTGGGGAAAGCGGTGAATCGGATGCTGGCCACGGTGCCGTCAGGGTCGGTGCCGGTGAAGCTGGCGGGGGGGATGCTCACCCCTACCGTACCACCGGGGTTAGCCTGGGCCGTCAGGGTGCTGGATGTAGCAACAGGCAGTTGGTCAAGGCCGAAGTTGACGCCCGTGACGCTGGTCGTGGCTGTCAGCGTGACCTGCGTGATACCATCGACGGTTCCGTCACCAGCAGCCGCCGTACCTTCGCCGGTAGCAGTGTAACCGGCTGGCAGCGAAACAGCAGGTGCCGGGTTACCCACCGTAGCCGAGGTCGTGCTCAGTCGCACCTGATACGTCCGGGGGGTAATGCCCGTAAAGCTATAGGCTCCCGTGCTGGCCACGACTGCGTTGGCGACGACCGTACCGCTGGCGGCATCGGTCAGGATGGCGAAGAGCCCCCCTGCGTTGGTACCTGTGCCGTTGATAGCGTTATCGGTAAGTCCGTTAGGATCGCTGAAGACCGTACCTGAAAGCGTTGGTGTAACCGTAAAGGTTGCCACCGCTGTGGTACAGTTGACCGGGCTGAGTTTGTCGCAGAGCTGGTAGGTGATCGTGTAGGATCCGGGGGCGGTACCAGCCGCTACCGAGAGTGAACCAGTGGCGGTGTTAAGCGTCACACCGGCGGGATAAGTGCCCACTTGGGCCACCGTCGCGTTGCCATTGGTGCCCAGGGTGGCGGGCTGTCCGTTGACAAAATCGTTAGCCGCTACGTTGGCGACGACGGTACCGCTGGTACCCGCGCTGAGGGTAAGGCCTGCATCGGGGTTGGCGCAGGGCACGATCAGCACCACGAAGGGCGAAGTTTTGGTGAAGCAGGTGCCGTCGAAGAAGGCCGCGTAGTACGTCCCCGATGTCAGTGCTGTTACATTGCTAATGCGGTTACCGGCCGTCGCTGTCGCACTCGAATGCCAGGTCAACGTGGTGGATGTGGGCTGGTTGGTAGCCGTTACGCCGGCAAGGCTGGCGCTGGTGGCGGGGCAGGCTGAGGTGACGGCGGTGGTGCTCAGCACAGGCTGAATCACTTCGAAGAACTGGATGTCATCAAGGGCAAAGTCGTTGCCAAACCCGGCCGCTGCATTACTCACAAGTTCAAACTTAATCGATGTGGTCGAGGCTGTAAAACTCAGCGAGTAAGGTAGCCAGATCAGCGAGGTCGTTGGTTGAACATCACCCGTTGAGGCTGATGCCAGAATATTGTTGTTGTTATCCCGAACACGCAGGATGATGTTCGGTCTGTTCTCTCCTGTTCCCAGGACGGCCTCACTGAAAATGTTAGTCAGGTACATTCGAAGTGAGTAATACCGGCTGGGAATCAGACCATTGACGTTCTGGACGTAACAGAGCTGTCCGGGATTGAATCCGTTAATAAGCAGCATTCTCCCGTTCGGATTACCCGTGTGATCGGGGCCATGTAGCCATATATCTCTGGTGGCAAAGTCGTCGGCCTGATCTGGATTATTAACGGTAGCGTAGTAGCCGTCATCAACTGGATCGGTGTTTTGGTAGGTATAACCGGGTACGGTGGTAGTGGAGAGGGGTGGGCCAAAGCTGACACCCGCGCCAAAGTCTTCGTTGAAGAAAAGAATCTGCGAGTTACAGAAATCAGTAACTGTCAGGAAGGGTACACCCACAGTTGCGGTGGTAGTACTCTCCTGTCTGGCATTGTCGATAACCCGGAAGGGAATATTAGCCGTGACGGCTCCATCAATCGGATCAATGAGCACTGCTGTGCCTGTCACCGCCGTGACGCCCCCCGCCGGGAAGTTGGCCGAGGTATAAGCGGTAGTGCCGATGGTCAGAGAAGAGGTATTGGTTGGGAAGGCGGTGTAGCGGATGCTGGCCACGGTGCCGTCGGGGTCGGTGCCGGTGAAGCTGGCGGGGGGGATGCTCACCCCTACCGTACCACCGGGGTTAGGTTGTCCGCTGATGGTCAGGCTGGTCGGCGTGGGCAACTGGTCGAGGCCGAAGTTAGCATTGGTGACGCTGGCGGTGGTCAGCGTCACCGAGGTGATCCCGTTGGGCGTGCCGTCACCAGCCGCTGCCGTGCCCTCACCGGTAGCTGTCCAGTTGGCGGGTAGACTAACAGCGGGTGGGATAGATCCTACAACTGCTGAAGTCGTGCTTAAACGAACGGAGTAGGTACCTGCATTGAGTCCCGTGAAGCTATATGTACCACTGCTACTCACGACGGCGTTGGCCAGTACTGAGGTTGACGCGGCATTGGTCAGAATCGCAAACAAACCGCCGGCGTTGGTAGCTGTACCATTAATGAGGTTGTCAGTCAGCCCATTGGCATCATCGAAGATCGTGCCTGAAATGCCAATAGAAAATGGCATACTAATCGTGTTCGATGTTGCACTCGGAACCAGCGCGTTGTCATACACTGTGTATGGAAACGTCGCCGTAACAACCCCGTCGGCCGGGTCCAGTGTAACCAGCGATGGGTTAAATCCACTGATGACTGTACTGCTGGTAACGGCTGTGCCATTGTAGTACAGTGTACCATTGGTCGCCGGACCTAAACCCACCCGGCGTCCAGTCAAACCCGGTGCGTATGTGCCATCTTCAGGATCGGTTCCTGTAAAAGCCGCTGTCGGTACGTTTACTGTAGTTGTACCACCCGGATTGATCTGATTGGCTGCGGTGTAGTTAGTACCGCTGGGGCGTTGATCAATGGCAAAATTGACATTACTGGCCGTTGGGCTGGCCGTGGTCAGTGTTAGCGACGTTGTTCCGTCGGGCGTACCATCGCCCCCTGCAGCGGTACCTTCAGCAATGGTGGTCCAGTTTGTTGGTAAGGAAGCTGCCGGAGCCAGCGTCAGGCTGCCCGGTGGCGTAGTGCTGAGGATAACTCGGGGATTGGCGTTGGCTGCACTGAAGCTGTACGTCCCCGAACTGCTGACAAGTGCGCTGGCCAGGATCGTTGCCGTGGCACTGCTGGCATCGGTTAGGTAAGCATACAGGGGCGTGCTGGGAGTAGAACCAGCCGTTGTATTGATGGGCGTTCCATCGATGGTATTGTTCGTCAAGCCGTCTGCGTCATCGAAGACCGTGCCCGATAATGAAAACGGCGACTGAAGCGACACGCCCAACAGCCAGCGGTCGCCAGTGTATACACCTGTACCTGTGTAGGCGGTTCCTTTACCATCCCCGCGCAGATACACTCTAAATGTAAGCGAAGTAATGTTCGTACCTGTGACCAGCACACTACCGCAGGCTCCCCCCGTGCCACACGTTGCGGCTAGTGTTCCCCCGGATCCCTGGTTATTAATCTGGTTGCCGGAAACAACAAGTTCGTTAGAGCCGGACAATTTGCTTATTGCAACGCTGGCCGGACCACCCACGGATGTCAGGGTAAATTCGGTAGAAAATCCTTCGGTTCCATACATGCCACCAAGACCGACAAAGTCCAGTACCGGGTTGGTAACTGGCTGACTGAACGTGACAGTCATCGTGCCGAAATCGTTCCGTGCTGAGAGGCTGGTAGCCGGCAGCGCTTCAGCGGCTGTAAATAGGCTAAAGGCGTAGTTAGTGGCTACATCAATACCCGTTCCAGCCAGTCCATTGGGGTTCGACGTAAATTGTGCATTAGTACCACCCCCGACGGCCGACATTAAATTATAGACCGTTGTGGGGACTACCGCCTTTGACGACGCACCCTGAGAAGTGCCGAAGCTTAATCCTGCACCCGTCGATGTGGTCGTACCTCCCCCCCCCACGATGGCCAGATAAACCTGGTCAGAGAGCGAGACTGAAACCGTTATGGGCGTTGTATACGGCTTGAATGTTGTACCAGTCGTATTCTGAAGCAGTGTTAGGGCCTGCGTTATGGTGGTTGCCGCCGTAACCGTTGTGTTTGGATTCGGGCCGTTTGGGTTTGTGGTAAAACTGCCCGATGATAATTCCAGCTCATTCTGTGCGAAGGACTGTGTTGTTATAAGCAGGCTTATCAGCAAAAAAAGAAGCGTGCCAGCCGGGCCCGACAGCCGACGAAGCCAGGTTCTGTTTTGCAGTGAATCATATGAAACAGGTCTGTCCTTGTAGAGTGTATTCACGTTACGGTCGTTACGAAAGTGGGTTTACCTGTAACTGCCTGGCTCAAGTCGATATGCAGGCAGCTATTAACGTAAGAGTTACTTTGTACTGGTTACTGGTAAATACGAGCGTGCAAATTCCAAGCCATAATCGACATTCATTGACCCATAGCCGGGTAAGAGATAGATTGAGTGAGCGGGCAAGTATTAATTAACCGACCACCCTATTGATCGCTGGATTACCGACTTATTTTTACGCTATGTCTTACGTATCCATTGCCCCATTGCAGGAGAGCCTGCCTGCCTTGCTGACGTCAGCTGAGTACTCAGCCATTTTCGTCATTGCCGATAATAGTACCTCCAGGCATTGTTATCCACTGCTGAAGCCGCTCCTGCCGAAGCATACCATGATTCGGATCAAGGCCGGTGAGGAGCAAAAAAATCTGGTCACCTGCCAGCAGATCTGGGATGCGCTGACCCGTGCCAATGCCGACCGCCATGCGCTGGTACTTAATCTGGGTGGGGGGGTGATCGGTGATATGGGCGGCTTTTGCGCGGCTACCTATAAGCGTGGTATAGCCTTTGCTCAACTGCCTACTACACTGTTGTCGCAGGTCGACGCCAGTGTGGGAGGGAAGCTCGGTATCGACTTTCACGGCCTCAAAAATCACATCGGCGTTTTCCAGCTACCCGACGCGGTACTGATCGATCCGGCCTTCCTGAACACCCTGCCCGAACGGGAACTCCGGTCGGGTTTCGCCGAAATCATCAAGCACTGCCTGATTGCCGATGCCGCCATGTGGAACACCATCCGGGTGCGCGATCTCGACGAGCAGAACTGGCCGATGCTTATTGAGCATTCAGTAGCCATAAAAGAAAGAATCGTAGCGGAAGACCCACGCGAAAAAAGCGTACGGAAGACGCTCAACTTCGGTCATACGTTGGGGCACGCTGTCGAGACGTATTTCCTGACCAAAGCGGGCAAAACCAGTCAGCGGCTGCTGCACGGCGAAGCCATTGCCGTGGGTATGATCGCGGAAGCATACATCGCCTGGAAAAAGCAGTTGATTGATGAATCGTTGTTACAGCAAATCGAAGAGTATCTGTTCGCCGTATATGGGCGGGTACAGATGTCGCCCGCCGACGTTGAGCCCATCCTGAGCCTGACGCTGCAGGACAAGAAAAACCGGGGTAGTCAGGTGCGGATGGCGCTGCCCGACGGCCCCGGCCACTGCGCGTATGATGTGCCGGTTACGGCTGCTGAGATGCGCCGGGCACTGGCGTTTTACAACGGGGCAGAAGACGTGTAGAGAAACGGTTCAGGACCGTTTGCTCGAAACAACGGGAGACTTTGCCGCACGATGGTAAACGTATAGTAGAAAAAGGAAGGCATTCAGTTGTTTGCCAAACAATTACAGGTAAATTTGAATTAAGTCAGGAGTAGTTTTTAGTATGCGTAATCCAAGTAAAAATTGATTGAAACTTTTACAGCACTTAGTATGAAGACCTGCATTGGAGTCCTCTTTACCCTGGCCGTATTGACAATGGCGAGTTGTTCGCCCAGCCGGTTGTTTGTCGAACACGATTACAGTTATGAGGGGCACTTCAAAAACTACGAATCGTTTAACTTCCTGGAATGTGAGTTTGTCGACTCGACCCTGCTCTGCTCCGATATTCAGGATGCGATTCGCCACCAGATGGAAGCACGGGGTTACCGCGTCAGCAACCGTAGCCCCAACCTGCTGATCTCATACAATATTTTCCGGTCCGACCTGCGGTTCCGGGGGTATCAGCAACCCGTCATCAAAGACTGGGTCGTGCGGGAAGACGACGATGCGACGTATAAGCGCATCGATTACAACCTTGATGAAGGTACACTGATGATTTCGCTGATCGATGCTGAATCATACCAGGTTATCTGGAAAGGATACGCGTCGAAGATGATGCGCAACCAGAATTTTAAGAACAACTACTTCAAAGGGATCGTCCGCTCGATCTTCGACCAGTATCCGCTTATGGCGACGGTGAAGTAAGCGTTCTCGGCATACGGTTTCCCGTTTACGGTTGAAAAGCCCGAAACTTCAGTGAGGTTTCGGGCTTTTCTGTGTGTAGCCTGGACCGGCCCGCCGGCGCGGCTCCAGGTCCGGGTGCCCGTCAGGGCAACTACGCAAGGCGGGAGCTATTTTGGTCGCTATCGCGCCCACCCGGACGTAGACGTCCAGGCTACATACAGCACGCAGGCTACCTACTTACTGCGTCAGTGATTTGAAGATGCCCTCCAGTGAGTTTTCCTGTTGCCGGAGTCCGATCAGCGTCAGGTGTTGGTCAGCCGCCAGCCGAAACACCGCCGACCGTAGATCGGTACCCACCACCGCCGTCAGGCGGTACTGCCCGTTGCCTAGCGATTCGACCGCCGTCACGCCTGGTAACGTTAGTATGGCAGCGTCGGGTAGGGCTTGCTCAAACTCAGCGACGACGAAAATCGAATCGGCCGTGCTACCCCCAGCCGACGCCCGCAATTGACTCAGCGGGCTGTCAGCCACGATCTGCCCCCGGTTGATGATAACCACCCGGTCGCACAACGCTTCGACTTCCTGCATGATGTGCGTAGAGAACAGCACCGTTTTATCGCGTCCGGCATCGCGGATTACCTGCCTGATTTCGGTCAGCTGGTTGGGGTCAAGACCGGTTGTGGGTTCGTCCAGGATAAGTACGGGCGGATTGTGAAGCATCGCCTGCGCCAGCCCGACCCGTTGCCGGTAGCCCTTCGACAGTTGACCGATGCGTTTGTGCTGCTCGCGTCCCAGCCCGACGCGCTCGATGATGTCACTGATTCGCCGGGTCAGGTCGGCCCCCGACAAACCGTGTAGCGAACCGGCAAACCGCAGGTACTCCTTTACGTACAGGTCGAGGTAAAGCGGGTTGTGTTCCGGCAGATAGCCGACACTCCGGCGTACATCCATCGACTGTGTCCGGACGTCGAACCCGTTGACTTCGACCGTACCGGTGGTGGGGGGGAGGTAGCCGGTAGCGATCTTCATCGTCGTGGATTTGCCCGCACCGTTAGGCCCCAGAAAGCCAACGATTTCGCCGGGCTGCGCCGAAAACGAAATGGCATCGACGGCCCGTTGTGGCTGACTTCCCGACTGGGAATATACTTTACTCAGGTCCAGAACCCGGATCGACATACGGTGTGCTTTTAACGTAATAACGCACAAAAAACCGGAAAGTATCTCTATTTTTAGCGGTTTAACGCGAAATAAGCCGGTTTTTGCCGCCCGTCACTATGTCTCTTTTTAGGAAAAAAACGGTTTCTCAGATTCTGGCTGACGCCGATAAAGGTGGAGCGGGTACGATGGTCAAGACGCTCGGCGTCCGCGACCTGACCTCGTTCGGCATTGCGGCTATTATCGGTGCCGGTATCTTCAGTACAATCGGGCTGGCCAGTTACAACGGCGGTCCGGCGGTGTCGCTGCTGTTCGTGTTTACGGCCATCGCCTGCGTGTTTACAGCGCTCAGCTACGCGCAGTTTGCCAGCACGGTGCCGGTCAGTGGTAGTGCCTATACGTATGCGTACGTGGCGTTTGGCGAAATTTTCGCCTGGGTGATCGGCTGGGCGCTCATTCTCGAATATGCTGTCAGCAACATGGTTGTGGCTATTTCGTGGTCGGAATACTTTACGTCGATGCTGGCGGGGTTCGGCATTCTGTTTCCCAAATACCTGGCTATCGATTATGGGTCGGCCTCCCGCGCCTACGAGCTGGTGCAGCAAACCACACAGGCCGGGAAAGCGCTGTCGACTCTGCCCGACAATACGCGTGTGCTGGCCGATGCGTATGCCGCTGCGCCATCGCTGGGTGGACTGAAATTTATCGCCAATCTGCCTGCCGGAGCCGTGACGGTGCTGATTACGGCGCTGGTGTATACCGGCATCAAAGAGTCCAGAACGGCCAGTAATATTCTGGTGATTCTCAAACTGGCAGTCATCGGGCTGGTGATTGCCGTTGGCGCGTTCTACGTCAAACCCGCCAACTGGTCGCCCTTCGCACCAAATGGTATTTCGGGCGTACTAAGTGGCGTCGCTTCCGTGTTTTTCGCGTTTATCGGCTTCGACTCGATCTCGACTACGGCCGAAGAATGCAAGGACCCCCAGCGCGATCTGCCCCGCGCCATGCTGTATTGTCTGGGTATCTGCACTGTGTTATACGTCCTGATTACACTCGTGCTGACGGGGATGGTCAACTACAAAGAACTGGGCGTCAGCGACCCGCTGGCCTATGTATTTCAGAAGGTACAGCTCGATTTTGTGGCGGGGGTTATTTCGGTTAGTGCCGTCGTTGCCATCACGAGTGCGCTGCTGGTGTATCAACTGGGGCAGCCGCGTATCTGGATGACCATGAGCCGCGACGGCCTGCTCTGGAAACGCTTCGCGACGATTCACCCTAAATTCAAAACGCCGTCGTTCGCAACGATTATCACGGGTATCCTGGTGGCTGTGCCGTCGATGTTCATGGATTTGAAATTCTTCGTCGACCTGACCAGTGTGGGTACGTTTTTCGCCTTTATCCTGGTCTGCGCGGGTATTCTGTTTCTCGACGCCAAGGGCCTGTCGAGCCAGTCGAAGTTTAAAGTACCGTACGTCAATGGCAAATACATTATCGGGCTGGTGCTGCTGATCGTACTGACCGAATCACTGTTGAATAGCCACCATCTGCTTGCCACGCTGGAGGCCAAACCCCTGCTGGGGGTGTTTTGGATCGTCTGGGCCGTGCTGGCGGTGCTGGGTTATCAGCGTAATTTCTCGCTGTTGCCCGTTATCGGCATCCTGACCAACCTGTACCTGATGACTGAACTGGGTGCGAGCAACTGGCTGATTTTCGTGATCTGGCTGGTGATCGGCCTGGTTATCTATTTCTCCTATGGTTTCCGCCACAGCAAACTGGCGAAATCAGAAGCTGTTTCTGCGTAGGTTACCAGTGGAACGCAGATCAATATGATGTCAATAAATCAAAGATGATTTAGCACAGAGTCACGGAGATCTCAGAGTTTCCACTAGCTGATAACTGGTGTATTACCACTGATTTATCTCGGCGCTCTCTGTGACTCTGTGTTGAATTGTTTTACTCTGGTGCTTAGCAATCAGCTTTGCATTACTCTACTTCCCGAAGAATAGAATGTGCTGCTGCGGTAGTCGCTCGTCGGTTTTTAGCAGCCGCAGGCCAACGGCTTTCAGTTCGGTCGATGCCTGCGTGATACTCAGTTTGTGCAACGGCTTGATCGGTACGGCGGGGTCTTCGGCCCGGTATTCCACCAATACAATTCGACCGCCCGGCTTCAGCGCGTCGACAAGATGCTGCATCATTTCGCGGGGGTACGAAAACTCGTGATACGCGTCGATCATAATCGCCAGGTCGATACTATTGGCTGGTAGTTTGGGGTTGCTCTCCGTACCCAGAATCGGCTGTACATTCGTCGCCTTCCGCTTAGTACGGCCCTCGTTGAGATACTCGATCATCGCGGGCTGTATATCGACGGCCAGTACCCGGCCCTGTGGTACCTTTGGCGCCATCAGGAACGTGAAAAACCCGGTTCCGGCACCAATGTCGGCAACGACATCGGTTGGTTTCAGTTGCAGTGCTTTCAGCAGCAGGTCCGTACGTTCTTCCTGCTCACGCTCCGGTCGGTCGAGCCAAGACGCCCCAAGGTGCCCCATGACCTGCGCAATCTCCCGTTTTTTATACACTCTGCCCGTTCCGTCGCGGGTGGCGTCCTGATACTGATAGAGGCTGTCGGCTGCGACCGGTGCCGTCGTGGGCTGCTGCTGCGACGAACCGCGCCCGCAGGCCAGTAAGGTAGTGACGAGAAGAACGAAAAGCCGATACATAAAACGATTTTGAGTAAGTTAGTGGCTAAACCACCCGTTTAAGGAAACGGTTGTTCAAAACCAATCCCCCGTTACTATGAATTTTATTCTCCACTTATTGCTGGATGCTGCTGTGATCTTCGGGCTGGCCTACCTGATGCCGCAGATCGACGTTAAAAGCTTCGGCACCGCCCTGCTGATCGCCTTCCTGCTGGCCGTGCTGAATTTCTTTGTTGGCTGGATCATTCGCTTGCCCCTCAATCTTGTCACGTTCTTCCTGCTGACCGGACTCGTTCGGCTGGTTGTAACGGCGGTTATGCTTAAGCTGATCGACAACTTTATGGATAGCTTTACCATTGCCGGTTTCTGGCCTGCGCTGGTTATTGCCGTCGCTGTTGCGGTTGTCGGTATGCTTGTCGACCGATCGGCCCCGTCGAAACAGATGGTCGAGTCGGGTTACGTAGCGCTGCAACACGCCAGGGTCTGGCTGGTCGCCTAGCAAGGACGTAAACTAAAAACGCCACCGACTTTCCAGCCGGTGGCGTTTTTTTGTGTTACAGATTCGACTAGTCACTACGACGACCACCCGATAGCAGGCTGGCGTAGTAGAGCAGGGTGGCAAGCGAGCCCAGCGCGGCTACTACATAGGTCATCGCGGCCCACCAGAGCGCGTCTTTTGCCATGCCATATTCCCGCTCGTTGACCACCTTGCGGTTCTGAATCCAGGCCAGTGCCCGACGACTGGCGTCGAACTCAACGGGCAGCGTAACAAAGCTGAACAGTGTTGTCAGCGCAAACAGGCTGACACCAATAATCAGCGGAATCGGCGTTGTGTTCAGCAGGAAAATGCCCGCCAGAATAATCCACTGCATATACTGCGACGACACTGTCAGAGCCGGTACAAGGGCCGAGCGTAGTTTCAGCGGAGCATACGCCTGCTGGTGCTGCACCGCGTGTCCGCATTCGTGAGCCGCTACGGCCGCAGCCGCCACACTAAGTCCATAATAGACATCATTGCTCAGGTTGACGGTTTTTTCCTGCGGGTTGTAATTGTCGGTCAGCATACCTTCCGTCGACACGACCCGCACGTCGTAGATGCCATTTTCGTTCAGCATCTGCTGGGCAATCTCCGCTCCGCTCAGGCCGTTGCTCAAGCCGATCTGCGAATACTCATTGAACTTACTCTTCAAACGCCAGCTAACGAACGCGCTAACACCGAAGATAAGAATCATTAAAATCCAGGGTGAAATCATGGGTGTTTAATCTGTTTTTAATACAACGTGCAAATCCACGTCATGTTCTCTAATAAAACAACAGAATGCATAAAAGTGTCTCAGCTGACTTACCGTTTATTCGCCACGGCAACCGATCATCAGGCACAAAGAAGCCTGCCTTCCATCGCTGAAGGGCAGGCTCTTGTATGTGGCTACGCCGATCAGCTAACCCGTGTCATAACGAATCGCTTGTGGAGAAATTTGATGCCTTTATAGATGGTCACCGTCAGCGCCTGTGGGTCTTCCATCGTCAGCTCAACGTCCAGATGCGTACCGGTTTTGGGATGAATCATCTCACCCTTCGACCAGTTTTCCCCATCGAAAGCGAGGTTGGTAATGATAATCTTGTCTTTCGCCAGCCCATAGTTTTTCTGGCCAGCGTGATCGACTTCCGCAACACGGGCAAAATAGCGATCTCCGATCCGGAACACGTCAACGCTGGAACCCTTCGTCGGAAAGAGCCAGCGTCCCAGAATTCGATCACCAGTGCGGTCGACCGACGACCGGCCGGAGATGGGTATGGCCAGCAGCAGAGCGAGCAGCGTGAGCTGAACTAGACGGATGTTGATGAGCAGCAGCATAGATCAGTAGTCGTGTTGTTTATTGATAACCTGATTGCGGATCGAGCCTGTGGGCCACCCCGCCATCGGGATTAGTAAAGCTAGTAAATCGTGCGCTTAGTCGAGCCTAAAGCTAGATTAAAAACGCTCGTTGTAGCCGTAACCGTATAAAACTAACACTCAGAGCCACTAACTGTTTGGCAATCAGTACTAGAAACTTTCTTTGATTCGGGCAATCAGTGCGGTGGTCGAATAGCCCGGAACCAGCGCAACCGTTTCAACGCGGCCACCATGTTTCAGTACAAAGTCGGCTCCAACGATTGTACTGACCGAATAGTCGTCGCCTTTGACCAGAATATCGGGCCGGACAGCTTCGATCAAATCAAGTGGGGTTGGTTCATCGAATAAGGTAACGGCGTCGACAAATTCGAGCGCAGCCATCAACCGGGCGCGGGCATACTCATTTACGACCGGGCGCAGTGGCCCTTTGATCCGGCTGACCGACGCGTCGGTGTTCAGGCCCAGGATCATACGCTGCCCCAGATTCCGGGCTTTCTCGAGGTAGTCGATGTGGCCGAGGTGAACAATATCGAAGCAGCCGTTGGTAAAGACAATGGCCTGCCCGTCGGCACGCCATGCATCAGCCTGCGCAATCGCCTGCTCGCGGGTCAAGATCTTTGATTCAGTCATAATAGTCAATGACAGGGCTATTTCTCAAACCGGATGGCTCCGGGGTCGGTCAGCACGTCGTCGGTGCGGGCCATGCTGTTGCTTTGGCGGGTCAGCACGTAGAGGATACTGGCTATACCCAGCAGAATAATCATCAATGTAGATACGCCATGGATAAACGTCGCCAGAATCTGCCCGTCCTGACTGGTCAGGCCGTACAGCAACGCCACCTGTCCGACCAGCAGGTGAAACGAACCGATACCGCCGGGGGTCGGTGCCGCCATGCCCAGCGTACCGACGACGAGGATCGTCAGACCCGCCAGTGGACCCAGATTAGCCGTGGCTGGCAGGGCGAAAAACAGGGTGTACGACATCAGGTAGTACATCGTCCAGATCAGCAGCGTATGGAAAATAAATGTCCCCGGCCGACGTAGCTTGCGCACGCTCATCAGCCCGGCGAGCAGGCCGTTCAGGAAAGCGGTTACTTTCTGATAGAGCGGATGTTGGCCCAGCGCCGTCCGGTAGCGGGTAAACAGAAACCAGCCCAGCAGGCCCAGCCCGGCCACCGCACCGCCCGCCAGCAGCAACACACCGGTACCGCTCGTGCCTTTCGGTAATTTGCCGCCGAAAAATTCCGTGAAAAACTGGCTGAGCCGGTCGAATTCAAGCACAAAAGTAGCCGCCAGCAGGATGACCAGCATCAGCAGGTCGAACAGGCGCTCGGCTACCACCGTTCCGAAGCTGACGTTTACCGGCACCGGTGTACCCGTCCGGCCGGTCAGGCGATAGAGCGTACCACAGCGGGCCACTTCACCGGCGCGGGGCAGGGCCAGATTCGCCAGGTAGCCCGTCAGCACACTAGCCGTTGCATCGAGCGACGACGGCACATTGGGCACAACCGGTTCCAGCAGTGTACGCCAGCGTTCGGCCCGGCTCCAGTGAGCCACGATCGTCAGTACAGCCGATACCAGTACCCAGCGGTAATCGGCCGATTTGATTTTACCCCACAGGTCGGCCGCATCGATGTGACTTTGCTGAAACGTAAACCACAGCAGGCCACCCGCAATCGTCAGCGACAGGACGTACTTGATGATGTTCTTGATATTCATAAACTGGAGGAAGAACGGGTGGAAACGAATCGGTTGCTATCAGCCGTTGACCAGCCGATTGTTTTCATCGGGGAAAACAACGGTTGGCTTATGGGTTCGGGCTTCCTCATCGCTCAGCATCGTGTACGCAATGATGATGATGATGTCACCGACCTGCGCCCGCCGGGCAGCCGCACCGTTGAGGCAGATGATGCCGGAACCGCGCGCTCCCGTGATGACGTAAGTGATAAGCCGTTCGCCATTGTTATTGTTGACGATATGAACCTGCTCGTTTTCAAGCAGCCCGGCAGCATCCATGAGATCTTCGTCAATGGTAATACTCCCGACATAATTAAGCTCCGCCTGCGTGACACGCACCCGGTGAAGCTTGGACTTCAGCATCGTAAGAAACATAATTCAGAAAAGAAATCGTTGAATGACCCGTCAGCGACGCGGCAAAGGTACAGGGAATTTACAAATGAGCGGGTGGCGAAGGGAAGAGCGTATAAACTGCTCTTCCCTTCGCCACCCGCCAAATTCATGCCCGTGATTAATATACGGCCATCTCGGGTTCAATATCCCGCGCCCAGGCGTTGATACCACCGTCGAGGTTATACAGATTGGTTAAGCCTTCCTGCGCGTACAGGTACTGCACGACATTGCTCGATCGCATCCCGTGGTGGCAGTACACAACGACCGGCCGGTCGGTTGGAATGCGTTTGCGGTTGTTGGGAATCATGCCCACCGGAATCAGCGTGGCTCCGTCGAGGTGGCACAGATCGTACTCAGGCCGTTCGCGGACGTCGAGCAGAAAAATATCGTCGCCTTTACCAAGTCGGTCGGCCAGTTCCTGCACCGACATTTTCTGAGGTCCGGCGGTCGTAGCGGGGGCCCGGTTACCGGTGGCCAGCCCCTGACGGGCCAGTTCTTCGGCATCCGCCCGACGCTTTGTGCGAATCTTTTGCTGGTCCATGCTCAGCAGATCGATCATCAGCAGTTGCTGCGTCAGCGGCTGACCGATGCCCGTAATCAGTTTGATTACTTCGTTGGCCTGGTAGGTTCCGATGACGCCCGGCAGCACCCCTAATACACCGGTGTCATTGCAGTTTGGAATTTCGAGGTCGTTGGGGTATTCGGGAAACAGACAACGGTAGGTCGGTCCGCGCTGCCCGTCGCCGAGATCCGCGTTCAGCACCGCCACCTGCCCTTCGAAGCGATGAATGGCGCCGTACACAAACGGCTTGCCCAGCGATACGCATACGTCGTTGACCAGATATCGTACCTTAAAATTGTCGGTACAGTCGACCACGATGTCGTACTCCTGAATAACCGTCCGCGCATTGCCGGTGTCGAGCGCCGACGTGTAGGTATCGAATGTCAGGTCGGGGTTAAGCCGGTTCAGGTGCGAAACGGCCGTTTTTACTTTCGACTTGCCCACCTCATCGGTCGTGTAGAGTACCTGCCGTTGCAGATTGCTCAGATCCACCACATCGGGGTCGATGACGCCGATCGTACCGACGCCAGCCGCCGTCAGATAAAGCAGTACCGGACAGCCCAGGCCACCGGCCCCTACAACCAGCACACGGGCGTTTTTCAGCCGAAGCTGGCCAGCGGTGCCGAGTTCGGGCAGGTTCAGGTGTTTCTGGTAACGCTGTTTTTCGGCGGGGACAAGGGTAGTCGCTTCCATTAGTCAGTTGTCGTTCAGCAACAGATTACTGTTGCTATAATCCAACAGTAATCTGTTATCGAAAATTGCACCTTACCCTAAAAATCGGGCTCTGTAATGCCGTTAGCTGCGATTAATTCATTACCCGGCACGGCGTCGGCAGCATGGTGATCTGGATGATGACTGTATGTATATACGTTTTGTTCGTGGTAAGGCTGGCCGTTCGTTGTCTGTGACAGCAGGGATGCGGTCACGGACAGAAAAGTCAATGTTTGTGTGAATGAGCCGGAGCTGGCTCACAGTTAGTTGTGCCGCAGGTGACGGAGGCCGGTTCGGTTTCCAGTGTCGCGTGGCCGACGTTACGGTGTTCGAGCCGGTGGCGGACGTCGGCTTTCAGCGTTTGTTCATCGGCAGGGGAGAGGCTGGGGTCGAGAACGAGGTGCGCGGTCAGGGCATTTTCGGTTGTGCTCATAGCCCAGACATGGACATGGTGCACGTCGGTTACGCCCGGTACGGCCCTAATGTCGGCTACTACGCCGGTCAGGTCGATGCTGCTCGGTACGCCGTCGAGGGAGAGTCGCACACTGTCGGACAGCAGTTGCCAGGTTGAGGCCAGAATGACTATACCCACAACAATCCCTATAATGGGATCGAGCCAGGTCCAGCCGGTATAGCTGATCACAACCCCCGCGATAACCACGCCCAGCGACACCAGCGCGTCGGCTGCCAGGTGCAGGTACGCTCCTTTCACGTTCAGATCGTGATCTTTGTCCTGGAAAAACAACAGGGCCGAAATCGTATTGACCAGAATACCCAGACCGGCAATCCAGGCCACCGGCCCACCCGCTACCGGCTCCGGGTGCCGAAATCGCTGCACACTTTCCCACAAAATAGCTCCGACCGTAACGAGCAGCACCACGGCGTTGGTCAGCGATGCCAGCACGGTGCTTTTGCGGTACCCGTACGTAAACGTAGGCGTGTTGCGCACTTTCGCCAGCCGAAACGCCAGCAATGACAGCAATAGCCCGGCCACGTCGCTCAGGTTGTGACCCGCATCGGCCATGAGTGCCACGGAGTTGTAATAGACGCCCATGCTGAACTCGACGACGACGTACAGCGTGTTGAGCACTGCGCCGATAATCAACGCGCGATTGATACTCGTCAGAACGACCGGGCCGTGACTATGACCGGCATGGTCGTGGGAATGCTCTTGAGCCATTGGAGAAGCAGATTGCCTGCGTAAATATCGCGAATGTCGCTGGTTTGTTCAGCCGGAATCTCCGCCAGGCTATCTTTGCATAGCCTGAATCGATATAGCCTGGCGCGGTGGGTGTAGCCTGTTGACTATATAGCCTGGACCGGTCCGCGCCGGCGGCCACCGTGGCGCGGACCGGTCCAGGCTACTTTTACACCGTTACTAAAACCACAAACCCAATGAAATCAACACGAAGTGCCTTGTTCAGTCTGTGCCTGCTGGTCGTTGTCAGCGCGGCCTGCGGTTCGAAAAAGGAAGAAGCGAAAACCAGTGAAGTGACTACCGCCGACCCGGTGAAGCAACTGGAAGAAACGGTTATGGCGCAGCACGACAGCAGCATGAAACTGATGGGCGATATCGTTCGGCTGAAAAAGCTGGTCAACCAGAAAGCGGCCGGAAACGCAGCGGGTAAAGTGCTGACCGATAGTCTGACGACCGCCGATGATGCCATGATGGACTGGATGAACCAGTACAATGGCGATACACTTGGAAAACTCGATCAGACAAAGGCGCTGGAGTATTTGAACAGCCAGAAGAAGAGCATCGACGCGGTACAGGGGCGCATGAAAAAAAGCATCGCCGATGCCAGCCAATATGTAAAGTAGGGTACCGTGAATTCGTAGCCTTCAGCTAATCTGTTTAGCAATTTTTAACGAAATAGAACGCGCCGTTCTGTCGTTACACTACCAAGCCATTGCTTCTATGCGTCGTCGCGTGCCGCCCATTATTCAGTTCATTTTTTATGGCATGATCGCAGCGTTTGTGGGTGCATTGGCCGGGCTGATTCACGAATTCGTTCAGAAACCCTTCGATGCCGCCAACGCTATAGTCTGGCTGTTTTTGATGGGTGTAAGTGGTGGCATCGTTACGCTGGTGCTGCTTTACATGCGGAATCGGCTGGGATAGAGCCGGTATTCAGTTTGTAGGTTTCGGTGGACAGCAATGTCCACACGATGAGCACCGTAGACTGGATACCATAAACCGTAAACCGAACCGATATGCTTCGTTCGCTGCTGATTCCGCTACTGGTAGCTACCCTGTTTGTCTGGGGCTTTTTGTCGTGTCATCAGAACGACGTGGCCGCGACGCAGACGGGTACGCTGCAATTGCGTTTTGACAACGTTGTTGGGCCGGACAACCTCGTACTTAACACCAGCACCTACAGGAACACAGCGGGTGAGTCGTTCAACGTCAGCAAGTTCAATTACTTCGTCAGCAACATTCGGTTGCGCCGGTCCGACGGAACCGATTACACGCTACCACAGGACAAAAACTATTTCCTGATCGAGGAAGAACGCCCGGCCTCGCAAACACTGACGCTGACGGGCATTCCGGTCGGAACCTACACGGGTATCGGGTTTCTGATCGGCGTCGACAGTGTGCGGAGTCTGGCTGATATCAGCCTGCGCACGGGTGTTCTCGATCCGGGCACAACCGACCACGACCCGATGTACTGGGACTGGAATTCGGGCTACGTATTTATGAAACTGGAGGGTACGTCGGCGGTGGCACCGGCCGCGCAGAACCATTTGTTTCAGTACCACATTGGTGGGTTCGGTGGCGGTTACGATGGCAAGAAAACGATCAACAACCTGCGGACGGTGGCCCTGCCGTTCGGGTCGGATCAACTGGTGATCGGTAGCAGCATGACGCCGATCATCGACTTTCAAACCGATGCACTTCAAATTTTCAACGGGTCGACGAAGCTAAGCATCGCGCAAAATTCGTCGGTCATGTTTACCCCCCTTTCAGGAAGTATCGCTGATAACTACGCCGGTATGTTCAGCTACAAACGTGTAACGGCGGGCAGCAAGTAAACGGGTTTAAGGTTTGTGGTTTAATGTCTAAGGTTCTGGCAACGTTAAACATTAAACCACAAACCTTAAACCCCTAACAAAATGAAACACCTTCGGCAGATTGGTTTGGTGGTCAGTGTGGCGTTGTTTGGGCTGGCGGTTGCCTGTCAGACCAAACCCGGCAGCGATCCCACGCCCGACCCATCGCCGAATCCGCCCACCACGGGCGTCACCTACCAAACAACGCCCGTCCCGTTTCGGCAACCGGCCAATTTTCCAACTGCCCTCTACGACCTGAACAGTAATCCATTGACAGCCGAGGGGATTGCTCTGGGCAAAGCCTTGTTCTACGACAATCATCTGTCGAGCGATACCACCGTCAATTGTGGCTTCTGTCACCAGCAGTTTGCGGGGTTCGCCCACTCCGACCATCCCCTGAGCCACGGCGTGAAAGATCGGATCGGGACGCGCAACGTGCCGAGTCTACAGAATATGGCGTGGTATCGCGAGTTTTTCTGGGATGGCAGCGTCACCAGTCTGGATGAATTACCGATGGCCCCCATTGCCCGGCACGATGAAATGGATTTGCCCTTTCCCGATGCCCTGAACCGGGTACGGACGAGTGCCAAATACCCGCCCATGTTTAAAGCCGCTTTCGGTTCGGACACCGTCACGACGGCTCGCTTCCTGAAGGCTATCTCGCAGTTTGTGCTGACGCTGGTTTCGGCCGATTCGCGCTACGACAAATACGTTCGGAAGGAAGCCGGTGGCGACCTGACAGCCGACGAACTGGCGGGGCTGAACCTATTCCAGCAGCACTGCGCCGGTTGCCATGCGACAGACCTGTTTACCGACCGTAGCTACCGCAACAACGGCCTGCCCGTCAGCTCGATCAACGATCAGGGGCGGTACACGATTACGTTGCAGGAGGTCGACCGGCTGAAGTTTCGCGTACCCAGTCTGCGCAACAGCGAACGCACGTTTCCCTACATGCACGATGGTCGTTTCCTGACGCTGGAGCAGGTGCTGAAACACTATGCCAACGGGGGGGTAACAGATAGCCCCACGCTCGACCCGCTGCTGAAACAGAACGGTAAGCTGGGCATTGCTCTTACCGCTACGCAACAGGCGCAGGTCATTGCGTTTCTCAAAACACTGACCGATAACACGTTCCTCACTAATCGGGCGTTTGCCGCTAACTAAACCCGGTACGGGCGGTTACACCAGAAACATAACCGGCAGTATAGTATGACCATTCTGGTAGCGGGTGCCACGGGAAATTTAGGAAATCGCATTGTCAGTGCCCTGATCGAGCGCGGAGCCACCGTCCGGGCGCTGGTCCGGTCGGGTGCAGACCAGCGTAAGCTGACCGAGCTGACAGATAAAGGGGCTGAAATCGTTACCGTCGACATGACCGATCCCGGTCAGCTGATTGTCGCCTGCAAAAACGTTGACTGTGTCGTATCGGCGTTGCAGGGGTTGCGCGATGTGATTGTCAGCATACAGTCGAGATTGCTCGATGCGGCTATCGAAGCGGGTGTGCCCCGATTCATTCCGTCCGACTTCGCGACGGATTTCACGCAATTGCCCGGCGGTGAAAACCGTAATTTCGATCTGCGCCGGGAATTCATGGCGTACATCGATTCGACCTCGATCAGGGCTACGTCGATTATGAACGGTGCCTTCGCTGACCTGCTCAGTCATGACATGCCGTTGCTGGACTTTTCAAAAAAACGGGTGGGCTACTGGGACGATCAGCATCGTAAAGCTGACTTTACGACGATGGACGATGTGGCTGCGTTTACCGCCGACGCTGCGCTCGACGTGAGTACGCCCCGCCTTTTGCGCATTGCCAGCTTTCAGATCAGTCCTGCCGAACTGGCAAAAGCCGCCAATGCGGTAACGGGCGACACATTTACCCTGACTAACATGGGGAGCCTGGCCGATCTGGCTGCCTACAACCGGCACGAACGGGCGGCTAACCCCGACGGTGAGAACCAGCTATACCCCCGCTGGCAGCAGGGGCAGTACATGCAAAGTATGTTCAGCACGCTGAACGACCCGCTCGACAATGGCCGTTATCCGGATCTTCGGTGGACAAGCGTAGCGGATGTGTTGAACAAACGGCTGTAGATGGAGTAGCCCAGACCGGCCACCGCGCGGGTCCACGTCTGGTGGGCGCGATAGCGACCCAAAAGCTGCCGCCGTGAGTAGTTGCCCTGACGGCCACCACGCGGTGGCCGGTCTGGGCCACATTCAGTGCGCGTGCTGCAACCGATGCTGGCGAATATTGACGAGGTGCGTCAGCATCAGCCCGGCCGACGCCACGTAGCTGGCGTATTCAAAAATTTCGTTGACGTCTTCCAGCAGAACCGATGCGGTAAACAGGCTCAGAAAGCCCCAGAGTGACCGGCGAACGGCTATCGATGCGTAATGGCGGGTGGCGAAATAAACGGCCGCTATGTTGACGGCAATAAACACATAGTCCAGAGTCAGGTAACCGATTCGCAGATGATCGTTGGTTTGCAGCAACCGTGAACTCATCAGCAGCATGGGCGTAGCGATGCAGTGAATCAGGCACAGCACCGAGCCGGTGATGCCTACGTAATCAGCTTTACGGGTCAGGAAATCGAACTTCATAAGCTAAATAGCCAACGAGCAACGCGCTGGGCAAAGTCGTAGCAAGTTAACTCGCTTTTTTGCAACAAAGTTGCGAAGCGTCCGAAATTACTGCACCGAACCGCCGACCCAATCAGTTGATTTTGCTCAGCATGGTGTACCCCATGAGTTTGCCGTTCTTGTTGTACGTCTCCGATTTTACGTCGAATAGCAGCTCATTGGTCCGGTAGCTAACCGATTTCAGGCTCGACCGGATGGGGATACCCATCGCCCGATTGTCGAGCGATATATCGGCTGTAATCTTGTACGCGTTGAACGTGCCGGCCGGGGTCGTAATGGATTCCTGACTGTTGACCTGCCGGTTGGTCATGGTCATATTCATCGTCATCATCGAATTGCCACCGCTGAGCATGTCTGCTTCCATCTGCCCATCGGAGAGTTTACTGCCGACGCTCAGCTTGCCGGGATACGCCAGCCGGTTGGCTTTCAGCTTCATTTCCATGTCTTTCGAGCCCAGACCCGGCATTCCCTGCATCATCCCCGACATATCGGCGATCAACTCATTGCCCGTGCAGGTATAGTGAATCGTATAGGGTGGCCGTTGCTTACCAGACTCCTCGGAGAAGGTAGCGGTAATATCCATGGTCGTACTACCACCCTGCGTCTTCACGTTGTCGACATGGTAGTTGATACGACCTGTGGGTTTGTCTTTACCGCTGAAGGTAGCCAGTTCGTACGATGTGCCGGTTTTAAACGTAAACCCCATGCACGACTGGGCGCGGCACACAATCGAAGAAAAAAAGACGAGCAAACTGATGGTGAGAAATTGCATAGTGATAAGGTGTGAGTTGATAACCTTACCAAAGCTATGGGATTCTGGCGGGCTCTTTACAACCCATTGAGTAAACGGGCGTTACGTCCAGGCCATGCTGATGACGCCCATAAGCATGATGAGCTTGCAGAGGTTGCTCAGATAGCCGAAATCCCGGCGGGTATCGGCCCGGACGAGCTGGTAAATAAGCCAGCCGATGGGAACGAGTAAAATCAGAAAAATCAGATTGAGGTGCAGATTGGCCAGTGAATCGGTGATGAGAAACATGGTCAGAATCAGCGAAGCAACCAGAACGTACAATAAGTATTTGGTTCGGCGAAGGCCCCACACGATGGGTAGTGTCCGGCACCCGAACCGCGCATCACCCCGAATATCCTGCATGTCTTTGATAATCTCCCGAATCAGCGAGATACCAAACGAAAAGAACGCGTAGATCAGCAGCATACGCGCATTCTGCTGATAATAAACCGCCAGCACGATCAGCGACAGGGCTGTCAGCAGCGACACGGCCACATTGCCGATGAGGGGTTGCCGTTTGAATTTTGCCGAGTACAGCCACAGCAGCGCCACGCAGAACACATCGAGCAGAAAGACCCATTTGCTCAGATACAGCCCGATCAGGCAGCCGATCAGGTTGAGCAGCTGATGCGTACCCATAGCCACCCGCCGACGCAGATACCGCCCGATTACGACGCGATCCGGCTTGTTGACTAGGTCTATTTTGACGTCGAAATAGTCATTGATGATGTAGCCCGCAGCGGCAATGCAAACCGTTGAGGAGGAGAGCAGCCAGATCGTCGGGTCGAGGAGAAGCTGCCGCCAGTCGAGCCGGGGACCAACCAGAAAAATGCGCGCCAGAAACTGCGTCAGGACCACGATCATCAGGTTCTGCACCCGGACAAGCCGCAGAAAACCGACAACGAAGGCAGGAAACGAGATGGGCTGACGCGCGACCATTATAACCAGCAGGGTTTTGGCAAAACTAACGAATTGACGCCAGAAAGCGGTGTAGAACGGGGCACGGGACAGCTCCCTGAACGTCATTTTATTGTGTGGACAAACGCGGCTGTTTCAGCATTGCCCGCGATTGTTCGGGATTCTTTTGCCCGCCGTTTGTTGTTAGCGTAGCAACCGATCAGCGCCGGTACCAAAAGGGTCAGTCGCTATTTACTTAGTTACCCGTTTGTCATGAAAATAGGTATTGTGTGCTACCCGACCTTCGGGGGCAGTGGCGTGGTCGCTACCGAGCTGGGAAAAGCGCTCGCCAAAAACGGTCACCAGATTCACTTTATCACCTATCAGCAACCGCCCCGCCTGGATTTTTTCAGCGAAAACGTCTTTTACCATGAAGTAAATATACCGACCTACCCGCTGTTTCAGTACGCCCCGTATGAGTCGGCGCTGACCAGCGAGATGGTTAATGTCGTGCTCAACGAGGATGTCGATCTGCTGCACGTTCACTACGCCATTCCCCACGCATCGGCCGCTTACATGGCCAAAATGATTCTGCGGTCGCAGGGCCGTATCGTGCCGGTCGTCACGACGCTGCACGGCACCGATATTACGCTGGTCGGTAAAGACGCATCGTACGAGCCGGTCGTCACGTTCAGCATCAACGAATCGGATGGTGTGACGTCGGTATCGGAGAATCTGCGGCAGGACACTTACGCGCATTTCAACGTTCATCGCGAGATCGAGGTCATTCCCAACTTTGTGGATCTGGAGCGGTTTAAGCGGCAAAAGAAAGACCATTTCAAACTGGCGATTTGTCCCAATGGGGAGAAGCTGATCGTGCATACGTCGAACTTCCGGCGCGTCAAACGCATCGACGATGCCGTGATGGTTTTCCACCATGTGCAGAAACAGGTGCCCGCCAAGCTATTGCTCGTCGGTGACGGCCCCGAACGGGCCCGTATCGAGCGGCTGGTCCGCGATCTGGGTATTTACGATCAGGTGCGTTTTCTGGGTAAGCTCGATGCCGTGGAGGAAGTACTGTCGGTGGCGGATTTGTTTCTGATGCCGTCGGAAAACGAAAGTTTTGGCCTGGCTGCGCTGGAAGCGATGGCCTGCGAAGTGCCCGTTATCTCATCGAATGCCGGTGGGTTGCCTGAACTCAACGTGCAAGGTGTGACGGGCTTTATGAGTCCGGTGGGTGACGTAGACGACATGGTCAAAAACGCGCTGTACGTGCTGGACGATGCGAATTTGCCTACCTTCAAGGCCGCTGCGCTGGCGCGGGCGCAGGAATTTGAACTGTCGCGTATTTTGCCGCTGTACGAAGCGTATTACGAACGGGTTTTACAGGAGTCGACGGCGAAAGTCTGAACTGACGATGGTAACGTACGCGAACGAAAAGTAGCGGCTCGACCGTCACGGTCGAAAAGGTTGACTGACAGCCGTTGAACTGGTAACCGATAGTTAAACAAGCAGCGAATGAATCCAAACATACCGAAGACAGACCTGAAACGGGTTGTAATTGTGGGCGCTGGTTTCGGCGGACTGAAACTGGCCCGCAAGCTGGTCGATATGCCGGAGTTTCAGGTGGTGCTGATCAATAAAAATAACTTTCACGAGTTTCAGCCGCTGTACTATCAGGTGGCCACGGCCGGTCTGGAAGCCAACTCGATTCTTTTCCCGCTGCGGGCCATATTCGGCGACCGAAAAAACTTCCACATTCGGGTTACCAACGTTACCGGCGTCCGCCCCGTCGACAAAGTCATCGACACCGATCTTGGACCGGTCGAGTACGATTATCTGGTGATGGCGACGGGGGCCGACACCAATTTCTTCAACCAGCAGAACATCATCAACAATGCGATGCCGATGAAGTCGGTGGGGGAGGCTATCGCCCTGCGCAACCGGATGCTGCAGAACTTCGAAGATGCGCTGAGCGTCGAGACGCTGGACGAGAAAGAAGGCTTTATGGACGTGGTGGTAGTTGGCGGTGGACCAACGGGTGTCGAACTGTGCGGTACGCTGGCCGAAATGCGTAAAACCGTGCTGCCCCGCGATTACCCAGAACTCGACTTTCGCATGATGGACATTCACCTGATCGAGTCGGGTGGCGAGTTGTTAGGGCCGATGTCAGTCGAATCGCAGCAGCACGCGCTGACGTATTTGCAGGAACTGGGCGTACACGTCCGGCTCAATACACGGGTGCTGGATTTCGACGGCCGCATTGTAACAATCAACGACGGAACGACGCTGCGCACCAACAACCTGATCTGGGCAGCTGGCGTAAAAGCAAGCCCACTGTCGGGTTTGCCGAGCGAGGTGCTCGGGCGTGGCGGTCGCGTACTGGTCGACCGCTATAGCCGGGTGAAAGATGTGCCCGATGTCTTTGCCATTGGCGACGTAGCCCTGATGGCCGAGGAAAAATGGCCCAACGGTCATCCGCAGATTGCGCAGCCTGCCATTCAGCAGGGTAGGCAGCTAGCCAGAAACCTGCGCCGATGGGCGAAAGGGCAGGAGCCGGACGAGTTTACGTACAAGGATCTGGGTAGCATGGCCACGATTGGCCGGGGGCTGGCGGTAGTCGACCTGCCGTTTTTCAAGTTTCAGGGATTTTTTGCCTGGCTGACTTGGTTATTCGTTCATCTGATGGCTATCGTGGGCGTGAAAAACCGGTTGTTTATTTTCCTTAACTGGATGACTAACTATCTGACGTACAACAACTCGCTTCGGCTTATTATCCGGCCTAAACTGCCCCGAAACGCTATGGTTATGATGGAAGAAAAGATGACAAACCACGCCGAACCGAATAAAGCTTAAACCGAATTTTAGTAAACTTAATGTACTAACTGGGTGGGGTAAACCCGATAACACGTATTTTTGCCCCATTATTTTTTCCGTTGCGAATTATGGAAGCACGCTCTGAACATCTGGAGACATTGGCTGGTCATGGTAAGACCCGCCCCAAGAACACGGGTACCAAAAAGCTATTCGACAATCCTATTCTGGAAGCCCTCTCGCGGACGCACATCATGGTGCCGATTACGATGTGGCTGGTATTATCGGCCTTTCTGTGCTGGTACGCATTCAACTACACGGCCATGAGCGCGGGCAAGATCACACTCCTGTTTGTGTCGGGCCTTTTCGGGTTTACCCTGTTTGAATACATTCTGCACCGCTACCTGTACCACCTGGCCCCGACAACTCCCCGTCGCGCCAAGATTCAGTACACGTTTCACGGCGTACACCATGAGTACCCGAAAGACAAAACCCGGCTGGCTATGCCCCCGGCACTGGCTATTTTTGTTGCCGCCTTTTTCTTCGGGTTGTTTTTCTTGATGATGGGTGAAGCCGCTTACGCCTTCTTCCCCGGATTTCTGGTAGGCTACACGGGCTACCTGTCGGCGCACTTTATCGTGCACGCTTACGCACCGCCGAAGAATTTCTTCAAGCAGCTTTGGATCAACCACAGCGTACACCACTACAAGAATCACGACAGTAACTACGGCGTATCGTCGCCGTTCTGGGATTACATTTTTGGCTCGTTCCAGAAATAAACAGGTAATACTCGCCTATCACAGCCCCGCTTCGACGAGTCGAAGCGGGGCTGTCGCGTTTCGTGTAGCCTAGACGTCTACGTCTGGGTGGGTGCGAAAGCGACCAAAAAGCTGCCGCTATGAGTAGTTCCCCTGACGTGCACCCGGACCTGGAGCCGCGCCGGCAACTTCCTGGTCGCTTTCGCGCCCACCAGGCGTGGACGTCTGGGTTACACTTCACTTCAGCTTCTCATTATTGAGGTGACGGGTAGCGTCGCGGATGTTTTTCTTGTCCAGGTTACGCTGAAAAGCGTCGGTCAGGTCGATGCCCGTCTGGTTGGCAAGGCACAGCAGTACCCACAGCACGTCGGCCATTTCGTCGCCGAGGTCCTTGGCTTTGTCGGATTCTTTCTCCGACTGTTCACCGTAGCGACGGGCGATGATCCGGGCTACTTCACCCACTTCCTCGATCAGCATCGCCATGTTGGTCAGTTCGTTGAAATACCGGACACCGACTGTGTTGATCCAGTTATCGACGGTTTTTTGTGCTTCGTCGATAGTCATTGCAGTTCGCGTTTAAGCATGATAATGACGTTGCGCGACGAACCGTTGCCCCAGTTCAGGTCGACCGACGAAGCTAATTCCCAGCCTTCCCGCCCCAACTCGTTCAGTTTGCTGGTTAGCTCCTGCAAGTCGACTTTTCCGCCCCAGAAGCCCCGGTTAGCTGACACATCCAGTGTTTTGTATTCGAATCGTTTCATCAGGCGTTCGTGTTCAATGGAAATGCAAGGTATCGTGTCTTTCTGTAAGCCGAACCCTGATTCGGTATATTTGTCTACGAAGAATAGTTGCTGAGGACTAATAAACTGTGATCTTACCCGGCTGCCCAATACATAACGCTGTGAACCAGCCGAAAACCAATAACCTGTGACTAACTCTGAATTAACGACCCGGCACGCCCTGCTGCAAGCCTGTCAGACCTACGTGCAGCAGCGCATCGACACGGCGCGGCAGGCAATGAAAGCCGCGCAGGAATCGGCCAATGAGGAATCGAAAAGCAGCGCGGGGGATAAATACGAAACGGGCCGGGCCATGGCGCAGATCGAGCGCGACCGGCACGCTCAACTGCTGGCTGAAGCGCTTAAGCTGCAACAGGAACTGGCCCGAATCAACGTCGATAAAGCGTATGAAACCGCTCAGCCGGGTAGTCTGGTCGGTACGGATCGGGGGCGTTTTTTTATCAGCATCAGCGCCGGGAAGCTGACTGTCGGCGGTACTGATTATTTTGCCGTATCCCCGGCGTCGCCCATTGCCACCGCACTGACGGGTCATAAAGCGGGGGATGTGCTTTCGTTCAACAAACAGCCGTACCGCGTGCTATCTGTCGACTAGCCCGGTTGGCCTGACTCATCAACCCGCGCTCACGTTATTCCATGACTGATCACGACGAAACGAAACGGCTCGCCCGGCTGGTGGCCCTGCTGACGCTGTTGCAAACCAAGCGGACGCTGACGGCGGGTGAACTGTCGCGTCGCTTCTCGGTCAGCACCCGGACCATTTACCGTGACATCCGAACGCTCGAACAGGCGGGTGTTCCCGTCGTGACTGTCGAGGGAAAAGGCTACACGCTGCTCGATGGCTACCGGCTGCCGCCGGTTATGTTTACCGGTGAGGAAGCCATTGCGCTGCTGACCGCTGAAAAGCTGGCGGCTGGCCTGACCGATATCCACACCGCCCAGCTAACCGGTACCGCCATGGATAAGCTGCGCGCTGCCCTTCGCCGGGCCGACCGGGATCAGCTGGAAACTATTTCTCCTCATATTCAGGTGCTTGGCACTGCCGGTCAGCCCGACCGACCGAATATGTACCAGCAACTGGTAACCGCCATTACGCAGCAGCAGGTTGTGCGGTTACGCTACAGTGCCGCCGATACCGACGAAACGACGGTACGCGACATTGAGCCGATTGGGCTGTATATGAGTCAGCAGTGGCACGTGGTCGCGTACTGCCGGTTGCGGCAGGCGTTTCGCAACTTCCGGCTTGATCGGATACAGCAATTGTCGCTTACCGGCGACGTCTTTGCCGCCCGGCCCGAAACCTTGCAGCACTACTGGGCAGAAACGGCGAACCGGGCAGGTCGGGAGAAGGTCGTTGTTCAGTTTCAGCCATCGGCCGTGCCGCCCGAACCGGCCCAGCGGCTCTATGATGCCAAGCAGCAGTACGGCTGGGCGCACGAGCAACCGATGCCCGATGGAAGCGTAGAAATGACGTTTTTCGTGGGTTCCCTGTCGTACATCGCTGCCTGGCTGTTGCCTTACGCGGGGGCTGTCACAATCCTCGAACCGGCCACCCTGCGACAGGAGCTGTGCGATCTGGCGCAACGGGCGCACACTTTTTTTGCATCGCCCGACAGGGTATGACATAGGGCTGTCAGTGTGTGAGATGACCTTTGTCTTGTCGACAGACAAACGGCTCTGTTTCACCACGCAAACCCCTGAATTATGTTTACCGTACTGAGTTCTATCAACTGGTTGAGTGTACTGATCGCGTTCGTTGTGTATTTCATGCTGGGTGCGCTGTGGTACATGCGGCTCTTTCCGCAGCTGTACAAAGTATCACTGGGTAAGGCCGGCGAAACGCTACAAAATCAGTCGCCACTTTACATCGTCGGGCCAGCCGTGTGTGTGCTGTTTGTCGTTGTAACCAGTGCCATTTTGCTGTATGCGCTGGACATTCATTCGTACGGCGACGGGCTTGTGTTTGCGCTGTTGGTCGGCGTCGGTTTTCTGGTTGCGAACACGACGAACATTGCCATCAACCCCAACATTCCCCGCCCGTTTCTGTACAGTTCTATTACGAGCGCGTACCACCTGATCGGTACTACGCTGGCCGTACTGGTTATGGTTGCCATGAAGTAAGGCCGCTGTACATCGGCGGGGACCACTCCGCCGATGTATAGTTTTTTCAGATCAACAAGCGGTATGACACAGAAAATCAACACGTTTTTTCCGGCGAATCGCCAGCAGTGGCGCGACTGGCTGGCTGAACACCACAATACGCAACGGTCTGTCTGGCTCATCTACGCCAAAAAGAAAGCTGCGGTGCCGACGCTGACGTACGACGAAGCGGTGGAAGAAGCCCTTTGCTTTGGCTGGATCGACAGCACATCCCGGCCGATCGATGCCGATACGTTCATGCAGTTTTTCAGTCCCCGAAAGCCAAAAAGCGGCTGGTCGAAAGTCAATAAGGAACGGATCGACCGGCTGATGAATGCTGGGCTGATGACAAGCGCCGGTACAGCCTGTATCGAACGGGCGAAAGAGAACGGTTCCTGGCTACTACTCGACGCTATCGAAGCCCTGATACTGCCTGCTGACCTGGACGAAGCCCTGCAAAAAAATCCACGCGCCAGCACGTACTTCCACGGGCTATGCCGGTCGGATAAGCGTGCCATCCTGCTTTGGGTTTCCGCAGCTAAACGCGCCGAAACGCGGCAGAAGCGAATCGCCGACGTTATCGACGCCACCGATCAGCAGGTAAAGCCGGACATTATCCGCAAGCGGTAAACACAGTTGCGTTGTACCGGTGGACTGACCGGTTATTTGCCGGATTTATACACCGCTTCCCCGCCGATCCATGTCTGCCGGACCTTTGTAGCACGCAGTTGCGCATTCGGTACGGTCATAATGTCGCGGTCTAGGACAACGAAATCGGCCTGCTTGCCGGGGGCAATGCTACCGCGCAGCTGATCCTCAAAACAAGCGTAAGCCGCCCAGCGGGTCATCGCCAGCAAGGCCGACTTCCGATCGACGGCGTTTTCCATCTGATACCCGCCCACCGGGAAATTCTTCGCGTCCTGCCGGGCCACGGCCGCGTGGAAACCAAACAGCGGATTCGGCGCTTCGACGGGAAAATCACTGCCGAAGGCGATCAGCTTATTTTGCCGCATCAACTCGTTGAACGCATAGGCCCCTTTGACCCGCACCGGCCCCAGTCGATCAGCAGCCCAGTACATATCGGAGGTTGCGTGGGTCGGCTGAACGGATGGAATAATCGAATACTGCCCGAATTTTGCCATATCGTCGGGCGACACGACCTGCGCGTGCTCGATGCGCCAGCGCCGGTCGTTTTTGCCTTTCAGCAGCTTACCGTACAAATCGAGCATCAGGTGGTTGGCTGAATCACCGATGCAGTGGGTATTGGCCTGAAAACCAGATTGGTGAAGCAGACCCGTCACACGCGCCAGCTCATCCGGAGCCAGCAACAGAAAGCCACCCGTTTCGGGCCGGTCGGTATACGGCTTGCGCAGGCAGGCTCCGCGCGATCCCAGCGCCCCGTCAGCGTAGAGTTTAAACGATTTCACCGTCAGTCGGTCGGTCTGGAACGGCCCTTTTTTCAGGTATAGATTCAGGTTCGGCTCACCCAGACTCACCATGGCGTAATCCCGGATTTTTAACTTCCCGGATTTATGCAGACTGTCGATCAGATCGATTTCGGCGGGGCTGATCCCGGCGTCGGAGATGGTGGTCAGGCCCAGCGATACGCAGACGCGCTCGGCGTTTTTCAGCATCCGGGCTTTATCGGCCAGGGTAGGCTGGGGGAGTACGCGCCGAATCAGCTGCATGGCGTTGTCGACCAGTACGCCGGTGGGTTGCCCGTTTTTGAGCATGACTTCGCCACCGGCCAGCCGTGATCCGGCCGTCACCTGCGCCAGCCGCAGCGCTTTTGAGTTAACCAGCAGGGCGTGGCCGTCGACCCGCATCAGCGCAATCGGTACGTTCGGGAAAGCGGCATCCAGCTTTTCTTTGGTCGGAAACTGCTTGTCGGGCCAGTCGTTCTGATCCCAACCCCGGCCCGTCAGCCACAGCACCTGCGGGTGTTGCTGGTAAAACGTTTTCAGCCGGCTGATTACGTCATCGTACGAGTCGGCACCGACCAGATCAGCCTGATCGAGTACCTGACCCAACCCCAGAAAATGGCTGTGCGGATCGTAGAAACCGGGGTACACCGGTGCGCCACCCAGATCGACCGTGCTATCGGCTTTGTACTGGCGCTGAAGGTCGGCTGCGTTGCCCACCGCGACAAACTTACCGTCGTTCACAACAAACGCACTGGCACTCGAAAAAGCAGAGTCTGCCGTATAAATGCGGGCGTTGGTGACGAGCAGATCGGCGGATTTCTGACCGGAGCAGGCCATCAGCCAGCAGGCGCAGAGGGGTAGAAAGCGAGCGAAGACGTGTTTCATGCAGTATTGACCGGTAAAAAACGCAAGATAAGCGAAAGCGATAAACCGCCCGGCAATCTGATAATCTCGTAGTTTTGAGGTTAACGCTCGCTTTAACTCTCCGTCAATGAAATTCGGCAGTTGCTTTCTATTCCTGCTCCTCCCTACTGCACTCGTTGCGCAACAAACTGATAACGCCGTTCAGCGCGCCCGGCAACGGGCTTTTACGGTGGCGACCATTCCGCAAACCGGCGACCCGATAACGCTGGCACAGGCTGTCAGTCAGGCGATTGATGTCAATTACCAGATTCGCATCAACAAGGCGCAGGAGCAGATCGCCCGGAACAATTTCACGCGGGGTAATGCGGGTTATCTGCCTTCACTGACGGGTAACCTCAACTCCAACGGGGGCTTGCAGAGCTTTTATCAGACGTATCTCGATGGATTGCGTCCCCCGCAGGAGGCCAACGGCATCTTCAACCGGACCAGCAATCTCGGGCTTAATCTCAACTACACGGTGTTCAACGGCTACGCCCGGTCGGCCACGTACAATCAGCTGCAGCAACTGCTCAAACTGGCCAGCGTAACGACCCGCGCCAATGCCGAAGCCACCCTCGCCAGCGTCGCGACGACCTACTACGACGTGATCCGGCAATTACAGCGGCTGATCGCGTTTAGTCAGGCACTCGACGTGTCGCGCGAACGACTCGATCTGGCCCGCGCCACCTACGAAGTGGGCACCCGCTCAAAAGTTGACTTCTTAAGTGCCCAGGTCGACTATAACACGGACAGCGCGGCCGTGATCCAGCAGGAACAGTTTCTGCGCGACGCCAAGGTTACGCTCAATTCGCTGCTTGTGCGCGACCCGCAGACCGAATTCGCCGTCCGCGACACGATTCTGGTCAACACCAATTTACAGTTTCCCGCCCTAGAAGAATCGCTGGCGAGCAACAATCCCCTGCTGGCGACCGCCGTGCTCAACCGGACCATCACTGACATTAACATTCGGCTAGCCAACGCGCAGCTATTACCATCCGTGACGGCGCAGACAGGGTACAACTACCAGTTTGTCGATAACCAGGGTGGCTTCGGTATTCGTACCGGCCGCACCAGTGCGCTGACGTATTTGCTGACGGCTACTATCCCGATTTTCAACGGATTCAACCTGAAACGGCAGATTCAGAATGCCAGGGTGAATACAATCATTGCCCGTGATCAGGAAAACAACCAGCGACTACAGCTGCAAACGGCGTTGACGCAAACCTATCAGCTGTACCGCAACAGCCTCAAGCTGCTGAATCTGGAAGTGCTCAACAACCAGCTGGCCAGTCAGAACGTTGATATCGCCTACGACCGCTACCGGATCGGTAACTCGACGTTCGTGGAATTTCGCGATGTGCAGCGCACGCAGATCGACGCCCAAACCCGGCTGATCGATGCCGAATACAACGCCAAAGCGGCCGAGATCGAGTTGCTTCGGCTGAGCAGTACTATCACCCAGACACTGGTTCAATAGCTGCCGGGGAATTTTCGCAAACACCGCATGATGCGTTCGGTTATGGTAGGTAACCAACTCAACACGATCATGCCCTACACCCGTAAGGATTACCCCGATTCGCTGAAGAATTTCATGGCTCCGGTACGCAACAAAGCCATCGACATTGCCAACGCGCTGCTCGCCGAGGGGAGCGATGATAGTAAAGCCATTGCCATCGCGACGGCCCGCGCTGAAGAATGGGCACTGAAACGGAAAATTAAAGTGCGCAAGGATAACGCGCCGGAAAACCGGAACTAAGCCCATGCAGCAACCACCCGTTGAAGTCTTCGACTGGCACCGTATCCTGATCAAAGAACTTCCCTGGACGTTTCTCGGCGAAGTGGCTTTCCGGACGGTGTTTATGTTTATCATTCTGCTCACCGCCCTGACCGTGTCGGGTAAGCGGGAGGTAAGGCAACTGTCCATCTACGAACTGGTGCTGGTTATCGGGCTTGGCTCAGCGGCCGGCGACCCGATGTTCTACGACGACGTACCGCTGAGCAGTGCCGTCGTCGTATTTGTGGTGATGATGACCTGCTACAAACTGGCGACGTATATCAGCGACCGGTACAAAAAAGTGCGTAACGTGCTGGAAGGTACCCCCGTTTACATTGTGGAGGAAGGGCGCGTACTGATCGATAATCTCGAACACGAAGACCTCACCCGTGAAGAACTGTTTGCCGATCTGCGTGTGCAGGGTATCCGGCACTTGGGTCAGGTGCAGACGACGATTCTGGAGCCAAACGGCCAGATCAGTATTTTTCAGTTCGAGGCCGATGCGGTACGCGAAGGCCTGTCGATCATGCCTAAAAAGCTGGACGAACACACGGCAAGCCTGACCCAGCCGGGTACGTATGCCTGTTACACCTGCGGCCATGTCGAAACCTTTCACCAGCCCGTAACGGCCCCCATCTGTCGACGGTGTGGGCGGTCGGAGTGGTGTCCGACCGTTCATTAGTCAGGCCGTAGCGTTTGTCGCTGCCGCTTTTTTGACGGTATGCTTCACCTGATCGCTCAGAAATTTCAGCAGTAGTTTTTCCACGCCGTCCAGCCCGTTAGGACTCGTCTGCCGGAAACGACCTTTGTTTTTGATGTACGGATTCAGATCCCGGCATTCGTAGGCTTCCAGAATCTGCGGGTGTACGTAATGTTTGCGGCAAACCGTACGCGTATTACCCAGCGTGTGCGATACTTCGTCGAGTATCGTGTTGACGTTTTTCTTCAGTTCCTTCTCACTGTCGCAGGGTTCCAGCTCAACCAACAGCCGCAACGCGTTGACCGTGCCGGCCCAGGTCCGGAAATCTTTGGCCGAAAACTCGTCGCCCATCGTTTCCTGCAAGTACTCGTTGACCATGCCGGAGTCGATGGGGTGGCGGTTGCCTTCGGCGTCGAAATACTGGAACAGTTCCTTGCCGGGGATATCGCGGCAGGCTTTTACCAGTTTCGACAGTTTGGCGTCGTGTAGGGTGATGTCGTGGTAGATGCCTTTCTTCCCCTTGAAGCTGAACCGAACCTCACTGCCCTCGGCTTTGACGTGTCGGTCCTTAAGGGTCGTCAGACCATACGAGCCGTATTCTTTTTCGTACGCGGCATTCCCAACCCGGATCAGCGTTTGTCCCATCACGCTGAGCGCAATGGCAACGACTTTGTCGCGGGTCAGTTCGCGCTGCTTCAGGTCTTTTGCCAGCCGGGCCCGGAGTGTCGGCAGGGCTTCACCGAAGGCCGTCATGCGAAAAAATTTGGTTTCGCTGCGAATAGCGTTCCAGGCAGCGTGGTAGCGGTATTGCTTCCGATTCTTCGTGTCGATCCCCGTAGCCTGTAAATGACTGTTTGGTTTCGGGCTGATCCAGACCCGCTCCCAGGCCGGTGGCAGCGCCATGTGGCGGATGCGGCTCAACGTATCATCGTCATCGATGGCTTCGCCCTTTGCATTGGTATAGGTGAAGTGATCGCCCGCCTTTTTTCGGCTGATGCCGGGACTATCGTCGTTGACGTACAGTAGTTTGGCAGCTTTAGCGGCCTGAGCCGGGTCATGAGCGATTTGCGACGGGTTCATAACGTTGTTTAGGAACTTGATCGTCAGAAAACCTATTGTTCGCTCATATGTTTTGTAGCTGTTTCCTCATTTACCCTCACCCCAACCCCTCGCCCAAAACGGGCGAGGGGTTGGGGTGAGGGTAAATGAGGAAACAGCTACACCTAGCGTGGCTGTGCGGATTTGCCGAAGAACCAGAGGGCCAGCGCATTGGCGTAATGATCGAAGTCGACGGGGTTCATTACGGTATCGAAGGCGGGGGCCTTGGTTGCCAGCCCCATCATCATGGCTGCCAGTACAATCCACAGGCCCCGCTTGTTGCGTTGCATCAGGGCATATACGGCCATGAGCATCAGCACCAGAATACCCATCGACGGTACGATGGGTGTGAACAGTCTCACGTCTGGCAGCAGCAGCAATACGAATAAAATAACCCCCGATACCACTGCTAGCAGAAAGCTGGTTCGTTTGTAACTGATCCGATTCAGTAATCCCCAGGTTGCCACGACGGCGCACACGACCCCCAGGCTATCGGCCAGAACGCGCATCGAGCGGTGTAGCGGTTCGAGGGATTCAGTACCGGTGTAATGAACAACGCCGATAAGGGCGGTCAGCGAAATGGTCAGAAAGAAAAATCCCCACAATAGCCGGTTGAAAAGTGGTACCTGCTGAAAAAAGCGCCAGAACACGCCGATGCCAGTACCAGCCAGTATAGAGCCGGAGAGGATGTGCGAAAAAATCATCACGAAATTTAGCAAGATTCGGCTACTTTTGCCCAACTTTTTCGGAGACGACCGTTCTGTCTTTTGCCTGCGCCAGACCCCACGTTTAGTTCGGCTGCGGGGCTTTCTGACAAAACGGATCGTCGGCCCTAACTGCATCGCCAACGATTTAATAACCAGTCATGAGTGTTTTAGTTAACAAAGACTCCAAAGTAATCGTCCAGGGTTTCACTGGTTCGGAAGGCAGCTTTCACGCCCAGCAAATGATTGAATACGGTACCAACGTGGTTGGTGGCGTAACCCCCGGTAAAGGTGGGCAGACTCACCTCGACCGCCCTGTTTTCAATACGGTCCGTCAGGCCGTTGAAGAGGCTGGTGCCGATACGTCAATCATTTTCGTCCCCCCCGCGTTTGCCGCCGACGCCATCATGGAAGCCGCTGATGCGGGCATCAAGGTCATTATCTGCATTACGGAAGGTATTCCGACCGAAGATATGGTCGCCGTGAAGCACTACCTGTCTGACATCAACAAGGATGTCCGGCTGATTGGGCCAAACTGCCCCGGCGTAATGACCGCCGAAGAGTGTAAAGTGGGTATCATGCCCGGCTTTATCTTTAAGAAAGGTACGATTGGTATCGTGTCGAAGTCGGGTACGCTGACCTACGAAGCCGTCGATCAGCTGACCAAAGCCGGTCTGGGCCAAAGCACTGCTATCGGTATTGGTGGCGACCCGATCATTGGCACAACGACCAAGCAGGCTGTTGAACTGCTGATGAACGACCCCGACACTGAAGCGATCGTAATGATCGGCGAAATCGGTGGTGGCATGGAAGCTGAAGCGGCTAACTGGATCAAGGCTGATGGTAACCGCAAGCCCGTCGTTGGTTTCATTGCTGGTCAGACGGCTCCCAAAGGGCGTCGGATGGGCCACGCTGGTGCGATCGTTGGTGGTGCAGACGATACGGCCGCTGCCAAGATGGCGATCATGCGTGAGTGCGGTATCCACGTTGTTGAATCACCAGCCCTCATCGGCGATACGATGCTGAAGGCATTGGGGAAATAAAGAGCAGGTATAAAGAGTGAAAGAGCGAAAGAGCGAAAGAGCGTTGGCAGGACAGATGCTGGTTCAACCAGTCTGCCTTACCCGCGCTCTTTCGCTCTTTCGCTCTTTCACTCTTTCACTCTTCTTTGTATTCACTCATTCAGCTTTTACTCAGCCCCGAAACGAAGGCATCGGTCCCACCGGTCAGTACTATCCGGTTCATTCGTTTCAGGACGATTTTCAGGTGTTCGATGCCGCCACGCAGGCATACGTTCCTTACATCCCCGAACTCCACGCGACGCAGACAGCCCTGAGCGCGTACGTCGATCTGGAAAGCAACCGGCATTACAAACTGCTGCTGAGCACCCAGGAAGACGGTTACCTGTTTATCAATGCCGCGTTGCGGAAGAACCTGCGGGCGGGTACATGGCAGATCCTCGACATCGATAGCCTGTTTCGGGTCTACCGGCGTCCCGAACTCTTTCTGACGCTCTACGGGTCACCCGGTATAGCCGGTAAGCAACTGTATATTGCCTACCCCCGTTCGGCCGTCCAGAAAACAATCATACTGCGCGACGATAACCTGAGCGTCCGGCCCCGGCCTGTTCCGGTTTACAGCAACTTTCTCAACATTGGGCTGCTGATCGTGCTGGGCTTCTTCGCCTTCCTGTTTTCGTTTCATCACCGGGCATTCAGCCGGTTTTTCAGTCTGCGCGATTTGCTGTCGGTGCGGGCGCAGGAAGAATCGTTTCTCATCAGCCGACCCCTGAGCAGCGTCAACCTGCTGTTTACGCTGGGGTTGAGTCTGCTGGTCGCGTACCTGATGATACTTGCTCAAAGCCATAACGTCGACGTTTTCTCGGGGCGGGTGTTACTGCCTGTGCTGACACAGTGGGGGGGCGTTGGCAGCGAATATGTTCTGCTGACGGTGCTGGCCTTCGGGGCTATAATCGGCAAATACCTGCTGGTCGACGTTATCAGCGGACTCTACAAACTGCAGGACATAACCAACGTACACTTTTTTAAAATTGTCCAGTCGTCGCTGCTGTTCTTTACAGGCCTGGCGCTGGTGATGCTGGTTATCGCCTATAATATCGACCTGAACGACTGGTCGGAGAATGCCGTTTTGTTCCCCCTGATTGGATTCTATACGGCGCGGGTCGCCCTGCTCTACGCAGTAGTACGGGCTGGTGAGCCTATCAAGAATCTGTATTTATTTTCGTACCTTTGTATCGTCGAACTGATACCACTTATCATCGGATTACGCTTGATTCTCCGGTAAACTGGTGTCGGTAAGCGCGCTGATCTGCCAGTCGTACAGGACCTTTCCCAACGGCCTGGAAGACAGCCCATTGACAAACCGAGCGTACCAGATTCAATGAACGAGACCCATACCGAACAACCCCAGAACCGGGCGACGAAGGTCAGCCGGCTGTTAGTATCTCAATCGCGACCTGTCGACGAAAAATCCCCTTACTACGATCTAGCTGCCAAGTACAATATTCAGGTCGAGTTTCGGCCGTTTATTCAGATTCAGGGTATCTCTTTCAAGGATTTCCGCAAGCAGAAAGTCAACATCCTGGATCATACGGCTATTATTTTCACCAGCCGGAACGCCATCGATCACTTCTTCCGGCTGTGCCAGGAAGGGCGGATTGAGGTACCGGCTGATATGAAGTACTTCTGTATCTCGGAGCAAACGGCCAATTACCTTCAGAAATACATCGTTATCAGGAAACGAAAGATTTTCACCGGTACCAAGACGGCCGCTGAACTGTTTGACCTGATTAAAAAGCACAAGAACGAGAAGTTTCTGTTTCCCTGCTCCAACGTTCGGCGGAATGATATTCCGGAGTTTATGGATACCAGCGGTCTGCATTTCACCGAAGCGGTGATCTACGAAACCGTTGCCACGGACTTGACCGATCTGGATATTCACTCGTTCGACATCATCGCTTTTTTTAGCCCATCGGGCATTGGGTCGCTGCTGTCGAACTTTCCGAATTTCGAGCAGAATGGTACACGGATGGCCGCTTTCGGCCCCACGACAGCCAAAGCCATTACCGACGCCGGGCTGCATCTCGACATCGAAGCCCCGTTGCCTAACGCGCCTTCGATGACCGGGGCACTGGAGTTGTACATCAAAAAAGTAAACGGTTAATAATCGCCTGCTATACATTCGTCCGGCAGACGCATGGAAAATGGGTTCAGTTACTCATTTTCTATGCGTCTGCCGTTGTTTTTGGCTCAATAAAGTGGTGTCAAGGGCGTTTATTTGTATACTGCAATGGCCTTCGACAGGCAACAGTTGAAGCCTGAACTGAGTATTCTGATTATAAGGGAGTCTGGCTGTTCGCCAGCCCCGCCTGACCTGATTCGTCTGTATTGTTTATGAGTCGCACTGTTTACCGCCTGATTGTTTTACTCGTGGGTGTCGCTGCCGGTCCGGTGATGGCGCAGCAGGAGCCGCAGCTGAGTATGTACATGTACAACCCAATGTACTACAACCCGGCAGCGGCTGGTTCGGAAGGGGTGTCCCGTATTCAGCTGACACAACGGACACAATACCTTGGTTATCAATCGATCGGTAGCAACGACGAAGCCGTGCAGAACTCGCAGGTGCTGTCGTTCAATATGCCGCTGGCCGCCATAAAGAGCGGAATTGGTGTGTACGTGCTCAACGATAAGGCCGGTCCGAACATCAATCAGTCGGTACAGCTATCGTACGCGTACCGGACTGCGCTGAAAAGCGGGACGCTGGCCGTTGGTGTGCAGGCCGGGCTGTTTAACAAAGGGTTTGACTATGGGCTGTTCAGACCTGAAGTGCCTGATCCGCTCATCCCCAGCGGTCGCGTAACCCAGGCCCGGCCCGATTTTGCCGCTGGCGTATACTACAACACGGTCGATTACTGGGTTGGTCTAAGCGTAAACCACCTGAACCGGGCAGAATACACGCTTGGCTCAGCAACGTCAACGCTACCACTCAATTCAAACGTGTACCTGACGGCTGGGTACCGGCTGGGTATCGGCTACGACATCGATATTCAGCCGTCGATTCTGGTGCAATACAGTACGCTGGGCGGTATTCAGGATTCTCAGGCAACGCTCAATGTGATCGGTACGTACGCCAATCGATTCTGGGCGGGCATTGGGTACAGACTGCAGGAGTCGGCTATTGTAACTGGGGGGATCAACTTCGGACGGGCGAATGCGCTGCGGGTCGGCTATTCGCTGGACCTTGTACTGGTCAGCACACAGGCACGCAGTCTGACCTCACACGAGATAATTCTGGGTTATGCCCTGCCCGCACCCGACGCCCGCAAAAAGCCTATTGTACGGACGCCCCGGTTCCGGTATTAATCCGCTAGAAAACAGGATTGTAGGCGTAGTGGGGTCAATACGCCCTGCAGTTTGGCAATATTGTTGTTTGTCAGATTGCCGGAATCAGCGTATTTTTAAGGAATGACGGATTATGTTTGCGGGAAATGCGTAGTATACAAGTCTGCAAACAGGTTTTTTGAGAATTATTGAGCATTCGCAGACTGGCATACAATAACCAAACGGATTTTCGTTTTTAGTCTGGTTTCGCACAGCAAGGAAGATAAAGGATAACCGATAAATGAACAAGTACAACAGCTTTACAGTCAACGCGACCCGTGGGGTAATGGTAGTGGCCGTGATTCTGGTCATGCAGAGTTGCGGCTTCGTCAAATCAAAGTTTGGCGGCAAGGGTGGCAAAGGGGGCGAAGTTGGCATGACCAACGGCGAAATCACCGCGACGGCTCGTAAAGGCTACCGGCAGAAAACACCGTACGGCATGGTGCTCGTTCCGTCGGGTTCGTTTATCATGGGTCAGGCCGACGAAGACGTAGCGGCTACTCAGATCAACATGAACCGGCAGGTGACAATCAGCTCGTTCTATATGGATGATGCCGAAATCTCGAACCACGAATACCGGCAATATGTAAACGCCCTGCTGGCGGACTCCGTGTCGACGCTGGGTGAGGAAGAAATCATGGCGAAGTTTTACCCGGACACAGCTGTCTGGAAAAACGACTTTACCTACCACAACGGCGATCCGATGCTGGAATACTATTTCGCGCATCCGGCCTTTGATACCTATCCGGTAGTAGGAGTGAGCTGGAAGGCAGCGCAGCACTTCTGTCAATGGCGTACCGGCTCGCTGAACGACTTCGAAACGAAAGAAGGACAGTTCAGTTCGCCCCGGTATCGGCTGCCGTCAGAAGCGGAGTGGGAGTGGGCTGCCCGGGGCGGTAAGAACGGTGCCAAGTACCCATGGGGTAACCCCTACGTAGCCAACGGCAAAGGTTGCTACCTGGCTAACTTCAAACCACAACGCGGTAATTTCGACGCCGACGGGTACCCATACACAGCACCGGCTAACGCGTACAATCCGAACGATTACGGTCTCTACAATATGGCCGGTAACGTAGCCGAATGGTGCCGCGATGCTTACGCCGACAACTCGAACGCCATCGTGTGGGATATGAACCCCGACAATCAGAATGCCGACGAACCCCGCAAAGTGGTACGTGGCGGCTCCTGGAAAGACATTGCCTACTACCTGGAAACGGGTACGCGCTACTACGAATACGAAGATCAGAAACGGTCATACATCGGCTTCCGTTGCGTTATGGACAACCTCGAAGGTCGTACGGCTTCGGCACGTGGTGGCCGGGTAGGTGGCAGCAGCCGCAGCAAAAGCAGCAAAAAATCGTCGACCAAACAGACGAAAGCGTAAGCAAAAAAACACATAGCGCTGAACGGCAGACAGCATACGAACCGTCTGTCGTTCAGCGTTTCAGTATCAGACAAACGATAAACAATTCAATAAACCGTTACCATGGCATCTGCAAAGTCCACCAATTTTTTCTGGGATCGTTTAGTACCAACTATTTATAGCGCCGGTGCCGCCGTTGTGGTACTGGGAGCAATGGCCAAAATTCAGCACATCTCATCACTGGGCTGGCTGCTGACCGCTGGTCTGATTACCGAAGCGGTTATTTTCGGTCTGTACGCTATGCAAAGCTTCCTGTTTCCGGCCACTGATGGTTCTGGCTACGCCTGGGAGCGTGTGTACCCCGAACTGGCTGATGATTATAAAGGCGAAGCCCGCAAACCGGCTCCGCAAACCAATGGTCTGACGGGCAATATGGATCAGATGCTGGCGCAGGCCAAAGTGACGCCCGACGTATTCGAGCGGCTTGGAACGGGCTTCCGCAGCCTGAACGATACGGTGTCGAAACTGTCGGACCTGACCGATGCTACCGTGGCCACCAACGATTACGCCCGGAACGTGAAATCAGCCTCGTCGTCGATTGGTGAAATGAACAAGTCATACGGCACAGCGATCACAGCGATGAACTCGATGGCCGATGCAACAACTGACGCGAAAGATTACCGCGATCAGTTTCAGCGGGTTACGAAGAACATGGGTGCGCTGAACGCCGTTTACGAACTGGAACTTCAGGACACCAACAAGCACCTGAAAGCAATGAACGCTTTCTATGGTAGCATGACATCGGCTATGGAAAACATGGCGGATGCCAGCCGTGACGCGCAGCAGTTTAAAGGCGAAATGGCGAAACTGACCGGTAATCTGGCTTCGCTGAACAACGTATACGGTAGCATGCTTACCGCCATGCGCGGCAGTCAGACCGTGTAAGTGAGTTGAAACGTTGTAGGGTTACAGAGTTGTAAAGTTGCTGGCGCGTTCTGGGCGCTGCCGGATGGCAACTTTACAACTCTACGACTTTATAACTATACAACTGTAGAATCCCACAACTCAAAATAGTATAACCTACCTCAATTCATGGCAGGCACAAAAGAGACACCCCGTCAGAAAATGATCGGGATGATGTATCTGGTCTTGACCGCGCTGTTGGCCCTACAGGTCACCTCGGCCATTCTGGATAAATTCGTACTGTTGAACAATAGTCTGGAGCAATCGACATCAGCAGCCAGCAAAGTCAATCAGTCGACAGTTGATAATATTCGTGCTACGGTTGAGAAATCGGGTAACCGCGCTACCGACCTGGCTATCGTAAAGCAGGCCGAAGAAGTACGCAAGCAAACAGCCGACGTGATCGGGCAGATCGATGCGCTGAAGCAGCGTATCATTACCGAAGCGGGTGGCGGTACTGATGAGGCCGGTAACATCCGTAACCTGAGCGAAGAAGAGAAAGTCGCGCAGATGATGGTGGGTCCCAATCACAACGGTGAAGCCTACAAGCTGAAAAAGCAGCTTGACGATTACACAACCGGACTGTCGAAATACTCGAATGCCAAATATCCATCGCTGGCACTGGACGGTAAAGACGATCCAATTTCAAGCCGGTCGCCGGAGCAGCGGACGAAGGATTTTGGTGACCTTAACTTCGCACAGACCCCCGTACCCGCAGCGTTGGCTGTACTGAGTCAGCGGCAAACGGATGTTCGCCGGATTGAAGGCGAAGTGCTCGATGTACTGGCCAGCAAGGTTGGTGCGCAGGACGTGAAATTCGACAAGATTCTGGCTATGCTGAGCATGGAGTCGAAGGTAGTTGTGGCTGGTACGAAGTTCAAAGGACAGATGTTCCTGGCGGCATCGTCGTCGGGCATTCAACCCCGGATGAGCCTGAACGGTGGCCCCGTTCGGATGCAGGATGGTCAGGGTATCATCGAATTTACCGCCCAGGGTGGTTCTTATGACAAGAACGGTCTGGCACGGCGTACCTTGACGGGTGCCATCTCGTATCAGACGGCTAACGGCCTGAAAACGGTACCGCTGAGCGCTGAATATTTTGTAGCGAAACCGTCGTATCAGGTTGAAACGGGTACTATGCCTCCGCTGTATCTGGGTTGTGCCAACAAGCTGAGCATTCAAAGCCCACAGCTGGGTGCCCTCTGGAATCCAAGCTTTTCAGCTGACGGTGCGCAGGTAATTCAGTCGGGTGAAAAAGGCAAGATCACCGTCGTACCGAGTAATCAGCAGGTAGCCTTGAATATCAGTAACAGCGGTAGCCTGCTGGGTACTGAGCGTTTCCGCGTAAACCGGGTGCCGAAACCTACGCTGGAATTCTACGTGGGTGGAACAAAAGTTGGCGACCCACGTGGTGTGCCAGCCGGACAGGCGCGTAGCGTACGAGTAAACGCCGTTGCCGACGAAAGCTTCCGTAACTATTCACCAGACGATGCAAACTTCCGTGTAACGGGCATCACGGTCATTCTGGCTCGTGGTACGCGTAAAGTCGGTCAGGTAAACCTTGGTGCGGGTGGTGGTTCGCTGGGTGCTATGGCGGCTGATATTCAACCAGGTGACCGGTTGTCTATTCAGGTTGATGGGGTGCAGCGCCGGAATTTCAAAGGCGATATCAGCGACGTATCGGTTGGTAATCCGCAACAAAGCGTACCGCTGTATTAACAGACACTAAAGGACGGGGTTCGGCGTTATAACCGCGAGCAACAGACGCAACACAACAGGTCGACAATGAAACAAATGAAAACGATGGCCATGACCGCTGCCATGCTGGCGGTCGCTGGGAGCGTAGCGATGGCGCAGGAGAAGGCGAGCACCGGGACAAACCCGATGTCGGTCCGGCCCGTCAACGATAACGACATCATGATGAAGAAAACTCTCTGGCGTCGGATCGACCTCAAGGAGAAGCAGAATCAGTCGATGTTTTCCAAGAATAACGAGATTTCGAAGTACCTCATTGAAGCGGTGAAAGCCGGTTTGATCGATGCGTACGAGAATGACTCGGCGACTACCAAACTGACCGCGGATAAGTTTCAGAAGCGGATGGTTATGCCCAACTCGGCACCGCAACTGTCGGCTGAAGAGATCGCAGCTGGTTTTGGTAACGAAACCACAAACGGTAACTCGGACGGCTGGGGCGATACGAAGAAAAAAGATAATAAGACCACGGCCAAGCCAGCTAACGATGGATGGGGAACACCCAAGTCATCGGCTGCAGCAAAAGCGCAACCGGCTGATGATGGCTGGGGCGCACCCGTAAAGAAAAAGTCGACGGTCGCTAAAGGCAAAAAGGGCAAGACGACAAAAACGGCCCCTGTTATTGAAGCACCGAAAGACACGGTGGCGGCTGCTCCGGTTTTCATGGGTGATGAATACTTCGCTAAGGAGTTCAACATCATGGAGATCAAGGAAGACTGGATATTTGATCGCAAACGGTCACGTTTGTACTACGACATTCAGACGGTAACGATTTTTCTGCCATCGGATAAGAACGTAGCGGGCGTAGAAACGCCATTGGCGACGTTTAAGTACAAAGATCTGGACAAGCTGTTCCGGTCGGACCCGAAGAAATTTATCTGGTATAACCCGCAGAATCAGGCACAGCACAAGAATCTGGCTGATGCTTTCGATCTCCGTCTGTTCTACGGCCGGATTACGAAAGTGGCCAACCCTGGCGACACGGATCTGGTCGGTATGTACGGCGATAAAGAAGGGCTGATGAAGTCGTATCAGACGGAATACGAGCTGATGGAAACCGAGCACGGTCTTTGGGAATACTAAGCCAAAAGGCCACAAAAAAAGGCGAATCACTCGATTCGCCTTTTTTTGTGGCTGTAGGTTGCTAGTGAAGTAGCCTGGACCGGTCCGCCGGCGCGGGTCCACGTCCGGGTGGGCGCGATAGCGACCAACAAAGCTGCCGCTTACACTCATTGCCCTGACGGGCACCCGGACGTGGACCCGCGCCGGCGGACCGGTCCAGGCTACACGACTACGCGGGCTACTTCACTCCAGTTCTAATGGGCGCGACAGCTACTTTAAAAAGTACCCGCCTGATGCAGGTAGCCTACGGCTGCCAGACGTGGACGTCTGGGTTACGCTACTGCTTCAATACCGTTAGCTGTGTACGCTGTTCGCCTTGTTTGACCGTCAGAAAGTAGGTGCCGGTGGGAGTGGCTTGCAGGCTGATTGGTTGTTGCAGGCGGTCGGTCGTTTTTGTGGTTTGTAGCTGTTTCACTGTCCGTCCTGTAAGATCAGTTACTGTCAGCGTGACAGAGCCGCGATAACGCCCGTCGATGGAAACAGTTGCCTGATCGTGGACAGGGTTTGGGGCAAGCAGGACGGTATCCGTCAAGGGCTCATCGGGGGCGGTTACCAGCGATGGTACGACGGCAAAGGGTAATAGTCCCGATTCTGGTGTCGTTTGCTTCGTGGTGGTGTACAGATGAAACGCCCCCGGTTCCAGCGTCACCGACTGGTTGACATCACCTATTTGTACGGGCTGTCCGCTGAAATGATGATACCACGTTCCTGCTGAGGGTATGCCAAGCGAAACGCTTTGCGGACGGGTATCGAAGTTGCCAATCAGAAAAACAGAACCGGTAGCACTGCGTAGCGTCAGCCGTTTGACAGTGCCGGCGAAATCGGTTGTAAAGTCAGTCGTTGTAAAGGCTGGTACGTTTGCTTTGAGCCGTAACAGTTCGGCGTATACTTTGAAAAGCTTCAGCCGATCGGTATTCTGGTAATAGTCCCACCGTATGGGTTTGGCGGCTGTCCGGCAATCGTCCCGGATCGTGGTACCGTCGGAGCAGGTGTTGATGGATAGGTCATAGCCAAGTTCGCCGAACTGCCAGATCATTTTCGGGCCGGGCGTCAGTAGCAGGAATGCAGCCGCCAGTTTGGCCCGGTCGAGGGCGGTAGCCTGATTGCGAACCGAATAGCTACCCGCTGTTTGACCCGTCTGTTTCATGTCGTAGACCAGCCGTTCTTCGTCGTGACTTTCGGCATAACCAATCAGATTTGGCTGACTAAATTCGTGTTTCTGGTAGGATAGTCCCGAGAAATCGCCACCCACCGGACGGAGCGCGTTGCGAACGTCGTAATTGGCGTTTCCCCACAGCAGCATCCCGTAGTCAGCCAGTTCTTTCTCCTCGAAAACATCCGCGAAGTGTTCCAAGATGACATAGGCCGACTTGTCGACGGTGCGGATCTGGTCGTAGATGCGTTTCAAAAGGGCAACCCGGCTGGCGTCGTAGGCGCTCCAGGCCCCCACGTTAGTACCGGTATTGGTCTGCGTGAATCCCTTCGACAGGTCGAAGCGGAACCCGTCGATTTTGTACTCCTGTAACCAGTAGGCACACACCCGGTCGACGAAGGCTTTGGTATCGGGGCTTTCGTGGTTGAAATCGAAAAAGACGCTGAACGGGTGTGTCGCCTGCTGGTTAAAATACGGGCTGTCGGCGGAAGGCTGACTACCATCCCAATACAGTTTGACATACGGAAATTCGTAATCGGCCTGATTGAACACGACATCGAGTATAACAGCGATGCCCTGCTGATGGGCCGCGTCGATAAAGTTTTTCAGCGCCGTTTTGGTGCCGTACGCCTTGTCGGGGGCTAGGTAGAAAATCGGATTGTAGCCCCACGAATCATTGCCCGTAAACTCCGTGATGGGCATTAACTCGATCGTATTAATGCCCAGCCGTTTCAGATAAGCCAGGCTATCGGTTAGCGTCTGGTAGGAGCGCGACTGCACAAAGTCCCGAACCAGCAATTCGTAAATCGCCAGTTTGTTGACGGCCGGACGCTGGAAGTTGGTGGCTTTGAATACAAAGGGTGTCTGATTGGTTTGCAGAACCGATACGATGTTGGTCGGGGCTTTTTCGGGAAAAGCTTTCAGTGCCGGATAGGTGTTGGCGGGGATGAATTTGTCGTTGTTGCGGTCGAGAATCTTGTCGGCATACGGGTCGGCGGTGGCGATGGACCCATCGACCAGATAAGCAAACGCTATTTCCTGACCAGCGGGTAACCCCGTCAGTTCAAGCCAGTAGCGGGTGCCGTCGGGCGTGCGCTTCATCAGGTAGGCCGGGCGCACCGTCCAGTCGTTGAACTCGCCCAGCAGATGCACGAACGTTTTCTTCGGCGCGTACAGTACCAGTGTGGCTGTGGTGGCGCTGGTATAGTTGATACCGTCCTGCAAGCCAGCGGGTAAGGCAGCAACGGTGGGCTGCGGTCGTACCGTAAAACGAAATGTATCGGTAACGGTTTCGGCCGTCGGGGTATTCAGGTCGATTGCCTGCGCTATGACGGTGCGCTGCTGACCGGGATTCGTACCCGCCGATAAAACGGTACGTAGTGAATCCGTATTCGTCAGCGTCAGCGTTTTCTGTCCGTCGACGGTCAGGCTGAGTGTGGCCTTGCGGGATGCTTTGTAGCGTACCGTCACGACCTGATTGACGTCGACAAAAAATGATGAAGCCGTTGGTTCCAGTCGGAGCAAACTCAGTTTGTTGTCATAGATCGAAATGTTAAAGTCTTCGGTCTGCGCCTGCCCGTTGCCGTTTTTGAGCAGCAGCCCCAGCTGCCGGATGGGCGTACTGGCCGGCACGCCGAAGTAAGTACGGGGAACCAGTTTGATCTGCCAACGGTCGTTGCCCAGCGAGGTCATCCGGCCCGGCGCAAAAGGCTGGTTGAAACTGGTTTGCCCGGCGGGCTGAAACTCAAACGCATTGCCGGGCTGGGTCGAGCCTGCACCCGACCACAGATAGACGTCGTCCGTTTTGCCGAGTAGCCCCTTTGCCCGCCCGTCTTTGGCCTGCTTCAGATCAACGATGATCGTTACTTCGGCGTCAGCCGTGGGAAAAGTTGGTTGCGTCGTTACGACCTGCGCCTGCGTACTGGCAATAGCGAGTGCGAAAAGAACTATTCGGAGAAATTTTTGCATAGGTCGCTCGATCATCCGGCAAACCTACGATTTTCACCGACTGACTGCGTATGTTTTTAGCAACGGATACACACGGTGTGTGGGCAGGCCCATAACCGTATAAAAGGAGCCATCCAGCCGGGTAATACCGACCAGGCCGACGAAGTCCTGCGCGCCGTACGACCCGGCTTTGTCGAAGGGGCGACAGGTCCGGATGTAGTACGTGATTTCGTCGTCGGTGAGGGGCGCGAACGTAACGGTGGTTTCGTCGGTAAACGATTGCATCACGGGTGTACCGTCGGGGCCGGGGGCCAGCAGACAAACGCCCGTCCGGACGCGGTGTGTACGGCCAGCCAGGGCGGATAGCATCCGTCGGGCGTCCGCTTCGTCGGCGGGTTTGTTTAAAATCTGATTGTCCAGAATTACCACTGTGTCGGCGCAAAGTACCAGCTGTTGGCCCAGGTCTGCTACAAACTCCCCGGCTTTCTGGCGGGCCAGGTACTCGGCTACCTCATCGGCGGGCATGTCGGGCGGAAAAGCCTCGTCGGTAGGGCGGGTTTCGATCGTAAAATCAAAGCCTGCGTCGGTCATGAGCTGCCGCCGACGCGGAGAGCCGGACGCCAGTATCAGTGGGTAACGAAGTGAGTACATTAGTGTAAGCGGAGAATCGACAAAAATAGAACACTATCCTTAGTTTCAGTGTATCTTACTGCAAACCTAACCGTTTCCATGACTACCTATAAAGCGATCGGACCTGCTGGTGAAGGAGCAAGCCAACTGGCACAGCCAGCTGAATGAGCATTCACTGGCCCATCACACAGTGATGCCGCATTGTCTACGTACTTTCGTTTACGAACACTAAGATCTATCCGTTGTCATTGCTACTATTGTCGGACTATGTGAGCGTGCTGGTAAAGCCAGTCAGTGGCTTTGCTTCGTATATATCGGGTGAGTTAATTAAGCCTGACGTACTGGTTCAGTGTTTGCTCGGCAGGTTATTGCTGACCGGAAAGCAAATTCATTTGTTATATGGACTAAACTGATTCCCACAATTCGACTCTAATCATCGTTGTTGTGTTGTTATGAATAATCTGTGTCTGACTGGGTCTGCGCGGCTCCGCTACTGGCTGGTGGGGGTACTGTTGCTGTGCCTGGTCGGAACGGGGGCGTGGGCACAGGTGACGCCTGATACAACGAATCTGCCGCCTGTTGGTGTCGACCGGCGCACGGATTCGCTGTCGACCAAACATTCACGGGTTATTGCCGATAGCGTGCTCAAACAGCGTGACAGCGTGTTTTACTCCGGTCTGAAACGGCGCATGTATAAGCACCGGCTGACGCGCCAGCTGTACGACGCCGTTTTTCATGACGTATACAACAGCCAGCAGAGTACCGGTGAAGTCAGCAAGATCGAAGTAAACCCATTCAAGGATTTCGAAGGCCGCGTGATTGGTGATATTTACATCCGGCGGCTGGGCGTGTTTGGCAATTCCGTGTATGATACACTGCGTCAGTCGAACAACTGGCTGGAGCGAACGGCCAACCGGCTGCATGTCAACACACGCGAGAAAGTAATCCGGCGGTACCTGCTGTTTCGGGAAGGCGACGCGCTGAACTCGACTACCCTGCGCGACAACGAACGGCTGTTGCGAACGACCTCGATCTTTCACGATGCCCGGATTCTGGTGGTGCCGCGAACGGGAAGTCGTCAGTTCGTCGATGTCTACGTGATTACACAGGATGTCTGGTCGCTGGAGCCCAACGGGGGGGCTGGCTCGCTGACGCAGTTCAGCGTTGGCTTCGACCAGCGTAACGTGCGGGGGCTGGGCCACCAGTTGTTTGCGCAGTTTGCCTACACCGGTACCGATCCGCGTCAGCAGGCCGAATACCAGAGCCGCTATACCATCCCGTTTATCGGTAAAACGTTTCTGACCGCGCAGGCTGAATTTCTCTATCTGCGCGATCTGAAGCAGGGCGCGCTGCGGCTTTATCGCCCGTTTCTGACGCCCGACACCAAATACGCCGGGTCGATCGAGTTGACGCATACCCAGATCAACAGCCGGGTTGTGATGCGCGATGATAGCGTGGAATACATTCCGTTGCGGTACAACTTCTCCGATGTCTGGTTTGGTCGGTCGTTTCGCTTGTTTTTCCGCGAAGGCGATTCCAGTGCCCGGGGCCGCGCCCGCCTGATCCTGGCCGTGCGCAACACCAACTACCAGTACATCTGGCGACCCCCGGTTTCGAGCGACTCCAATCAGCTCTACCAGAATAGCCGGACGACGCTGTTCAGCGTCGGGTTTTCCCGGCGTAAATACGTGCGCGACGTACTGATTTATGGCTTTGGCCGGACAGAGGACGTTCCGGTTGGCCGGACTGTATCGGTTATCTACGGATTTGACAATGCCGAACTGGGTCGGCGTACGTACGTTGGCATGAATTACTCGCAGGGCGGATATGTCAAGAATCTGGGGTACTTATACGGGCTGGCCAGTATCGGTGGTTATGTCAGAGCCGCGACTATTCAGCAGGGGGTGTTTTCGCTCGAATCCAATTATTTCAGCCCGCTATTACCGACCCGCTGGGGAAATACGCGCCAGTTTATCAACGCCCGCTACACCACTGGAATTCACCGGTTCAACAACGAATACCTGTCGCTGAGCAGTTCGGGCAGCGGCATCGGTACGGATGGCATCGGCATCACCAACGACGCACTGCGCGGTACGCAGCGGCTGGTGCTTAACATCGAAAATATTCTGTTTTCCAAACTTAACGTCGTTGGTTTCCGGATTGCGTTTATCACGTTTGCTAACCTGGGCATGGCCAGTTTCCCCGATGAACCGTTGCTGCGCAGTACCCTGTATCAGGGTTATGGAATCGGCTTTCGGCTGCGCAATGAAAACCTGACGTTCAATAGCTTTCAGATTCGGTTATCGTATTTCCCCAATATCCCCAATAATGGCGCGCCGTTCCGGCAGGCATTTGAAGGCATACCGGCCCTGCGCTTCCGCGACTTCGATCAGTCGGCACCACAGATCATTCCGTTCCAATAATTTATTCCGTACAAAGGACTGACTGGCAGTGAGGTACAAACGATGTTAACCCTGCATGAACGTTTTTCTGTATATGTTGTTGGTACATTATATCCATATGTAGTAGCTTTGTAGCATGACGATAGAAGAGGACATCAAGCAGACCGTACCGTTTCGGACGCCCTATCACCGAGTGATGGTTAACCTGATGTACACCAGCAACTGGGTAAGCGACAGCCAGGCCCGGCTGCTGAAACCGTTTGGCCTGACCCTCCAGCAGTATAACGTACTGCGCATTTTACGCGGTCATTACCCCAACCCGGCCAAAGTGACCGACATCACGGAGCGAATGCTCGACAAGATGTCGAATGCCTCACGGCTGGTCGATAAGCTGGTGCTGAAAAAACTGGTCGTTCGCACCGAATGCCCCAGCGACCGGCGGGCCGTCGACGTCGTCATCACGAACCACGGGCTTGCATTGCTGAAACGACTCGACGAATACCAGATCAAGTGGGACGCGAGTCAGGAGCAGAAACTGACCGAGGAAGAAGCTATTCTGCTGAGTAAGCTGCTCGACCGGCTGCGTACCGAATAAACTGCATTACCAACCAATTCATATACATATCTATTTTTTGTTCGAACCAATGAAAACACGTCAATTCCTGACTGGCCTGACGGCTGTCGTTCTGCTCGCCGGTGCATCGGCATTTGTTGCTCCCGCTAAAAAAGCAACCAACTACAAAGTCGATTCGCAAAAGAGCGTTATGGGCTGGAATGGTAAGAAAGTAACCGGCGAACACTCGGGTAATGTGAAAGTAAGCGACGGTACGCTGATGACCGACGGTGGCAAACTGACCGGCGGTATGTTTACCTTCGACATGAACAGCATCACCTGCACCGACCTGACCGATGCTGGTTACAACGCCAAGTTTATCGGCCACATCAAATCGGAAGATTTCTTCAACACGGCGAAATTCCCAACGTCGACGTTCAAAATAACGAAAGTGACCCCAAAAGGTGGTAATGCGTACGACATTACCGGCAACATGACCATCAAGGGCATCACCAACGCCGTAACGTTCCCCGCAACGGTGAAAATGAACGGTAACATGATCGAAGCCGACGGTAAAGCAACCCTCGACCGGACGAAATACGATATCCGGTACGGGTCGAAATCGTTCTTCGAAAACATCGGTGACAAAGCTATCTACGATGACTTCACCATCGACATGAAAATTGTCGCGTCGAAATAAGCGTCAGATTTTCGGTCTGACGACGTACAGCGTTAACACAGAAGCAGCCCCGACATCAAGCGATGTCGGGGCTGCTTCTGTGTTTGGCTTAGAGGTAAACCCCACCCCAACCCCTCCCCGTAAGGTAGGGACTTAACATCTGGAGGAAATGCCCCTCCCTTACGGGGAGGGGTTGGGGTGGGGTCAAATCTGAACCGACCGAATTACATCGACTGGTTCAGAAACTGTACCGTCGTCAGGGCGAACAACGGTTTCTGCCCGGCCGATGGATTGACGAACACCAGATAGAGCCGGTGCATTCCTGTTACCGGACTGTTGAACGGTACGTTTACGGGACCGTTCGTTCCTGTCTTCACATCGGCACTGCCCAACTGTGGACCGGTGGGCGAATCCAGGTGCGCTTCGAGCTTACCACCCGCCACCCGGTCGTCGGAGGCAAAAGCGGTTGCCGACATGCCCCGGATACCCGTCATGTCGAGGCTATCGAACATCAGGTAGCTGCCCGTTGCCGTACCGATGGCTGCTGCACCTAGTTTGGGTATCTCGTACTCGAAAATAGACTGTTTCTTATCCGCAGTCGTGGCTTTCAGGACAGGTGACCGCAGGGCGACCGTCTGACTCTGCGTCAATGGCCCGATGGCACCATTGCCCCGGTCGGTATACGAAGCCGTCAGCACGTATGAGCCGGGCTTCTCCTGCGAAACGGGCTTGTAATCGCCCGCCAGCGGCTGGCTGTTAGCGGGTTTGTCATTCGCCAGCGACAGGATGTAACGCACCATTTCCGATGCTTCCTGATTGGTGAGCTGCGGGTGGGCGCTCATGGGCTGTTCGCCCCAGACACCGGCCCCGCCCTTGATGACCTTTGCCGCCAGTCGGCCTTCGGCCTGCGACGAACCCTTGTACTTTTTCGCGACGTCGATATAAGCCGGACCGATCGATTTCTGGTTCAGTGCATGGCACGATTTGCAGTCACTCAGTTCGATCAGCCGCCGACCGGTTGCGTAACCCGTGTTGGCCTGATGCCCCTGTGCCAGCATCGTTTTGTCGAAGCCTTCGAGGTAGTTGATCGTCATGGTCACCTCGTCGGGGCTGATACCTTTGGCCAGCGTACCGTCTTCCTTGTCCGACACCTTCACGGCGTACTTAACCGGCTGGTTGGGGAAGTAAAACGTTTTGTTACCGGCTACGGCCAGGTCGACAACGGGCTCCGCGTTGCCCACCCGAATCGGCATGGTCTGCGTGGCTACGTTGCCTGCCGCATCGGTAACGCGCACGGTGGCGTTGTATGTGCCCGGTTTGGCAAACGTGACGGTCGGTGTTGCGGTCGTCTGCTTCGGAATGCCTGATCCGAACGACCACTCGTAACGGAGTGCATCACCGTCATAGTCGGTCGATTTAGCTGCGTTGAATTTCACCGTCATCGGCGCTGCGCCGGCTGACTTGTTAGCACTGGCAACGACTACCGGGCGACGGTTACCGGCGTTGTAGGTAATGCGCGACAGGCGGGCGTCGTCGTTGGCGGCAAACCACCGCTGCCCGTACTCAAGCGTGTACAGCGATCCGTCGGGCGCAAACTGCATATCGATCACGTGCGAAAACTTGGTGCCGGGCATAAACGACTCCATCTTCACAAAATCACCGTTTTCTTTCATCGTTACCGGATGAATCCAGTCGCGCATCCAGTCGTAGGCGAAGAATTTACCGTCGTAGTAACGGGGGAACTTCACCGTCGATTCCGCGTAGTCGTCATAATAATACACCGGGCCACCCATTGCATTCCGTCCGCCTTTACCCACGATGTCGCCAAACTCCGGCGAATCGGCGTAGGGGTAATAGATAAACGCTTTCTGGGCCGGAGGCAACGCTTGCAGACCCGTATTGTGGGGCGAATCGTTGACCGGTTTCATCGGGTCGAACAGGGCGCCGGAAGTACTGTCGGTAAAGTTATACGCGTTGTATGGCCGGTTGTCGGCGACAAACAGCGGCCAGCCGTAGTAGCCTGCTTTACGCGCCTGATTCATTTCGTCGTGGCCACGTGGGCCCCGCTTTTCCTTGTTATTGGCTGCGTCAGGGCCTACCTCGCCCCAGTACAGAAACCCCGTCCGCTGATCGACCGAAATCCGGTACGGGTTACGGTTGCCCATTACGTAAATCTCCGGCCGGGCGTTCGCCGTACCTTTCGGAAACAGGTTGTCGTCGGGGGTGGTGTATGTGCCGTTGGCTTCGGGGTGGATACGGAGAATTTTACCCCGTAAGTCGTTGGTGTTGCTCGATGTGGAGCGGGCGTCCCAGCCTTTCCGCCCCGGCCGACCATCGATTGGACCGAAGCCATCGGATTCAAACGGGTTGGTATCATCACCAGTCGACAAATACAGGTTTCCCTTGCGATCCCAGGCGATCGAGCCGCCCGTATGGCAACAACCGGTGCGCTTGACCGGCACCGTCAACAGTACCTTTTCGGTGCTCAGCAACAGCGTGTCTTTCACGTCGTCGTATACGAAACGCGAGAGATGCTGGGCCGTATCGGCGGGGGCGTCGGCCCGCATTACCGGCGAGTAGTACAGGTAGACGAATTTGTTCTGCTTGAAATTGGGGTCAACGTTGAGCCCCATCAGCCCATACTCGAACTTGGTGTACACTGGGATGCGAGCCGCTATCTTTACCGCTTTCGTTTTAGGGTCGTAGAGTTTCAGATCACCCTTCCGCTCGGCGAACAGCACTTTCCCATTGGCCAGAACAGCCAGTTCGGTTGGTTCATCCAGGCCAGCTGTTAGTACCTGCTGATCGAAGCGATTTTCTTCGGGGTACGGCATCGTTTTGGCCTGGCCAAATTTCAGGTTGCTCGCCATCACCGACTTGATACCGCCCAGCAGATGCTGTAAAAAAAGCGGCTCGACGTACGACTCATCGGTATGGCCTCCGCCGGTGTAGAACGATTTGCCGCCGTCGAAATCGCGGTACCACATAAACGGATGGTTGTCGCCGTTCTGTCCGCCTTCGTAGCTTTTCTCGTCCAGCTTGCCCAGTACCTTAATTTCCGGGACAATGCTCTTGTAGTTGTAGAGTTCATCGAAGCGTTTCCAGACGTCGGGCAGCATCTTGGTCGACGGGTGGTTTTTGTCCACGACCATGACGTTGACGTTCTGTTGCTTGGGGTGGCTCAGGAAGTAAGCACCGACCAGCTGGTTGTACCACGGCCAATCGTATTCGGTATCGGCGGCCGCGTGGATACCGACAAAACCGCCACCTGCCTGAATGTACCGCTCGAAAGCCGCCTGCTGGGCCTCGTCGAGTACGTTGCCGGTGGTGCTGAGCCAGATGACGGCGCCGTATTTTTTCAGGTTGTCTTCGCTGAATTTGCCCGCGTCTTCGGTCGTGTCAACGGCAAAGCCATTTTCCTGACCCAACTTCATCAGTGCCCGCTTTCCCGCCGGAATCGACGCGTGACGGAAGCCTTTTGTTTTCGAGAAAACCAGTATGCGATTCAGCGCGACCGGCGCATCCGTGCGCGTTGACCGGACGGATGCGGTCGCTCGTTTCGATGCTGTCTGCGCCAGGGTGTCATGCCCGGCAAGGATCATTGATAGAAGGCCCGCCACCAGCAACGTGCGGGTAGGGAGCATCGAGTTCTTCATAAACTATGTGTTTACAGGTTGACAAAACAGGCTGTCGGGCCGACTGATAATGAACTTGTCATACGTAGTCGAACGGGGATTGTCGACAACATATGTGGTTAATTACTAAACGATAAAACAGGGAATTTCTACTACGGATACAGTCAGGGAATTACTCGATCAACCGCTACCGCATCGGCTAATCCGCGCTTACCGGCCCCAGCAATGCTACAACGCATATTACCTGGAAACCAGTGATCGAAAACAATACCTGTGAGCCGACAAACAATTTGGCTGGTCAGTCCCTTTTAGATTAAAATAGCATTAAGCAATCTGATGAAAATAGGGTACCATTCGTCGCATGAGCAGTTTAAGCCCAGCGATCTGCTAACGCTCATTCAACGCGCAGAAAAGGCGGGTTTCACCGCCGGGACGTGTTCTGACCATTTCCACCCGTGGAGCGATAATCAGGGCGAAAGCGGCTTTGCCTGGAGTTGGCTGGGGGCGGCCCTGCAGGCAACGTCGCTGCCATTCGGTGTAGTCAATGCACCCGGTCAGCGCTATAGTCCCGCCATCATTGCGCAGGCAGCGGCTACACTGGCTGATATGTTTCCCGAACGGTTCTGGATCGCCGTCGGAACGGGGCAGTACCTCAACGAGCACATCAACGGCGAACGCTGGCCGTCGAAAGCTGATCGCAACGCGCGGCTGAAAGAGAGCGTCGACATTATCCGGGCACTGTGGAACGGCGAAACCGTCACGCATAAAGGGTTGGTTACGGTCGACGAAGCCCGGCTTTACACACGTCCGGCCATCAAGCCACTGATCGTGGGGGCGGCTGTAACGGCTAAAACGGCTGAATGGGTTGGCAGCTGGGCCGATGCCCTGATCACGACGTCGCGCCCGGCCGGGGAGCTACAGGAAGTCATCGACGCATTCCGGGCCGGTGGCGGCTCCGGTAAGCCCATGTTTCTGAAGGTGCAGCTGTCCTATTCGCCCGACAAAGAGAAAGCCCGAACCGGGGCGCTGGAGCAGTGGCGCGGCAATGTGTACCCCAACAGCGTAATGACCGAACTGCGGATGCCCGGCCACTTCGACGATGCCGGGTCGATGGTCAACGAAAAGGCGTTTGAGGAGCAGGTGCGTATTTCGGCCGACCTGAATCAGCACCTCGACTGGTTGCTGGAATACAAAGCAATGGGCTTCGATCAGCTGTCGCTGCATAACGTCAACCGCGAGCAGGAAGCGTTCATCGACGCCTTCGGCCAAGACGTATTGCCCAAACTAGCGTAAGACAATTGTGTAACGTGGCTGGTGTTGTGTAGCCCAGACCCGCACCGGCGGCCCGGTCCCGGTCTGGTGGCCGTCAGGCCAATGACTCACAGCGGCAGCTTTGTTGGTCGCTACGCGCCCACCAGACCGGGACCCACGCGGTGGCCGATCTGGGCTACGGACGCGCCAAACTACCTTACCCACACACCGAAAATTACATACCAACAAATAACCTATGAGCGAGAATAAAACGATTGAGCAGCAGCGACTGCAAAAGCAGTGGCGCAATGAGGAGCACTGGTACAAGTGGGGCCCGTACTTGAGCGAACGGCAATGGGGTACCGTCCGCGAAGACTACACGGCTGAAGGTGAAGCCTGGGACGCGTTCCCGCATAAGCACGCCCGGATGCGGGCGTACCGCTGGGGGGAGGACGGTCTGGGCGGTATTTCCGACGATAAGCAGACGCTGTGCTTCGCGCTGGCCCTCTGGAACGGCAAAGACGCTTTTCTCAAAGAGCGGATGTTCGGGCTGTCCAACGAGGAAGGCAACCACGGCGAAGACGTCAAGGAGTTATACTACTACCTCGACAACACGCCGACGCACTCGTACATGAAGATGCTGTACAAGTACGCGCAGGGCGCTTTTCCGTACGATGAACTTAGGAAACAGAACGACGGACGAAGCCTGACCGAGCTGGAATTTGAACTGCTCGATACGGGCCTGTTCAACGACAACAGGTACTTCGACGTATCGGTCGAGTATGCCAAAAATGGCCTTGACGACATACTGATTCGACTGACGATTCATAACCGCGCCGATCAGGCGGCTCCGCTGCATCTGCTGCCGACGCTCTGGTTCAGAAACCGCTGGTCGTGGCAGGAGGAAGACGGAAAGCCCTGGATCGAACGGACGCAATCAACCATCGACGGGGTGCAACAGGTACGGGCGCACCACGACAAACTGGGCGATTACGTGTTAAGCTTTCAGGCGCCAGACGCGGTGTTGATGACCGAAAACGAAACCAACCGCGAGCGTGTCTTTAAGCAGACGAACGATTCGCCGTTTGTGAAAGATGCTTTCCACGATGCCGTTACGTCAGGGAAGTTTGCCCCGTTCGATACGCAGCCCACCGGTACCAAGTGCGCTCCGGTCTACGCGCTGAATCTGGACGCTGGTCAGTCGGTCGAGATTCGGTTGCGGCTCAGTCAGGCGGATGTAGCGGACCCACTAGGTGCCGACTTCGACGCCATTTTCGAGTCCCGTAAGCAGGAGGCCGACGAATTCTACGACCACCTGACGGAAGGGAACACGCCCGATGATGCCCAGATCAAGCGACAGGCGTGGGCTGGGCTGATGTGGTCGAAGCAATACTATAAATACAACGTCCGGCGGTGGCTCGAAGGTGACCCCGGTGCCCCACCACCGCCCCCCGAACGCTGGCAGGGCCGCAACGCCGACTGGCAGCACCTCAACGCCGAGCACATCATGATTATGCCCGACAAGTGGGAGTACCCGTGGTTTGCCGCGTGGGATCAGGCGTTTCAGGCCATTGCGGTCGAACCGATCGATCTGGAATTTGCCAAGCAGCAGCTATACCTGCACGCTGATCCGCAGTATCAGGCGTCAGACGGGCGGCTACCGGCTTACGAATGGGATTTTTCGGCCAATAATCCCCCGCTCCGGGCGGCCATCAGCTGGCTGTTTTACGTGCAGGAGCAGGAACTGACCGGCAACAAAGATTATACGTTTCTGTCGACCATGTTCGAGCGGCTACGCCCCAACTACGAGTGGTGGACAACGCAGGTTGGTGGTAAAAACGAAGGCTTGTTTAAAGGTGGTTTCCTGGGTCTCGATAACATTAGCCTGTTCGACCGGCAGGAGGAAATACCGGGTGGGGGCGAACTCGATCAGGCCGACGCGACGGCCTGGATGGCGACGTACACGCTGTATATGATGCGGATTGCCGTTGAACTGGCGCAAAAAGATGCCGCTACGTTCGAGCCGCTGGCCTGCTATTACCTCGACCATTATTTCCGTATCAGCAGCGCCCTGGAGCGGGTCGCCCACCTGTGGGTCGATAAGGCCAATTCCGAAAGCGACAACGGTTTCACGTATGACATTCTGCACATGCCCGACGGTGAGCAGATTCCCATTCCGCTGCGGTCGATGGTGGGGCTGGCAAATATTTTCGCGGTGATGACGCTGGATCGGGAAGTGGCGAAAACGCTGCCGGATTTTTATGAGAAAGTGACGGCGTTCGCCAACCATCCCGCCAACGACGAGCAATGTTACTGTGTCATCAACGATAACCCCGAGCGCGACGACATTCTGTTTGCGTTGCTGAATGCCGATCAGCTGCGACGCCTGAATACGTTCCTGTTTTCGGAAGATGAATTGCTGGCACCGGGCGGTATCCGATCGCTGTCAAAGGTGTACGAAGAACCGTACGAGATGGAGCTTGGCGGAGAAATGCACGAGATTCATTACACGCCGGGCGAGTCGGACTCGAATATGTACGGCGGAAATTCCAACTGGCGCGGCCCCGTCTGGTTTCCAATGAACTTCTTCATTTACAAAGCGTTGCAGACGTTTGGTAATTACTACGGCCCGAAAGTGGAAGTCGCCCTGCCATTCGGGAGCGATAATAAAGGCGACATGGCCGCTGCTGCGGGTTACCTGGCCGAGCGGATGTGGTCGATCTTCCGCAAAGGAGAAAACGGCCTGCGTCCGCTGAACGGGAAAGACACGATTTATGCCGATGATCCGAACTTCAAGGATCTGATTCTGTACTACGAGCACTTCGACGGCGATACATCGCGCGGCCTCGGTGCCAGCCATCAGACCGGCTGGACTGCCCTGATTACGTGTGTGTAAGATGTGTAGTAAGTAGCCTGGACCGGTCCGCCGGCGCGGGTCCACGTCCGGGTGGGCGCGGAGCGACCAAAAAGCTGCCGCCACGAGTAGTTGGTCGCTTCGCGCCCACCCGGACGTGGACCCGCGCCGGCGGACCGGTCCAGGCTACACAACCTACTTACCGCGCTACTACCAGCCGCTCATTGACAACACCCTGCTGCGTACCGACGTGGACGATGTATTGACCTTCCGGCAGATTGCCTACATTGAAGCGTAGCGCACCCGGTGTCGCTGACGCGCTCAGAATAAGCAGCCGTCCCTGCATATCGGTCATTTGTACCGTCGACAGGGCCTGCGGTAAGGAGTCGGCCTGAAGCACCACGTCGCCCGACGCCGGGTTGGGATACAGGCGCACCGCGTTCGACGCAACAGGTTCCGTAGCCGTGACGAGGTTCTGGAAGATGGGGGCAGCCGTGAAATCGCGGAAAATAGTTGATGTTTCGGCGCTGGTACTCGTGCCAAACCAGTCTTTCAGGATAGCCGCGTACACCTGCCGGAAGTCAGTCTGCATCTTCAGGTTGTTGCTGCTGTCGAGATCGCTGAGGTTCGAATTTTTGCCGACCATCGTTGTCTTTACGCCCGACCCAAACACAAACATCGGAGCCGACGTACCGTGGTCGGTGCCGTAGCTGCCGTTGGAAATCGCGCGTCGGCCAAACTCCGAAAACGTCATACCCACCACCCGATCATCGACTTTCAGCTGCGTCAGGTCGTTCTGGAAGGCAGCAATGGCATCCGACAGGTTCTTGAGCAGGTTCGCGTGGGTACCCGTCGTCGTATCGGTCGCTACAACCTGACTGGCGTGGTTGTCGAAGCCGCCCATCGTCACGTAGTACACTTTCGTCTGCATCCCCCCACTAATCAGCCGGGCAATGATTTTCAACTGATCGGCCAGCGCATTCGAGGTAGGGTAGGCCGCTATATTCTTTCCTTTACCAGCCGCCGTCTTGATCTGTCCTGCGTAGCTCACCGAACTGGCCTGCTGCTGCCTGATGAAGTCGATCTGCTGGCTCACGTAGCCTGTCAGCCCTGTACTGGGTGCGTTGGGTTTGTCGCCGACGAGCCGGGCAAACGTGTCCGGGTCCTGCAACACAATCGCCATTGAGTCGGTTGGTCCCAGCAATGATGTCGACGTGATGTAGCCGATCTGAATCGCCGGTGGGTCGGGCATGGCCGTCGTGGGGTAAGCCGCCGGGTAGCCGGGAAACCGGTTGTCGAGGTAGCGCCCTGCCCAGCCCGACGTGGCTGTCTGGCTTGAATCGACAGCGGTCATCCAGATGTCGCTGGCCCGGAAGTGCGAAAAGTTGGGCGTCGGGTACGACACGCCCTGGATGATGCTCATTCGCCCGTCGTTGAACAGTTGCTGCATACCCGTCATGGACGGGTGCAGTCCGGTGCCTTCGTAGTTCTTCAGTTTCAGGGCTTTCGCTGCGGGGATAGCAATGTTTTGCCGGAACGTAGGCGACGTGTACACGCCCATCTGATCGAGCGGAATCACGGTATTCAGCCCATCGTTGCCACCCTGCAACTGAATGATAACCAGCACCCGGTCGCTCTGTGCCGCCAGATCCACCAGCGACTGCACCAGCGATGACGGCCGCGCATAAGCCCGCGCCCCAAAGCCATCAATCAGGATCGGCAATGCCAGCGACGAAGCCGCGTATTGTAAAAAGTTACGACGTTTCATGTGTCAAAGAGTGAATGAGCGAAAGGGTGAAAGAGCGAAAGGTTGCTGCGACTGAATCGCTCTTTCACTCATTCACTCTTTCGCTCTTTATATTACCTGATACTCGGCCATGCGGAAGATGTACTGGAGAAGCGCGGTCAACTTTAGCTGGACGGCCTGTTTCTTGGCCGCGTCGTTGGGGCTGGCGGTATAGGCAAGCCACTCGTCGGCCCATTCGTAGCGGGGGATCGAGTTGAGCAGCACCGTGTCAGTCAGAAAATCACTTTGCGTCTGGTTGACCGGAATGCCGATCACCTGCGCGGTCAGATCGCTGACCAGCCTGGCCGGATCGCTCGGTGCCGACAGTGTCTTAGCGTAAGTCAGTACGTCGATGGCGGGTTTGTTATTCAGCTTCAGCGCGTTCGTCGTCAGGGCATCGGCGAAGAAACCGCGCAGGCCCAGCGTCGTCGAATTGATCCACTGCTGGTAGTATCCGGTCTGATAGTAAGGCGTCCAGCCGAAGACAGTGGGTGGGTTGAGAATGTCCTGTTGCTGCTCTTTGATGCGGGCGTAGACGTAAGCACCGACCTGATAAAAGCCCGTCAGGTTCTGCGTCGGGTCGGGGGCCTGCATACCCCAGAATCGGAACGTGCCGATGACGAGGTCCGTTGGTGATTTGATAACCGCTCCGCGCAGCTTCTCGTCGAAAAAGTGCTGGCTTTGCAGCATGGCCGACACAACGGGTTTGATCTCGAATTTATTCTTCTGAAACAGCACGGCCAGCGGCTGGATGAAGTTGGTTTCGACGTCGGTGGTAATATCGGAATTGATGAACCAGCGGTAGAGTTTGCGGCAGATGTAACGGGGTGTTTCGGGGTTAGCCAGCAGCATATCGACCAGATCATTCAGTTCGGCCAAACCGCCGGTGTCGCCCGTCCGACCCTGAATAACGGTTTTGCCGTAAGCCGCTGAAAAGGTCTTGTTTGTCGTATCGTGTTTGGCCGACCGATATACCGTGCTGATTACTGCGTTGGTCGTATCGCGATAGCCAACGTCGGTCCAGCCGGTGAGCACTTTGGCGGCTGCCCGGACGTCGTCTTCGGTATAGCCGCCGTTGCGTCCAGCGGTAAACAGTTCCTGCAACTCGCGGGCGTAGTTTTCGTTGGCCGTTCCCGCCACGTTCTGGTTACCGTTCAAAAACCGCAGCATAGCCGGGTCCTGCGTGATGGCAACGACAAACGATTTGAAATTGCCCAGCGCATATTGTCGAAGCAGGGCGTTGTACCGATACATATACCGGTAGTCGACAACGGTAGCGTCATTGGTGACGAAGTGATTCGACCAGAACAGCGTCATTTTTTCCGGCAGCGACAGCGATTGGTTGAGCATCACATTGCTCCACCAGGCCTTGTTGTACGTCTGGAACTTACCGGCATTGACCATGTCGAAGGGCTGATCGATATAAGTCTTGTTGGTCGCGGGGTCGAGGGGCGGGGCGGGGGCCGGGCGGTCGGTCAGCATTGCCGACACGATCTGTGCGGCTGTCTGTCCTGTCAGCGATTTTAGCTGATCGGGCGTCGGGCCGAAGGTCGCGCGCCGGAGCAGATAGCCGACCTGCGCCGACGTAAGCGGCTGGGTAAACGGATCGAGCAAAGCCATGACGTTTTGGGTTGATAGCGTGCGTTGGTACGCATCGTTCCGCAAAAGACACTAAAAAGAGTGGATGGTTTAATCGACTTTAAGTTGGTAATCAGCTATTTAATAAACTTTTAACGGAGAAATGTACGGTAACTGTCAGGAGGAAAAATACCCATAAACAAAAAGTCCCGCTATCGGTAGACAGCGGGACTTCGATGTAAAAGTAAACGAGCTTACAGTTGCGGCTGCTCCATCGCCATCAGGTCGTTGGCATGGTCGGGTTTGCGGTTGCGCATTACGAAGAACAGCACGCCAAAGGCTACGATCAGAATCAGCGGGAAGATAACCATGTGTCCCAGCGTGGCCTGTCCGGTAGCGAGGTCAGCCGTTTCTGCCGTCAGACCCCGTTTGGCGGCTTCCTGATCGAGCCAGCCACCAATGACGGGCTGGAAAATCGACGTGGCGAACATACCCATACCGCCCATGATCGACAGGCCAAACGCGCCCGACTTCGGGATGTATTCAGCTACGAAACCCAGCATGGTTGGCCAGAAATAGCAGACGCCAATGGCGAAAACGATTGCCGACAGGTACACCATACCGCCCGTCGCGTTGCCCATCAGATAAATGCCCAGCGCGGCCATCACCGACGAACCCCAGATAACACCCGTTGGGTTCAGCCGGTGTACGATCGGACCGGCGAAGAACCGGCCAATGGCCATCAGACCCGTTACCAGTGCCAGAATCAGCATTGGATCAGCCCCCGCGTTTTTCATGATTGGATCGATCCACTGCTCCGGACCAAATTCCGAAATAGCCGTCAAGGCCATGCAAACGAGCATAAACAGGTACAGCGGAGACGCCATTGCTTTAAGGTTGGTAGCCGTCGATGCGGCCCCTTCGACCTTACTGGCCGGAAACTGCTGCCCCAGGAAGAGTACGGCATAAATCACCGCCGGAATCAGGATAGCCCCAATCTGCAACTGCCAGCCCAGGTTCGCACCGGTCATAACTTTCGAGAGCAGGCTACCGATTACGATACCACCCGGAAACCACATGTGCAGCCGGTTGAGCATTTTCGTGGTTTGGTTGCCATTGTACATCTCCGTCACCATCGGATTGCAGGCTGCTTCGACCGTACCGTTGCCAAAACCGACGAAGAACGTCGAGATCAGCAAACTCCAGAAGCCCGTCGCCGTGATGGTCAGTACCAGGCCCAGCACGTGTGTCACGAATGCAACCCAGGCGATGCGTTTCGGGCCAATAACGTTGTAGAGTGGTCCGCCGAAAATCATCGCGATGGGAAAGCCGAGGAATGCCATCTGGTTCACGTAGCCCAGCTCTTTCGCCGACAGGTTGAACTCAGTGCCCAACTGAGTCAGCACGCCCGCCCGAATCGCGAACGCCATGGCTGTGGTGATGATCGCAAAACAGCTGGCAATAAACAGCCGGGAGCGATTGATGGATAGATCCATATCTGTGAGGTAAGGGTTTAAATTGAGATGAAACGATTTGTCAGGTAAAAGAAAAAAGGGACAGCAAACTCACCAACGCGGGTAGTATTTGTCTAAAATTTCCGAAAAATAAGCTAAAAACGCTAATTTCCGGCCCCCATAGAGGGTATGTTTTCACCCATCTGAGGTTTACTAACCGACGCTGCCATTTCTCACCCGCTGACGCGCATCGGCGTGCCGGTGTCTGAATCAGTATCTAATTATCTTACAGTCAACGCTACATGAAAATGCACAGGAAATTGCGAATGGGTCAGATCGGGGGTAGCCTCGACGCGTTCATTGGCGCTGTTCACCGCCGGGCCGCTACGCTCGACAATGAAATCGAACTGGTATGTGGGGTATTTAGTCAGTCGCCCGAAAAGTCGAAAGCGACCGGGGAAGCACTCTACCTGCCCAACGACCGGGTCTATACGAGTTTCGAGGAGATGATTCAGCGCGAGAAAGAGCTGCCCGACGACGTGCGGATGGATTTCGTCAGTATCGTCACGCCCAACCACATGCACTTTCCGCCCGCCAAAATGGCCCTTGAAAGCGGTTTCCACGTGATCTGCGACAAGCCGATGACGCTGAACCTGCAACAGGCCAAAGACCTTGCGGAAATCGTCGAAAAAACCGGACTCGTCTTCGGCCTGACGCATAACTACACGGGCTACCCGATGGTGAAGCAGGCCCGCGCAATGGTGCAGGATGGCGTACTGGGCAAGCTGCGTAAGGTAGTCGTGGAGTACCCGCAGGGCTGGCTCTCGAAAGACGAAGAGCACAACGATTATAAACAGGCCATCTGGCGCACTGACCCGGCTAAATCGGGCGCGGCCGGTGCTATCGGCGACATTGGTACGCACGCGGAAAACCTGGCGGAGTACATTACCGGGATGCATATCAGCGAACTCTGCGCCGACCTGACCCATTTCGTACCCGGTCGGCAACTCGACGACGACGCCAACGTGCTGCTCCGCTTCGACGCGGGGGCGAAGGGCATGTTGCAGGTGAGTCAGGTGGCCAACGGTGAAGAAAACTCGCTAAAGATTTACGTGTGGGGTGAATTGGGCGGTCTGGAATGGCATCAGATGGAGCCGAATACGCTACACCACAAAACCCAGACGGGCCACCGGCTGCTCCGCCCCAATGTCGGCGATCTATCGGCGTCGGCAAAGGCCCACTGGCGCTTACCGGCGGGTCACCCCGAAGGCTTTTTCGAAGCGTTCGCTAACATCTACCGCAACTTCGCCTATGCTGTCAAAGCGCACATGGAAGGCCGCCCCGCCGACCCGCTCTACGACTTCCCCGGTGTGCACGACGGCGTCCGTGGCCTCGCCTTCATCGACACCGTCATCGCGTCGAGCAAAGACGAGCAGACGAAGTGGACGAAGTTTAAAGAGTGAAAGAGCGAATGAGCGAAAGAGCGATGTACACTGGCGAGGAACTGCGGGAGTTTAGCGATTTGGTTGAAGAAGCCATTGCTGATTACTCGGCGCACTCGAAAAGTCAGTTTTTAGATGATATCGAACGGCGGGTCAAAGGGTTTATGCTGCGCTGCGTGAGGGTATGTCGTACCTTACCTGACACCTATGAAGGCCGTCATTTTGGTCATCAACTCATTCGTTCGTCGTCTTCATCGGCGGCTAATTTCCGGGCGGTGCGTCGTGGGCGCAGTCAGAAAGAGTACTACGCCAAACTAAGCGTGACGCTAGAAGAACTGGACGAATCCTTGTTCTGGCTGGAAACGTTGGTTGACTTGGCTCTGGTTACCCCACAGCGTTTATCAGACCTGCTGGACGAAGGCTATCAATTGGTAAAAATTTTATCTAAATCCCGTAAAACAGTGAGCGACTGAACATAAAGAGGGAAAGAGCGAATGAGTGAAAGAGCGATGTCACCGCAATACTTTCGCTCTTTCGCTCTTTCCCTCTTTCGCTCTTTGAACTATGTCAAAAATAAACGTCGCCGTTGTCGGCACCGGCTTCATTGGACCCGCGCACATCGAAGCGTTGCGTCGGCTTCCCAACACGAATGTACTCGCGCTCTGCGAAGTAACCCCTGAACTCGCCCGGCAGAAAGCCGACCAACTCGGCATCGAACGGTCGGCCACCTTCGACGAGATGCTGAAGATGGACGACATTCAGGTCGTCCATATCTGTACGCCGAACTTTCTGCACTACAGCCAATCGAAGGCGGCCTTGCTGGCGGGTAAGCACGTCGTCTGCGAAAAACCCCTGGCCAAAGACCTGCACGAAGCCGAGGAACTGGTACAGATCGCCAAAGAAACCGGGCTGGTCAACGCCGTGCATTTCAACCTGCGCTACTACCCGCTGGTGCGGCAGATGAAGGTTATGCGTGAGAAAGACGACCTCGGTGAGGTGTACAGCGTCATCGGCTCGTACCTGCAGGACTGGCTGTTCTACAACACCGACTACAACTGGCGGCTCGAACCCGACAAGTCGGGCGATTCACGCGCTATTGCCGACATCGGGTCGCACCTGATGGACAGTCTGGAGTACATTACTGGGTTGAAAACGGTCGCCGTCATGGCCGATTTCAACACCGTGCATAAGGTGCGGAAGAAGCCGCTGAAACCCGTCGAGACGTATTCGGGCAAGATGCTGCAACCGGAGGATTACGCCGACGTGCCCATCAACACCGAAGACCACGCCAACGTGCTGCTGCGCTTCGACAACGGCAACCGGGGCGTCATCACCGTATCGCAGGTATCGGCCGGGCGTAAAAATCAGATGAAGCTCGAAATTGCCGGGTCGAAGAAAACGTTTGCCTGGAATTCGGAAGCACCCAACGAAATGTGGATCGGCAACCGCGACGGCTACAACGAGAGCCTGATGCGCGATCCATCTTTGTTTCACGCTGACGCCCGTTCGCTGATTTCGTTTCCCGGTGGCCATAACGAAGGTTTCCCCGACACGTCGAAGCAGTTGTTTAAGGAAGTGTATGCCGCCGTCGAAGCCGGTAAGATGCCCGAGAATCCAACCTTCCCGACCTTCGCCGACGGCTACCGCGAACTGCTCATTTGTGAAAAGATTCTGGAATCGAACCGCAAGCAGGCGTGGGTAGAGGTGTAAATTAGCATTGACTAAATCGTAGCGTATTATGCAATACCAGGCGAAGTACCAACATATTATTACCATCGAACCAGGCAAGCGCGGAGGTAAACCGTGCATTAGGGGAATGCGAATTACCGTCGGCGATATTCTGGGCTGGCTGGGTAGGGGTATGACTACCGAAGAGATTATTGAAGACTTCCCGGAGTTGACACAGGACGATATTCAGGCGGCTCTACTCTTCGCTGCAGATCGTGACAATGGTACAATGCTGATGGCGGCATGATGCGGTTTCTGTTCGACCAGAATATCTCATATAGGGTAGTAAAGCAACTAAAAGCTACGCTGCCTGATAGTGTTGGTGTCCGCGAAGTAGGATTGCTCGACGCTGATGATTTTGCTATCTGGGAATACGCTAAACGTGAGGACTACGTCGTGGTGACATTTGACAAGGACATCCCGATGATTGGCGCTGTTAAGGGATTTCCGCCCAAGATCATTTGGTTGCGTACCGGCAATATGAGTAATCAGGCATTAATCAGCCTGTTTACAGCCCGACTTAGCGAATTCGTTGATTTCAATACCCGACAAAACAAAGGCTGTCTGTTGGTGTACCTCCGGACAAATGAACCCTGAAACACATGAAAACAATGAAAGGCCCGGCCATCTTTCTGGCCCAGTTTTTAGGCGATACCGAGCCGTTTAACTCGCTCGAATCCATTGCCAAATACATGGCCGACCTCGGCTATAAAGGTGTACAGATTCCGACCTGGGATCCGCGCATGATCGACCTCAAACAGGCGTCGGAAAGCCAGACGTACTGCGACGAGTACAAAGGTAAACTGGCCGAAATCGGTGTCGAGGTAACCGAGCTGGCGACGCACTTACAAGGACAGCTGGTGGCCGTGCATCCGGCCTACGGAGCTATGTTCGATGGGTTCGGCCCGGCCGAACTGGCGGGTAAGCCCAAAGAGCAACAGGCGTGGGCAACGGATCAGCTGCTAATGACGGCCAAAGCCAGTAAGAATCTGGGGTTGAAAGTCATGCCTACCTTTTCGGGGGCGCTGTTGTGGCCGTTCGTCTATCCGTGGCCGCAGCGCCCGGCCGGACTGGTCGAAACGGGCTTTACCGAACTCGCCAACCGCTGGACTCCCATCCTGAACGCCTTTGAAGACGCGGGTGTCGACGTGGCCTATGAACTGCACCCCGGCGAAGACCTGCACGATGGTATTACGTTCGAGATGTTTCTGGAGAAGGTAAACAACCACCCCCGCGCCGGAATCAATTACGATCCCAGCCACTTCGTGCTGCAACAGCTTGATTACCTGCAATTCATCGATTTCTACCACGACCGGATTTTCGCCTACCACGTGAAAGATGCCGAGTTCAACCCGACGGGCAAGCAGGGTGTGTACGGCGGCTATCAGGGCTGGGTCGAGCGGGCGGGTCGGTTCCGGTCGCTGGGCGACGGACAGGTTGATTTCTCGGGCATCTTCTCCAAACTGGCGCAGTACGACTACGACCGCTGGGCCGTGCTGGAGTGGGAGTGCGCCATCAAGCACCCCGAACAGGGCGCGGCCGAAGGAGCCCCCTTCATCGCCGATCACATCATCCGCGTCACCGAACGCGCCTTCGACGACTTCGCCGGTACCGGTGCCGACGAAAATTTCAATAAGAAGGTACTGGGGTTGTAAGGGTTGAATTTGGGTTTCAAGATATTAGTAATATGCTGGTATCTTGAGACCCAAATTTACAAAACAAGTATTTGATAAAAGTATGCTGGAAAGAACTGACATTGATCGAAAAGTTATTTCTAAAATGATAGTTTACATTGACAGTGTATGGGATTCTCGCGACTTTATAAATTTGTTAGATTCCGTAACTAGGCTACATAACTATTATATCATTCTTGATTATTCAATAAATAGATTCCTTGATTACGGAAACTCCCTCGGTTGGCCTAAATCATTACAAAACCTTCCAGAGTCGAAGCAATTTCATTATGAATTTAAACAGAACGCGGAGTCAATTTTCACTTCTACTATCACAGAAAGGGATCCGATCTTCGGAAGAATAGAAAGATTGAGCTATACCGGTAATCCTGCTTTAGAGGTGGCCAAAGTGAAATTTAGCTCGCCGGGAAATTTTGACTTTTTAGGTTTTGGGAAAGCGTTTGAATCCATAAAAGAACTATTGTTTCATTATATACCCAATGCCGGAACTAAGAAAGATATAGAATTAAAACAGGCAGAGATTGATATAAAGGAGCAGGAACTGTTATCTAGGAAAATAGATAATTTGAAGAAAATGGGATTCAAACAAGTAGACATTCAAAAAATAATAGGACTCGAATATAATCATGTTGATAAGCTATTATCGTTGAAGGACCAGGGGAAAATCGTAAAGATTGATGTGATAGATGAGGGGAAATAGAAGTTATATAATTGATTGAGATTTGTAAGATTTAGTCGAACTCTCTATGCCCACCCGCCTATTTGGTGACATACCCGGCATACCGGAAGGCAGCGAGTTCGAGAATCGCGTGATGCTTTCCCACTACGGCGTACACAGACCCTTACAAGCGGGTATCAGCGGGTCGCAGCTGGAAGGAGCCGATTCGATTGTGTTGTCGGGTGGGTACGAAGACGATGAAGATTTAGGCAACGAAATTATTTATACCGGCCACGGTGGGCGTAGTCTGGATACGGGGCAGCAGGTTACCGATCAGCAGCTGGCGCGGCAGAATCTGGCACTGGCGCTCAACTGTCAGCGGGGTTTGCCGGTACGTGTTATACGGGGGTACAATCATCGATCGCCGTATTCACCGGCTGAGGGGTATCGATATGATGGACTGTATCGAATTGATTCATACTGGCGGGAGCGGGGTCGGTCGGGGTTTTACGTGTGGCGGTTTCGGCTGGTGAAACTGGCTACGGTTGGGGCGGTCAATCAGGTCGGGGAGGAGGTACCGGTTTATGGGGAAACGAAGCGCGTTGAGACAATCGTTGAGCGGATTGTACGAAATACCGAACTGGCCTTGCAGGTCAAGGAGATGTACGAATATCAGTGTCAGGTGTGCCGTACGCAGATCTTTACAAGCGCGGGGCCATATGCCGAAGCGGCACATATTCAGCCGCTAGGACGCCCACACAACGGACCGGACACCCTGACGAATCTGCTGTGTCTGTGCCCTAACCACCACGTTATGTTCGACTTTGGCGGCTTCGGCATCGCCAATGATATGGGTCTGATTGGGCTGGACGGACAACTGTTTCAGAAAACGAATCATCGGGTAGACCCGCAGTTTCTGGCGTATCATCGCGACCATTTTCTGTTAAATCCGTAAACGACGATGCATATTCTGTTGCTCGGCGCCACCGGCCGGACTGGTAAACGGTTGCTGACTGAAGCGTTGACGGCTGGCCATCAGGTTACGGTGCTGGTGCGCGACAAACGTAAGGTCAGTGCGGTATCAGATCGGCTGACGGTTGTTGAAAGTCGTGAGCTGGATATACCGTCGCTGCGGCTGGCGATTACGGGTTGTGATGCTGTGCTGAGTGCGCTGAATATTTCCAGAACGTCGGATTTTCCGTGGTCACCACTGCGAACGCCCCCTACGTTTCTGTCTGACTTACTGACCCGGCTTGTTGCAGTCGGTCGTGAACACAACGTCCGTCGGCTGATTGTCATTACAGCCTGGGGCACAAACGAAACAAAGAAAGATATTCCCTTCTGGTTTCGCTGGCTGATCGATTACAGCAACATCGGCGTAGCGTACCGCGACCACGAGCGGCAGGAGAAACTGCTCGAACAAGCCACTGACCTCGACTGGACAATCGTGCGACCCGTTGGCCTGACCAATGGCAAGTCACATAAGCCCGTCATCGAAACGATCGATAATAAGCCAAAGCCAAACCTGATGATCAGCCGACTCAACGTTGCCCGGTTTATGCTCGACGCACTGCGCAATAATCAGTACATCCGGCAGGCGGTAACGATCTCGGAGCAATGACAGCGAGGAGATTCTGCATAGTTCATACCGTGTTCTGCACGTTCAACGCACAGATTTACCGCTGATGTAGTTGCTGCCTACCGGCTGTAACAGTGCATTAATCAGGGCTGTTTCTGACGATAAACAAGCACAACTATGCAAATGGCAGGGCAAGGATCGGGTGGTAACGTACTCGCTGCGTTATGCAGTTTTTTTATACCGGGATTAGGGCAACTGTTGCAGGGGCGATTGCTGATGGCCATTCTTCAGTTTGTGCTGGCGGCTGTCCTGTGGTTTATCCTGATGGGCTGGATCATTCACCTGTGGTCGATTATCGACGCGGCCCGGTTTACACCCCGGCACTGATACGCACGGGGCTGGTTTGACCTACATTTGCAGGTATAATCTAAACCCTGCTCACACCGTGCCCGTGTCAATTCCTGCGTCGTCGTCGATACTCTCATCGACTCACCTGGCTATGTTCCTGCAACAGCAGTATGCGCTGGGTGGCGAAATAACCTGTCGACTCATCAAGGCGGGTGTCAACCACTCGTACCTGATCGTAGTCGGTAGTCAGCAATTTGTCTTTCGCATATACAGTCTCGGCTGGCGAACTCCCGCTGCGATCGATGAAGAGATCCGGTTGCTGGCGCATATTCGTCAGGGCGGTATACCCGTCTCGTACGCGCTACCCGATAAAGCCGGACAGTACCGGCAGGCCATTGACGCGCCGGAGGGAACACGGTATGGCGTGCTATTCTCGTATGCCGATGGGCAGAAACTGCTGACGTTCCCGGGCGATACGCACGAGCAACTGGGGCGAATCATGGCCCGTTTTCATCAATTAACCGAAGGCTTCGTCCTGGATCGGGTCACCTACACACCTGACCATTTACTGGTTGATTCGCTCGAAAAAGTTGCCCCCTTCCTGTCGGCTGATTCACCCGAAATGCAGTTTCTGCGGACGGCCCAAGCCTGGCTGCGTACCGAACTGACCAACGCCGATCAGACACTCCTTCGGCGGGGTGCAGTACACCTCGACATCTGGTTTGACAATCTTAATATCGATGCCTCGGGTAACGCGACCCTGTTCGACTTCGATTTTTGCGGTAATGGCCCGCTTGTACTGGACGTCGGCTATTATCTGATGCAGTTGCACAGCACAGAAACCGATGTAGCCGAGTTTCGGGCGAAAGCAGCACGTTTTCTGCATGGATACGAGTCAATTCAACCGCTTACCGATGAAGAAAAACGTATCCTTCCCATGATGGGTATATCAATCTTCTGCTTTTATCTGGGCGTACAATGCGAACGCTTCGATAACTGGTCGAACGTGTTTTTGAATGAGCTTCATTTACAGCGACTTATCAGCTTACGCATCAAACGTTGGTACGACTTCAACCAGCTGGGTAGACTGGCAGGTTGATGGGGCTTTCGCGCTGGAAGTTCGCGGGCCAGGGCTCCGGGCAGTGAATCTGAAAACCTGCGGTTACTGGTCAAAGCAGATCAATGCCTAACTGGCGTAGTAAATAGATGGCAAACCAAATTACCCGCCGACTGGTTTCGTACCAATTGGCGGGTAATTTGCGTTTACAAGCTGTTGTGCCGATACGGGTTAGCGTGCTTCATGCGGTCATTAAGACGGGGAAGGGCGGAGGTCACACAAAAAGACTACTGCCGATTACGGCCCCGATTTTGTTACTTTGGCAACCGAATACAATCAACTCCATTCATGCGCTTTCTCATTGTCATACTTACTTTATCAATACTGGTAGCCTGTAAACTCGACATACCGAGTGTCGATCAGGCTCAGTTTGCCGATCCGACAGTCGTGCCCATTACGCCCGGCCAGATCGATGAGGCATCAGGAATCGCCGACAGTCGCAGTATGCCCGGCAACTTGTGGGTCGAGCAGGACGGTGGCAATGCGCCGGCTATGACCTTGCTGGGCTACGATGGGAAGATCAAAGGCACCGTAGCGATCAACGCCACTAACCGCGACTGGGAAGAAATGGCCATCGGGCCCGGCCCGACAGCTGGTGTCAACTATATTTACATGGGTGACATCGGCGACAACAATGGGAATACGCCTATCCTGCAAATCTATCGTTTCCCCGAGCCAACATCCGCCAACGCGACTGTTACGCAGTACGAACGCATCAATTTCCGCTACCCCGATGGGCCGCGCGATGCCGAAGCAATGTTCGTAGACCCAGCTACGCGCGACATTTATATTATCTCGAAGCGGGAGCCGAACGTCCATCTATACCGCGTTGCCTACCCGCAGAATATCAACGAGATAACTGTTGCCGAACTGCTCGGAACGATGAATATGACCTTCGTGACGGGCGCGGCTATTTCGCCTGACGGCAGCGAAATCATGGTTCGGACGTACACTGAAGTTCGCTACTGGAAGCGCGACAACGGCCAGTCGATTGCCGACGCACTACAGCGCGGAAACAGTCGGTCACTGCCTTATCGTGTTGAGCCACAGGGCGAAGCCGTTTGCTTTGATCGAACCGCAGCAGGCTATTTTACGCTTAGCGAACGCGCCAACGCGTCGTCGGTAAACCTGTATTACTACGCTCGCAAATAGCTTGGATAGTTTAAGGTTTAATGTCTAAGGTGTACGGTTATGCGCCCGGTCAGCATTGCCGCTACAGTACCCTTAAGCCCTGAACCTCAGACATTGACCTGTCTATGGAGTCCTCTACCCTGATTATTGTACTGAGTCTGTCGGTGCTGATTTCCTACGGCTTCGACCTGTTCAGCAGCCGCTTCCAGATTCCGTCGGTGCTGTTGCTGCTGTTGCTGGGTGTACTGGCCCGACAGGTAACCATGTACATCGGGGTCACGGTACCGTATGTCGACACTGTGCTGCCAACGCTTGGTACGCTGGGCCTGATTCTGATCGTGCTGGAAGGGGCACTCGATCTCGAGCTGGAATCCGACAAGCTCGAGATCGTCCGGCGAACGTTGCTGGCGTCGCTTTTGTCGGTGGCGGGCGCGACGGTGCTGATCGCGGGTATGTTTTATCTGCTGCTCAACGATTCGTTTTTTCACTGCCTGATCACCGCGTTACCGTTTTCGATCCTGAGTAGTTCGGTGCTGGTATCGACGTATATGAATCTGACCGGCAATCAGCGCGAGTTCATGATCTACGAATCGGCGTTTGCGGCTACGCTGGGCGTACTGGCGTATAATTTTCTGCTGCTCGGTCAGGAGTCGGTGCTGGGAGCGGTGTGGTCATTTCTGCGCGATACGCTGATTATGGCACTGCTGTCGCTGATCTGCTGTTTCTTGCTGCTTTACCTGATCGGGCGAATCAACCACCGGATCAAGTTCCTGCCTATTATTTCGGTGCTGTTTCTGGTCTACGCCATCGCCGAAATCAATCAGCTGTCGTCGCTCCTGCTGATCCTGGTTTTTGGCCTGTTCCTGAACAACACCGAACTGTTTATCCGGGGCCGACTCAGCCTGATTCTTAAAAATGACCTGTTTGAAAAGGAGCTTGACCAGCTGAAGAATCTGGTGGCAGAAGGCTCATTCGTCGTCCGGACGTTCTTTTTTCTGATCTTCGGCTATGCCGCCGTGCCTGCTCAGCTGCTCGACATCGACGCTATGATCGTCAGTGTCCTGATTATGCTGGTTGTTATCGGCTGGCGATGGGTAACGCTCCGCCTGACCTACCGGGGCCGCTCGAACCCGATGCTCTGGATTGCTCCGCGCGGGCTGATTACGATTATACTTTACCTCAACATCCCGCCCGGTCTGCGCCTGCTTGGCTTTCGCGAAGGTATTCCGATGCTGGTTGTCGTTCTCTCCTCGCTGATTATGACCGTTGGCCTGCTCGGGTATAAGCGTAGCTAGTTTTGGGTTTAAGGTTTAACGTTGGCTGGCGCATGTTGTGTAGCCTGGACCGGTCCGCCGGCGCGGGTCCACGTCCGGGTGGG
>CAZOQC010000027.1:0-74448 GCA_964581865.1 uncultured Spirosoma sp.
TAGGTGGCGAAGTTACTGGCCAGCCGGTCCTGATTCCACTGGGTGGAGGCTTCAGATCCGAAGAAGTACTGGCGCATGTTGTTGTCGATGCCGATGATAAGGTCGAATTTATCGGCGAAGAAGGCGACGGCTTCACTGCCGATGAGTCCACCTGAGCCGGTAACTAGTGCAATGTTCATAGCGTATACGCAATTTAGAGCAAGCTTGTTACTTGAAAAGTCCTATTAAAGAACTGATTTCAAGCCAACAAAGTAACGCAGAAAAAATAATACCGTAAAATGGTCTTAAACCGCGAAAGCGGTACATCGACTTTTCTCATAGTCGATGTACCGCTTTCTTTATGCTACCGTGTCGTGGTTTTTCACCCAGGCACTGTACCCTTACACGCCCTGATCGCTGGTACCGGCACCAAACAGCTTTTCGCGAATTTTCTGCGTCCGGCCATCCAGCGCTGGATTTGGCGTGTATTTGTAACGCGACTGAACAGCCGCCGAATCTTTGCCAAGTCCGTACACTTCGGGGTCCCCTGCTTTAAACGTCTTGCTGACGTCACCAGCCCGGTAATCGGCCTGCCGAACGGTGTTATATTTCTGATAATCACAGGAAGCCAGCGACAATACCGCTCCGACCAGTAATCCAGCACTGAATATACGTTTCATAGTTACCTAATTGCGACTTGATTCGGCAAAATTACGGAATAGACAAAAGCCAACGGCGTACGTCTGCTTTTTTTTATGATCGAGTTTGTAACGACCTGCCGTTTTCAGGAAGCAGATCACAACGTTTCGATTTCTGCCCAGACAAAATCCATCAATTCGCGGATGTAATCAGTCGAAAAGTCGAACGGGATGTTTGCAGCTGCGTAGATGTCGCGGATGGGGGCTTTGTAACCCAGACTCAGTGCCCGCTTGTAGCCGGCCAACCCAGCTTTCGCATCGCGCCGGTAGTTGCGCCAGACTCCGATAGCCCCCAACTGAGCAATGCCGTACTCGATATAATAGAACGGCACTTCGTAAATATGTAGTTGCCGCTGCCACCAGTATTCCTTGTAGTAGGCAAACCCGCTCCAGTCGGTTACGGCATCAGCAAACTCATCGTAAATACGAACCCAGTTTTCGCGCCGTTCGTCGATAGTGTGGGTTGGGTGTTCGTAAAGCCAGTGTTGAAACTTGTCGATCGTGGCTACCCAGGGCAGCGTTTCAATGATCGATTCGAGGTGCTGCCGTTTGGCCCGGCGCAGATCGTCGGGATTATCGAAGAATACGTCCCAATGATCCATCGATAGCAGTTCCATGCTCATCGACGCCAGCTCGGCCACTTCCATCGGTGGATTACGGAAGGCCTTGAGCGGCAGTTCACGGGTCAGGAACGAATGCACCGCGTGTCCGCCTTCGTGGACCATCGTAACCAGATCGCGCAGGGTTGAGGTGGCATTCATGAAAATAAACGGCACACCGATTTCTTCGAGCGGATAGTTATAACCGCCCGGTGCTTTACCCTTCCGCGATTCCAGATCGAGATGGCCCAGTTCGCGCATGATCCGCAGGTCGTCACCCAGTTCACGATCAAGCCGGTCGAAGCAGGCAATCGTTTTGTCTATCAGTTCGTCACCCGTGGCGAAGGGTTTCAGCGGGGGCTTGCCATCGGTATCGACCTTACTGTCCCAGGGCCGGAGCACCGTTACTGCCGGGTCTTTTGCCGCCAGCTTTTGTTGCCGGTCGTGGGCCAGCTGTGTCAGCAGGGGTACCACAGCCTGCGCAACAGACTGGTGAAACGCAACGCAATCCTGGGGTGTGTAATCGAACCGGCCAAGTGCGACAAACATGTAGTCGCGAAAGTTGGCAAACCCGGCGTTGATAGCTACCCGATGCCGAAGGTCACGCAACCGGTCAAACAGTTCATCCAGCACGGCATGGTCTTCATAACGCCGTTGCGCAATTTTCCGCCAGGCTTCCTCCCGCATGGCCCGGTCAGTCGATTCCAGCCGTTCGTTTGCCTTCGGCAGTGTCATTTCCTGCCCATCGATATTGACAGTCATCGCGCCGGCAATGGCCCCGTACTTCCGTTCTTCAGTCTGAATGTCGGTTTGCAGCGGTACGTTTTCGTCCCGAAAAATGGCGATGGCCTGTTGCATACCACGCACCATAACAGCGTAGCCGGCATCAGTCAGCTGACTCAAGTACGGACTATCGACCGCTTTCTGATCCAGATCGTTGCCGTAAACAGCGACGTGCGGCTGAATGTCGGCGATAAAAAAGTTGAGCCGGTCGACCAGCTCAGTATTGGCCGTGTCGCAGGTCATACGGATGTATCGCCAGGCAAAGTCTTCCGATACATACGACTCCAGTTCGCTACGATCCAGTAGCCACTGTTTCAGATCATCCGCGTCGTGGATGGGCCGGTCACGCAGTTCGTCGAAAAACGGTTTTATATCGGCCCATTCGTTCAGATTCAGGGATTCTTCGATGAATCGTCGTGGTAGGCGCGTGGGTATGGTCAGTGCTTGCATATACAGGTTTAAACGCTGTCAAACTACACAGTAAAAAAGCCGCTGACAAACTTTTTTGTTCATTACTTGCATCTACGAAAAGCATCGTATATGTTTACTACGAAATTATTCGTAGACAGATAATGAAACCCACAGACGCCGAACTAGAAATCCTGCATGTGCTCTGGTCCAGCGGCCCCAGTACGGTCAGGCAGGTTCACGACCACTTGAGCCAAAGCCGCGAAATCGGCTACACAACAGCCCTCAAACTGATGCAGATCATGTACGAAAAGGGGTTCGTTTCCCGCGATGATTCGGCCAAAACGCACACGTACACGGCGGCCGTCGGGGAGGCCGATACGCAACGGGGGCTGGTGAGCCGGTTTGTCGAAACCGCCTTCCGGGGGTCGGCGTCGAAACTGGTTATGCAGGTGCTGGGGCAGCACAAAGCTTCGCGGGAAGAACTGGACGAGATCAAACGACTTTTAAACCAACTTGACCATGACAACGATTGAGTTTCTGAACAGCCCGGTGGCCCGCGCGTTGGGCTGGACACTCCTGCACGCCGTTTGGCAGGGTTTCGCTCTTGTTTTACCCACGGCAGTCCTGCTTTACCTGCTCCGACGCGGTTCGAGCGATGTTCGCTATCGGCTGGGGGTAGTCGTGCTCCTGGTCCAGCTGCTGACATCCATCGCCACGTTTGCGTGGTATTACCAGCCGACTACGGCCACGACTCAGTCTGTTGCTACTGCGTTAACCACTCTGACAATTCGTTTGTCAGGTAGTGCGCCTTCACTGTCCTGGTCTCAGCAGGTGCTTCTGTTTCTGGACACCCACCTCAGCCAGTTTGTGTGCCTTTATCTGGTTGGCCTGACGCTGTTCGGATTCCGCCTGGCAGGCGGCTGGTTCCAACTGCATCAGCTTCGCCGTTCGGCCATTGCCGCCCCCCTGACAACAGAACGGGCATTAGTGGAACGACTGTGCACAGCGCTGGGTATTCGGGTACGGGTGCTGGTTCACGAATCGGCGCACGTAGCAGGGCCGCTTATTATCGGTGTGCTGACGCCTATGCTATTGCTACCAGTTGGGCTGGCAACGGGCCTGAGCAATCGCGAGCTGGAAGCGGTATTTGCGCATGAACTGGCGCACGTCAAACGATACGACTACGCAATCAATCTGCTTCAGTCGGTTGTGGAGGTGCTGTATTTCTTCCATCCGGCGCTATGGTGGCTATCGGCGCGGGTACGGGAAGAGCGCGAACACTGCTGCGACGACCTGGCCGTGCAACTCTGTGGCGACAATGGCCGCGCGCTGGCGAAGGCCCTGGCCCGGATCGAGGAAAGACGTCTGGAACAGACCCCTACTCCGACACTAGCCATGGCGTTTGCCGGTCGGCGGCAACTGCTGTTGCACCGGGTGCAACGCGTGCTTGGCTTATCGACCCGGTCGCTGGTATCGAACCGGAGTCTGGCGGGTCTTACCCTGGCAACCCTACTGCTCATCAGCGCATCGGTGTACGCCGTGCAGCAACCAGAAAAACCGCAGCAGCCCAAACCCAGAACAACGGCATCGCGTCGCACGGCCCCCGACCGGACAACCGAATTGCATTTCGACAGCAATCGGAAGCTGACCTACGTGGTCTGGAAGGGGCAAAAACTGTCGGCTTCACGGGTAGACGCCCTACAAAAAAAGTGGGAGCAGGTCATGAGTGGCCGGGTCAACCTTGACGACGTGGCGCAGCCTGATCACGACATTCTGTTGAACGCAATCGAGTCGCAGTATGGCAAGATCAGCTCGGCAGAGCAGGAAAAATACGAGTCTATAGCCGAAGCTGCTTTGCAAACTATACCGCTCAGCCCCGACGGTACGGTGGAAGGCCTCGCGAAGGTGAACTACGACAGTATCATTCAAAAGGCTTTCTCGTCGTTGCGTACTGCTAAGGCGAGTGTCGATTCGCTGATCGAACCCGACGGTATGACCTTCCGGCGTAACTATGACAGTATTGTTGAACGCCAGGCAATGAATCGAGAGCAAGCTGAACTACTCAAATTACAGGCGCAAAAACTGCGATTTTCGGTGGAAGCGGCAGAACGATCAATCGAACGACTGGAACGGCAAAAATCTGTCGTTGAGCAACGGCGTTTTTCGCAAACCATGCGGCAACAACTATTGATCGGGCAAAGTGGTGTTACCCAAACTGATTCAGCGCAGGCGGCTATCAATAAGCAGATCGAAGCTGGTGAAGCAACGATTCAAAAAACAGAGTCGGACATAGAAGCCGCTAATCGTCAGATTATAAACGCACAGAGCGAACTGGAAAAAGCCCAGAAGCCGCTGCGCGATATTGAGTCGCAAATCCGCAGGTTGCATTCGGCAGATGGGTGGGGCACCTCAATCAGTAAAGCAGGATGGGGTAGTGCGACAACGAAAACAGAGTGGGACACCCCAGCCACCAAAACGGTTGGTACGGGCCATAAGCAGGCGACATCTATCCATCGGATTATCGAGGGCGACGTAGTCATACCTGCTCCACCAGCCCCGCCAGCAATGGCCGTTCCGGCTAAGCCAGCCCGCCCGACAACACCACCCAGGGCGGTAAAAGGTAGAGCGACTATACCAGCCCAACCAGCCAGGCCGAAGGAGTAGAAACGCAAGAAATTACGTCAAAACAGAACGGCCCCGGTTGAGTCCGGGGCCGTTCTGTTAGTCGATCTCGATTACCACGTCTCGACCGACGGGGTGCGCCACGCAGGTCAGTACAAAGCCTGCTTTCAGCTCAGCGTCCGACAGGCCATCTTCTTCGTCGAGTTTGACCGTTCCCGACGTACACTTACCTAGACAGGCCGTACACATACCCGCCTGACACGAATAGGGCAAGTCGATGTCGAGGTCGAGCGCGGCTTCGAGGATGGTCTGGTGCGGGGCCACGGCAAACTTGTATTCGCTGCCTTCGTACAGAACCGTCACTTCAGGCGAACCTTCGTCGCCGGCCGAAACCGGATCTTCGATCACATCACCCGCCGGGACAGGGGCTGTCGCAAAGCTTTCCTTGTATACCCGGTCGGCAGGGATACCCAACAGACTCATGGCCGAGCGGGCTTCCGCCATCATGCCATCGGGACCGCACACATAGACACTCGCACTACGAACCTCGTCGGCCGACAGATCGCCTAGTAGTGTTGTGAGTGCGTGCTGGTTTAACCGCCCTTCCAGCCCTGTCCAGCCCGGATCAGGCTGACTCAACACGTGCGTCACCTGAAACCGCGACGGGCCGTAGGCCTGCTGCATCGCGTCGAGGTGGGCTTTGTAGATGATCGAGTTCTGACTACGGTTGCCGTATACGAGCCACACCCGACTGTTCGGCTCGGTATGCAGCATCGATTTCGCCATCGAGAAAAGCGGAGTTATACCACTGCCGGCACCGATGAGTAGCAGCGTCCGCCGGTTTTGCCCGTCGAGTTTTGGCACAAACGTACCCATGGGCTCCAGCGTTTCGATGATATCGCCGGGTTTGATGCGGTCGCAGAGGTAATTTGACGCTAGCCCGCCCGGTACGCGTTTCACCGACACAGCCAGCGACACGTCGACCTGGGGCGACGACGACATCGAATACGACCGGCGCACTTTCTCGCCGTTGATATTGAGCAGAAACGTTAGAAACTGGCCCGGCTGGTAGCGAATTTCTTCACTGATGGGGTGCCAGAAGGTTATCGTTACGGCGTCCGGCGTTTCCCGAATCACCTGGTTTACTTTCAAAAAATACCGATTTGCCATTCGTGTTTTATTGATCTGTCAGTTTGTGGTTCGTAGTTTGTTGTTTGTGGTTCCATCCGGTCGCAGACACAATCGCTGACAGGAACGACAAACGCCAAATCACGACCTGCGAACCTGTCTACAAAAGTACGTCAGTTCGTGGTTTGATGGTACTGCACGAGCTGGTCGATGGGAGCTTTCAGTACGCAACCCATCGTTACGTTCGCCTGTTCAACAGCCGATTGCAGTAACTCCTGAAAATAGTAGGCAATCGAGCCGACGAAGTGAACCGGCCACTGTGCCGACTCAGGAAACGGTTGAATGTACGTTTGCAGAAACAGCCGAAAGGCGTCTATCACAAGCATTTGGACAGCCGGATGGCCCTGATGTTCGCTCAGGAAGGGCGTAAACGATGCGAAATAGCGGTTGGGGTTCGGCTTCTTGTACGCATTATCCAGGAGCGTTGGCCGGTCGAGCTGGTAGCGATTTTGAAACCTATCGATCAGGTCGGCAGGCAGCGTTTTTTGAAAAACGGCCCGTACCAGCGTCTTGCCCAGGTAGCCCCCGCTCCCTTCGTCGCCCAGCCAGAACCCCAGCGACTGAATCCCCCGCGTAATCTGCGTCCCATCGTAGCAACAGGCGTTTGCACCCGTGCCCAGAATGCAGACGATGCCTGCCGAGCGGCCCGCTGCGGCCCGCGCAGCACCCAGCATATCGCTGGCGACGTACACCGAATCAGCACCAGGCAGTACCGTCCGCAAGGCCGATTCAACCAGCCCATTGACCGATGGACCACTACACCCGGCTCCGTAGAAAAAGATTGTTCCAATAGCGTCAACGGGCAGGTTCGGTATCAGTTGACTGACCAGCGTAGTGCGAATCTGCTCTGTCGTCTGGTAGTACGGATTGATACCATCGGTCTGGCAGGCGACTACTGTACTGTCAGATGCGATACAACGCCAATCCGTTTTCGTCGAGCCACTATCGGCAATCAGGAGCATGGGGTTAGTTTATGGTTTGTGGTTTGCTACGGTAATCATAGACTGTCTAGCTACTCCGGCACTAACCGCCCGGCGGCCCGGCACAAACAACGAACTTCGAACCATATACTATCCCAGCCGCCCGACAACGCGGAATCGGGCAAAGACCGAGTCTGTGTGGGGGGCGTCGGTGAGTTCATCGGTCAGGTCCTGACCGGCCCAATGTTCGTAATGCTGCCCGTTGCGCCAGAGCCGCGACGTCGATACATCGTAGATCAGTCCGGCGTAGGCACACCAGATTTCATCGCGGTCAGAGCCGTTCCGCAGGGCGAGTTGCGACCGGGTGAAAACGGGCAGTATTTCGGGGCTGGAAAGAGGTACCTGCGCCACTTGTTTGATATTAGTCCGTCGGCGGTATGTGATTTGCGGGTAACAACAAAATTAGCGTAACTTTAGCCACTTCTGTTTTATGCAACGCTTATTCATGAGAAAGAACGCATTCCTCTCCTTTGTGTCAATAGTGGTGATCACCGGTGTGCTGCTGGGTTGCGGGGGTGATAAAACGCCACCCCTTTCGGAGCGTATCGCCAAAGCCTGGACGGCCCGCGTCGTAACGGAGAACAACACAACGGTCTACACCCGTGGCGGCACCAGCAATGTCCGGCCCACGTACAGTAACTTTAAACTCGACCTGTCGTCGGCCCCGACTGCGCGTTACACAGCTTTCGACGGCAACACGTTCGTTGGGCAGTACTCGGTGCAGGATAATCCGCAGACACTGACGCTGACTAATCTGCAACCGTCTCCAACGGGTACCAACAGCACAATCTCGTTTACGATCACCAGCATCTCCGACACAGAACTGATACTGACCCGTAACTCCGCCGATCAGAAAACGGGCAACTCAACCAACGTGTACACGCTGTCGAATCCGTAATCCGTCGCAAACCATTTCCAGTGCAGAGCCGTTCCCAACCCACAGGAACGGCTTTTTTGTGCCCGCCGGACTAACTGAGGCATTGTCTAGCCATGAGACTGGTGAGCAATCACAACCTACGCATGACAAATTACTTCCATGACTGACTTAACTACGCTGGGCGAAATTGGCCTGATCGACCGCATCCGGCAGGCAACTCCCGCCCCTACCCACCCGGAAACCATTCTCGGCATCGGCGACGATGCCGCCGTGTTTGACTGGGACGCCGAACACTACGGCCTGCTGGCTACCGATGTACTAGTCGAGGGAATTCACTTCGACCTGACGTACGTACCGCTCAAACACCTCGGCTATAAAGCCATCACATTTGCCGTGTCCGACATTGCCGCCATGAACGGCTTGCCCGTGCAGGTAACGGTCGGACTGAGCCTGAGCAGCCGATTTCCGGTCGAAGCCATCGATGAACTCTACGAAGGCATCCGGGCGGCCTGCGAAGCCTACAACGTTGATCTGGTGGGGGGCGACACGTCCTCCTCGCGGTCGGGCCTTATTCTGTCGGTGTCGGTATTAGGCAAAGTGCCAAAAGAGCTGATTACATACCGAAGCACGGCCCAGCCCAACGACGTCGTCTGCGTAACGGGTGATCTGGGTGCGGCTTACCTCGGTTTGCAACTGCTCGAACGCGAGAAGCAGGTGTTTCTGGCCGACCCCAACATGCAGCCTAATCTGTCGGAAGAGCGGGCGTATCTGGTACAGCGGCAGCTTCGCCCCGACGCCCGCACCGACATTGTTCACGAACTCCGCGATCTGGGTGTTCGCCCCACGGCCATGATCGACATATCGGACGGGCTGGCGTCGGAACTACTGCACCTGTGCCGTCAGTCCAGAACGGGCGCGGTTCTCTTCGATGAGAACCTGCCTATCGACGATCAGACGCACCTGGCAGCCGACGAATTCAAGATCAGCCCGGTTACGGCCGCCCTGAACGGTGGCGAAGATTACGAACTGCTGTTTACCATTCGCCCGCAGGAATACGACAAATTATCGACTAACTCACGCATCACAGCCATTGGCTACCTCACCGCCGATCCATCGCAGATCGTACTGGCGACAAAGGCTGGTCAACAGACGCCAATCCGGGCGCAGGGCTGGCCATCGGAAAATCAGTAGGTTACCGTACCCGTAAAAACCGGGAGTAGGCCTCGTTACTGGGAACGAGCAGCATGGTATCGTTGCGAAAGCGCAGGGGCTGGCGGGAAAAAGTCGTGGCCCGGTTCGACGTAATGTAGAAGTTCATAAACAGGCTGTCGGGATAGCTCGTGTCGACGCGAAAGGCCTGCATTGGGAAATAATACGACATCTCGCTACCGCTGGCCGTCAGTGTACCATCGCTGTTAAAGGTGATTGTCTGCGCGGGTGTAGCCGGGTAGCGCCGGACGGTCAGGAAACTGGTATCGCGGGTCTGGGTGATGGTATCGATCTTAACCGAGTAGAGGGAGTCTTTCCGAAATTGCCGCTCGATCAGCCGCCATGTACCGGCAACCCGCGTATCGGCCGGACCAGTCGACACGGCAGGCAACGGATTGCAGCCTGTTAAACTGCTGAGCAGCAGTAACCCCACTGATAGTATAAATTGATTTCTCACGGCAGCGTGCATTATAACGGAGACTCCACAAAAATAAAGCCCCATACACACGAAACGGGTACGGCTATTAAATCCGTACCCGTTTCGTTTATTTTTCTGTGGTCAGGTCGACGACCTTATACGAATTCGCCCCCGCGCGCTTTGGCGTCGGCCACAAACGTTTTCACTTTCTGCTCGTCTTCCTTCCGGCAAATCATCAGCACGTTGTCGTATTCGGCTACGATAAATCCGTCGAGTCCGTTGATTGCCACCAGCCGCTCTTTCGGCGTTTTGATGATGCAATTTTTGGTATCGTAGAGCAGTACGTGCCCGTCGATAACGTTGAAGTCGTCGTTTTTATCCGATACTTCGTACAGCGACTTCCACGTTCCCAGATCCGACCAGCCAAAGTCACTTAGCACGACGTAGACGTTGTCGGCTTTCTCCATAACGCCGTTGTCGATCGAGACGCTACCGCACAGGGAGTACGCTTTATCGATGAAGCGGGCTTCACTTTCCTGGTAATAATCACCGGCACCTTCTTCGAAGATTTCGGCCGTTTCCGACAGGTACGTTTTGAACGCCTTCAAAATCGCCTGCACGTTCCAGACGAAAATACCCGCGTTCCAGACAAATTCACCACTGTCGACAAACTGCTTCGCCAGTTCGAGGTTTGGTTTCTCCGTGAACGTTTTGACCTTCTTAACTGGCTTATCGCCTTCCGGTACATACTGAATATAGCCATAACCCGTGTCGGGGCGGCTGGGCTGAATACCAAGCGTAACCAGGATATCCTGATCTTTCGTTGCGTCGAGGGCCGTCTGAATGGTGCGCTGAAACTCTTCTTCTTTCAGGATAATGTGGTCAGCAGGGGCCACAACTATGTTGGCTTCAGGGTCGCGCTGGGCGATTTTGTAGCAGGCATACGCGATACAGGGGGCCGTATTACGGGCAATCGGCTCGCACAGTACCTGCTCGCTCGTTAGCTGCGGCAGTTGTTGCAGACACAGGTCCCGGTAGAGCGAACTGGTTACGATAAAGATGTTTTCGGGTGGACAGATACCGGTAAAGCGGTCGGCCGTTTGCTGCAGCAGCGTACGACCCGTACCGAGCACATCGTGAAACTGTTTGGGGTAACTCGTCCGGCTGAACGGCCAGAATCGTGTTCCGACCCCGCCAGCCATAATAATAACATACGTATGATTCATACAGTAATCGAAGTGTAATTGGTGGAGGTAAAACCCAACTACCCAACAAGTTTACCTCAATCCACAGGAAAAGTTTTGCCAGTAGCCGGGAAATGATTGAATGGGTAACGGGTAACTGCGTACATAAACTGTACCGACAACGCGGCTACTGGTAGTCGCCACCCACAGCGCGCAACAGGGCTACAGCATATTGCGCTTCCTGACTCCGTAGCTGGGCGAGTTGCTGCTCAACCGTCAGAATGGTGCGTTGCGCATCAAGTACTTCCAGATACGTTGCCAGTCCACGTATGTACAATTCACGATTATAACGCTCCGTACGGCGGGCCAGTGCCAGCGTCTGCTGCTGCAGGTCGATCTGCTCGCGCAGCAGGGCCTGATTATCCAGGGCTGTTTCGGCGTCGCGCTGCGCCAGTTGCAGGGCCTGCTGATAAATCTGCTGATTGGTCTGTGTCTGCTGCCGGGCGAGGGCGACGTTCTGCCGGGCCCGGTGGCCTTCGTAGAGCGGTACCGATGCGTTGACGCCCACAATATACGTGGCGCTGCTGGGTGTAAACCAAGGCCCAATTCGGCCCGACAGTATCCCCGCCGACCCGATCAGCGTCACACGCGGCTGCGTGCTGGCCTGTTGCAGCAGCACCTGCGCCGTAGCGATCTGGTTCTGCCGGGCATATTGTAACAGATCAGGCCGATGCTGCAACTGATCGAGCTGCACGGTGGCATACGGGTATTGCGGTACCTGATCGGGCAAATTACCGATGGGAATATGAAACTGGTTAGGGTCCTGTCCGCACAGCTGAGCCAGCCCGTTGACCAGTTCAATCCGGGCGCGGGCCAGTCCTTTGAGCGTTACCTGCAGGGTCGCGTAATCGGTTTCGGACCGCTGTACGTCGATCTGACTGATAAGACCCGCCCGAAATCGTTCGCGCAGGATCGCCAGCGTCGAATCACGCGACTGAATATTACGAACGAAAACCCCCTGTTCGGCGTCGTTGCCCCGAATCAGCAAATACGTCCGGGCGATGTCAGAAGCCAGTGTCAGCCGGAACGACTGAAAATCGGCATCAGTCGCCTGCGCCTGCAAATCGGCGACGTTGATCGTATTGCGGATCCGCCTGAACAGATCCAGTTCATAACTCGCATCGATCGGCAGAAACTGGAACGTGTTGAGTTGGAACCGGGGCAGCAGATCGGCCTGATTCGCTACCGACAGCGGCCGACGTTCCGACAGGCTCTGCGTTGTTATGAGAGCCGAACTGCGCAGCGACGGCGACAGAAACGACTGCGCTACCCGCACTCGTATGCGGGCTTCTTCAACCCGGCTCAGAGCCGCCCGCAGGTTGGGGCTATTGTCGAGCCCAAGCTGAATCAATGATTCGAGCAGCGGATCGCTGAATCGTTTGAATCCGCTGACAGTCAGCGCAGGAGCGGGCGCATTGGCATCGGGCGACACAGCTGAGCTGATGGCCGGACCAGCGGGGGCAGAAGGCGTGGTCGGTTGCGGCTGAACCGTGCCGGGTGAGTTAGCCGGGACACTCCCCGGCTGCACGGTCACCGCTCCACCGGGCGCATTGAGCGGGGTAGTTTGCCCCAGCGACGCGAAGCTAATCAGCAGCAGACCGGCAACGACCCCATTTACGTTTATCATGGCAGCTTTTCTTAGTGCTCCTGACCAGTATCGGTCAGCTTCTCAATCTCAACCACAGCCTCCCGGTCGATGGGTCCGTAAATATGGGGAAACAGTTCATTGTTGGTCGCTACTTCGTAGCGCAGTTCCGATGTCAGCCGGTCTGTATCGATGTGCAGCAGCAACAAATCGGGAACGTTTTTGTAGTACCGGCCCAGTACACCCGCTACCTGACTACGTTCTGATGCGTGAATAAATCCGTCGGTGTGCAGACTTGCGGCTTCGTAAGCCGGCTGGTATTCAGCCTGTGCCCAGTCGGCAGCAGTAACGACGTGGTAAATGCGACTCATAGCGGGCGGGATCTGATTCTGTGCGGTATGAAGACGTAACACTCGTTTGCGCATCAGACAGTGCTACCGTTCTTACAAAATAAGCGAAAATAGACGGAGGTTTAATTGTCTTATTTCAAGGATGATTTGCGCTTATTGATCGGTTTACTCCGTTTTATACGTCGGCCCCGCCCGCTTGTGCCGAGCTGTACCGTCTACGATCGTATGCAGTAACCGGGGCAAACGCGTACCTTTGCACTTTCAACAACATACAGTTTTCGTTATGCCAAAGGCTCAGATGAACACCGACAAGGGGACTATGCTGATCGAATTTTTCGACAAGGATGCCCCAAAAGCGGTCGACAATTTTATTTCACTTGCGAAAAAAGGGTTTTACGACGGCGTCGTGTTTCACCGTGTCATTCCCAACTTTATGATTCAGGGGGGCGACCCAACCGGTACGGGTGCGGGTGGTCCGGGTTATACCATCGATTGTGAACTGACCGGCGAAAATCAGCGGCACGATCGGGGTGTACTCTCGATGGCGCACCGGGGCCGCAACACGGGTGGTTCGCAGTTTTTCATCTGCCACAACCGTCAGAACACCGCCCACCTGGACCGTAACCACACGGTTTTCGGTAAGGTTGTGGAAGGCGACGAGGTAATCGATCAAATCCGGCAGGGCGATAAAATCAATAGCATCACGATCGTCGAAGAGTAGTCGATCGGACCCATCAAACAAAGAAGGCCCCGTCTGCAACAGACGGGGCCTTCTTTGTTTGATGAGGCTCAACCTTAAACGTTAAACCACAAACCTTAAACCATTAAAAAAACTTCGCCCGATTATCTTCAACCTTAGCGGCTTCCTTAATTGCTTCATTGATGTAGAAGCCGGTACGGGCCGCGCTGTTTTGCTGCAGCTGCGTTTTGTACATCGTGTAATCGGCGATGGCCGGAGCCGACGTAATCTGGGTTGGCTCAACGATCAGTACACCTGCTTCACCCGCGAACGGCTTCGACCGCTGACCGGCTTTCAGCCCAAACGCTTTGCCCAGTGCCGTCGGATCAACGCCCGCGCTACGCAGAAAGCCCGTTGCCAGATTCACGTCGTCAACGGTTTCAACCAGCGCACCAGCACCGTATTTCTGCGCGATAGCTTCCAGCGAACCACTGGCATTACCCAGCTTGCTGATGATCTGCTCACCTTTCATCTGGTTGCGCACTTTAGCGGTCAGCTCGGTTTTGTAATCGCTAACTTTTACGTCGTCTTTCGCCGTTTTATTCGTCAGCACCGCAATGACGTACTGATCGCCAATTTCAAACGGTTCCGATACATCGCCAACGTCGGTTTTGGTGTCAAACGCCCAGCGCACCAGCTGGCGGGCATCCGTCAGCGCGTTAACCTGATTGGCACCTTCCGGCACCCGTTCTGCGGTGGCGACAACCAATCCTTTTTCTTCTTTGACTTTCGCGTTGAACTCATCCTGATTACCTACGCCCGATGCGAACTGATCGGCTTTGCGCAGGGCTTCATCCCGAGTTGTCTGGCTGGGGGCAATGCTTTTGCCAATACCAGCAATGCGGTAGAGCTGATTCGTTTTGGGCTGCGTGACCTTGATGATGTGGTAACCGAAATCCGTTTCGATCAACCGCGGAATCAGACCAGCCGACGTAGCACCGAATACAGCACTCTCGAACGGCTTAACCATCTGTCCGTTGTTTTTGAACGGACCTAGATCACCACCAAGCTGAGCGGAGCCATCAGCACTGTTCTGTTGCGCCAGTACTTCGAAGTTAGCACCACCCTGAATCTGCTCCAGTATCGCCTGTGCCCGGCGACGCGCATCGGCCTTGGCCGAATCGGTCTGGGTTGTTGGACGAATCAGGATGTGGCTGGCACGGGCTGTAAAACTCGTATCTGTCTTGGTACCGCCGTATTTGTAGATAAAGTACGTGTTACCCTCGCGGAACGGACCATAAATACCGCCGGGCGCAAAGGTCGGAATCGATGCCCGCAGCTGCTCCGGCATTTCACCGGCTGTCATGTAAAGCGGTACCCGAACGTCGCTGTTTTGCTGAGCAAACGTTGAGTCGTTGCCAGCCGCACCGAGTCCGCGGGCCAGCGTTTTGATCTCTGTGTACAGGTTCGCGCTGTCTTCCTTTGAGGGAGCAACCGAGAACGTTACGTACTGAATCGACCGGCTGTTCACGCCCGGAAATTCGTCCTTGTGCTTATCGAGATAGCTTTGCAGCTCCGAATCGCTCACCTTCACCGTTGTATCGTTGATGGCGTAATAGGGCACGAACAGCAGCTTGATATTGGCTTTCGTGTTCTGCGCCTGGTATTCTTTCTGTGCTTCGGCGACCGTCGTGTAGTTCGACAGCGTCATCAGCTTTTCATACTTATCACGCAGGCGGTTTTCGCTGATACTTTGCTCGAACGACGCCCAGGCCGCCTGCTGCTGAGCAGGCAGATTACGCATCCCTTTCAGGTAGCTGATAATCTGACTTTTGTCGAAAACACCCGTCTGCGGGTTGGTAAATGCCTGCCGAACGGCGGGGCTGATGTTGTTGCCCTGCACCATATCGAACAGCTCTTCGGGCGACACTTTCAGGCCCAGCTTGTCGAATTGCTCCTGGTAGGCAATGTCAAACAGCAGTTGGTTCCAGGCCTGCTCACGCAGTTGCGTCAGCTCCTGATCGCCGGGGGCACGGCCCGTTTGTTGCTCGTACTGCGCCCTCAACTGATCGACTTTGGCGTTAAAATCCTGCACGTCAATCGATTGCCCGGCAATTTCACCAACTTCCTGTTGATTACCACCGAATAGGCTTCGGCCGCCGAGCAGGTCCCCGCCGACGATAAACAGCAGCAAACTGACGGCAATTACCCCGACAGCTACGGCTGAATGTTCTCTAATCTTATTAATAACAGACATTGCTCTATTATACAGTCAATTTAGCCCGCAAAATAACACGTTTTTAGACTGTAATACAAGACGCAGTGCGGGACCAGGCTGGTCATATTTTTATGCTTAATACCTATTCGCTCAACCTGATGAGTTTACCAGGGCCGTTTCCGATTCGATACAGTTTGTGGAAAAAATGACCCAGTTATTGAATTAGTGGTAAACAACAAAGCCGACCACTGTTCAGTGACCGGCTTTAGTTGGCAGCGCTCGTCTACGCTATAGTATTAGTTGTTGTCGAGTTTGTCACCGGCCTTGTCAAACGCATCACCGATGTTTTTGCCCGCCCGCTTGAACCCCGTTTTTACGTCTTTCCAGGCAGCGGCCGTTGCGTTTTGGGCTTTGTCCATATCCTCACCCAATTCCTTACGCTCGTCTTCCAGCTTAGCCATCTGCTCCTTCGACTCAGCCTTCGCTTTATCGCTCTGCTTATCCATTTTAGCCTTCAGTTCGTCGATTTTCACGTCCAGCTTGTCGCGCTGTACTTTCATTTTAGCCACTGCTTCGTCGCGCTCACGTTTGAAATCGTCGCCTGCTTCGTCGGCCTTAGCGTCCATTTTATCGCCAGCCGCTTCCATGTCAGCTTTCGCTTCGGCGGTGGCCTCTTTGGTGTCAGACTTGATCGCATCGCCCGTGTTCTCCATCGCGTCTTCCGTGCGCGACTCGTTTTTGTTATCGGATTTGCAGGACTGCGTCAGTGCCAGCGCAGCAACGACCATAACGATACCGGCAACATTTTTCACTTGCTTGACTACGAGCTGGGGCTTTTTCATCTTGTCGTGTAGTTTGATTCGCCAGTGAGGGTACAAACCCTGTGCCACGCCCACCTAGGGGCGTAGCTTGATGGCACAGCCTACCGCTTTGGTAATTGGCGTGGCAACGGGTCGACCGGCCAGTAAACTCGTAACGGCGTCGGTCACGTATTGCCGTTGTACACCAGCCCGGTCCTGCGGATTATCGTCGATAGCGCCCATGTATTCCAGCACGAATTGGTCACGCTCCCGTTTGAGCACAAACGCCTGTGGCGTACGGCTGGCGCCAAACCGCCGAACTACCTGCTGTGATTCATCCATCGCGTAGCTGTACGAATAATTCTGCTCGGTTACCCGGCGTTTCATGTTGGCAAATGAGTCTTCTTCGTACACGGCCGGGTCATCACCCATAATGGCTAATACGGGGTACCCCAGCGGAGCAAATCGCTGATTCAGGGCCTGAACGCGCTCTTCGTACGTCCGCGAGAAGGGACAATGGTTACTGGTAAAAATAACGATGATGCCCTTCTGCGACGCGTAATCAGCCAGCGATACCGGTCGGCCGTCGGTAGCTTTCACGGTAAAGTTCGTGACGGCGTCGCCCAGTGAATAGCCCGTCTGGGCCTGAAGCTGTCCGGTCAGCAGCAGTAAAATCAACGGGAGGAAGTGGTGGATTCGACTAGTCATTGTATTCGGTTGGTCAACATCTGTTAGACAAACAACAGAACCAGAAGATTAGTCCGCCCGCATTAGTTGTCTATCGGATAATAACCGGCCGACTGATTCGCAGACCGGCGGCATCGGCGCGAAGCCAATAGGTACCGGGGAGCAGGGAAGCCGGGGGCGTCAGGCGAAGCGTGCCGTCGCTGTCGATCGCTGTATTGAGCGCGTATAGCTGCCCGGTTGATGTAAGTAACTGAAAGATACTGTCCGGCAAATTCCGCGTATACACCCGAATAGCCGACTTATCGGTGGGGTTGCCCAATACCTCGAGTATCGGTTCGCTGTCGGTAGCAGTAGCGGCTACAATTTTTGAATACGTGCTTCGACCATCCACATCGACCTGCCGGAGTCGATAGTAGTTCGTACCATCGAGCGGCCATTCGTCGGAGAATCCGTAGGTCTGCCGCTGGTCGGTCGTTCCGCCAGCAGGTAGTGTGGTGAGAGCTGTAAACTCGGTCAAATCCCGGCTCCGTTCGACAGTATACTGCCCGGCATTACGCTCCGAGGCAGTGGTCCAGGCCAGTTGAATACCCCGCCCCTGTGGTTTGGCCGTAACCGATATCAGTTCGACGGGCAACGGCCCCGACCAGCTAAGGTGCCCAATCGTGATACCCTGCGCGGTGGGGTTAGCGGGCGAATCCGGCCCACAGCCAAACGTGATGGTCACCTTGTCGACGTAACCGCCAAAGGCCACGCCCGACGCGGCACTACCCGGATCGTCGGCGGTACCGGTCAGTGTATTACCCGACACCGTCACGTAAGCCGACGGGTTCAGCGTGGGTGTCGAACCCCGTCGGCCAATCGACCCGCTAATCGTTACTTTATCCTGACTGTTGGCCCCTCGATCGATACCGAAAATGGAAAACGACAGCCCCTGTACGCCTTCCGCAAACGTAATGGTAACCACTTTTGTGTCGCCGGTCATGGCAAAGTTGACTGCCAGCTGTAGCCCCGTACTCACTCCTTTGGGGGTGCCCAGCGTAAACGTCTGGCTGCTGCCCGCACTGGCCACGTTGACGCTTACGTCGACCGCCGGGTTGCCAATCTGCGAATAACTGTTGCTGTGGGCACCATCGACCCAGGCCGGCGCAGTGGTTTTAAAGTGCAGATCCTGCGCGTTTCCTGATAGCGTAACGAGCAGGCCAAGGCCCAACAGCCAGCGGTAGTTAGCGAACATGGGTGGGATAGTTAATTCATCCGCAAGGTATGTCGCAAAACAGCCTGTTTACAACGATTCAATACACAAACGTGCCGGTTTCGGCCTGAATCGTGACTTGTTTGCCAGCAAACGGTTCCACACGACCAACAATCTGAGCATCAATACCAAACGACTGGGCTATGTCGATTACGGCCTGTGCCTGTTCGGGGGCCAGGTATACTTCGAGCCGGTGCCCCATGTTGAACACTTTGTACATCTCCTGCCAGCTTGTACCGCTCTCCTGCTGAATGAGTCGGAACAGGGGCGGCACCGGAAACAGGTTGTCTTTGATGACGTGCAGGTTGTCGATGAAGTGCAGCACCTTCGTCTGTGCGCCACCGGAGCAATGCACCATGCCGTGAATGTGCGGCCGCAGTTGATCGAGCAACACCTTCGCCACCGGCGCGTATGTGCGGGTGGGCGACAGAATCAGCTGCCCAACTGTCAGGCCCGTACCATCGACTAGCGTTGTCAGCGACTGCGACCCGCTGTAGACCAGACTCCGGTCGACGGCGGGGTCGAAGCTTTCGGGATAGCGGTCGGCCAGCGCGTGGGCGAGTACGTCATGCCGGGCCGAGGTCAGCCCGTTGCTGCCCATCCCGCCGTTGTACGTTGATTCGTAGGTAGCCTGCCCGAACGAGGCCAGACCCACTACCACGTCGCCCGCCTGAATCCGGTCGTTGCTGATGACCTGATCGCGACGCATCCGGGCAATCACCGTGCTGTCGACAATGATCGTACGAACCAGATCACCTACATCGGCCGTTTCGCCCCCCGTGCTGTAGATTTCCATTCCGTGGTCGCGGAGCATCTGCAACACCTCCTCCGTACCGTTAATCAGCTCGGCAATGACTTCGCCGGGAATCAGGTTTTTGTTGCGACCGATCGTCGACGACAGCAGCATGGGTCCCGTTGCCCCGACGCAGATGAGGTCGTCGGTATTCATCACGATAGCGTCCTGCGCAATACCCCGCCATACGCTCATATCGCCCGTTTCGCGCCAGTACAGGTACGCCAGCGACGACTTGGTACCGGCTCCGTCCGCGTGCATGATCGTGCAGAAGTCTGGGTCACCAGCCAGTGTGTCGGGTACGATTTTGCAGAATGCCTTGGGGAAAAGGCCCTTGTCGAGTCGGGCGATGGCGTTGTGAACGTCTTCTTTGCTGGCGGAAACACCGCGCTGCGCGTATCGATCAGTCATGTCGCAAAGGTAGCGAGAAAAGCCCGACAGGCTGTGACCAACCTGCCTTTACTGCCTTACACCGCATACGTCAGGCCGATTTCCTGCCGGACGGTGTCGAGCAGCGTCATTAAATTCTGGCTGTCGGTGAGCGACCAGACGGGGCTTTCGGTTAGTCCCTGCGCCAGGCAATCCATGACGTGCCGGGCTTCGTAATCGTAACCGTGAGTGCTGCGTTCGATGCGGATCGTTTCGGGTTCATGGCCGTCGCGGGTCAGCGTCAGGGCGTCGGTTTCGTGCCAGCGGGAATGAATGCGAATTTGCCCGGCAGTACCCTGTACGTACGCTTCGCAGGGTGTTTTGGCGCGCAACGTACTATCGAGCATGGCCAGTTCACCGGTTGGGTAAGTCAGCACCATGCCACACTGTTCGTCAACGCCCGTTTGTCCGAAAATGGCGCTTGCCTTGACCCGCTCCGGCATACCCAGCATCAGGTACGAGAAGAACAGCGGGTAGATACCAATATCAAGCAGGGAACCGCCACCGAGTTGTTTGTTATACAGCCGACCGTCGGGCTGGAAATCAGCGGCAAAGCCAAAGTCAGCCCGCACACCCGTCACGGTACCGATTGCCCCGTCATCGGCGAGCGCTTTGGCGCGTTGCAATACGGGCATAAACCGGCTCCAGAGGGCTTCCATCAGAAAAACCCGTTTTGACCGCGCCAGTTCGATCATCTCAGCCACCTGTGGACCGTTCATCGCAAATGGTTTCTCACCCAGTACCGCAATGCCCTTATTGAGCAGCAGCAGTGCGTTTTCGTGGTGCAGTACGTGCGGAGTAGCCACATACACCACGTCCAGATCAGGTAGCGCCAGCAGGTCATCGTAGCTGCCCAGCGCGTGTTCGGCTCCGTACTGTTGGGCAAACGCGTCCGCCCGACCCTGATCCGACGAAGCAATGGCATATAGTTGTGCATCGGGCAGCGTCAGCAGGTCCTGCACAAATTTATGGGCGATACGGCCCGGTCCCAGAATTCCCCAGCGAGTCATTGGTTCGGTTTGTGGTTTGTGGTTTGTAGTTTAACAGTCGCGCTAACAGGCAGACAGTCGTTTTTTTCGGCGGTAAACTGTATACCGTAAACTGCAAACTGTCTTCTTCCTACCGACGAATGTGGGCTTTTTTTCCTACGTTGCGGGTCGTACCAACGTGTTATTTGTGAAGAATACTGTTTCCTGCTTCCTTCTTCTTTGTTCGCTATTGGCCGCTGTCGACGTACGGGCGCAGGTCGTTGAGCAGCCTGATCCGCTGCGTCCTGCGGTGCCGGATTCAGTCCGCAAAGCGGTTGATTCCACGACTAAGGATACCATCGTCATCGTTGCTAAACCGCTGCACTTACTTCGCTACAAGTTTACGGCCGACGGTACCATCACAGCCGGCAACGTGAATCGGGAATTGCTCCAGCTCGCCAGTTCGTTCGATTACACGCTAAGTAACTACTTTAAACTGTCGGCCAACCCCTCATTCGTCTACGGCAAGCAGGCCGGGTTACTGGCCGAGCGTGAACTGTTTAGCGACCTCCGCGCTACCTACCGCCCCGAACGGACCCTGTACTACCTGACGTTTGGCTCGTTTGAACGTAGCAATCTCCGGCAGATCAACCGGCGGTGGACCATTGCAGGTGGAGCGGGCTACAAACTGGTGCAAAGCAAACGGGCTTACCTGTCCGTGACGAACGTAATCTTACAGGAATTCACCGATTTCTACGAACTCGACGACATCAACGTCGTCCGGAATTCGACCCGCCTGTTTGGCGAATACAGCTTTGCCGATAACCGGTGGACAGTGACCCACACGGCACTCTACCAACCCGCTATCGGTCAGTACAATATTCGGTGGAATGCGACGGTGAGCGTACAGGTCAAGCTGAACGCGGTAATAAGTTTACGCACGACACTGGCAAACGCCTACGAGAGTCTGGTGGTGCCGGGGCGGCAGAACAACGACCTGCGTTTTACGATTGGCTTGACGTATGAGCGGAAATAAAAGCCCGTTTTTTTGTCATCCCGACGCAGGAGGGATCTTCGCTTATCAGCTAAGAATTCCTGCTACCGAAGATCCCTCCTGCGTCGGGATGACAAAAAAAATGAGAGCCCATCACGCTCACGCTTACTGCTTATCCGGGTAGGGAATAATCAGTTTTTCGCCCCGGTTGGCGATGTCTTTGTCTTTGTGATTAGCCCGCATGATGGCTTCCTTACTGACACCATATTTCTGCGCGACCACCCGCAGCACGTCGCCCGCGCCCACGGTGTGAACAGCCATCGTCTTGACGTTCAGCCGGGTCACGCCTGCTTTTACGTCGCTCTCCGACACGTTGGGATTCAGTGCTTTAAGCGTACTTACTTTCATGTTGTATCGGTTCGCTACGCCGTAGAACGTTTCACCCGCGCCGACCGTGTGCGTCGTCGTAACACCACCCGCTTTTATCGCGGGCTTTTCAGCGACAACGGGCTTCTCTTTGGGCTCTTCCTTTTTGGGTTCCTTCGACGGCTCAGGCTTTTTCATCAGCTCATCCTTCCGTACCGGCGCATCCTTCTCCGCTGCTGCTTTCTTTTCGTTAGCCGATGGTTTACCGTCGGTGGTTTCGCGGTTATCGTCGGCGACTTCCTCGGCCCGGACGTTGGCTTCGGGCGCATCGGCGGGTGGCGTTGCCTGCGACAGATCGACGGGGGCGGGCTGCGACGACGTGTCGGCTTCGTCGGGAGCCATCAGCATATCGGGGTCTTCCTGCGCCAGCGGTTGCTGCGACAGCGTATCGATGGCCACATTGGTCAGTTCATCCGAACCGGTAGTGTCGTCGGAAATGTATTCAAACCCCACATACAGCAGGGCGGCAATCATACCGATCAGCACCACCAGCGTAATAGCGGGTAAACTCGCGCTGCCCGGCTGACGGGGATTGGTCGACTGGTTTTCGGTTTCCATTGGTCTTGCTAAAACGTTACGATTCGGTGAGCTGACGGCTCATATCGGCCACCTTTTCTTTAAGTTCTTCCTTGAACGTAGCCAGATTGGTGGCTATCCGTTCGTCAAACGTACCCACGATCTGCGCGGCCAGAATACCGGCGTTACGAGCGCCATCGAGTGCCATAGTCGCCACCGGCACACCGCCCGGCATTTGCAGGATCGACAGAACAGAATCCCAGCCATCAATCGAATTGCTTGATTTGACCGGAACCCCGATCACGGGTAGTGTCGTCAGCGAAGCGACCATACCGGGCAGATGAGCCGCTCCCCCGGCACCGGCCACAATAACTTTCAGACCTCTGTCGCGGGCCGTTTTGGCGTAGTCGACCATTTTTTCCGGCGTCCGGTGCGCCGAAACGATGTCCATTTCCCATGCTACACCCAGTACGGTTAGCACGTCGGCGGCTTCCTGCATAACCTTGCGGTCGGAGAGGCTACCCATAATAATACCTACCATTGCGAATACGGACTTGACCGTCTGCGAAATAACGCAGTTTCAGGCAGATTTCCGGGGCGGTCGCGTTGATTTTTTGGCTTCTTCGGAAGAAAGAGGAAAGACGTCAGAAAAAAGAATTCCGTCGTGGATGCTCTTTCTTCTTACGTCTTTCCTGTTTCTTCTACAGTCAAACCAGCTTCAGCGGCTCGAACGACCGGCCCAGGATAGCCACATCGTCGGCACCGAGGTAATCGCGGAGCAGACTCGCGTAGATCTGCCGAAAATCGACGGTGTACGTCAGGTCGCCATCGGTGAGCTTGCTCAGGTTGGGGGCTTCGTTCAGCACCCGGCGCGACGGCAACCCACCGCCAATCAGGAAGACATTGCTGGCTGTACCGTGATCGGTGCCGTTGCTGGCGTTCTGCTTCACGCGCCGGCCAAACTCCGAAAACGTCATCAGCATCACGTCGTTTTGCCGTCCGGCGGCTTTTAGATCAGCCATCAACGCGCTGACAGCTTCGGCATACTGCCACAGCAAACGAGCCTGCTGCCCCGGCTGGTTGATGTGCGTATCGAACCCGCTGATCGACACGTAATAAACGCTCGTTCCCAGTCCCGACTGAATCAGTTGCGACACCGTACGCAGGCGGTTACCCAGTTCGTGATTCGGATACGTTACGCCCGACACGGTGCCTTTCTGCTTTGTTTTTTCAAACACGTAATCAGCCGACGACACCGTTTCGGCCAGCGTCTTGTAGAGGTACCCTACCGATTGATGCTCGTCGGGGTGCTCATGGCTCAGGCCCGCAACGAGTTTGCTGCGGGTCTGGCTGTACAGCTTCTTCGGGTCGAGCAGCGACATGCCGTTGAGGGTTTCCCCCTTCATTGCCAGACTCAGCGTATCGTCGACTTCGATGGTACGAAACGGTTGCTGCGCATTGCCCTGACAGGCCGAATCGAGGTACCGACCAACCCAGCCACTGGTTTTGTATTGATTGGAGTCGCTGGCCGTTTGCCAGATGTCCATCGAGCGAAAGTGCGACCGGTCGGGATTTGGATAACCCACGTTGTTGATAACCGTCATCAGCCCGTCGTCGTACAGCCCCCGGAGCGATTCCATGGCCGGGTGCAGGCCAATCTCGTCATTGAGCGGCAAGACCTTATCGGCCGGAATGGCAATCGTCGGGCGTTCGCGGTAATAGATGTCGTTGCGATACGGCACCACGGTATTCAACCCATCGTTGCCCCCCGACAGCTGAACGATAATCAGAATCTTGCCTGATGGCGCTACGGGCTGCCCCATCGCCGACAGTTCGTAGGCTTTCAGAAAGTTGGGAATCAGCAACGATCCGGCCGCTGTCAGAGCCGACTGAGAAAGAAAATCACGGCGGTTCATAGTTGTTAGTTCGTAGTTTGTTGTTCGTGGTTTGTCGTTCGCTGGACAGTGATTGGCTAACCACCAACTACGAACGACAAACCACGAACTATTTTCAACTCAACTGATATTCCGGCAGGGCCATGATCGACGCGGTCAGGGAGCGAATACGTTCAGACCGGCTGGTGACGCCCTTTACCTGATTGTCGATCAGCGTGCGCTGATCGGAGCGCAGTGGAAACGGCAACAGCGTTCCGGCGATAGCATCGGTTAATTTCTGATCGTCAATGGTGGTGAAGGCATCCTCAAAAGCTGCCCAGTCGACCGTCGTATGGAAGCTGTTACCACCTTTGCGGGCCAGCGTTTCGGTGTTGACATCGCCGTCTTCTTTCGGACGAATGGTTACTTCGGCCGCTTTCAGCACGTAGGCCGGTAGCTGCATTCGAAACAGCAGACTCGACGAATCGATCCAGTTCCGCCCGCCCGGCCAGCCTGCGACATTAGGCGGGTAGCACAGCGTTTGGCCCAGCGTGCGCTGCACAAAAATCTGCGGTTGCGGCTGATCGAACGTAATACCCAGTGCATGCCGCATCCCGGCCAGCAATTCTACCGGTGATTTGATATGCGTACCCACATTATGGGCCTCGTAGAACCAGTCGGCGTTGACCATCGTCTCCAGCAGATCGGTGATGTCGTAGCCGCTGTTATAGAACTGATCGGCCAGTACATCGATCCGTTTGCTGGCTTCGGTATCGGTGGCGGGGCTATCCGTAACGAAAAACCGGTACAATTTACCCGTAACGAACCGGGCCGTCTGCCGATTGGCAAGCAACATGGCAATCACGTCTTCCCCGATGAACGGTCCCGTTTTGCCGAAAATCGTTTTATCGCCCGCATCGTGAACCCGCTCCCGAAAAACAAAGGCACCGTCGGGCGTGTACTGCCAGCCGGTGAAAGCGCGGGCGGCTTCCTTGATGTCGTGTTCGCCGTAATTACCACGTCCCAGCGTGAACAGCTCCATCACCTCGCGGGCGAAATTCTCGTTGGGGGCGTTTTTACGATTCTGCTGATTACTGAGAAATTGCAGCATCGCCGGTTCTTTCGACACGCTCATCAGCAGATCGCCGAATTTACCCAGCGCATTCCGCCGAATAGTGTTGACGTACTGCTGCATAAACAGGGCGTTCTGCCCCGACGGGCGGCAGGCGAAATGACCATGCCAGAACAGGGCCATTTTTTCCCGCAAGCCCCCTTTCCCAGCCGCCATCCGGTCGACCCACAACAGGTTGAGATCACGAATTTTCTGGGCGTTGAGTTTGATGCGCTCCTTGAGCATTTCCTTGTCGAGCTGCCCGTCGCGCACTAGTTGCCGCAGTGCCTGCCGTGACTGATTCTGCTCCGGCTCCACCACGATCAGATCCTCGACGGACGCGCTATCTCGGAACAGTTGCCGGATCGTTTTGCGCAACGGCTGTCCGGTGGCCTGATTCAGTTCGGCGGGTGATGCCCCGAAAGCGGCCCGGCTGTAGAGATACCGGACCTGCGCCTGTCTGTTTTTCGTATCCATGCCTGTAGTATACTGGCTATGTATACAGGACAACGAAACCGGATCAGCGTTTAATCTGGCTGTTGAAATTTTCTGATTATCAATTCAATACCGTAGCCGTTACCTGAATGTACCGGGCATGATGATGTCCCGTGAATCGTATCCGCCCCCGATTGAAAACCATTCCTCCCGATTGTTTTTTACACCAAACTGCCATACGGGCGCGTTGCAGACGGTCACCCGCTTCTGCTTCAGCGGTCCCTGTGCATAATCGATTAACCTGTCAACGCTTGCGGGTCTGGTAACAGTGCAGTGTTGTGAAAGCGTCGAGTCACCTGAAAACACGATAGTCCGGCCATACCACTGCCCCCATATTACTCACCGAACACGGACGAGACTTTCCAGCGTTTGCAGCATATAGACCCCGGTAATAGTGTAGACATGGACACTGTCCTGCGTAGACACACTTATCTCGATGATTTTCTCCCGGTTTTGACCCGCAAACGCGTTAAGATTACGTTCCAGTACCTTGTCCCGAAATTCAATTTTAGGTAATGCGGCAGTATCCGATTGCCCCAAAACCAACAGCGGCCCACAGGTCAGTAGAACCAGCAAAAATATAGTGTATACTGTGTGCATGGCCAGGCAATACCAGCGGCTAGTTTCTATTTGACTCATTCCATTACTGTATAGCTTCAGGATGCTATCCGGGCTGCGTTTTCACAAACGGGTAGTATATAATCATGAATTAAAAGGCAGTTAATCAATCATAAACGTTCGCTCTTCGCAACATCCATTCTCGTTTTATCGTACTGTCTTTGTACATTCGACACCCGCTTCGTCGGCCGATTAAATCTCACTCTATGTACCACGTTTCGCGTCGTTTTTATCGGCCGATCCTTACGGGTTGGCTGGCTCTTCTTTCGCTTACCCTACTGGCTCAGCCCAAGCCACTGGCGCAATATTCAGAGCAGCAGAAAATTCAGCAGGTTAGTCTGCAAAAAAGCCTTACTGACGCCGAACAAGTCAACTATCAGCAGGCATTGACCGTTGCCCGTCGCCTGAATCGCCCCATCATTGAGCAGCACCCCGACGGTACCACGACCATACTAAGCGGCATTACAGAACGGGGCGAACTACTCTACAAACGAACTTTCAGCACCACGCAGGCGGGCATCACGACACGAACCAATTCGTTCTACAGCGGGGGTAGCCTGGGTCTGTCGCTATCAGGCAGTACGCTGACCAACAAACTCGGTATCTGGGACGGTGGCCGCGTGCGGAGTACCCACCTTGAATTTCGCAACAGCAGCGGAGCCAGCCGGGTCACGCAGATCGACAGCTCATCATCGCTCAACGCCCACTCGACGCACGTAGCTGGTATCATGATCGCGGCTGGCGTCAATCCACAGGTGAAGGGAATGGCCTACGGGGCAAACCTGCGGGCGTACGATTTCAGCAACGACGTGTCGGAGATGACAGGAGCCGCGCCCAACCTGCTGGTATCGAATCACTCCTACGGCTTCAATGCGGGCTGGGTGTACGACGACAGCCGCACAACAACAAACAAGTGGGAGTGGTGGGGCGATACGACGATCAGCAAAACGGAAGATTATAAATTCGGTCTGTATGATAGTCAGGGCCGGGCCTTCGACCAGATTATGTACAACTCGCCGTACTACCTGATTGTCAAATCGGCGGGTAACAGCCACGGCGAAAACGGGCCGGGCGACGGACTGCCGTACTACCTCGGCAATGGTACTACGCTCGTAACGGCACCCCGCAACGATCAGAACGGCTATGACCAGATTCCAACCAACAGCGTTGCCAAAAATATCCTGTCGATTGCGGCCGTGGGGCTGCTGACGAACGGCTATAATCAGGCATCCGACGTCTCACTGGGCGATTTTAGCAGTTGGGGACCCACCGACGACGGGCGTATAAAACCTGACCTTGCCGGGGTGGGTGTAAGCGTGTTGTCGAGTATTTCCGACAGCGACAGTACCTACGATGTCTACAGCGGCACATCGATGGCATCGCCCAACGTAGCGGGGTCGCTGCTGCTGGCGCAGGAGTTGTACGCCCAGCGCAACAGCGGCAAATACATGCGTTCGTCGACCCTGCGCGGCCTGGCGCTGCACACGGCCGATGAAGCGGGTACGACCACCGGACCCGATTACAAATTCGGCTGGGGTCTGCTCAATATGGAGAAGGTGGGACGGGTACTGCTCAACACCAGCAACAACTACCTGATGGACGAACGGACGCTGGCGCAAAGCGGCACGTACAGCCTGACGGTGGTGGCCTCCGGACGCGGCCCCCTGACAACCAGTATTGCCTGGACCGACCCCGCCGGTACGGCCATAACCACTACATCAGCCGGGGGTATTCTCAATAACCGGACGCCCAGACTGGTGAACGATCTCGACGTTCGCGTCAGCGACGGCACGACGACGACACTTCCCTGGACACTGGACCCGGCCAACCCGAACAATGCCGCTGTCCGGGGTGACAACATTCGCGACAATTACGAGCAGGTGCTGGTCAGCAATCCAGTGCCGGGCCAAACATACACCGTCACCGTTACGCACAAAGGTACGTTGACGGGTACCGGCAGTACGCAGGACTACGCCCTGCTGATTAGCGGCATTGGCGGTACGGCTTACTGTGCGTCGGCTCCTTCATCGTCGGCGGGTACGCGCATCGACCGGGTGCAGTTCAATACCATCAATCAGGCGGGTTCGACGGGTTGCACAACTTACACCAACAATACGCAGGTATCGACACAGGTACAGCCGGGGCAGACGATTCCCCTGTCGGTCACGACGGGTACGTGCGGAGCATCGGCCAGCGTCGTTGTCAAAGCCTTCGCGGACTGGAACCAGGATGGCGACTTCGACGATGCCAACGAGTTGCTGGCTACGTCGGCCGTGCTGAATGGCCCTTCAGCGTTCAGCACACCCGTCACGGTGCCGACGTCGGTAACGGCCGGGCAGTACATTCGGCTGCGGATCGTGGCCGTTGAAACCGGCAGTGCCGACGCCGTAGTTGCCTGTGGTACGTACGGCGCGGGCGAAACGCAGGATTACGTTCTGCAAACGGTGCAGATTGCCAACGACCTCGGTATCGTTTCGCTGGTATCCCCGGCCGACAACTTCTGTAGCCAGTATAGCAATGAAACGACGGTGGCCGTGCGCGTCCGCAACTACGGCACGACAGCCCAGCAGAACGTGCCGGTTACGGTGCGAATCGTCAATACGACGACCAATGCTGAAGTTGCGTCGCTGACCACTGTTGTTGCGTCGCTGGCGGCATTTGAGGAAAAAACGGTGTCGCTACCCTTGCCCGCCAATGTGTCGCTTACTCCTGGACAAGCCTATCAGTTTCAGCTTGCTGTAATCTTGTCCAATGATCTGATTACCACCAACAACACGTTACAGGTAAATCGCACAGCCACGACGTCGCCCAACGATGGTATCTTCTCGGCCACCCGCTGCGGTACCGACGGAGCCGTGTCGCTGCTAAATCGGGGGGGCAACGTAGCCTACTGGTATGACGCGCCAACGGGCGGCAACCTGATCGCAGCCGGCAACCAGACGTCAGCCCCGACAGTACCCGCCAGCGGAACGATCTATGCCGGTCTGAATGAGTTCAGCAGTGCGATTGGCCCGGTCTCGAAAAGTGTGTTTGGGGGTGGTTCGTACAGCGGCAATTTCGGCCCGGCTCCGCTTATCAGCACCACCGTCCCGATTCAGATCGAAAGCGCCCGGCTGTACATTGGCACGGCGGGTAAGCTGACGTTTACGGTGCAGAAACTCGACAACACGACTGTTTCCACCGTCACGATCGACGTAACGCCGACCCGTAATCAGAGCCTGACAGCGACGGTCAACAGTCAGCTGGTCGACGACCCGAACGATCCGGGAGCCGTTTACCCGCTCAACCTGTCGATCCCGGCGGCTGGCGATTACAAAATCACGATTGGCTACGCGGGTAATGCGTCGATCTTCCGCAGCAACTCGGCGGTAACGGGCCTCCCCTATCAGGTGACCACTCAATCTGGCACCCCAATCGTGTCGATCACAGGGGCGCTGTTCAATAATGGCACTACAGATCAGACGCTGACAAACGCCTGGTACTACTTCTACAACATGCGGGTGCGGGCACTGTCCTGCCCGTCGGCGCAGCGGGTAGCTGTAACACCGACAGCGGGTACGGCTGCGACGGCCTCGATAACCGCCAGCGGATCGACCAGCATCTGTCAGGGTAGTTCAGTTATACTACGGGCCAATACCGGTACCGGCTACACCTACCAATGGTACCGGAACGGCACCTCTATTTCGGGAGCCACGGCCAGTACACTGGCGGCTGGCACAGCGGGGAGTTATGTCGTGCAGGTTGGTAATTCCTGTTTGCCGGTGCGTTCCTCGGCCGTAACGGTCACGACGAATACCGGTGTTACCCCACTTGTCACCGCCACTGGTTTCACGCTGACGACCAACGCCATTTCGTCTATTCAGTGGCTGCTCAATGGCGTAGCAATCTCGGGCGCCAACAGTGCAACCTACGTGGTTACCCAAACGGGACGCTATTCGGTGCGGGGCAGCGTGAACGGCTGCGGTGAACTAACCTCCGATGATGTTTATCTAACCATTCTGGCCGCTGAGCCAACGTCGGCAGCGGGCGAACTGCTGGTTTACCCAAACCCGGCAACGAAACTGGTCACGATCAAACTCAGCACCGACGCAATGCTGAAAACGTTGCCTACGGCGCGAATGGTCAACCTACAGGGCCGAACCCTGCTGTCGGCAACGTTGCAGCGCAGCGGGACGGTGTACAGCTCGGAAGTCGACGTATCAGCCTTACCCGCCGGCACCGTTCTCGTCATCATTACCGACGAGCAGAACAACACGCTGGGTGTACAGCGCCTGACGAAGCAGTAATTCGGTTCGTAGTTTGTGGTTTATGGTTTGTAGTTCTTGCCTGATGGCTAACTACGAACTATAAACCACAAACCCGCTTCAGCCCGCCCAGTTTTCCCGGTCGAGACTGCGGTACTGAATGGCTTCGGCCAGGTGTTCGATGCGAATATCGTCGCTGTCGGCGAGGTCGGCGATGGTACGCGACACTTTCAGAATACGGTCGTAGGCGCGGGCCGATAAACCAAGCCGGTCCATGGCCGTACGCAGCAATGCTTTTCCGGGGTCGCTGATCTGGCAGACTTCTTTCACCAGTTGGGAAGGCATCATGGCGTTGGAGTAAATACCCGGCTGATCGGCGAAGCGGGTTGTCTGCCGTTCCCTCGCTTTGATCACCCGCTCCCGGATCGTCTCGCTCGATTCAGCCGGGCGGTTGGCCGTCATCTGATCGAACGACACGGGTGTCACTTCCACGTGTAGATCGATCCGATCGAGCAGCGGACCGCTGATTTTGGCCAGGTACTTTTGCACCACGCCGGGACCGCAGACGCACTCTTTTTCGGGATGATTGTAGTACCCGCACGGGCAGGGGTTCATACTGGCGATCAGCATAAAACTGGCCGGAAACTCCACTGCCCATTTTGCCCGCGAAATACTCACTTTCCGATCTTCGAGTGGCTGTCGCATCACCTCCAGCGCCGACCGTTTGAACTCTGGCAATTCATCCAGAAACAGCACCCCATTGTGGGCCAGCGAGATTTCGCCTGGCTGCGGAAAGCTACCCCCACCCACCAGAGCTGCGTCGGAGATGGTGTGGTGGGGAGCGCGGTACGGCCGGGTCGCAATCAGCGTCGCCCGACTGCCCAACTTACCTGCCACCGAATGAATTTTTGTCGTTTCGAGAGCCTCCTGCAAAGTCAATGGCGGCAAAATAGTTGGCAGTCGCTTGGCGAGCATGGTTTTACCCGCGCCCGGTGGTCCGATCATGATCACATTGTGACCGCCTGCTGCCGCAATCTCCATGGCCCGCTTGATATTCTCCTGCCCCTGCACGTGCGAAAAATCGACCTCGTACACGTTAACCTGACTGTTGAACAGATCCCGCGTGTCGCTGACCAGTGGGTCGATGTCCTTCTTTCCTTCAAAAAAATCGACGGCCTCCTGCATGGTCGCCACCGGAATAACGTCGAGGTTATTCACGATAGCGGCTTCGGGGGCGTTTTCAACGGGTAGTATAAATCCCTTGTAGCCCTGTTTGCGGGCTTCGATGGCAATGGGCAGTACACCTTTTATGGGCCGCAACGTACCGTCGAGGGCAAGTTCGCCCATGATAACGTAGTCTTCGAGATTTCGCTGCGCAGCAGTCTGCTCCGACGCCTGTAACACACACAGGGCAATGGGCAGGTCGTAGGCCGAACCTTCTTTGCGAATATCTGCCGGGGCCAAGTTGACCACCACTTTCTGCCGGGGCATCCGATAGCCAAAAAACTTGAGCGACGCTTCTACGCGCTGTTCGCTTTCTTTTACGGCACTGTCGGGTAGACCCACGAGGTGGAAATGCAGCCCCTGCGCGACTACCACTTCAACGGTAATGATACTGGCATTGACACCGTACACGGCCGCGCCGTAGGTCTTTGCTAACATGTCAGGTTACGGTAAGGTATAGATAGATTGTGTATAGGCACTTGGTTCTTACAATTTCTCCGCGATACGCAGCTTGGCACTACGGGCGCGGGGGTTCCGGGCCACCTCATCGGGCGTAGCTTCGATGGGTTTACGGGTGATACTTTGTAGCGGTTTCAGGTCGTTACCGTACAGGTCTTTTTCGACTTCACCGCTGAATTTCCCCTTCGCAATAAAGTTTTTCACCGGCCGGTCTTCCAGCGAATGGTACGACATCACCACCAGCCGTCCACCCGGCTTGAGCACCTCGGGAACCTGCTCCAGAAACTCTTCCAGTGCCGCCATTTCCTCATTCACTTCGATACGTAATGCCTGAAAAACCTGCGCGAAGAATTTATTCTCCTTGCCACGGGGGGCGTAACGTTGCAGAGCCGCTTTCAGGTCGTTGATGGTCTTGATGGGCCGATTCGAGCGGGCCGATACAATGGCTCCGGCGGCCGTACGGGCGTTGGTAATTTCGCCATACATGCCCAGTATCCGGTGCAGATTGGCTTCGGTGTACTCGTTGACCACTTCCCGGGCCGTACGCTCCGCCTGCTGATTCATGCGCATATCGAGGTCAGCGTCGAAACGGGTCGAGAAACCGCGTTCGGGCGTATCGATCTGGTGCGACGAAATGCCCAGGTCAGCCAGAATACCATCGACCTGCGTTACGCCGTATAGCCGTAGGTACCGCTTGATGTTGCGAAAATTCGACGCGACAAACGTCAGCCGCTTGTCATCGATAGCCTGGGCATTGGCGCGGGCATCGGCGTCCTGATCGAAGCCGAACAACCGGCCACCTTCCAGTTGATTCAGGATTTCACGACTGTGTCCGCCACCGCCAAAGGTGATGTCGACGTAGGTGCCGCCGGGTTGCAGATTCAGCCCGTCGATGCAGGCTTGTAATAAAACGGGCTGGTGATATTCACTCATTCAGAAAGGCGGCAAAAGCAAAGCCGCTCTGTTGCAAACTTAACAAAACCCCCGCAGAGTGTTTTCGACAGGATTACAGGATTAGCCGGATTTTCTAGTCCATTAAATCCGGCTAATCCTGTAATCCTGTCGAAAATACCTTTCCTGGCTGGGCCAGTCAACTAATCGATCCGTGGTTGCGTTTCCGACATAAGTTTGTTATTTCACCTGAATACAACATCCGCTACTTCACGATGCGTCCACTACTGCTTTTATCGCTGATCGGCTGGTCTGGTCTGGCGTTCTCCTGTTCGGGTCAGTCGCAACCAACCCCCGTCAAATCTGGCCTATATCGCGCCACACTGCAAACCAAAGGGGGCCAGCTACCCTTCGGACTGACCATCGAACCAGGCAAGCAGGCGGGTACCTACGCCGTGTCTGCGATCAATGGCACCGAGCGGCTGGCGATGGATTCGGCCACGGTAACGGGCGACTCGATTCGCATTCCGATGGCGCTCTTCGACTCGGAACTGGTAGCAAAAATCGATGGCAGTAAACTAACCGGTACCTGGCGTCGGCACCGGACAGCGCAGCAAACCTTGACCCTCCCTTTCCAGGCTGAACTCGGGCCGACTTATCGGTTCGTGCCGGACACTAAAGCGGCAACGACGTCGGTGGCTGGTACCTGGGCAACCGAGTTCGGCAACAAACGCAATCAGGTCGATACGGTCAACGCAGTGGGCGTGTTCAAACAAACCGGTAACCGTGTATCGGGTACGTTTCTAACCCCGACCGGCGATTACCGCTACCTCGACGGCAACGTCGTCGGCGACAGCTTGTTTCTGTCCTGTTTTGATGGGTCGCACCTGTTTTTGTTCAAGGCTAGACACGACCCGGCAACGAAGAGGCTGACGGGTGGTTTCTGGGCTGGTATTTCTGGTTACGAATCGTGGGTAGCCAACGCCGACCCAAACGCCAAACTCCCCGACCCCGCTACGCTGACGTATCTGAAACCGGGCGCAAAAACACTGACTGCCTCATTTCCAGAACCCAGTGGCAACGTCGTGTCGTTGACAGATCCGCGCTACAAGGGCAAAGTAACGGTCGTGCAGATTATGGGATCGTGGTGCCCCAACTGCATGGACGAGACGAATTTCCTGAGTCCGTGGTACAAAAAGAATCGGCAGCGGGGTGTCGAAATCCTGGGATTGTCGTTCGAACGATCGGCTGATATGACCGAGTCGGGCCCGAAAATAGACCGGATGAAACAGCGGTTCCAGATCGATTATCCGGTCGTGCTGGCCGGTACGAGCGACAAGGCGAAAGCCGCCAAAGCACTGCCCGATTTGAACGCTGTCGTTGCTTTCCCGACCACGATTATTCTCGATAAAGCAGGGCAGGTTCGGCAGATTTACACCGGTTTCAGTGGCCCCGGCACGGGTAAGTACTACGATCAGTACGTTGATGAATTCAACAGCCTGATCGACAAATTACTGGCGGAAAAATAGACCGCTGATTGCCTGAACGGTGATTTGTCTCGAACTATGATTTTTATGATTAGGGTGATAGACTATGATTGAAAGAGAAATCAGCGCAATCAACTAATCATAAAAATCACAGTTCAGACAATCTTGAACTGTGATCTATGTGATTACACGGATTAACTGTGATTTCTATTCTCTGGAATCAGCGCAATCAACTAATCATAAAAATCACCGTTCAAGACAAATCACCGTTCAAGACAAACAGTATGCATGCATACTGTTTTGCAAAAAATTGGTAGCTTTACCTCGCAGTCAGAACAGGACGACACCGCTATGAAGAAGGAAAAAACGGTTGACTTTCACATCAAATGGGGGTGGCACGCTATCTCCCGGATGTACAATGCCTACGCGTCTCAGTTCGACATCACCATGGCGATCGGCTACGTGCTGCTCAACATTGACCTCGACGAAGGTACACCCGCGACCAAAATTGGACCACTGCTGGGTATGGAGCCCCGTTCGCTGGTTAGAATGCTTAAAAACCTGGAAGAACGCGGTCTGATCCGGCGCGAAGTCGACGGCAACGACAAACGGTTTGTCCGTATCTACCTGACCGAAGCGGGTCGGGAGAAACGGGAGATGGCCCGCGACGGTGTGATTCAGTTCAATAATTTGATTCGGGAAAATATTCCGCTCGATAAACTGGTCGTTTTCTTCGACGTTATCAAAGACATCAATCGGCTGGTTGAGGAAGAAAACGCCAAAATCAAAGCATCCGAATCAGAAGAATTAACCATAGAATAAGCTACACTTATAGCACTAAACACTTGATACAATCGGCCATCCAGCCGACATCTACACATGGAAGCTACCCTGGAAAAACCGAAAACCCAATCGAAAAACCGGACTATACGGCGCGTAGCCGTGCTGGGATCGGGCATTATGGGGTCGCGCATTGCGGCTCACTTCGCCAACGTCGGCGTCGACGTACTGCTGCTCGACATCGTTCCGAACGAACCCAATGCCGCCGAGCAGGCTAAAGGCCTGACAACCGACAGCCCGCTGGTACGAAACCGGATCGTCAACGACGCGTTTCAGACGATGCTTAAAGCCAGCCCGGCGTCGCTGTATAGCCCCAAATTCGCCAGTCGGATCAAACTCGGCAACTTCGCCGATAACCTGAGTGAAATCGCCACCTACGACTGGATCATCGAAGTCGTTGTTGAACGGCTCGATGTCAAACGGTCGGTTTACGAGCGCGTCGAACAGTTTCGCAAGCCGGGTACGCTGATTACGTCGAACACGTCGGGGATTCCGATGCACCTGCTGGCCGAAGGGCGCAGCGACGATTTCCGGCGCAACTTCTGCGGGACGCACTTCTTCAACCCGCCCCGCTACCTGCGTTTACTCGAAATCATCCCCGGCCCCGACACCGACCCGGCCGTGATCGATTTCCTGATGAACTACGGCAGTCTGTACCTGGGCAAAACCACCGTTCTCTGCAAAGACACGCCCGGCTTTATTGCCAACCGGCTTGGCATTCAGTCGCTGATTCAGACGATTCGGGTGGCCAAAGACATGGGCCTGACTGTCGAAGAAGTCGACAAGCTGACGGGGCCCGTTGTCGGTCGGCCCAAGTCGGGTACGTTCCGGCTGTCGGACGTCGTCGGGCTGGACACGACCGTCAACGTCGCCGGTAATCTGGTGAAGATGGAGCACGACGAGTCGCGGGCCAGTTTTGAACTACCCGCGTCGGTGCAGAAACTGATGGAGAATAAGTGGCTCGGCGACAAGACCGGTCAGGGTTACTATAAGAAAACGAAAGACGCCAAAGGCAAGACCGAAATTCTGGCCCTCGATCTGAACACGTTCGAGTACAAGCCGTCGCAGAAGGTGAAATTCCAGACGCTCGAAGGCACCAAAGCCATCGACAACCTGCGGAAGCGGTTCCCGGTGTTGCTGGCCGGTACCGACAAAGCGGGCGAGTTTTACCGACGTACGTTTGCCGATGGGTTTCAGTACGCGACTCACCGCATTCCCGAAATTTCGGATGAACTCTACCGCATCGACGCGGCTATCACGGCCGGCTTTGGCTGGCAACTGGGCCTGTTCGAAACCTGGGATGCGATTGGCGTTCGTAAAGGTGTCGAACTGATCGAAGCGCAGGGCAAGAAACCCGCGCAGTGGGTCTACGATATGCTCGACGCGGGTATCGATTCGTTCTACCGGGTCGAGAATGGCAAAAAGCAGTACTACGACATTCCGTCGAAGAGCTACAAGACTATCCCCGGCACGGAAGCCTTCACCATTCTGGAGAATCTCTCGCAGAATGTGGTCTGGAAAAATGCTGATGCGTCGATCTACGACCTGGGCGACGGAATTCTGAACGTCGAATTCCGCAGCAAGATGAACACCTTCGGGCAGGGCGTATCGGAAGCTCTGATGAAAGGCATCTCGCTGGCCGAAAAAGACTTCCGGGGTCTGGTAGTCGGCAACGATTCGACGGACGCGTTCTCGGCGGGTGCTAACCTCGGCACGCTTTTTATGTTCGCCGTGGAGCAGGAGTTCGACGAGGTCAATCTGATGATCGCGCAGTTTCAGAACATGATGATGCGGCTGCGCTATTCGTCGGTTCCGGTTGTGGTGGCTCCGCATACGCTGACGCTGGGCGGTGGCTGCGAGGCCGTGCTGCACTCCGACCGCGCCGTGGCCCACGCCGAAACGTACATGGGACTGGTTGAAGTTGGTGTCGGGCTGATTCCGGCGGGTGGCGGTACCAAAGAAATGGCTGCCCGCGCGTCGGACCTGTATCAGACCGGCGATCCGGAGCTGAACATCCTTCAGAATATTTTCATGAATATCGCTACGGCAAAAGTATCGACGTCGGCGCAGGAAGCCCGCGAGATAAATTACCTCCGGTCGACGGATCAGATTGTGTTGAACCGCAGCAGTCTAATCGCCGAAGCCAAACAGGCAGCTATCGAACTGTCCGAAAATGGCTACACGCAGCCCAAGCCGCGCACCGACATCAAGGTACAGGGCAAAACGGGTATCGCGCTGTTCAAGGCGGGGATTGCGGCTATGCGGATGGGTCGCTACATCTCCGACCACGACCTGAAAATCGCCGACAAGCTGGCCTACGTCATTTGTGGTGGTGATCTGAGCAGTCCGCAGACGGTATCCGAAAAATACCTGCTTGATCTGGAGCGTGAAGCGTTCCTGTCGCTGTCGGGCGAGAAGAAAACGCTGGAGCGCATTCAAAGCCTGCTGACCGGTGGGAAGCCACTGCGGAATTAAAGTTAGTTTACGGTTTTCTATTCAGGGCAAAAGGAAACGACGGCCGTCGTTTCCTTTTGCCCTGAATAATTTTTACATTTCAGTATGAACGCCATACGTATTCGCACTCAGGTCAATCAGAATTACGAACTGATTCTTCAGCATCTGCCTTTGTCGAAGGGACAGCGAGTCGAAGTAATTATTCTGGAAGATGATTCGGAGAACGCAGCCGTTACTGAAGATCGTTTCCCACTGAGAAATAGACCAATTCGTTACGATGACCCTTTCGGTAGCGCAGCCGGTTCAACCGATTGGGAGGCAAACGTATGATTTTGCTCGACACGCATATCTGGATATGGTGGATCAGTGAGCCGACTAAACTCGCTCCCGCAACAGTAGCCTATCTGGACAATCTATCTCCTGCTACTATTCATATCAGTTTAATTTCCTGCTGGGAAGTGGCCAAGCTAGTTGAGAAGAACAGGCTAATTCTACCTGTTGCAGTGACAGACTGGCTTGACCTGGCTATTGATCGAGCTGGAATAACTACAATTAGCTTGGAAAGAGAAATAATAGTTGATGCCTGCAATTTGCCGGGTACATTCCATGCTGACCCCGCCGATCAATTGATCGTATCCACTTCCAGAGTAAAACAACTACCATTGCTGACAGCAGATGGTAAGATTCTGTCATACGAACATGTACAGGCCCGGCACTCATAAACCGGCTCTACACTTCCCCCGCCTGTCCCTCTTTCCGGGCGTTTAAATACCCTTTGACGATGGTGAACGTCGTGACGGCGAGGAAGAACACGATGATCCACTGCACGTAGTCAACAATCCAGGGGAAGCGTTCGCCGAAGAAAAATCCCCCGCCGACCAGCACCAGTACCCACACGGCCCCGCCGATAACGTTGTACAGCATAAACAGTTGAAACCGCATGTGAATCAGCCCCGACAGGATGGGCGCAAACGTGCGGACAATGGGTAGAAACCGGGCAACGATCAGCGCGCTACTGCCGTATTTTTCAAAGGCTTCGCGGGTGTTCTGGATGTACTTCTGCTTGAAAAACAGCGAATCCGGCCGATTTTGCAGCCGCCCGCCGAAATAATAGCCCGTCAGATAGCCCGTCAGTGACCCTAGTACGGCAGCCGAGAAGATGCAGACCAGCAGCAGCCACAGCGGTACGTTCAGCAGTTTGGTACCGGCAAACACCCCCGACAGAAACAGCAGGTAATCGCCCGGCAGGAAAAAGCCGAAGAAAATGCCGTTTTCAATGTAAACGATCAGCGTAATCACAATCAGACCACCCGTTCGGATGATCTCCTCCGAATTAAGCAGGTATTGAAAAAAATCGACGATCTGAGACATGAATTAAAGAGCGATAGAGTGAAAGAGCGATAGAGCGAGTGATGCGCTAGCCACTCTTTCGCTCTATCGCTCTTTCACTCATTACATGTGTTCCGCCAGTTCGAGCCAGCGATCTGATTTTTTGGCGACAGTCTGGTCAATCGTTTCAATTTCGCGGGCCCAGGTCGTCAGTTGCTCGTGATGCCCACCGCTATTGAGCTGCTCAACCACTTCGACTTTGCGTTGCTCCAGCGATTCGATTTCCTTTTCCAAGGTTTCGTATTCCTTCTGTTCCTTGAACGACAGCTTACGCTTACCTGCCGACCCGTTTGTCGGCAGTGCAGGTGCGGGCGTTGGCGCAGCGGCCTGACTTTTCGGCGCGGCTGACTTGGTGGGTTCGGCCGTCCGCTTCTGAGTATCGCGCCACTCGCGGTAGTCCGTGTAGTTGCCGGGGTAGTCGCGCACTTTACCTTCACCCTCCAGCACAAACACGTGCTCGACAAGCCGATCCATGAAGTAGCGGTCGTGGGTGACGATCATCACGCAGCCCGAAAAGCTGAGCAGAAAATCTTCCAGCACGTTCAGCGTGGTGATATCGAGGTCGTTGGTTGGCTCATCCAGAATCAGGAAGTTCGGGTTCTGTACCAGCACCAGCAGCAGTTGCAGCCGCCGTTTTTCGCCCCCGCTTAGCTTCGCCACAAAGTCGTACTGCTTCGACCGGTCGAACAGGAACCGGCTCAAGAGTTGCGTAGCCGTAACGGTGTCGCCATTGGCCATCTTCATCACTTCGGCCACGTCCTGCACCACGTCGATTACCCGCTGATTCTCCGGCAGATCCAGTTCCGACTGCGTGTAGTAACCAAATTTCACCGTGCCACCGGTTGAGATCTTGCCCGAATCGGGGCGCAGCTGACCGGTGAGCATATTCATCAGCGTAGTTTTACCCATGCCGTTCTTGCCGATCAGCCCAACGCGGTCGAATCGCTTGAACGTATAGGTAAAGTGGTCGAGCAGGACCTTTTCGCCAAAGCGTTTGCTTAGATTTTCAACTTCCAGAATCTTCGTACCCAGCCGGGTCATGCGTAGGTTCAGGTCGAGTTCGCCGTCGTTGCGCTTGCCGCTGGTTTTTTCTTTCAGATCGTCAAACGCGTCAATGCGGTACTGCGCTTTCGTACCCCGCGCTTTGGGTTGCCGACGCATCCATTCCAGTTCGCGCCGGAAGGTGTTGCGGTCTTTCGCCAGTTCCGACGCAGCCGCCTGTTCGCGCTCGTCTTTCTTCTCCAGAAAATACGCATAGTTGCCTTTGTACGTAAACAGCTGCCCGCCGTCGAGTTCGGCAATCTGATTACATACCCGATCCAGAAAGTACCGGTCGTGCGACACCATCAGCAGCGTACCGTTGTTGGTGTTGAGGAAGTTTTCGAGGTATTCGATAGCTTCCAGATCGAGGTGGTTGGTCGGCTCATCGAGGATAATCAGGTCGGGATTCTGAATCAGCACCCGTGCCAGGGCTACCCGCTTCCGCTGCCCACCCGACAGCGACCCAACGCGCTGCTCGACATCCTGAATGCCCAGTTCGCCCAGAATCTGCCGGATCTGCGCTTCGTAGTCCCACGCTTCCAGCTTCTCCATATCGCTCATGGCGCGTTCGAGGGCCGTATGATCGCCCGATGTCAGCGCGTGTTCGTAGGCCCGCACAGCGTCGAGCTGCGCACTGTCGCCGGCCAGCACCACTTCCATCACGGTCATGGCATCGTTGAGATCGGGTTGCTGATCGAGGTAACCAATCGTAATATCTTTACGATGGCTGACAACACCTGCATCTGGTGGCGCAACACCCGCCAGAATGGTCAGCAGCGTCGTTTTTCCCGATCCGTTGGCCCCCACGATGGCGACCTTGTCTCCCCGATTGATCCCGAATGTCAGGTTGCGGAAGAGCGTCCGGTCGCCGTATGTTTTAGTTAGATTTTCGGCTGATAGATAATTCATTGCTTCTCATTAAACAGTGCAGAAAACTGCTGTCTGGTCACAGCCCGTACCCTGGGAAAGGGTATTGCAGCCAGTACGTTGAAATGCCGATCATCGGTTACGATATAATCCGCGTTACCAGCAATGGCACAATCAACGAACTTGTTGTCATCCGGATCCGTCTCGATCAGGTACCAGAAATAGTGCGGTTCTGCTCTTACCAGATTTTGTAGATTCACTAACGTGTTAATAACATTTTCGGCCAGTTTTGCTGAACCCCAGAACGATCCGATAATTTCTTCATATTCCTGGAGCACTTCTGTTGACACAACCATTTCTACTGTACCATCGAGGACAGCGTCAAACAGCCACCGACTCGCTGATATTTTAGGAATGCTAACCAACAGCGCATTCGTATCAATCACAACCCTCATCGTTTTGGATTGTATGGTGTACGACGATGCGTGTCCGCTTCTTTTTCGAGCTGTCCGGTCGTAATGCCCCGCTCCCTAACAAGCGCATCAATCTCATCATCAACCAGACGCGAAAAGTAGGTAGCCAGCAACTGTTTAATTTCAGCTTCCTGATGAGCCGGCAATTCACGCTCAAACAGCCGCAGCATATACTGTTGCATCGCGTTGAGCCGGGTGGGTTGATTCGTTTCCATATCCTGTCAGATCAATCGTCGCGTTTCAGAATCGATACAAATACAAAGGTACAACAAAGGAAATCGTTCCTACTTTCGCCTTTACCAGGAAACGACCTTACCACATGCGTTCTCTAGTTCTATCAATACTCTGTTTCACACTGCTGTTACCTGACCAGCCGGGCCGGGCGCAGTCAACGACCGGCTTTGTATCCTACACACAAACCATTCCGGGCAGCGATCAGTCGTATGCCCTGATTGCCATTCCGGGCGGCAAGGGCCAGATGGGAAGTTCATCCGATCAGAAAGGCCATCAGCCCGATGAAAGCCCGGTACACACAGTTACGATTGAGCCGTTCTGGATGGGCAAATACGAGGTGACGTGGGATTTTTACGATCTGTTTGCCTTCACTAACATGGAAAAGGAAATGGCGGCAAAGTACCCGTCGCCTGACGCCAACCTGCCGAAAACCGACGCGACCGCCCGGCCTAGTCCTCCCTACGTCGATATGTCGTTTGGCATGGGGCGGTCGGGTTATCCGGCCATCAACATGACGCAGTATGCCGCTATCAAGTTCTGTGCGTGGCTCTATGCCAAAACCGGCGTCTTTTACCGGCTGCCAACCGAAGCGGAATGGGAATATGCCTGCCGGGGCAACGATAAAAACGCGACAATGGCTTATTCCTTCGGCGACGATGTAAAGCAACTGGGCGACTACGCCGTATTTAAAGGGAACAGCGGTGGGTCATACAAAAAGATCGGCACGAAAAAGCCCAACTCGTTTGGTCTGTACGACATGCACGGCAATGTGATGGAATGGACGCAGGATCAGTACATCGCAGACTATTACAGGCAGGTAGCTGACGGGAAAGTATCCGAACCGTACGCGCCAACTACAACGCTGTACCCTAACTCAGTACGGGGTGGCTCGTGGGACGACGACCCGGACGTGCTGCGCTCGGCGGCCCGTACGCAATCAGCTCCGGCCTGGAAAATCATCGATCCGCAAAGCCCTAAATCCGACTGGTGGATGACCTCGGCCTCGTTCTGCGGCTTCCGCATCGTCCGCCCCGCCAAAACGCCCTCCGAAACCGAGATTAAGGCATATTACGACATCAAACCGATCAAGGATTATTAACACAATGATTGAATGATAGAATGATTGAGTGATTGAGTGATTGAATGGCCTGTCGCATTCCGCTCAATCAGTCTATCACTCAATCATTCTATCACTCAATCACTCAATCATTGATAACCTTTCTTCTCCTCGGTGCGAATCTTGGCGAGCGGGCGGCTACGCTGGCGCGGGCGGTGTCGCTGATCGATCAGCGGGTCGGGCGGGTGGTATTGCAGTCGGGCTTGTACGAGACGGCAGCGTGGGGCGTTACCGATCAGCCGGCGTTTCTGAATCAGGTGCTGATGGTGGAAACGACGCTGGAGCCGGAAGCGGTGCTGGTACAGACCCAGGCGATTGAGCAGGAACTGGGGCGCGTACGGCACGATCATTGGGGCGCCCGCACCATCGACATCGACCTGTTGTATTACGACCAGCTCGTCTGGCAATCGCCTACGCTGACGCTTCCCCACCCCTACCTGCATCAGCGCCGGTTTACGCTCGTGCCGCTGGCCGAAATTGCCCCCCATCTTATGCACCCGGTTCTGTACAAAACAACGCTGGCCCTCCTGAACGACTGCGACGACGGGGGCAGCGTAACTGTTTTTAATTCACCAACAATACCGCCCCCACGCTGAAAACGTAGTACCTTTGTGCTCAGTTTGTTATCAATTTCCTAAAAATCACCCCCGATTATGTCTGCCACGCTCGACACCGTGAGTCTGTTAGCCGACCGCATCAATGCGCTGGAAGAATCGTCCACGCTGGCGATGACCAAAAAAGCCCGCGAATTAGCCGCTCAGGGCCATAAAGTAATTAGCCTGAGCGTTGGCGAGCCTGATTTCAAAACCCCGGCCCACATCTGCGAAGCCGCCAAGAAGGCCATCGACGACGGCTTCCACGGGTACTCGCCCGTAGCTGGTTATCCTGACCTGCGCAAGGCCATTGCCGATAAGTTCAAGCGTGATAACAACATCGACTGGAAACCCGAAAACATCGTCGTTTCGACGGGGGCCAAGCACTCGCTGGCCAACGTCATTCAGGTCCTGATTAATCCCGGCGACGAAGTCGTTATCTTCTCGCCGTACTGGGTTAGCTATTCCGAGATGGTGAAGCTGGCCGAGGGTAAAGCCGTGGTGGTCGACGGCGCGTTTGACAACAACTTTAAAGTGACGCCGGAGCAGTTTGAAGCCGCCATCACCGACCGCACCCGGATCGTGATGTACGCATCGCCCAACAACCCGACCGGCTCGATCTACTCGGAAGCCGAACTGCGCGCCATTGCCGACGTCGTTGCCAGACACGAAAACGTGTACGTACTGGCCGATGAGATTTACGAATACATCAACTTCACGCCCGAAGGCCATTTCAGCATGGGCTCGATTCCCGAAATCGCGGATCGCGTCATTACGGTCAACGGTGTGGCAAAGGGCTATGCCATGACGGGCTGGCGCATTGGGTATATCGGCGCGGCCAAATGGATTGCCGACGGTGTGGAGAAACTTCAGGGACAGATTACGTCGGGCACGAATTCGATTGCTCAGAAAGCGGCCGTTGCTGCGATCAGTGGCCCGCTGGATGCCAGTATCGAAATGACGAAAGCATATCAGCGCCGTCGCGACCTGGTGGTGAAACTGCTGAAAGACGTACCGCATTTTCGGGTCAACGTCCCCGAAGGCGCATTTTACGCGTTCCCCGACATCAGCTACTATTACGGCAAGTCGGACGGTACGACAACGATCAACAACTCCGACGACTTTGCGTCGTGGTTGCTTAATACGTCGTACGTCTCGACGGTAGCTGGCTCAGGTTTCGGTGCGCCCGACTGCCTGCGCATTTCGACGGCCGCGTCGGATGAGTCGCTGGCGGAAGCCGTTCAACGTATAAAGGATGCCGTAGCAACCTTGAGCTAATACCAGTTAAAACGAAAAAGCGACCGGATGATGAATTTACCTTCATCCGGTCGCTTTTTCACGTCTATAGGGTTTCATCTACAGATCACATTATATATACTTGTCAGCTAACAGGTTACGTAGTTCTTTCACCAAATATTAATTGGTAGACATAAACAATTGGAGCTTTTTTTGCTAGTAAACCAATGTATCCAGGCCCTTTTCGCACCAATATTATACCAACATACGGTTGGTTAACTAAACTTTTTCTGAAATACCCGTGTTTTGGATATTAAGAAGTTTAGATTTAATTAATACGGTAATGATGTTTAGCGGAAGGGGTCTACTGTTTGGTGAAAAAGACAAATCCGTTAACTTAACTAATGCCTAACTAATACGTACCGAAACCATGAAAAACGTCAGGTTACATATGATATTTCAGTGGGTCTTCTTCATGCCCATTATCCTGCCATTATGCATTATATACGGTGCCCTGCGTGGGGCAGTGCAGATGGTCGAACGTGTTGTAAACCAGATGCTGGCTGACATTACAACCCCTGCTGAAAAGCACGCGCAGCATTCACTCGAAAACCAGACTTACTAAGGTTCACATACAAAAGCGATGAGGTCTCAGCTGGTATACCTAACCGGGCTGAGACCTCATCGCTTTTGGTAGATACTGGTTATTCGTAAATACGATCCAGGTTTTTGTCCTTGTAATTTTCGTCGTCAAGTTCGAGAAACTCCTCCCAGAACGGATCATTCGGCAACCCGGCCTTGCACAAAATCGGCTCCTTCTTCACCGGATGAATAAAGTAAAGCCGACGCGCATGGAGGTATATTTTCTTATCGGCCACGGCCCGGTCGTACCCATACTTCACGTCGCCCCGGATCGGGCAACCCATATGCGCCAGCTGCGACCGAATCTGATGGGGCCGGCCCGTGATGGGGTTTACTTCCAGCAGGAAATGCTCGTTGATACGGCCCAGTAACCGGTACGACAATTCAGCCTTTTGTGAGCCGGGCGCTTCATAGTCGTACACCGTTACCTGATTTTTCTGTTCGTCTTTTATCAGCCAGTTGACCAGCTTGTCAGTATCGTTCGGGGGCTTCTGCCGAACCACGGCCCAGTACGTTTTCTGCACCTGCCGCTTGCGGAAAATTTCATTCATCCGCTCCAGGGCCTTCGACGTACGCGCAAACACGACCAGCCCACTAACGGGCCGGTCGAGCCGATGGACCAGGCCCAGAAATACCTCGCCTGGCTTCTCGTATTTCTCCTTGACGTAGTCTTTTAATACCGTCAATAAAGTGGTGTCGCCGGTGCGGTCGCCCTGCACCAGTATACCGGGGTCTTTGTTGACGATCAGTAAGTGGTTGTCTTCATAAACAACCTGATAGGGTTTCTTTTTCATTGTCTCTTGGAAGAAAGAAGAAAGACTTTAGAAAAAAGACATCCATGCGGCAGTGTCTTTCTTCTTTCCTCTATTTTCTTTTCTCTCTAACTCAGTACGCTTCTTTCTCGTTCGGGAAGTCCCGGCTTTTCACGTCGTCGACATAGTGCGTAATGGCCTGTTTCATAATCGAATGCAGATCCGCATACTGCCGCAGAAAGCGTGGTTTAAATTCATTGTTGATGCCCAGCATGTCGTGAATGACCAGAATCTGGCCGTCAGCGTCGGGCCCGGCACCGATCCCGATCGTTGGGATGTGCAACGTCTGTGATACCTGTTTGGTCAGCGTAGCCGGGATTTTTTCGAGCACCACGCCAAAGCAGCCAATGTCCTCCAGCATTTTTGCATCGGTCATCAATTTAGCGGCTTCGGCTTCTTCGCGGGCCCGCACGGCATACGTACCAAATTTATAGATCGACTGTGGCGTCAGACCCAGGTGCCCCATGACCGGAACGCCCGCGCTGAGAATGCGAACAATCGACTCCCGGATTTCATAGCCACCTTCCAGCTTGATGGCATGGGCACCCGACTCTTTCATAATCCGGATCGCCGACCGCAGGGCTTCCACCGAATTGCCCTGGTATGAGCCAAACGGCAGATCGACAACCACCAGCGCCCGCTTCACCGCCCGCACCACCGAACTGGCGTGATAAATCATCTGATCGAGCGTAATCGGCAGCGTAGTCTCGTGACCCGCCATAACGTTCGACGCGGAATCGCCAACGAGAATCACCTCGACCCCGGCCGCATCGACTACCCGCGCCATCGAATAGTCGTAGGCTGTCAGGGCCGAGATTTTCTCGCCCTTGTTTTTGAGTTCCTGAATTGTGTGCGTCGTGACGCGCTTTATATCGGGATTATGAACAGACATTTTCGTTTGAGTTGTAGAGTTGACTAGTTGTGGGGTTGTAAAGTCGTGAGTTGTAAAGTTGCTACCGCTCGCTGCTGATCACCGGATGGGCTAACGCCGGATGGCAGCTTTACAGCGCTACAACCAGTCAACTTTACAACGCCAAAACTCTATCGAGGGGAAAGCCAGCTTTCGGGGTTGAGTTTGGTAAACTCTCGCCAAATCTGAAACTGCATTTCGGATACACCATTTTTGTCGGTGGCTACGGTACCGATGGATTCGCGGGCTTTCACACGCTGTCCGGCGTGCACCTGTACACTGCGAAGTTTAGCGTAAACGGTAAAATACGTACCGTGCTGAATCGCGACGACGTTATTCATACCGGGAATATTGGTCACGTCCTGCACGATACCGTCGTACACCGACCGTACGCTCTCCCCGGCATTTGTCTGAATCGTAACGCCCTGATTTTCGACGTAAATTCCCTTCAATAAGGCATGAGCACGGCGGCCAAAGTGGTCCGATACAAAACCTTTCGACACAGGCCACGGTAACCTTGCCCGCGACGCGGTGAACGATGAGGCCAGTGCTGTTTCTTCGTTGTTCAGGGTGGTATTTCGTCGTTCGTCGGGTGTAGGAGCGGGAGCCTCCGGTTCGGGTTCGGCGGGTCGTTCGACTTTGGCAACGGCTTCGGGGTCGGGCTGTTTACCCGCCTTTTCAGCAGCAGCGACCTGTTCTTCCGCCCGTTTGCGCTCAGCCGCCCGGCGCGCAGCTTCCTGCCGTGCGATTCGTTCACGCGCTAACCGTGCCGCCCGTTCGCGGGCTTCACGCTCGGCTCGTTCTTTGGCTTCACGGGCAATCAACCGCGTAATCAGCGTTTCCAGTTGACCAATGGCCTGACGACTCTCGGCGAGTTCGGTCCGGAGTTCGACTTCCTTTTTACTGAGTTGTTCAACGACCTGATTCTTTTCCAGTTTCAGCGTTTCCAGCTTCTTCGATTCGCCGACTTTATCCTGCAGGGTCCCTTTCTGTTGCCTGCGCTTGCGCTGGGTAGCGCGTTCTTTGTCGGCCAGATCCCCCTGGATGACGTTCATCTGACGCACCTGACTTTGCCGGGCGTCGGAATACTGCCGCAGGTAGCGATACCGGGCCACCAGCTGGTTGAAATTGTCGGAAGCAAACAGGAACCCCAGCGGATTCACCTGCTGCCGACGTCGATCGGCGGTGTAAATCATCGACCCATATTCGACTTTCAGTTTAGTCAGGTCGTTTGTCAGCTTCTGGCTGGCCTGCCGCAGTTCAGCGATTTCTTCTTCCGTCAGCCGCAGGTCTTTGTTCATCAGACTAATCTGTTGCGACTGCGTCTGAATCTGCTGATCGAGGGCTTTCAGCTGACCCAAACTGGCTTCTTTCTCGGATGCCGTTTTGGTAAGGATGGAGCGAATCTGCCCCATCTTTTCCATGTTCTGCTTTTTCTCTTTTTCCAGTGCCTGTCGGCTACGCTGTGTCTGTTGAGCCATGATCGGCGTTGCCAGCAGGAGCAGCAGGCAACAGGCCGACACGGCAGCAGATCGTACGAGTTGACTTTGCATAAATACGTGTACCCTACTCGGTTAGGTTCGTTACGGCCGTCGTTGATAATTGGCCGGAACCGAAAATGGAAAGCCCGGACTCTCACCCACCAGTTCGACTTTGTTGTGCCGAATCGTCAGCTGCGTCTGTGCCGGTTGCCCCGTTGCTGCGGCTTTGTAATCGAGCAAAAGCTGGGAGGTATACGGGAACAGAAAAGCATTCAGCGCGCTAAAATCCTGGTAGTCCAGCCGCAGCATCGTGTTACTTACCTGCTGTACGATTCGTAGTCTGGTCAGTTTTCGGTTCTGCTCACCAACATAGTTGTCAATCAGCGTACCACCACCCGTTTGCCGCAACAACAGGGTGTCGGGGCCGGCACGAACAGGCTGGGCCGGGCTGTCTGGCAGGGGCAGATTGCCGACAAGCACGGCCTGCAACAACGCAAAAGTCAATTGAAACCGGAATTGCTGACTGATGGTACGGTAATCCGCTACGGCGTACTGGCGATTGATTTTGTCGAGAATGCGGACCGAATCACGCGAGATCAGCACCCGTGCGCCTTCGATACCCAGTTTGGAAATCGATAACCAGATCAGGCTATCTTTCTGCATCCGTATGCTGACGGTCGCATTGTCGATTTCCTGCTGCGGACTTTTAAATGATAATCTAGAGCGAGTGGTCAGGTAAGTGAAATCGACCAGCGCCACACCAGCGTCAATAGCTTTAGCAACCGATTTGCCAGCCGTAGCGGTCGTATCTGACGCGGGAGAAGCTGGCCGGGTAGCCATACTTGAATCGACCGTCGGGCGGGGCGACGGTTGGGTTGGCTGGCTGGCTACGGGTACCTGTCGGCGGCAACCGCCTGCGCCTATCAACACGCTCAGGAATAGCAGCGCGGTGAAAACGTTAGTCATCTAGTTTTCCAGTGGCTATTTTTTTGTCGATGCTGGCTCCGGCACCCCCTTTGGCTTTGGCCCGTTTCCACTGCTCCACAGCCTGCGCCGGTTGCCCCAGCCGAAACAGCACATCGCCATAGTGTTCGATGATCGTACCGCTCGCGCCAGCTGGTGTGGCCACTGCCTTCTCCAGGTACTGCCGGGCTTTAGCGTAGTCTTTCGACACGTACAGCACCCAGGCGTAGGTGTCCAGATAAGTCGCGTCGCCGGGGTGGCGCTCGACCAGCTTTTCGGCCAGTTGCCGGGCGCGGGGCAGATTGGCTTTCCGCAGTGACAGGAAATAGCTGTAATTATTCAGGACGTGGTCGTTGAGCGGGTCGTTTTTCAACACCGTCTCGTACGATTCATCCGATTTTGTAAAATCCCCCAGCCCGTTGTAAGCGTCGCCCAGTTGCGCGTACAGACCACTTTTCAGTTCGGGAGTCGCCGTCGACGCCAGCAGTTTCTGACTTTCTTCAAACGCATCGACCGCCTGCTGATACCGACGCTTGACCAGATTAGCCGATCCATTGGAATACCAGAACAGGCCCTGATTCGGGAATACTTCCAGCGCCAGTTCGGAGTGTTTCAGCAGACTATCGATCTGATTCAATTCACTATCCAGTTGCAAGAGCGCACCCCACACTTCGTAGGTAGACCCGTCGAGCCGGGCCGCGCGGGCATAGGCGTCGCGGGCCTCAACTTTGCGCCCCTGTCGCGCCAGCTGATTAGCCACCATAACTTGCGCCTTCGGATCGGTCGGGCTGGCTTTTGCCAGTTCTTCGGTCAGGGCCAGTGCTTCCTGCTGCCCATTTGCCGATTCGCCAACCAGACCGACGTACCCCGACAGGATCCGGGTTTTCATACTGGCTTCGAGATTCGGACTCGCCAGTACCTGATCGAGTTCTTTCTTGACCCGCGCCATATCGCCTTTCTTCCGGTAAATATCGGCCAGCAGCATATGCGCCTGCGGCAGATCGGTACTCAGCTTGAGAGCCCGGTCGATCCAGGTCAGCGCCTGCTCGGAGCGGTCATTGGCAATCAGCAGTTCGGCGCCTTCCAGCAAATAATCCGGATCACCGGGGGCCGACTGTACCAGCTTTTCAGCTTCGGCAATCGCCTTGTCGATCTTGTTTTGTTTGAGGTAAATGCGTTGCTTCTGCCGGGTAATCTCGTCGTTTGGCCCGATCTCTTTCTCCACCCGATCGTAAGCCGCCAGGGCTTTGTCCGGCTTCTCATCGAACAAATAGATAGCGGCCAATTCGATACCGTACTCTGCATTGTCGCTGCCCGTCCGCAGAATAGTTTCGTACAGGTCTTCAGCTTCGCCGTAGCGTTTCTGCTTCACGAACAATTCAGCGAGCTGCAGCGAATAAAACTTGTTGGTAGGGTCCAGACTGTGCGCTTTGACCGCATAGGGTGTGGCCTCGGCCGCCTTGTTGCTCTTCAACAGCGCATTGGCTGTCGCATACTGAGCAGCAGCGTTGGTCGGGTCTTTCTGAATGATTTTGGCAAACAGCGGAATCGCTTTCGACGGCTCATCGGTCATCAGGTACCGCATCCCGTCGGTAAACTGCATCTCAGCTTCCGCCCGGGCCACCGTTGTTGAATTTGGCGCATGACGCGCCACCGTGGTATCGGTGTCTGCCTTAGCTGCCCGCCGACGCTGCGCGGTTGTCGGCTCCAGCAATGCGCACAATAGTCCGCAACCCAGCCATGCGGTTTTCAGTGCCTTATACGGAAACAGACGAAACACGGTATTCATGTGGTTGAGCCATTGAAACATACCTACCAGAACGCGCCCGACCAGCCTTCTATTGCCAGTATCGGCTGCGTAGGCGCTATAGACAAAGGTAGGGTAAAAAAAGGCGGAATGCCAGCACCCGGACCGGGCAGCATTTGCGGGTAAAATCAGGAACAAACCGGCTCATTTTGGTTTATATCCCTGTCGGTATCCAACTCATTACTGGATAACAACCAGCCGATTTAAACCGAAATCATTACATAATGGAAACCGTGTATACGAGTACCGTCAGCAGCGTTGGCGGCCGGGATGGCGACGTGAAGTCGTTGGATGGCATTCTGGAAATGGACCTGCGTCGGCCCACTGAAATGCATGGCGAAGGCGGTAAGCCCAACCCCGAAATGCTGTTCGCGGCAGCCTACAGTGCCTGTTATAATGGCGCGCTGATAGCCGTGGCCGAACGTCGGAAAATCATTCTGCCCGAACATGCTGTCGAGGTTAGTATCTCGCTCAATAAAGACGGCAACAACATGTTTTTGTCGGGCCGCATCGTGGTGAAAGCCCCCGGTATGGAGCACGAGCAACTGCAACAACTGGCCGAAACCGCCCACGCTGTTTGCCCATATTCAAAAGCCGTAAAAGGCAACATGGACATGGCTGTCGAGGTACTGGTGTAGTCATAGCCCCTGACAGCTTCCAACTGTCAGAGACAAGCAAGCGAGCCGGCTCCATAAGGGTCGGCTCGCTTGTTTTTGATTAACTGACGGCGTCTAGCCGACCGCATCTAGCCGACCGCATCGTAAATCTGAACGCGTTCCCAGAGATGCGCGCACGTCTCGACAAACGCGAGGTGCTTCGGGTGCTCCTGGTACGTATCGTGTGCAGCTTTATCGGCAAACACCATCGTCAGGTTGAAGTCGTAGCTGTGATCGATAACGGGCCGGCGGGTATCGGCGGGGGTGCCAATGTACACAGTCGTGGCCACTTCGATACTGGTGAGCGAGTCGAGCCCAGCTTTCAGGGCGTCGTGGTTAGCCTGTTCTTCGGGGTTTTTAAGCCAGAAAAACACGATATGAACAAACATAAGCGATCTGTTTTTAAGGCAAACTACGCACACCAGCCTGTTCTACTCACCACCGACTCACGAAAACTTTTCCAGTTGCTTCACCAGTACGCCAAAATCTTTCGGGTACGGCGCGATGAATGTTTGTTCTTCACCGTCGAGCATCGCGAAGGTCAGCGAGTGCGCGTGCAACGCAACCCGATGGATCAGCGGTAACTCTTCCGTACCCTGCTTCAGGTTGAATTTCCGCTTTATATCCGACAGAAATACGGGCTCTCCTCCGTACGTCGGATCATTGACAATCGGGGCTTTCAGGCACATCAGGTGTACCCGAATCTGGTGCATCCGGCCCGTAACGGGCATACACTCGACCAGCGTTGTGTTGCGGTAGGCCTGTAGCGTATTGAATATCGTTTCGGCTACTTTACCTTTTTCCCGATCGATTCGTACGGCGGTGCCATCTTTGATCGGCGAAATGGGCAGGTACACCGATATGCCTTCGAAATCGTGCACACCGTTCGTTACGGCGTGGTAGCGTTTGGTCACCTCCCGGTGCTCAAACTGCATGGCCAGGTGACGGTAAGCCTCCGGATTCTTCGCAATCGCCAGCACACCCGACGTTTCCTTGTCGAGCCGGTGGCCCAGTTGCGCGTCGGGATGATACGCTTTCGCCAGGCGAATAATGCTTTGCGCCCGATCATTGGTACGCTCATCGAGCGAAGCAATGTGGGGCGGCTTATTGATCAGGATGTAATCATCGTTTTCAAAAACGATAAGCTCCTCGAAATTGACTTTCATCGAACTGGTTTAAGGTCTAAGGTTTATGGTTTAAAGTTGGATTCGGGGGTTTCGCAACCTTGAACGTTGACCAGTAAACCTTAGAGGTTGTCTAGGATTTCGCTGTTCGTATCAAAACGGCCCGTTTGTCATCCCGTGCCTGCGAGGGATCTTCGCTAAAAGCAACAAAAACTGACTGCCACCGAAGATCCCTCGCAGGCTCGGGATGACAAAGTAGCCTGTGAAGTACAATCCGAAACAACCTCTTATACTAAATACGAATACAAAAAGCCTCTCCCACTGGGAAGAGGCTTGGTGCCTATGACGGGACAGCCGCTTACAGCGACAGTGTACCGCGCTCGTATGCCTTCTGAAGCGTTGCTTCCAGGCCGTTTTTATTGATGGTTTTGATAGCCGACGTAGCTACCCGAAGCGTAACCCACTCACCCGTCGACTCTACAAAGAAGCGCTTCTTTTGCAGATTGGGGTAAAACTTACGCTTGGTCTTATTATTGGCGTGCGAGACGTTATTTCCCGTCCGCGTGCGCTTTCCTGTGATTTGACAAACTCTGGCCATTACCGTACTCGTTTTCCGTATGAGGGCGCAAATTTGGCTAATTTATTCAGTATCTGCAACTCGCGTCTGCTTTTTTTTGAATCCGTAGGGGCAATGACGACATCCACTCGTGCAGCAATGACCCCGCTTACGGTGGTATACTTCGGTAAAAACGACAAATCCTTCGGGCGTATAGTAGTACTCGTCGGCGTCAAGACCGGGAATAGGGGGGAATGCCGATGCGGCCATAACTTGTTTGGGCATCTGCCCGAATAATGGTATTTTTGAAAAGAACGGTTCGGTAACTTACTTAGTTGCAACTGCTTTCTGGTTACCCCACACTTACCTTATTCGGTATTTTTTTCCTTCTATACTATGGAAACGACACTCCCAATTTCGGCCACTGATCAGGCCATGCAACTGGAATGGAACTACGGTGCCCACAACTACCACCCGATTCCGGTCGTACTGACGCGGGGCGAGGGCGTATTTCTGTGGGACGTGGAAGGTAAACGCTACTTCGATTTTCTGTCGGCTTACAGCGCCGTCAGTCAGGGTCACTGCCACCCGCGTATTATCGGTGCCATGATCGAACAGGCGCAGCGGCTGACACTGACGTCGCGGGCCTTTTACAACGATCAGACGGGGCTGTGCGAAAAATTTCTGTGTGAGTATTTTGGCTACGACAAAGTACTGCTGATGAACTCCGGGGCCGAAGGGGGCGAAACGGCCCTGAAGCTGACGCGCAAATGGGCGTACAAAGTGAAAGGGATTCCGCAGGATCAGGCCAAGACCGTTTATGCCGCCGGTAACTTCTGGGGCCGTACTCTGGCGGCTATCTCATCGTCGACCGATGCCAGCAGTACCAACGATTTCGGTCCGCTCCTGCCGGGCTACATCATTATTCCCTACAACGACCTCGACGCGCTGGAAAACGCGTTTAAGAGCGATCCCAACATTGCCGGGTTTATGGTCGAGCCGATTCAGGGCGAAGCGGGCGTACTCGTTCCGGACGAAGGCTACCTGCGCGGGGTGCGTGACCTGTGTACCCGCTACAACGTACTGTTCATCGCCGACGAAGTACAGACCGGCATTGGCCGAACGGGGAAACGCGTCGCCTGTGACTACGAAAACGTCAAGCCTGATCTGCTGGTGCTGGGCAAAGCCCTGTCGGGTGGTACGATGCCCGTGTCGGCGGTACTGACATCCGACGAAGTAATGCTGACAATCAGACCCGGTGAACACGGCAGCACATTCGGCGGTAATCCATTGGCCTGCGCCGTCACGATGGCTGCGCTACGCGTGGTGGAGGATGAGAAACTGGCCGACAACGCCATGAAAGTTGGTGAACTATTCCGCGCCCGCATGACGGCGCTAAGTCAGAAAACCGACATGGTAAAGCTGGTACGCGGACGGGGTCTGCTCAACGCCATCGTCATTGGGGAGAAGCACGGACTGGGCGACGAAACGGCCTGGGAAGTATGCCTGCGTTTGAAAGACAACGGCCTGCTGACGAAACCAACTCACGGTGACAAAATCCGGTTTGCCCCCCCGCTCATCATCACCGAAGAGCAGATGCACGAAGCCTGCGACATCATCGAAAAGACGATCCTGGCTTTCTAACACGGAGGAACAGAGCACACAGAGGGAATTTTATCAGTACCTCTGTGCGCTCCGTACCTTTGCTCTATCCCTTCGTGTTAGAAACGTTAGTGCGCCAGAACGCAGTCGGCGGTGGGCTGTCCATTTTTGAACGTTCCCGTTACGCGGTCACCGTCGGCGAAGTAATACGAGCCTTTGCCGTTCGGCACATTCTTCTGAAACCACCCTTCGAAACGGTCACCATTGCGGTAATAATAGACGCCATAATCGGAGCGCAGGTTATCCCGAAAATTGCCTTTGTATTTGACTTTCCCATCGGCGTAGTATTCCGTGCCGACACCGTGCTTGTCGCCTTCTTCAAACTCACCCGTGTAACGCTCCCGCGTTGGGTAAACGAAAACACCGTTGCCATCCTCGCAATCGCCCGATACACAGCCAACCGTGGCCCGTACAGGCGTAGCGGCTACTGATCTGGGGGTTACTATTGTTGATGCGGGGCCCGATACTGCTGGTGCTGCGACGGGCCGGGGTGCCACTGCCAGAGCGGGTTTCGCTGATGATCGGGTCTTGGGGTACATCGCTTCGGCTTCAAGCCAGCCTTTGCGTACGGCCTCCAGACGGGCCGGTTTAGCCGGGTGTGTACTCGTGGCGTGTTCATCACCCAGCGCCCGAACCGCTACCAGCGACTCATCGAGGGAGGCTCCCATCTGATGCAGCACAAACCCCGAAAACTTGTCGGCCTCCAGTTCTTTCTGCGGTTGCCCGCCCGTTCCGTCGATCGTATGGCCCTGCAAATGGTGGCCAATCTCGTGAGCCATGATGCTGATCGCCGACCAGTCGGTTTCGGTTTCCTCTTCAATGCTTTGCATAAACGCGGCATCGTACACGATAAACCGTTGCCCTTTCATTACGGTGGCAAAGCAGTTTTCCGTATTGGTACACTCGATGATTTTGAAATTCCGCATCAGCCCAATCGGCTTCAGAATGCGGTCGACCACTTTTTGCGCGTGCGCGTTCGAGGTTGTCGTCGGGGAGCAGACTACGTCGGGATTCGTACCGCTCTTACCGGTGTAATTGCAGATAAACGCGCCTTTAATGGGAATTTGAGCCGACACGGTATCTGCCAGCGCGGGCAGCAACAGAGCCGATAGTAATGCAATCGCTTTCACAGACATAACCGGGTTGGGCTAATCAATCAACACGGCAGAATAACGTTGAAAAGCAATCGGGTAGTACACGAGTCAAAGGACGTTTTACGCCCGCTGTGGCGGCTTATTTAAAGACCTGTTTACTTACCTTGCCCTTTGCCCCCACCGCGTAACAGGTGCCTTTTACACAGGCCAGCGAATGGTGTCCGTCCGTATCGAGTTGCTGCCAGCTTTGCCCCTGATCAGCCGAAATACCCGTTCCCGACGGACCCACAACCAGCAACCGGTCGCCGGGCAGCAGGGCAACGGCTTCCTTCAACCCTGCCGGTACCGCCGGGGTTAGCTGCGTCCAGGTTTGCCCCCCGTCGCGGGTGATGACGACGTTGGGAACCGACTGCTTTTCCTGCTTGTAATTCCCGCCAACAGCTACGCCGTTTTTATCACTGAAAAAGTGCATCCCGAAGAGGCCGGTCGCTTCCCCCGACGGTAATGGTGCCGTTGCCACCGACCACGACTGCCCCCGGTCCGTCGATCGGAATACCCGGCTGGCGGTACCCCCCCCCGACGCAATCCAGACGTTCCGTTTTCCCTGCACGACCATACTGGTTCCACTGGCTGCGAAAGCCGCTTCACCGGGCGTCATAGCGGGCAGCGCTGCCGCCGGAACGGGTTGCCAGCTTTGCCCCCCATCGGCCGTGGTCAGGATAAACCAGCGTCCGTCGATAGGGTCGCTAAACACGATACCGTGCTCTTTGTCCCAGAAGGCGATACCGTCGAAAAACACGCCCTTCTGCTGCGTCTGGTGCAGCAGTGTCCATGTTTTCCCGCCGTCGGTCGTTTTGTAGAGCCGGGCCTGCCCCTGCTCGGCGGGACCGGCGCTCATCAGAATGGCGGTTTGTGCGTCGAAGGCTTTTACGTCCCGGAAGTCACAGGTTTGCGCGTCGGGTACGGTTCCTGTCTGCCAGGTCTTACCACCATCAGCACTGCGGACATAGGTGCCTTTGGTGCCGCCAATCCAGACGACGTCCGCACCAGCCATATCGACCGAGCGAAAGCTGGCGTCGGTGTTTACCGACTGTGGTTGCCATTGTGCGTGAGCGGGGCCAGTAAAACCGCAATAAATCAGAAGTACAATCAGGTATTTCGTCATAAAAAAAGCCCACCGACGCTTGCTGCGTTTGTCGGCGGGCTGAAAGATAATGGCAAAAATGGGTTTACCGCGTATTGAGTGGCCGGACGGGTGTCGTTTGTTGCATGCTGTTCTGCTGACGCAGTTGAATCAACTCCCGCTCCATACTATCCGCTTTGAAGTAATAGTACAGGCCTGAAATCAGAAAAATTTTGGATAGTACAAACACCGCAATAAACGCCGGTCGCCAATTTTTGTGCACCTGGATGTGCGTATTGTCGACTTCAACGTTGACGTACTGGTCATCGCGACCAGGGCTTTTCGCTGATTTACGCGACTGACTGAACTCCTCAAAATCGGGTTTCCACTGCTGGATCTCCGTCTCGTTGATCCGGTTTAGTACAGCGTCACGCAGACCGGGCGGGGGTGGTACCGCGTGGCGCATAAAAAACTGCTCCATGTCGGTTTCCATTTCGCTCAGCTCATTCTGCACATCGAAATTTTCCGCCAGGTAGTGCTTCATGTCAGTCCGCTCCTGTTCCGATATCAGTCCGGTCAGGTAGGCTTCCAGAAACCCTTCTTCCAGGTATTGGTGTGACTTAGTCGCCATTGGTTAGTTAAGCAGTAGTGAACGACTTTACGTACGTACGGATCGCCCGCAAAACATCAGTTGTGGTAATATGCAGGCGTTCAGCGATCTCTTCCGATTTACATCCGTGCCAAAACGATAAATTAAAAACAACTTTCGGTAAATTCCGTTCCGTCGGATGAAACGAAGTTAGCGAACGTTCCGCTGAACCCGGTCTGTTTGCCAATGCTTTAGTGCGCGCCAACCGGATGATGGCTGTACTTTCCCGCTCTCGAATGCTAATCTCCTCTTCCAGTGGGAATGTAGCAAATAAATCAACCAGAATCGTCTGAGCTACTTCTGGCTGTGGAACGATATTGAGTATGATGCCATACGCCATCGAACCGTAGCGGTCATATAGCTCTACCCGACGGATTTTATCGGTTTCTGGCCGCGAAGGGGCCATCGTCCGTGCAATTGTGTTCATAATCAGCCAAGTTTTAACCGTTGACAAGGCTGGCATGTATGCCTTCGGTCGCTAAAATATCAACAAAAATCGTCCCACTTCTGACCAAAATATACCAATCTATACGTAATCTGGCATTAAATTAATCAATTAAGTCCTTTTGTCGCCGAAGCATCTGCTGCTGAATACTACGCGTCATTAGCTGGTATATATCGGCCGTTAGTGGCTGATCGCTTAGCAGGTTTAGATGCGCCTGTATCGTCGTCTGATCATCTCGCCGGGCGGGTCCGGTTTGTACCGTAGCCGGGTCAGACACAGACAGCCCCTTGCGTACTGTCTCCTGAATCAACGGGGTCAGCAGATTAAATTCCAGCCCATTGGAAACCGTCAGGTTACGGGCCAGCGAAAACAGGTGGTTGGTAAAATTACAGGCCAGCACGGCCGCCAGATGTAACAGCAGCCGCTCCGACGACGATACCAGGTACACGATCCGACTTATTCCCTGCCCCAGCGTTACCAGCTCGTCTTCAGTGTCGGGGTCGCTCGCTTCCAGACAGAGCGGCACGCCCGCAAATTCCATGATCGGCTGCTCACGGCTGAACGTTTGCAGCGGATAAAAGACGCCCGTTCGTACGGGTACATCACTGTAAATGGCTACCCAGCTCTGAAGCCGATCGAGCGAACAGCTGCCGGATGTGTGTACAAGAATGGCTTCTTCGGGCAGTACCAGCTGCGAACATACAGACTCCAGCGCATCGTCGGGTACGGCCAGCACAAAGAGTCGGGATGTGCTGCCCGCGAAGTTGAGTTCCGAATGAATCTCCGCGTCGTACAGATTGCTGACCAGCCGCCGGGCCGACTGCAGCTGTCGGCTGTAGACTTCGTTGATGTGGTGACCCGCATTTTCCAGTGCCGGTGCCAGGTGCCAGGCCACATTACCGGCCCCAATAAACGAAATGTTCATAGGCAAGTATACGCTTTTTATCAAACGCTACGATACAGCGTACCGTTCGAACCTAATCCTGTAGACTGATCGCCATAGTTCAGGCAGATTTCCTTGTCACCGATCAGGAGTAACGCCCATACTATACGTTGTGTTACGTACCGTTTGGCTGAAATTTGCGGTCGATTTTAAACTAATTGCGGGTCCGTCTTCTTATGTGAGTACAACGTCATCTACTCACCCGAAAATACCCTGATGGAACTGGCTGTACTTCTATTATACGGACTGGCTCTGCTTCTGCTCTTCCTTTACAATTGTGGCCAGTTGAGTCTGATAATTAGTTACCTACGAACGAAACAGCGTCGCGATCAGCAAGCCAGAACGCTTTTACCACCCAGTCAGCTACCAGTCGTTACGGTGCAACTGCCAGTTTATAACGAATTATATGTTGTCGAACGGCTCATTGATGCCGTCGCTCGACTTAATTACCCCACTGACAAACTGGAAATCCAGGTACTCGACGATTCAACCGACGAAACCGTCTCGATCATTGCCGAGCGAATTGCGCATTACCAGCGTCAGGGCGTACCCATCGAACACGTGCGCCGACCGGAGCGGACCGGCTTTAAAGCCGGTGCCCTTGCCTACGGACTTACGTTTGCCAAAGGTGAATTCGTCGCCATCTTCGACGCCGATTTTGTGCCTGACCCCGACTTTTTACTGAAGACGGTTCCCCACTTCACCGATCCGAAAGTAGGCATCGTACAAACGCGCTGGGAACATCTCAACGAGAATTTTTCGCTCATGACGCAGCTTCAGGCTTTCGGCCTGAACGCGCACTTTACAATCGAGCAAAGCGGGCGGTATGAAGCCGGGTATCTGGCCAACTTCAATGGCACAGGGGGCGTCTGGCGGAAATCAGCGATTGCCGACGCCGGTGGCTGGCAGAGCGATACGCTGACCGAAGACCTTGACCTGAGTTACCGGGCGCAGCTACGGGGCTGGAAGTTTGTGTACCGGGAAGATATCGGTTCACCAGCTGAACTACCAGTCGCCATGAACGCGCTGAAATCGCAGCAGTATCGCTGGATGAAAGGAGCCGCCGAATGTGCGCGGAAGCTGTTCCGGCAGGTATTGCGCACGCCCGGGGTTTCGTTTTCCATGAAACTGCACGCCTTTTTTCACCTGTTCAGCAGTGCCACGTTTATTCTGGTGCTGTTGTTGGGCATTATGAGCGTTCCGCTGATTTACATTCGGAATCAGCACCCCGAATGGGAATGGGCCTTTTACGTAATCAACCTGTTTCAGTTCAACCTCCTCATCCTGATTACGTTCTACGGCATTCCGTTCTGGCTGTTCGAGCGGGAAAACAAAGCGCGGATCATCTGGTATTTTCCGATGTATTCGTCGCTGATGATGGGCTTGTCGCTACACAACACAATTGCCGTAATTGAAGGGTACGCTGGCCGCAAAACGCCCTTCGTACGCACCCCGAAGTTCAACGTTAAAGCCGCGCACGACCGCTGGGACGCCAACAAATACGTTAGTCGGCAACTGAGTTGGCTCACACTGGCCGAAGGACTGTTGATGCTTTATTTCTTCGGCGGTTTGGTACTGGCTTTCTACGTGCACGATTTCCGTATGTTCTTCCTGCACATTATGCTGATGGTTGGCTTCGGCATGGTCTGCGTATATTCGCTCATTCAGGCGACCCGGCGACCGGTTTCCGTAGGTGCCTGATCGTTGCTCCAATACGGTAGTTCAACTCAGATTATACGATTAAGGGCACTATGAAGAAAGCTTAATTTTTTCTTCATAGTGCCCTTAATCGCACACGGTACGTTTGCTGATGTAATTAAATCAAATACACGAATGCAAACGAACCAATTGACACTTACCGCGCTGTTAATGAGCGCACTGGCTATCTCCGGCACACACGCCCAAACGGCTACCCAACGTACCGGCGAACCAATCCAGCTAGCCAATTCCGGTCCACGACCTGGTGGCCCACGCCCCCCTCATCAACAGCCCGGTGGCCCCGGTGCTCCGCAGCCGCAGGCTATCACCTCCCTGACGGCGCTGACCGGCACTGTCAACCAGCTAACTGCCAACGATGACGGTATCCTCAACGGTTTTACGCTCAACACCAGCCCGGCCCCAACGGCAGTACGGTTTGCGGCTCATATGGGTCAGCAGGTCAACGCGGCCCTCAAACCGGGTAGTCAGGTCACGGTCACGGGCTACACCAAAACCAGCCCGGACGGTGAAACGACGTTCCAGGCGGTGAAGATGACTGCGGGTAAAACTCAGCTCATCGATGCAGCACCGGTACGGCCCCAGACGCCTGCCACACCTGCGCAACAGACCATAACCGGTAAAGTAGCCGACTACCAGCTTGGGCGCAACGGTCAGGCAAACGCGCTGATTCTGTCCGATCAGACCGTTGTGAAAGTGCCGCCCCACGTAGCTGGTCAGCTAACTACGCTGGCTCCCAAAGGCAGCACCATCACGGTTGATGGCTACGCACAATCGCTGGGCGAAGGACAGGTTCAACTCCAGAAGCACAACATTGTACGGGCCTCGGTGCTCACCGTTGCCGGGCAGTCGTATCTGGTACGCTAAGTATACTAACCGGGATAGGGTCAATCGCTGATCCGATCCCGGTTAGTATGTTTTTGTGTACGTACATCGATTCCAACCGCCTTTTATTTGTTTATCACAGCGTCGGTTAGCCAGCGGGTAATCGACGCTGTGATAAACATTGTGTTTCTAATCAGCCTATCTAGCTTATGGTCGACATATCCCCCACCATCCGCGCCCGACAACCGGGTAAGGGAAGTCTGCGCGCACTCGATGCCGCCAATTTTTTTCTGGCCGACGTACGCGATGGTCTTGGCCCGTATCTGGCCATTTATCTACTCACAACCCAACACTGGGCACCGCAGGACATCGGCATTGCTATGTCTGTGATGGGTATTGCTACTGTGGCTACGCAGACCCCCGCCGGCGCATTGGTCGACCGGACACGTCGCAAGCGGCTGTTTTCGATCATTGCCTCGCTGCTGATTGCGACAGCGGCACTATTGACCATCGCCTTTCCTACCTACGGGGTCATTCTGGGCGGACAGGCAGCCATGGGCGTCGCTGCGGCCTGGTTTACCCCCGCCGTTGCCGCGATCACGCTGGGCATTGTCGGGCCGAAAAAGCTCGACGGGCGCATCGGGCGTAACGAAACGTTCAACCACGCGGGAAATGTGTTTGCCGCGCTGCTGGCCGGGCTGATCGGGTACTACCTGAGCACGGCGGGTATTTTTGTTCTGCTCGCGGGTATGTCGCTGTGCAGCAGCCTTTCCGTCTGGAGCATCAGGGAAAGCGACATCGACCACCAACTGGCGCGCGGGTGCGCTGACGACGGCCAACCGACCAGCAACAGTGATGAAAAGCCCTCCGGCTGGCGGGCCATTCTGGGCAATCGATCGATTCTGTTTTTCGCGCTGGCCTGTGTACTGTTTCACTTCGCCAACGCAGCCATGCTACCGTTGCTGGGACAGCGGCTGGCGAAGGGGATCGACGCGGGTAGTTCATCGGCTTACATGTCGGCCTGCATTATCGTGGCACAGCTTGTTATGATCCCGGTCAGTTATTGGGCAGGGCGGTTGGCTCCGTCGGGCCGTAAGCGCCTGCTGATGATCGGCTTTCTCGTGTTGCCGATTCGAGGTGTACTGTATACGATGACGAGTGACCCTGTGCTCTTGGTTGCCATTCAGGCGCTGGACGGGATTGGTGCGGGCATCTTCGGCGTCCTGTCGATTCTGGTGGTTTCTGATTTGACGCGGGGTAGCGGGTTGTTTAATACCACCCAGGGAGCCATCGCCACCGCTGTTGGACTGGGGTCTTCGCTGAGCAATGCGTTTGCGGGTGGTATCGTGCAACGCAGCAGTTACAACACAGCCTTCCTGATACTGGCTGGTATTGCCGTAGTAGCCGTGGGCGTACTATGGGCCTTCGTCCCCGAAACAAGTAACAGGACAACCTAATTTAGGCTATCATGCATCTGATTCACCCCCATTCCAGTTATGACTACAAACCGCTACTCACCGTACCAGGTCATCTTTCTAAGTCTGTCAATCGTCGCACTGGCAAGTAGCTGCATGAGCAGCCGGTCGCTGGAAGCCCTCCAACGGGTTGCGCAGGACCATTGCGAAGTCGATTCGAGCCACACATCCGGGTATGTATTCCGGCCAGCTTCTATCCGGGCTGGCTCTGCTGAAGAGACGCTGTTGCGGGGTCGCTACGGACCACGGGCCCTGCATATGGCGCAGGCCGTTGGGTTGACCCCTTCACTCGTACAGCTTACCAATCTGGAAGCGCAGGAAACGGGCACCGTTCCGTCGACAAGTTATCTGGCTGTCCGGCAGCGCATCAGCGATCAGCTTCAACTGGCCAGCACCGATATTGCCACCGCATCGGCCCTGCTCGATTGCGACACCAAACGCGCTAACCTGACGGCTACGCTACTGACGCGCCGGGAAAATATCCGCGAAAAACGCATGACGATCAGTGCCATCACGATTGGCGCAGTTGCCATCATTGGGGCCAGCCTGCTGAACCTCCACGAAGAGCACACGACAGCCGACTGGCTACACATTGCCGGGGGCGTGGGCGAGGGCGGTCTTGGCGTATTGGCCCTACGGCAGAAAGCACCTCGTGTCGATTACCCGCACCTGCGTAACCCCCTGCGCGACATCTGGGAACGGCCCGCCACCTCGACTCAGTTTGCACCCCTGGTGTGGTATTATCTCAATCAGCCCCGAATCGATGCCAGACAGTCGGTCACGGCCGAACTACGTGCGCGCTGGGAAGAATTAACGTCCCTGAATGCCGCCGGGAAACGCACCCGTAAATCGCATCAGGAGGTCGACTATTTTGGCACCGGGGGCCGTTACGATGCGGAAGCCCTGACGCTGCGTGCGACGATGCTTGGGCAGCTGGAAACCGAAATTCGGTTGATGAGTAATGACCTGACTATACTACTCAACGAGATTGTGAGCCAGAAAGAGGGACGGCAGCCCCGGCGTTGAGCATTCATATGAATTAATTTCATCTTAAGCCTTTCTTCATAGTGGCCCGGCATTTTTGATCTGTTAAACAGACAAAATACGATGAAGAAAACAATGCTAACTGCTGCGGTTCTGGTCACGATGCTGGTAGCCGGCTGCAACAAAAATGCGATGGTTGGCCCCGACCAACCGGCAACAGCCAATGCCCGCGCCGGTGCATCGACCCAAGCCGTCACGTTACTGGCACCACTGCCTGCGTCGACACTGCCCGCTGGCGTGAAAACGTACCTGGATCAGAAGTACGCGGGTTATTCGCTGGTTAAGGTAGATCGTAAACGGGAGCCCGGCACCACGACGTCCACGGGCACCAACGTGGTGTTTTTGCAAAATGGTACGCTCACGGAGCTGAATTTCGACGCCAGTAATGCGCTGGTAGCAACGCCTGCCGGGCCGCAGGGTGCTCCAACGCCCCCGGTCCCTGCGGGCGATCACTCGGTTAGCTACGTCTCGCGAACCGAACTCCCGGCGGCTGTAGCCAGTGTTATCGCCGGCAGTACCTATTCGGCCTACACCTACGGCTGGACCGAACTGCACGTTCACGACGGTGTTACTCAGTACGATGTAAAGTTGTTCAGCAACAACCAGCCGACGACCCTGCATCTGAACGCCAGCGGTGCCACCGTAACGCCAACGCCACCCGCCGGGCCGGGTGCTCCGGTATCGGGTACGGCAACGGCTCCTGTATCAGGCACGGCAACCCCACCTAAACCGGCTGGTCCGGCATCGGGCACCGCCACGGCTCCCGGCTCCGGCACGGCGACGCCCCCTGCTTCGGGCACGGCCGTACCGCCAAAACCACCCAAGCCAGCTGGTCCCGCATCGACGGCTCCCGGCTCAATGACCGCAACGCCCCCCGCTCCGGCTAGCCGCTCATTTATCCTGGATGGTAGCAAAGTGCCGTCAGCCATCAGCGCCTACCTGCAAACCAATTTTAGCGGGTACAACTTCCTGGCGGCCGAGCAGCGTACACCCCCTACCGGTACTGCCAGCGAATACACAGTCGACATTGCCGTAGGTAAGCAATTGTACAAGCTGCGATTCACGGCAACCGGCGAATTACTAATGGCGGAAGCCCGCAATTAGCAGTAAGCACCGATTAATTGGTCGTCAACCGAGGGGGTATTCGTTATACGGGTATCCCCTCATTCGTTGGCAGCTGAAGCTCCGCCCTGAACTGCCCATCGTGCCCCGATACGCTGAGTTTGCCGCCCATCAGCCGGACGACCTGATGGCTGATCCAAAGACCCAGTCCGTAGCCGTCATGGTGCGGATCGGCCTGATAAAATTCGCAGCTAAGGCGGTCAGGATCGGGTAATGGGGCCGTCGTCTGATTCACCAGCAACCAGCTGGTTACGGCTGATTGCTGGGTCAACGACAGGTCAAGCTGTGTGCCGGGCGTCGCATATTTAACGGCGTTCTCGAGCAGGTTGAGCAATACGTTGGTCAGCTTGTCGCTGTCGGCCCATACGCGCAGCTGATCGGCGACCGGATCAAGCTCTATAGACAGGTATAGATTCCGCTCGTTGACAGACCGCTGATACCGCTCCGCCAGTCGAAGCGTTAGTTCATCCAGGTCGACAGCCTCCAGACGCAGTTGCAGGGTACCGGCCCGCAGCTGACTCATGGCCAGCAGGTCGTCGACCAAACGGCTCAGACGGCGCAATTCGCTCAGTTGGTTGTGGAGAAACTGACGTTCGCGGTCATTGATGGTGCCACGCTGCGCCACTTCAATCTCCGTTCGGAGGATACTCAGGGGCGTTCGAAGCTCGTGGGAAGCAGCGGCAAAAAAGGATTGTTGCGTGTCGACAGCCTGCCCGATTCGGGTAAGCATCTGATTGATCGTTTCAGCCAGTTCCTGCAACTCGTCGCCCGAATCCGGGATTGGAATAGGGGTTGTCTGTCCGGCCTGACTAACCGTTTTAGCCGAAGCGATGATTGCCCGCAGCGGCCGCAACAGCCAGCCGCTCAACCACCAGGCACTAAGCCCCGACACCACGACGCTCGCCATCAACGTGAGCAGTAACAACACACCCATTCCCCGCAATTCACGATTCAGGGGCCGACTGCTATGGCCAACCACAGTGGTGAGGGTACCAGCTCCATCATTCGTAGACCGTACCGAGCGCACCAGCCGGAACGTATCGATGTCGACAACAACGTTCTGACGGAGTATCGTTGAATCGGCAGGAAAGTGGGGCGAGCGGTACAGCTCTTTACGATACGAGCCGCTGCTGAACCACTGCGCCATTACTTCACCCCGGTCAGGCAGGGGAATGACCAGTGGGTACACCGACGTTCGTTCGGCGAGACGAGCTGCCCGGTCGGCAAGGGTACGGTTGTCCTGCGCAACCAGCACCAGCCGAACCCGACTAAACAAATAACCGGCGGCCCCGGCAAAACCCAGTAGAAACGTAGCGCCGAAAACCAATCCAATCTTCAAGCGGATGCTCCGGGCTGGATGGCTCCGGGCTGGATGCCGTACAGTCATAGCCAATGCAGAATAAAACGGGTTACGGCGTACCGATTGCGCCCCGCAGTCGATACCCCACGCCGACTACGGTTTCGAGCAGTGGCGAACTAAAGCCCTTATCGATTTTTTTACGAAGCTGGTGTACGTGTACTTCTACGACGTTGCTCCCCCTGTCAAAATCGGAATCCCAGACTTTTTCGGTAAGCTGCGCTTTCGACAATACCCGCCCCGGCTGCCGCATAAACTGCTCCAGCAACTGAAACTCGCGGGGAGTCAGGGCGATTGTTTTCCCATCCCGATTTACTTCGCGGGTGGCGAGGTCCATCGTCAGATCGGCCACCCGCCACACCGGCAACCGGCTTCCAGCCTGCCCCCGCTGCACCGTCCGGATTCGGGCCAGCAGCTCGTCCAGTTCAAACGGTTTCCGCAGATAATCGACGGCACCCAGATCCAGCCCCCGAACCACGTGCTGTGACTGGTTGAGCGCGCTCAGAATCATCACCGGTGTGTCGACGGTAAAGTCGCGCAGGTTTCGCAACAAGTCGAACCCCGTCGTACCGGGCAGCATCAGATCAAGCAGTATCAGATCGTACGTACCCATAGCGGCCTGTTCCAGCCCTGCTGCTCCGGACAGTGCCACATCGACGGCGTATCCCGCCTGATTTAATCCTTTCTGCAGGTGGACAGCCAGTTTTTCTTCGTCGTCAATTAATAGGATTCGCATTTATAGCGCGTACGTTTGTTTGTTGATAATCAGCGCAGTGGGATGAATTAGCTTCCGCCCCGTTTTGTTCATAAACCCTGGCTCAGTTCGTTCGTAGCCTACTACACCCAGCCGCTCTACCCCCATCAGCAACGCCTGTACCGATTCGCCCTGGTGCGGCTTAAGTTCAATCACGTGTCGGTCGGTCAGCAGGGCAGACAGCCGACCGGCCTCATCGCGTAGTTCGCCCATCAGCGCACTTTCTTCCTTTATCAGCTTACCCTTTGTAGGCGCGGGCGGGGGCAGGTTTGATACCGATAATTCAGTTTTCGTAGTCGGTAGCCACACACTCATCAGGTGAAATTCTGGTTCCGTAGCCTCAACGTGTAACGGCTGTGGTCGTTCGGTAGCCGTTACGCTAACGGTCTTTCCGACTGGAGTTTGTTTCAGTACTTGTGCCGCCGTGTGGGGCGGAAAGCGCAGCCAAACTGTCCCGGCGCTTGTTCGCAGTTGAAACCCGTCGTAGTCGCCAATCCGATTAGCGTGAAACCCTAAAACCCGCCCCGACAGCGTTTGTACAGGCTGTGCGGCCAATCTGTAAGTCTGAACCAGGCTTAGCAGCAGACACAGATAACACAGAGATCGCTTCATGGATATGACAAAGTAGAAAGCGTGTATGAAGAAGTGGTTAAGTCTGCCTTAAGCTTTCTTAATGCTGACCCGTCAATATGCCTGACAGCCGAATCAGCGAGATATAGCTGATCGTCGCCAGCTAGTTGTACTGCGACTGAACTGCGTGGACAACACAGCAAATACAGAAATTGGTCAGGTAGCGCCAGATTGGTGCATACGTATGGCGTAGATTTCGCCTTAACTGCTGCTTGGGTATGGTGTCTGTACTCACTGTACAGCATCGGTTGAACGGGGCGTTCAATAAATTGCTGGTTGTCCAACGCTAAAGGCAAGCTGTACTGGACCAATTGAAAAAGCAAAAGGCACTGATGCACAGTGCCTTCACTAATTTGTAGACTTCCTTTGCAGGGGGATAAGTACCAGGAGCGGGCACAAAACATCGTATTTATATTACTGATTTTCAGCATTTTATCAAACGCCAAGTAACAAATAAGTACCATTTTATACATTGACGCTTATTTTTCACATTCGCTCGACTGTTAGTTGTATTGGCAGCGATACTTTTAAACTTAACTCGTTATCATTTGAAAGCTTCTTTACTGCCTCGTAGCCTAAGCTTGGCCAGCGTACTTGTCTTATCGTTTCTCTTCACTCATTGCAAACAGCCCGAGGTTTCACTGCCGCAGTCGAATCTGCCAACCTATGGCACTGGGCAATCCCGACGGAGCCATCACGGCCACTAGCAGCCCGTCAGCTTACCTGATCAACCGTAGCACCTACGCGCTAGACGACGGGCATTACCAACTGGTGTAGCTGGCACCTGAGCAGCGCCTGGAAGGGATCGGCCACTCATTACGCGGGTAACTTCATCCCGGATCAGACGCTGACCTCGAGCTGATACCAAGTCAGACATTCTGATTACATGAATACCAGCTTCGATCGGGCCACCTCTGCCCCTCAGATGATCGCGACAGTACGGCCGCCGAGAACCAGACGACGTTCATCCTGACCAATATCGTACCGCAGGCCCCTACATATAACCGGCAGAGTTGGCGACTGCTGGAAGAATACGCCCGTAAGCTAGTCGACCAAAGCAACGAGTTATACATCATCGCGGGTACAGCTGGAACGGGCGGGGAAGGTAATAACGGAACAGCTAATAGCATTGCAGCGGGTAAGGTGCGCGTACCGGCTACGCTTTGGAAGGTGATCGTTGTCTTCCCGGTAGGATCGGACGATGTGAACCGGATCAATGCCCAGACGCGGGTCATTGCCGTCTGAATGCCGAATACCAACGCCGTCGGGGCACAGTCATGGGGTAACTACCGGGTGAGCGTCGATGAGATCGAGCAGCAGACGGGCTATGACCTGCTGTCGAACGTACCACAGAGTGTGCAGCGGACGATTGAAGCGAACGTTGATCGACTGGCGTTATAAGGCGCTCAAAAACGCTTCATTCATAAGCAAATACAATCACGCTTTGCTGTCTCCCGTAGAAGCGTTTTTTAAGACGAAGATCCTGCAGGTAAGTGTTCGTAGCAATTAGAGTCCCTCATTGCTCTGTCTTAAGGCAGTATGGGTGCTTTAGCATCTCATCGGGATAAAATAGTGCACTGTAATAACACGATGCTTCTAAATTAAGTACTTTCTGGTAAGCTATTCTGATTGCAAACTTTAGCAGGGATTTATTAGAGCCGCGTTAATGCTTTTTGACGTGTTTTATGATTGTGTTGACGAGCAAATATTCATAGTTGATATAGGGCGTTTATTTCCATGTCCGTCAGTACACGGGTATAAATTCTTATCTCGTCCAAGGTACTATTGAAAAAGGATTGCGCTTTGTCAGAGAAGCTACCAATTGTTAAATCTGTTGTTGAGCTGACTTTCTGACATACATGATCTAATCTAAGAGGGGTCAAAAAGTGTTATCGATTGAGTGCCGCAATAGTGAATCAAGAAACTGCGATTAATAACTGAGTACGTGAATATTTAAAACATAATGGAGTGACTAGAAAGTCACTCCATTACTAAATTGGCTACTACTTCTATACAATCAGACTACACATCTCTGGCTAAACCGAATCAATTTGCTTTCAACACTCGTACGACTTTGGTCTGATTAGGACTACTTACCTGTAATAGATAAATTCCAGCCGATTTACTCAACTGCAACTTCACCCGTTCAATTGCCGCTGACTGTTCAACATACTTTTCACTAACTAATTGGCCTTGAAGATTACTTAACCGAAACTGAAGAGATTGTTGTTCCGCACCGCTTACTTCCACGTCAACCGTTTCCCCAGATACAGGGCTACCCATAATCGTTACATGCATCCCCGTCAGAAGCTCGGACGTGGCCAATCTGGCCCGTCCACAGGCAACTTTTAAATCCCAAGTTAGGGTAGTAACAAACCCACTCTGACGCGCCTGTAATAAGAATGGTTGAACATCGTTTGCTGTTCTTGATCCTTCATCCACAAATTGACTTGGATTCGTTGTCCAGTCTGTAATTCCAGGAACAGCTCTATACTCAATTGGTGATCCATCCCCCCCATTCGTATTGAATTTAAAAGCACCGGTAGAACAGTTATAGGTAGGTGCGACAAGCGTCAGGTTTCCTCCTGGTGTAACCGGACAGACCGATCGGATGCTCCAAACATAGCTTACAGTAACCCCATTTTGGGTAGCTTGTAAAGTGATCGGTGGCGCATCAGCTGCCATGCGCAGTTCAGTGTCGACAAATTGATTAGGATCAGTCGTAACACCCGTTATCCCAATGGCAAAGAATGTAATTGGTGATCCATCCCCCCCATTCGTATTGAATTTAAAAGCACCGGTAGAACAGTTATAGGTAGGTGCGATAAGCTGGAGCTGAGTTACACCAACTGGACAGGGGTTTACGGTCAGAGTGACGTTTGCCGAAACACTAGATACGCCATTAGTAGCTGTGACACTTATAACATAGTCTGTGCTGACGCTAACAGCTGGAGCATTTTGCGTAAAGGTAGTTAGACTAGCTCCATTACCTGAAAAGCCAACGGGGATGCTACTCCAGCTATAGTTAGTAGCCGTAAAACTGGAAGGCGTTGCTGATAAGCTGACTGGTAAACCCGCACAAACAGAAGTTGGCGATGCAGGACTGATACTTATAGAGGGGATTTCTAGAATACTTATTAGCTTTTTTAATAACTCCACATCGACTGTTGATAGAAGTCCGTCACTATTTAGATCCCCTGGATCACCCAATCCATTTGTAAATTGATTTAATTTTTTCAATAAGGCTGTAACATCTTTCGCATCGACAGTACCGTCTAGGTTCACATCACCCATGCAACCAACAGTCGGCTTGACAAAAAGGGCTTTATCTTCTTTTTGTCCTTGATTTAGCATTCCACTAAAACTCACTGAAGACTCTTTACTTCCGAATCCTGCGAAAGCAAATTCTCCTTTACCAGAAAGTGTAATTTTATACATTCCAGGAATTGCTTGTGGGATCAAAAACTGTTCTGTCTTCCCATCACCTGGATAAAAGGCAAGAGGAATCTCTCTAAAAGACCCAACTCCTTGAATATAGCCTAAACGGCGACCTAGCGGATCTGTAACGATAAAATCTACGGGATCTAAATAGCCTTGGATCCATTGTTTAGTAGCTAATAATAATGATTGACCCTTCATGGCATAATTTAACAATTCCGGAGAAAGAGTTGGAACTTCAAAAAGAGGAATACCTGAAATCGAAATATTGAAGGATTCAAAAAAATTGGGAATGAATCCTTGACCTCCGTTATGACCCGCCTGTTCAGCAGCCCACTCCACAAGGCCTACACAAGTAAAAGTGCCTTTATTCCCTTTTTGTATTGGGGGTAAAAGTGTTGCTTGAAGTCCAAACGGGAAACTAAAATCTATATATCCATAAGAAGGCGGATTTACTCTTTCAATCGCTGAACTCATTTTCTTTGCAAGCTCTTCATCAACAGGTATTTCATCAAAATCTCTCAATTTCGAGACTGAAGTTTTTGAATCATGTTCGAAAGTTGCTCGTGTAAATTGATACTGTTTTCCATCAATTGCACTGATACTAACTTGCTCTTTACCGTCTTTTGATAAGTAAATGCCAGGGTCATAAGGTGGATGAGACTCATAGACTTTCCCTGCGTAAAGGAATCCAATATGATCAAAACCAGGAATGTCGTCATTAATAAGGCCCCAACTACCTTCTTTGCCATTTTCGTTATTTTCTCGAAATAGAATAGAAGGTCCAACGGGTACAAAGGACAAGTTATCGATTGCGTAGCCTGCTGGTTCATCGGCTACGACATTCATGGTGAAATAAGCAATGTCTCCCCCCTCTACGGTAATCTGTTCAATACCCAGTTTTGAATTAATCTTTTGGCCTAGCTTATTCCCATCAGAGTCAAACCATTCGATACGGGTACTGGTCAAGTTGTCAAAATAGCCAGCATCTAAGGTGAAGGATTTAACTACGGCTTGATCCTCTGTATTCGGTATGACAAAACGCCCAGTGATAGGTCCTTGGAAGCGGGGACTTCCCGAAAGAACTGGACTGGTAGGGTTGGACCCATCTGAGCTAATAAAGGTACCTCCTGTGAAGATGACACCGATATTTTTGTACTGGTTGGTAATCGTTGTTCCAACACTGTATTCACTAAAAGTAATTACTTGGGAGCTATTGGCAGCCAAAGCACGTGGTGTAGTTTCTAATTTGTTGTTAGGTTGTGGATTGGGTGATGTACTTTGAGCCAATGCACTAAATGAGGTTATCAGAAGAACCTGAGCGAAAAGGAATAAAAATTTTCTCATATGTACGTAAACAAAAAAGTATGATAAATTTTACATGAGATGCGATGACGAGTGAATTACTTGAATCTAACTTACGCTTAACGATTGTTACTGGTTAGTTCTACCTCTTTGAAGTAGAAGGCATAATAATCCCAGCCAAAACATTCGTTCAGTTTAAAAGCATTCCAAGAAAACAGAGAATTCACACGTAAAGGAGTTGACTACACTCCTACAGACTATTCAACGACCTAGAGCGGACGATAAGAAAGGAAGCTGCTTCTAGCAGAGATTGCTTTTTTCATAAAGGTAAGTTTATAGGTGTGAATAATAAACGCTTAAAAATGGAAGCCAAGATAACAATAACCGAGGCTATCAATTACTAAGGCTTCAATGAGTCATTGAATCAATACTATAGCTATATCTAATATTAACCAAAAATATTTTATTGACTTTATTAAACGTACTCAGATTTTTGATCAAAAACTGCTATAGTTCCGTGAATTAGTCCGTGAAGAAGGCAACTTCTTTCTTGCGGAAGAAAC
>CAZOQC010000028.1:0-67600 GCA_964581865.1 uncultured Spirosoma sp.
GCAAACTTAGAAGCCAACTCTTGAACCAGTTCATATCGTAATCTCAGGTCTGTCGGCTGAAAATGGCTAAGGCTTTTTTAAGATTTCACGCTCGGTTTCCAGTTGACTAACCCGTTGTTGCAACCGCTGATTCTCGAGTAGGGTATCGGAAACGGGTTCCGAAAGGCGTTGTTTTTCTTCCGCGCGGCGGCCGCCCTTTTGTTCCGTTGTTTCCATTTGTGGATAAGGGCTTCACTGATACCTAGTGTCTGGGCCACATACGCCACGCTCTGGCCGTTGGCAATCATTTTCAGCACATCGGCTTTGAAAGTGGAGTCGTACTTACGCCGTTTAGGGGGTTGGTTTTTTGGCTGCATACTCTTGCAAGTTAAGCAAGTCCAGTGTGCCGATTAATTGGACCATCTCAATTGACTCATCTGAAAGAAGAGTCATTCGCTTAAATCTATTTCGGATTACCAATGAAAGGGGCGCGATAGACGAATTATATTAGTCCACCAGCACGGGGCAGTTATTGAGTCTATACCAGTCCCAACCATTTGTAGCCATTTTCCCCGCTCGCTTCAGGTTTAATTTGTCGGATCAATGATATAGATCGAGTTGTTTCCCCTAGATTGATTGAGTGCTCCAGATCTAGTCATAAGGTAGTAAAACCCGGCTAATCTGGTTACGATCGTGTCGGTTCAACCGTACATCGCAAACCAAGCCCTAGCTGGTCAGCACGACGTGAGCCTGCCCGAAGAATGTCCAGCATTTTCTGGAGTTGCGGGCGGGTTTTGGCCGAAGACACCTTTTCCTAAAACACTCTCTGACAGCCAGCCTTCGTCAGGTCATCCAGTTGCAGATGTAAGTTTTGGTCTTGAGTTGACACGCGGGCATAGCCAAATGACATAAAACTAGAGGGCTCCATAAAGTAATCTCAAAAGTGGGGTAGGATAGATCATCTTGGAAGAGATGCAAGCAGACATCACTTAGTTGCATTGACTCGAACAACAGTGCCGGGCTGCGTACAGAATTTATAGTTTGTTCTACTCGTGCTACCGTCGTACTGGTTGAGAACTTAGTCGAGTGAATTTTTGTAGTTAGCTTAGTTGCAAACTTCATCCTTATGGCCATCGCCCTGCCTTTTTTGCCGCCCAACCAGGCCTTGCTGACTCGGCTTCTGTCTGAGCAGGAGATCATCGCCCGCAGTCGACAAGGGGTGCTACGAGCCGAAGCGGACCGCGTAGCGAGTCTGGTCGGCTTAACGGATAAAGAACTGGCCACCACGTTGGGCTTGTCGGCTTCGTACCTGCACCGGCTAAAAGTCAATCAACGCATTAGTCAAGATGCCTCTGAACGACTACTACTGTTAGAAAACCTGCTCCTACACGCCTTGGACACCTTTGAGGGACGTGGCTCAACCGTTCTCAACTGGATGCGTTCCTCGTTGCGAGAACTGGATTTTCAAACGCCTATTCAGGTGTTGGACACGGTTACAGGCTATACCCTGGTAGAGCGGGTATTAGGCCGAATCGACTATGGTATTTTCGGTTAAGCGATGGCTATTGTTTATCGAGTCGTACGGCAGAAGTATGCCGCCCACCCACTAGATGTTACCGGTACCTGGCTCAACGGAGGCCGGTGGAATCCGCCGGGTGTTGGCATTCTCTACACGGCCGAACATCCGGCCTTAGCACTGGTGGAGATTCTAGTGCATATGCCTCAGGTTCCCTACGATGAGTTACCCACCTACCGATTGTTTAGTCTAGAGTTACCTTCCGAGAGTCAGCGCCTATTGGCTGCTGCTCAACTGCCCCCCTACTGGCAGGAGAACACCTACCATCAAAGTCAACATATTGCGGCTGATTGGCTAGCCAAGCCCGACGTATTAGCTTTGGGCGTCCCCTCCTCGATAATGCCTGACGGTATCAATTACTTACTGCATCCAGCTCACAGTAGTTATGCTTCCATCCGGATACTAGACGAAAAGCCTCTGGTGATTGATCCGCGACTATGGTCGAAGTAAGCCAAGTTTGGACTTGCAACAGTATAGTGGAGATTTTTTAGGCGGCCATCGAAGCGGTATAAAAATAAGATTCCTGTTGACTGGGTGTGCGGTACCCCAACACCGAGTGTTTTCGTTGTCGGTTGTACCAACTTTCGATGTATTCAAAGATCGCTAAACGAGCTGCAGCCCGTGTCGCGTACTCCACATGATTGACTAATTTGCTTTCAAACGTCTTGAAGAAGCTCTCAGCCACCGCGTTGTCCCAGTAGTTGCCTTTGCGGCTCATACTCTGCTTGACGGGGAATTCTTTCAATCCATCTCTAAACTCACTACAGGCATACTGGGTACCTCGATCTGAATGAAAGATCAGAGGCCCATCTATCGGCCTGTTTATCAATGCCATACGCCAGGCTGCTACGCTCGTATCAACCGCTTTGAGGCTGTCACTTAACGCCCAGCCAATCACTTTACGATCAGCCAGATCCAAGATCACGGTTAGATAAAGCCACCCTTGCCGAGTGGCAATATAGGTGATGTCGGAGACCCACTTTTGACCGGGCTTACCTGCGGTAAACTCCCGATTGAGTAGGTTTTCCGCCACGGGATAGTCATGATTCGATGCAGTTGTCTGCACTCGGTACTTTTTGTACATGATGCTACGAATACCCACCTTCTGCATCAGGCGGGCAATGCGGTTGCGAGACGCCTTCACCCCCTGCTCATGAAGTTCATCGGCAATCCGGGCCACCGTGGCGCGGGACTGCCATAGCGATGCTGACTTTTCGTATGTATCTGTCGGATCTGTTGTTCCAGTTGGTGCTGACGGTGTTGTCGAACCCCAACGGGATGCTTTCGCCAATAGTAATAGCCACTACTGCTCACATTCAGTACTTTACACATCTTCTCAACCGCGCGGCGGACCGTGGGAAATTTATCAGCGTATTCCTTTATAAATCGGAATACTTCCCACGGTCCGCCGCGCGGTCTCCCCTGGAGAAGATGCCGGGCACCGCGTGCTGACCGCCTTTTTTAAGATGTCGCGCTCTAATTGAGTCTCTCTAAGCTCGCGTTGTAACCGCCGGATCTCCTGTTGCTCTTGGGTGAGGGGGGAGTCAGCCGACAGGAGTAGGTCGGTTTTTTTACCCCGTTGTTTCCATTTACTGATTCGCCCGGCATCTACGCCCAACTCGCAGGCCGCTTCTTGAATTGACCCTTTGGCTTGAGCCAGTTCGACGGCCATTTGTTTGAAAGCCTCATCGAACACTCGTCGTTTGATCATAGTCAGACTGAAGTTTGTGCTCCAAATCTGCCTTAAAAAAGTCTCCGGTCAAATGTAGCAAGTCCAGTGCACCTGTACCACCCAGTCCGGCAGGGACTACCCGGCCTGGCTCAATTCATTCACGAGCAACAAATCACGATCTATCATTCATTACCCCTGTTGTTTCGAGGATTCCTGAGTGTCTCCCGCGGTGCTTATTTTTCCAGCGTCCGCCTTGTTTATCTGGCGGGCGACCGGATCTACAGGGCTGACGTGGAGTTGTACCGATCCAGCTTTCCGCCGACTGCCCGACTCTATATTGGCATCGGATCGACCGAGAATGCAACGATCTATCGGCAGTGGTTTATCAATCATCAAACGCCCCTGACCGATGAACTCATTCCGGTAGGATACGCCGTTCCCGACCGGTTTATGCGCTTATTAGATTCGACGGGCACCGAAGTAGAGCAGGGCGAAATTGGCGAAATCGTCGTTACCAGTACTTTTTTGTCATTGGGTTATTGGCGGGATGAGGAACGAACCAGCCGCTCGTTCACTACCCAGGGATCACTTCGTATATTCCGAACGGGTGACTTGGGTCGATTACGGCCTGATGGACTTCTGGAGTTTATCGGTCGGCAGGATCGACAATTAAAGCTATCGGGCTATCGGGTTGAACCTGCCGAGGTCGAAGCCGTCTTATTGCGTGCACCAGGGGTTCTCCAAGCCGCCGTTCTGCTGCGATCGCACCCTACGCAAACCTGTTTAGTGGCTTATATAGTGGTCGGGAGTGGGGCTGTTATGGACCAGCTGCGTCCGTTTGCGACCGAGCATCTCCCCACGCACATGATACCTGTCGAGTGGGAGATGATTGAGGCATTGCCCCGCTTACCCAATCTCAAAATAGATTTTAACGCTCTTATTAACATCGACGCTACTCGCTGTCGCCAGCGGGAAGCAAAGAATCAAACCAATTCAAGCCAGATCGAGCAGGCATTACGAGCGGCTTGGTGCCGGTCGGCCTCCGTGGATTCATATGAACAGGATGCCAGCTGGCGACAGGGCGGGGGATCTTCGTACAACGCCTTGCTGCTGCTGGTTGATCTGGAAGACTATTGTCAACGCGAATTACCAACGGCCTGGTTTCACGTCGACATGCGACCAACTCAGCTACTGGCCAGGCTGACTACCGCCCCGGGCTCACTACTGCTGAATACCTGGAAGTCATCCCTTTCGTTTGCAGTTTTTCGCCCCATATACGGCATGCGGGAGGGTAGCTACCGCTTGATTCAGGAGTTAAGAAAGATCGGCCGTGTCCACCTTATTCACTATCCAGACCTGGTCAATCAGCCATTGGATGCACTGTTCAGCACGCTATCGATCGATACCTTTCTAGACTTCATCAAACCTCAGTTTGATCACCTGCCGACGGAGGTTCATCTGGTTGGCATTTGTAGTGGCTCTACTATTGCTCACGAAGTTGCTCACTGGCGGGAAACTCAAGGCCGAGTCGACGGACAACTTATTTACGTGGATCATCCACCCGCTGGTGAAGACATGCGCTGGCGTACAATAGGGGCTGAAGTCTGGCAGCAACGGTCGTTGCGTCCTGCACGTATGCTTCGCAAATTATCTCCCTCAATCTATCGCCTTCTTTACGCCAAGTACATAGTACTAGCTCGACGGAACCGGACCGAAGCGGCCGCTATCCTTTTAACCCTGATGACGCGTCCGTCGCGTGTGAGGCAACCGGTTTTTTTGATTCTTTGTGCTGATACAAGTGCCTCTTTTCATCATCAGGAGTCATGGTTACAGTACACCGGAGAACTGCGAACAGCCGAACTGCCTTGTGAACACGCTCAGATGTTTCAGGAGGGTAGCCATTTTGATGCGTTAATATCCATTTTGCATGAAGCCTTATTGTGCCATAAAAAGTATAGTTTGTAGTAGCGTATGCTACTAAGTAGCTTGGATAGATATTAAAAAGTTACTGTCTCGCAAAAACGCTCACATCGTGATTTATTTCTGCTGGCCTATCTTAAAACCAACACAAGTGAATCGTATGTCCAGTAAAAGGTAACAGTGCCAACATTGCACTTCCGTTTTGACTAAACAGTAGTCCGCTTCGGCTGAATCATTTTTACGATTTGTCCCGAGTTTTGAGCCATGAAAGCCTACTTATTATATCAAGCCGGAGGGCCCGACAAACTGGTTCTTACTGAAACACAGACACCGACTCTCAAAAGCGGGGAAGTTTTGATCAGGGTAAAAGCCATTGGCATTAACCCGGCCGATACAATCTATCGCAGTTCTCCCACTCTTATCACCCATATCTTCGGTCAGGAGCGACCAGTCATACTGGGCTGGGATGTTGCGGGGGAGGTGATCGAAAAAGCGGAGAATACCGATGGGTTTCAGATCGGTGATGCCGTATTCGCCCTTTTACAAAATGCGCGCGGTTACGCTGAATTCGTTGCCATCAATGTCGGGTTATTAGCGCACAAACCTGGTAACATTACGTTTGAAGAAGCAGCTGCTGCGTCCATGGCTGGTTTGACTGCCTGGCAGCCACTCGCGCATGGAATGACAATCAAGAAAGGCAACAAGCTCCTCATCCATGGGGCATCGGGTGGCGTAGGGCATTATGCCGTGCAAATAGCCAAGTATTTGGGGGCGCAAGTGATTGCAACGTCTTCGGCTAAAAATCAAGCGTTTGTCATGGCCCTTGGCGCTGATCAACATATCGATTACAAAAGCGAAAACTTTTGGGACGTTGTTCACGATGTCGACTTTGTATTTGATACGATCGGCGGAGAAACCCTGGCGCATTCAGTAGCTATCACCAAGCCGGGGGGAACAATTATTTCAATTATTCCCATGGCTGATGAGTACCTACAGGCTAAAGCGCAACAGAAAAACGTAAACTTGTCTTTGTGGGGATTAAAAGTCAACGGAGCCGATCTAAGGGTGTTCGCCGACTTAATGGCTGCCGATATTCTAAAATCCTACCTGGCTCACACGTATCCGTTTGCGGCAATGGCTGAAGCGCATACCCAAGTCGAAACCCGTCGTACCGTCGGCAAAATTGTCCTTACTGTTTAGCCCAATGATTCATCAACTAAAGACAATTGAGCAATTTTGTAAACTACGAAACTTACCGCCCCCAACGCATCCCCTGATCAGTGTTGTCGATATCGCCAGTGCCCCCGTCTATGAACAGATCGAATCAGGAAGTGTCGTCTTCAGTTTTTATGTTCTCTCCTTTAAAAGTGGGGCTCCGGTAACGACTGACGATGGCTCCCTGGCCCAAGCAGCAGCCAGGGGTGTTTTAGGCTTTCGAGCCCCAGGACAAATCATAAAGGTACAACCCCACAAGGCGCTACCTACTACGGCGTCCGGCTGGATGCTTTTCGTCCACCAGGATTTCTTATGGCATACTCCGCTAGCCAGGAAAATCAGAAGCTACGATTTTTTTTACTATGATCTAACGGAAGCGCTATTCTTATCTGACCAAGAACAAATGATAATCAATACACTTGTTGGCAATATCGCTTACGAGGCTCAAAACTCGATGGATCGATGTAGCCACCCTATTGCGATCGCTTTACTGGAGGCGCTGTTCAGCTATGTTGAGCGATTTTATCAACGACAGTTTACGACCAACAAGGTTGCGAGTCATCAAGTACTTGATAAATTAGACGACTTACTAAACAGCTATTTTGATACCGACACCTTATCGGGAGCGGGTTTGCCAACGGTTGCCGTAGTGGCTGAATATACCGATGATAGTGAGCCGGGTGCGCCGACATGAACTGAGCCACTGTGGATAAGTAGCTGCGAAGAGTGGGCAAAGGTAACTATTGTACGCTCGTTTCTTCCCCTTTCCGATCCGTTGGTGCACTTCGTTTGCGCATCGACTCCCCCTTCAACTCAATGCGGTGAGCGTGATAGACCAATCGGTCTAGCATCGCATCCGCCAGCGTGGGATCAGCGATATAGTCATACCACCCATTGATCGGTAGTTGCGAGGTGATGATGGTACTGGCCCGCCCGTGCCGGTCCTCAATAAGTTGCATCAGCACCAGCCGCTCATGGAGCGATAAAGCCTGTAAGCCCCAGTCATCCAGAATCAATAGATGCTGGCGCTCCAGACGGGCCAACTCCTTCACGTAGGAGCCATCGGCCTGAGCCAGGTGCAGCTTCTGGAAGAGTTTGGGTAGGGAGAAGTAGGCCACCCGTAGCCCCATGTGACAGGCTTGGTAACCCAAAGCCGTAGCAATGAAGCTCTTGCCGCAACCCGTGGCCCCGGTAATGAGGATGTTCTCCGAACGGGTTATGAACGAGGTATCGGCCAGCCGCAACACTTGATTCTTGTCCAGGTTACGGCCGGGCAGGTAGTCGATCTCTTCGACGGCAGCCTGATAACGGAAGCGGGCCTGGCGCACGGCACTCACCGTTTTACGGTGCTGCCGGTAAGCCTGTTCGGCCTGAGTGAGTTGGGCCACCAACTGGTCGGCCGTTGGATGCTGATCCAGCGGTAGGCGAATAAGGTGTTCAAAGCATTGAGCCATGCCCCACAAGGAAAGCTTACGCATGGTTTCCAAAGTCGATTGGTTATTCATATGGCGTTGGTTTTCGTTTCCTTCATTTAGTCGGTTGCTCAGACTACTGATAAGCCGATGCGCCCCGGATATTTTCGTGCGGTGGGGCCACGGGGCTGTCGGTGACCGGGGGCGTGCTTTCCAGTTCCAGTCGGTCCAACTCCCGCTCCAGGATGCTTTTGACCAGCCGGTAGGAAGTAGCCTGGTAATGCAGGGCCCGCTGACAGGCCCGCTCTAAGCGCGCCGTGCCGTACCCTCTGGCCAGCGATAACACCCCGGCACAGGAGCGGTAGGCCTGCTCGGGGTAGGGCCGCAGGCGCAGCAACTCCTCAATAATGCTTACGGTGTAGGGCCCCACCTTAGCCGCCTGCTCGGCGAAGAAGAGCGGAGACCATTGCGAGAGCCACCGATGATGCGGGTGCAGGTGTTCGCGCAAGGTAGTATACTGGCCACTCACCCGCTGGCGGGTGTGAACCGCTACTCGCTCGAAGTGATGGTAGATCTCAACACTCTCCTGGGTGTAAATGAACTTGACGGGCTGGCCCACCAGGCGGTAGGGTACGGAGTAGTGGTGCTTGTCGACCTGAAGTTGGGCGTGACCGTTGGGGTGGACCTTAGCCATGCAATAGCGTTTGAGCTGATAGGACTGGGTTGGCAGTGGCTTCAACAACCCCCGTTCGAGTTGCTCGAAGCGGTCCCGGCGCGTGTAGTCTTTGCCTTGCAGGAGCGTCCGGTTATGCTCGTCTAGGAGTTGCCAAATGGCTTCGTTCAGGGCCGTCAGGGTGGCAAAGACCTGGTGGCGCAGGGGCGCATAAATACGTTGGTAAAGGATACGTACCGCACTTTCAACGAGTGCTTTGTCCCGTGGCTTGGCGCTCCGGGCGGGGTAGATAACGGTTTGATAGTGGGAAGCAAAATCGTGCAGCGTCTGATTAATAGTCGGCTCATACCGGTCGGCTTTGGTCACCGCCCCTTTGAAGTTATCGGGGACGATGGCCTGGGGCACCCCGCCGATGTAGACCAGCGTAGCTTGTAGAGCCTGAATGACATCTTCCTGTTGCTGAGTAGCTACCGCCTGCGCGTAGGTTAGTTGGGAACAAGGCAGGATAGCCACAAAGAACTCCACGGCCCGGATCTGCCCTGTCTGCTGGTCGGTCAAGTACAGCTTATCGCCGGCAAAGTCGATGAAGAGCTGGTCACCGGCTTTGTGCTCCAGATGCATGACGACTTGCTGCCGGCCCTGCCATTGGCGAAACAAGTGGTTGAACTGGGAGTAGCGTAGCCCATCCGGGTGTTGCTGGCGGTACTCCATCCAGAGTTGATAGCGGGTCACGCCGGGCTTGGCCAGTTCCCGCTCGTAGGTAGGGAATAGCTCGGTCAGGATAGGGTGTTTGCTGGGCGGTAGAACGGGCGCGTTCAACAGCCGATTAAGTTGTGCTTCGTCCCAGGCCAGTAGTGGCTCCAGATCGGGGAACAAAGCTTCGAGTTGGGTCAGGTAGTGCTGGACCGTATTGCGTGAAATGGCCAGGATACGTGCCAGGTTCCGCTTGGAAGTTCCCTTGACCCGCAGTTCGATGAGTCGTTTGAGTTGATACATTCTGATTCGACAGTTAGCCATCGTTTCCACTGGGCAGGGTTGAAGGGGCTGCACAGGGAGAAAACTACGGACGTTGTCTCTTCAAAACTTACTTATCCACAGGTGGCTCAGTTGGCGTCGGCGCGGGTGGCTCAGTACTGAATGGCGGTTATGGCTCAATTAGCAGTGGCATATTCACTGCTCGATACCGTACAGGGTCAACTCCTCAACTTTCTCCAGCAACAAGCTATTCATCCTCACCAGATCGACGCCCTCCCGCTGCACCTGCTCGGCCGAGGGAACGCCCGGTAAGTGCCCCTGCTGACGCACATAAGTAGCCACCTGACTAAGTGGCCGAGGGCTGAAGACTTTGTCACTCCACTGGCTGACGTCGCTGATGCGCAGTTGGTAGCGGGCCTTGACCACGTCGCCCTGCTGGTTGACGGTTAGGAACTAATCCGTGGCCAGCGTCGACGGGCTGGCAGTGGTCATGCTAGTCAGGCGTAGCCCGCTCTGATCGGCCTAGGGGCTGACTACTTCCAGCCGGGTAGCGGGCGCTGAGGTACCGATACCTACGTTGGCCCCGTTGCCCAGGATTAGGACATTGCTGGCAGCAACTCGTGAGTTCGATCCGATGGCCGTAGCGTTGTGCAATCCGTCCTCGGCCTGGCTATTGTAGCCCATCAACACGTTGTCGCTGCCGTCGGTGATGGCCGTGCCGGATAGCGGACCGATGATGATGTTGTTGCTACCAGTCGTTACGTTCCGGCCAGCTTGGTAGCCAATCGATGTATTGGATGAGGAGGTAAGATTATAACCGGCCTGATAGCCAAGCAATGTATTTTGGGCACCCTCACTGTTTCGAAAACCTGACCGGCCACCAATGAATACGTTACCTAGTGCTCGATTTTGGTATCCAGCACTGTCCCCAATAATTACATTTTCATTACCGCTCGAGTTTTCGGCGCAGGCATTTTCTCCTATGATGACACTATGATCTCCCGTAAACCCAGCTCCAGCGAAGCTACCAAAAGTAGCATTAAAGTTTCCCTTGATGTTACCTGAAGATGATTGATAGCCATAGTATCTATTATATACTCCTTGCCGATTCTCAAAGCCCGCTCCCCAGCCTGTAAATGTGTTTCCTTTTCCTGCCGTGTTAGACCTGCCTGATTGATAGCCGGCGAACGTATTGCAGCAGCCTATCGTCGTTTGCATGCCCGACTCGAAGCCTAGGAAGACGTTATGGCCGTAAGTAGCATTGTAACCAGCACTGTCACCAATCATTACGCTTTGTCTGGCGGATATACCACTTCCACTGTAACCAGCAGCGTTTTCTACGTATACGTTGGATTCCCCGATAGTAGTGTTACGACCTGCATTTCGGCCAACGAACACGTTTCTGGTGGCCGTCATTTGAGAGCCGCCCGCGCCATCGCCTACCAGCGTATTTAAAGCGCCAGGAGTCGCTGAAAGAGGGCCAGTGATGACTAGATTGCGTTGTGCTGTCGATGGGTAAATAAACGTTGCGAGCAAAATTAGGCTCAGTAAGCTGCGGTAGGATAGACTCATAAATGGCTGATCGAAACTGATAAACGTATGAATATTAGAGCTAAACTACTATATGAGTACAGATCGATCAAGGTACGTCCAAGTAGCCAGCTCTGAATGAGGCTTCGATCTGGCGGGGGGTATCCTTTCTATACCACCGTTACCACCTACAGGCAGGTCCAGCGAGTAAGTGGCTGAAGCGAATTATTAAACAGTCACTGCGTCTCACCGGGTACAGATTATATTGGCCACCATGAAGACACGACTGCTCAAATTATCGAGCTACAGTTTAGCCGCTCGATAAAGAGTGGACATGATATGTCCTTCCAACTTTTCTTGAGGCTTCAGGGTCTGCCAACTAGTACATTGACAACTTGAGCCGGGTGTAACTCTATGCCCGTAAAAGCAAAGCCATGAGAAGTAAAAGCGGTTACTACCTGTTAGTTCTGTTAGGGTTCGTACTGAACTGCTCTGACAAAAGCGTGAGTCCCGAGCAGTACGGCCTGCAAGGCAGTTGGCGACTCTACGAAGAGGGCGGCTCGCCTGGCTTCGGCTATTTCGTAACACCCGTTCCGGCTGAGCCAGTACAAAGTTTGACGTTCACCAACAGGGGGCAGATCCTGTCTAAAGGTGAGCGCTTCAACAGCTTTGATCAAGTAGTCCATTACCGGATCGATTCGACCAGCGTAGGGCCTCGGCTAACGCTGTCGCCTGAGCCAGATGGAAAGCCATTCCTTATCGGCAGCTTCAAGATTCGAGGAGACACGCTGCGCATCAACCCTCTCTGCTATGAAGGCTGTCACTACGGCTTAGTTAGAATCAGGTAGACATGTGTTGTAAAGACCACGTTACCGAATCGGATGGATCGCTTGCCAAGTACCCTTGCCTTGGCCATCATTGACCGTCCATTCTCCGGTTATTGCCACGCCCTTTAGTTCACCGCTTAGGGTGACATCAGAGCCGTCATCGGGTTCAGTGTACGAGGCCGTAAATCGATTACGGGTAAAGGTTACCTTCTTTAAATTAGTCGTGTACTGTTCCCCGTCAGATATGATGACCGTAAGCTGGCCACTTAGCTGATTACTGCTCTGCTGGATACTCAGCTCTAATTTACCGGACGAAGCACCGTCGAAACTACCAACCCACTGACCCAGAACCGCGGCTACCGAGTCGGCAGTTGAGTTATTTGGCGCGGGAGCAACTTGTGCCTGGCTTGCCGTTAGCGGAAACAACCCGATGAGCATTAGAATAAGCGCTTTGGTAATCATAATTCTAGTTGATTATCAGTTGGGTATGAATGCGATATCGCAAAGCCAAGAAAGGATCACTTCTACTAGGAAGGTTGTGGTAGACAGCAAAAGTGGGTAGCTCTGCGGAAAGAGAGCGAATTCGTTATTTGCTCCAAGCAATGGAAACCGCGTCTCACGAGCGAGCATATTCTGAGACTTCATTTAACGCCTAATCAACTTCAGACAGAAACGGCCCTTTTCCAGACTTTTATCCCCTTGACAATTCATTAACAAAATAGTAGCCTTGAAGTCAGTAGGTTTGGCGAAAGTAATAGATTCTAAAAGGAACCGTAATCAAACAAGTCTACCCAAGCTTAAGCTACCTGACACGATGACTAACTTTTTAAAACACTGCTTAAAGACAACGCCAGTTCTGCTGCTTGTTTCACTTTCCTGTTTTGGTCAGAGCGCCATTGTTGACTGGCCTCGATCCGACACGACAAAACAAGAAAAGTATCTTTCGAAGACCGAAGCTGATTCCCTGACGACGGTGTTGCTTCGCATTTTAGAGACTGATCAATACGATCGCAATCAGATGGCAGAGGTGTCCACCCGGTTTGGGGGTGATTCGCCCCAAATCAAGGCCCTGTTCAAGCACATGAAGCAGACGGATTCGTTGAACTTCATCGAGGTAGATCAGATACTGACCCGTTATGGCTGGTTGAGCAGCTCCAGAATTGGTCCGGATGCCAATCGCACCTTGTTTATGGTGATTCAGCATGCCGACCTGCCAGCTCAAGAAAAATACCTCCCCATGATGACCGAAGCCGTAAAACAGGGAGACTTGAAGGCATCCAGCTTTGCCCTGCTCCAAGACCGATTGGCGCTTTACAAAGGTCAAAAACAGATTTATGGGAGCCAACTAGCTTGGAACATGAAAACCAAACACTACTACGTCATGGCGATTGAAAATCCGGATCAGGTGGATCAACGACGAGCCTCAGTAGGCTTGGTTCCCATCGCCGTCTATCTCTTAGACTGCTGTAACGTAGTGTGGGATTTGGCTGCTTACAAAGAAAATAGCTATTCCTTAAAAGCGAAAAAATAAGGCTTCGCTAACCACTGGGTCTAATAGTAGGGCTATTGCCGGCCACCCATCAAATCGCTTATTACCGTCCCGCTAGCCGTGCGCCGTTGAAAAACACCCCGCAACGCTATTCGGACTTGGACCAACGTTAATAAGTGTTGAGTGTTACAGACCGGACTGGGAGCGCGGACGGATTTAGATCTTTGCTCACTCGTTCGTATTACACTTTGCAACGTTGCCTACAGGCGCGCTGGCTGTCAGCAGTAACGGACCCACGCGGAGCGCAACTATTGGCAATCAACCTTACGTTTTATTAAGCCAACATTAGGTGCCGCTTTTCTTTTGGTCGGCAAAATCTTCATTGTAAAGTTTGTTTGGTTTTAGATAAACGACATTTTTTTGAAAATCTAACACCGTATTAAACCTTTTCAGAATGTCGTTTCCTAAAATATGGATGTTAAGTCCATGCATTGGATTAGCGTGTTGCCTAACCTGAACAGGCACATTTTTTAATTTGAAATTTCCAATTGTCAATAAGTTTAAATCAGCAGTAATAACCGGAATTTTATTGCCGCTAACTCCATGCATAATTACTGTATTAAATACTTTCATATCACTGGTAGGAAAGTGCGCTTCGTTTAATAAGCCACTGTCCAGCATAACCGTTTTAGTATACCCTAAATCAAAAAGAAACCAGTTTCTAGTTTTAATTCCACTTTGCTCAAGTTTACTTTCTATAAAAGGCCTATTGTCGATATATCGTATTTCAAATAACTCGTACGCCTTATCTTGTAGAATTTGTTTAGGCATTTTAGAATGGACAATCAGTTTATTGTCGTCATAATTAAGCTCGACGATCATGCCGTTAAAGTTGTCCCATCCCAACAATCCATCAGTTTCATAACCAGCCATTTCGATGTCATGAACTGTACTTTTATACAGTTTGCTGCCGATTCGTAGGCTATAATCAGTATTGTAAAGTTTGGGTCTGGATTTAAATTTATGCGTCAACGCATCATTGGTGAGTGCTACTTCGGTCGCACCTGTATCAAAATTGAGGATAAGTGAATCGGTGGTATCAAAAATGACATTTAAAAAATTAGTGTTATATCTATTGACAAAGAAGGGAATCGAATCATGAATTTCAGGCGAGAGCTTAGCTAAACTCTTTGTTTCGATACTCTGCACTTGCGTAACACACGTATCTTTATCATTAAGCAGAACAACAAAATCTTTCTTCTGCCCGGGTTTGATTGTAAAAATGAGTGAATCAATATCCGTTTTAAATATCACCGTTGTTGATTTGGTCAGTTTGCCAACTGTAAACACATCTACTTTTACCTTGGGGTTTATGTGCCATCTGTACACTGAATTAAGTTGATTGTATTTTACGTAAATAATTGCTTGACTAGAATGCGCCTTGATACATTGTCTTGCCTTTTGAGCAAAGCAAATACAAGCGTTTAGGGCAAGAAGCAACGTCAAAATTATCTTCATCGATGTAAGGCTTTATTTGAACATCATATAATAACTTCGGCTTGTCGCAGCTAAGTTGCCAAAAATAAGTGAATAGACGTTGTATACAGATTATAAGCGCTGTGCTGGTTCTGATCTTAGGAGAGCAAGTAGCGAACAGTTGTTTTCGGATGAGTAGTTAAGGCGAAATCTCGTGCGCCTATAGTTTTCTCCATTCTCCAGTTATCACAGCCAGTCGGTTGTACTCGGATAATCAAATAACCGAGACAACATAAACCTACAATCCGTCGCATTAAACGCCCGTTTTGAGCGTTAGTCGGCGGGGACCCATCGACTGCACCGATTATGAGTTGATCATAGTCTCAAATTGTTATCTCACGAATCAACGTCTCATATCCCTGACACCGGATGAGTTACTGATGCATCGGCGAGAAACCCGTGACGATTCGGTCACTACACACACCCCTACCCCACCGGTACGACCGTCGAATTCTTGACCTCGGCCATAACGAAAAAGCTGCTGATGTGCAGCGTACCGGGAATGACGGAGAGCTGTTCCTGATAAAACTCATTGTAGTCTTCCATGGTACGGGCAACGATTTTGATCAGGTAGTCGAACGTGCCCGACACACGATTACACTCCAGTACATTCGACAGGGTACTGACGGCGGTTTCGTACGTGTCGAAACTATCGCGGGTTTGTTTGTCGAGCGTCACCTGACAATAGACAAGCAGCGAATTATCTATCTTTTTCCGGTTCAGGATCGTTACGTAGCGGTCGATGACGCCGTCGCGTTCGAGCCGCCGAATTCGTTCGTGGACGGGCGTTTTCGACAGATTGATGCGTTGGCCGATTTCCTGAATGGTCAGGCGGGCGTTCTGCTGAAGCAGGTCGAGAATCTGGCGGTCGATGCGGTCGATCATGGGAACGGGATATTTTACGGCATTGTGCCCATAAGTTATCAATATTCAGACTTATTTCCCACGTAAGTACTCTATGATGTACTTTTTTCCTGAACATAGCCCCTTGATTAGAAAATCATAATACCTGGCCTACCTTTGTGTCGTTACTGGCAATCAACTTTCAACCCGGCTACTCTCATGGTTATTGGTGTTCCAAAAGAGATCAAAAACAATGAAAACCGCGTGGCGCTGACGCCCGCAGGTGTCACTGAACTGCGCAAGCATGGGCATACCGTCTATGTACAGGTCAACGCGGGGGTCAGCAGCGGCTTTGAAGACGCTGAGTACATTGCGGCCGGGGCGCAGATGCTGCCCACCATCGAGGAGATTTACGGAATCGCCGAGATGATTATGAAGGTGAAAGAACCGATCGCGTCGGAGTACAACCTGATTAAAGAAAATCAACTGCTGTTCACCTATTTCCACTTCGCATCGTCGGAAGAACTGACGAATGCCATGCTGGAAAAGGGAGCCGTCTGTCTGGCCTACGAAACTGTCGAGCGGCCCGACCGCAGCCTGCCACTGCTGGTACCGATGTCTGAAGTTGCCGGTCGGATGGCGGTGCAGGAAGGTGCCAAATACCTGGAGAAACCGCTGAAAGGCCGGGGTATCCTGCTGGGTGGCGTACCGGGTGTGAAACCCGCCAACGTACTCGTACTGGGCGGTGGTATCGTCGGGACGCAGGCTGCCAAAATGGCCGCTGGCCTGGGGGCTCACGTCACGATCATGGATGTTAGCCTGCCCCGTCTGCGCTATCTGTCGGATATTATGCCGCCGAACGTGCAGACGATGATGTCGAACGAATACAACATTCGGGAGATGGTGAAAGTATGCGACCTGATTATCGGGGCCGTACTGATTCCGGGTGCCAAAGCGCCCCACCTCGTCACCCGCGATATGCTGAAGCTGATGCGGGCCGGTACGGTACTGGTCGATGTCGCTGTCGATCAGGGTGGTTGTATCGAAACCTGCCACCCCACGACGCACGAAGAGCCGACGTTCATCATCGACGACGTGGTTCACTACTGCGTCGCCAACATGCCGGGAGCCGTTCCGTACACGAGTACGCTGGCCCTGACCAACGCTACCCTGCCCTACGCCATGCAACTGGCCAATAAAGGCTGGCAGCAGGCCTGCCGCGACAATCTAGACCTGCGGCTGGGGTTGAACGTCGTAGACGGTAAAGTGGTCTACGCCGGTGTAGCCGACGCGTTTGGCCTGCCCCTTACCGATGTCAATTCCGTGCTGACTCCCGAAGTGGAGCTAGCCTGATTATAGCATTACTTTTTCATCGACAGACGATGGCCGCTTTCTTCGGAGAGCGGCCTTTTTTTTGAGTAGGAAGAAAGAGGTAAGACGAACGAGAAAAGACTGACTTGCGGAAGCGTCTTTATTCGTTCGGCTTACCTCTTTTTTCTAAAAAACTACAGCCACTGCGTTGCCAGCGCGTTCCACTCGTCGTCGAGGGAGCCGGTGAAGACGGGGGCTTTGGCCCGGCGGTACCAGTACCCGGCGTTCCACTCATCACCTTCCTTTCGGTGCAGATACGCGTGTAAGCGGTCGTGGTTTGGTTCACCCTCCCGCGCCTGCGCGACGTTGTGGGCCGCTTCCCAATCGCCCCTGGCATCGTGCCAGAGGGCCTGTAATAAGGGCGATATACCAGCTGGGGGCCGGGACTGTGCTAGTGATGCGCGAAATTCGTCAATGGTCATGGATGGCCTGATTTACGTACCGTTCGTAGGCGGGCGTTACATACACGTCGTACATACGTAACCGAATGCGCCGGTACGGTTGTTTCATAACCTGCGGCAAATGAGTTGTCAAACCCTGAAAATCATCGATGGGAATGATGGCGACATCGGCGTTTTTCCACTGTTTACCCGTCAGCCAGATATTGTAGTGGCGATGGAAGAACGGAATCAGGAAGTCGAACACAAAAACGCTGGACCGGGGCGGAATTACCCGCACCAACCGTTCGATAATGGCAACGTCGTCGGCGGGTATCAGCCGTTCCTTGAGCGGGTCAAACCGGTGCGTAAACGTATCGATCAGCGTGTTTTTGTAGTCGACGTCGGGGCGGGATAGTTTGACGATCGGTATCTGAACGGCAAACAGGACAACGGCCAGCCACACAACCCGTTGGCGCGACAGGGGCCGGGCATCAGCGCCGAAAATCAGCCAGAATCCCACGACAAAACTCACCGAAAAGGCGTAATTCAGCACGAAGCGCGGTGGCCAGGTCAGCGATACTAGGTAAAACAGCGAATTGGTGCCGTAGTAAGTCGAGCCCTGCACCCAGTTCGATACGAGTAGTGCCAGTTGCGCCACCGCATAAATCAGCCACACACGTCCCGACTGCCGGAAACCAGCCCGCTTCATAACGAGCCACAGCAGCCCGATCGACGGCAGCAACAAGGCCAGCGTTTGCCCCAGCAACACCAGATTCGTGCGAATAAACGTTGGATCGGTCAGGCCGGATCGGATCGCGGTCAATGCCTGCTCCAACCGGGGTTCGGGCTTGACCGACTGGTTTTTGTACGACAGAAACAGCATCCCCGCCACAAACACCAGTGCCCAGCCGACGGCCGCCAGCCAGAAGCGCCGGTTGGTCAGTATGCCCAGTATCGATCGATTCGGGTTGGCCCGCAGGTACGTCAGGCACAGGTAAGACAGGTGTACCGTTCCAGCCATAAGCGCCCCGTCTTCCTTGACCAGTACGATTAGCAACGCCGTTACCCAGAAGTACCAGGCTGTTTCGGTGTAGAACAGCGCCAGCGTGAACAGCAGCACCAGCGGGTAATACAGCAGTTCGGGGTGCCAGCCAATGCCCGGATGGTCGTTGAACCAGAACCAGACCGGACCAAACAGCAGCACCGTGAAGGCAAGCCAGAGAAACCACCGCTCCCGCCCGGCCAGCGTGCGCAGCAGCAGCCCGTAGCTCAGTAGCAGTAGCCCCGTCAGCACGGCAAAGGCACCGTACGCTCCGCCCAGATAAATAAGCGGACCAATCAGCAGCAGGATGTAATTGTTGTGGATGCGGCTGTCGTAGCCCCAGATATTCTCGTACAGTACTGGTCGTCCATCCAGCCAGCTACACGACGACTGGATGAAGATATACATGTCATTGAACGTATAGTAGAGCGACTGGAATCGACTGATTTTGAAGCCGAAGAACAGCAGCAGCAGTAGCGAAGACAGGAGAACTGCCCGTCGCCAGTGGTACACGGTAGGCATTGTTACTGGTAATGGTGTTGATACTGACTGATCCGGGCCGTAATCCCGTAAGTCAGACCGCAAACCTACCATGTTTTCAGCAATTGTCAGGACCGCAGGCTCATCCGGGACACGGTTCTGCCACCCAGTCACCTGCCAAAGTCAGGCCAAACAGCAACCGCTAGTGCCAGCCGGGGCGAAGAACACCGGTCAACTGCTCATAGGGCACCGTTACTTCGATGGGACCAAGAGCGTAAGCAGCAATCTCGTAGGGATTATAATAGAATGTCAGCCCCTTCCGGTCGATACCGATGTTGGCTGGCAGGAAGAATTTGCCATCGCGCAGAAAGTAGCCCCGCTCTTCGAGGTTGTATTGCGGCAGCAGGCCCTGCTCCTTCCGAAACGCCCGCTCGACAATGGTCAGCAGCGCCGTCGTATCAGCTACCATATCATCCAGCCCCAGCGTAGTACCTGTTTGCCGGTCGAAATTCATGAGCGTTACGTTGGTGTTGGGGTGGGCTCCGCCGGTGTAGGCGTAATTCTCCATCCGCACCGTCAGCACTTTCGGGCTTGTGTACAGCGTATCGAGTTTGGTATCGAGGTCCCAGCAGCCGCCCATGCCGTTCATATCCGTCATTACCTGCCGGTAATCAGCCAGGAATAAGTTGGCTGCTTTGGCCAGATCCATCCGCGCGTCGGGGTGCCCCGCCAGCGACGTACTGTCGAGCCAGCTCGTGACACTGCTTACGCTGAGCAGCGTCAAACTATCATTGATGCGCTTACCAGCGTCGGAATCATCAGCCAGCTGAAAATACGACACCGACACATCGATGCCTTTGTTGGTAGTCGTGTCGCAGTGGTATGGGCTATCGAGCGTGTATTGCTGTCGGTCGAGTTTGGGCGGTCCTGAAGGGGTGGTCGTACAGGCGGCCAGAAAAAGGAAACAACCCGGTAACAGACAAAAAAGCGTACGCATACTATCGGTAAAAAGCGACTTCAACCAAAGTCGTCGGTAATCCATCAACGAGCAAAACGAGCTGGACGCCCTGTTGATACATAACGCCAGCTACCCTATCTACAAACTTAACAAATCTTTAAACCGAATAGCCTGCCGCCGACTAATTTCAATTTTGTCGCCCCCGCGCAGCGTAACCAGCAGCCCGCCACTGAACCAGGGCTCGATTTTTTCGATCCACTGCAGGTTGATAATATGCTTGCGGTTGGCACGGAAAAACGTAGCCGGGTCGAGCCGGTCTTCCAGTGCGTTGAGCGACTTGAGTACCAGCGGTTTCTGATCGTCGAAATACAGCCGGACGTAGTTGCCCATCGACTCGAACAGCCGCACTTTACCGAGTTTGACGAACCAGCATTTTTCGCCGTCTTTCACGAATACCTGATCGGCTTCGCCCAGCACTTTGTGTCCCCCCTGCCCAGCCGGTGCGGTTGGCTCGCCGACGTGTAGTTCTTCTTCGATGCGGTGAATGGCCTCCGACAGCCGGGCCAGCTCGACGGGTTTGAGCAGGTAATCGAGCGCGTTGAACTCGAAGGCTTTGATGGCGTATTCGTCGTAGGCGGTCGTGAACACCACTTCCGGCGCTTTCCCTTCGATGGATTGCAACAGCTCGAACCCGTTTTTACCGGGCATCTGAATATCCAGAAACAGCAGGTCAGGCTCAAGTTCCTCGATCATGGGCAGCGCTTCGTCGGCATTGGCCGCTTCGCCCACGATCTGGATTTTAGGGAAGTTTTCCAGTAATCGGCGCAGTTCATTCCGCGCCAGCCGTTCGTCGTCAATGATAAGTGTTTTCATAGGGGAATGGTTGAAGTTCGTAGTTTGAAGTTTGTGGTTTGTAGTTGGCTGACGCGCCAGCAATACCGGCGGCAGCTAACTACGAACCACAAACTACAAACCGGTTAAACACCCTTTTGCGCCGTCTCCCGTCGGCGGAAGATGGTGTCGGACTGGATTGGAATCATGATGTCGGCGCGAACGATGTTGTCGTCTTCCTGCCCGATGCTAAACGTTGCGTCGGGGCCGTAGAGCAGTTCGAGCCGCTGAATGGTGTTGGCCAGCCCAAAGCCACCCGACGCTTCCTTGTCGCCCAGTTGGCCCGTATTCCGGATCACCAGGTGCAGCTTTTCATTGTCGAGTTGCGAGGTTACGTCCACAAAGCCGCCACTGACTTCTTTCGAGACGCCGTGTTTGATCGCGTTCTCGACCAGCGTCTGTAACATCATCGGCGGCACCTGCCAGAACAGCGTGCGCGGGTCGAGGTCGATGTGCGATTGCAGCCGCTCTTCGTAACGCACTTTCTCCAGCGACAGGTAATCTTCAACGGTTTTGATTTCTTCGCGCAGTTCGACGGTTTTACGCCGGTCAGCCAGCAGCGAGTTGCGGAGCAGGTTCGACAACTGCGTGATACCCTGCTGGGCCTTCGTCGGATTTTCGTAGACCAGCGCCCGGATGCTGTTGAGCGCGTTGAACATGAAATGCGGGTTCAGCTGCGATCGCAACACCTTTGCTTCCGTATCGCGGATGCTGGTTTTCAGCAGAATCTGCTCGATTTCGACGTCGCGCGTCCGTTCGACGTAGTGGTACACGGTGTAACTGAGTACCCACGCCAGCATGGTTTTGCCCCAGGTCATGATGTAGCCCATGACAATCCAGGGTTCATCGACAAAGTATGTGGGAACGATGATACGGTCGATGGGCAGGTTGACGGCAGTCATGATAAGTGCCAGTACAAATACCGACAGCAGCACACGGGGGGCCAGTTGCAGAAACGGTAGCTGCACCCAGTTGAGCCGCCGGATCATCAGCCGGTACAGGTGCGTCAGCGAGATACCAAGTCCGATGTTGGCAATGGCAAGATATAGGGCATTGGGATCGAAACCTTCCTGAAACAGGTAAGCCAGATACTCGACCAGGATCAGACTCGTCCAGCCGAAAATCTGACAAATCCAGTAAACTTTTCGTTTCGACATCCCCATCTATGCGCCCCTTCTTGTCTAAAAACGAATGTACGGCGATCCCTGCCGGATCGTCGTCGGTTTTTACAGTAGTGGAAAAATAAGGGTAAGAAAGGAGTTATACGTCGAAGGAAGGAGCGGGCTTATCCCAGTGCCAGCGATAGCAGGTGCGCCGTGTCGTTGGCCAGTTCGATCGTAAATGTCTGCGTCTCATAATCGTAATGCAGCAGGTACAGACACAGGTTGCTATGCTCGAACTGATCCATGTCCGACAGGGGTCTGCCCGTCAGCCAGCAGAGCAGAATGCGGATAGCGCGGCCGTGCATGGCAATCAGGATGGGCGTTTCGTCGGGGTGCGACAGAATCACCTCCATAGCCGCGCGCTGCCGGGTAGCTACCTGATCCGGGCTTTCGCCCCCGTCGGTGGTGCGGGCGGTGTTGCCCGACGTCCACGCGCTGGTCAGGCTGTGGTAGTACGCATCGTCGCTGTTACCGGGCGCACGACCCTCCATCACGCCCCAGCTGATCTCGTTGAGTCCCGTCAGTTTTTCGTAGGGAATGCCGAGATTGATGAAGGGTTCGGCTGTCTGGTAGGTCCGTTTCAGGCCGGAGATGTAAATTTTCTGAAACGGCACGTCCTGGTAGGTCTGAAAGAAAGCCTGCGCCTGTGCCCGTCCCATCTCATTGAGGTCGGAGTCGACACCACTGCCCTGCACCACACCCCGGCGGTTAAAATCGGTTTCGCCGTGGCGAATCAGATAGATCGTTTTTTGCTGCAAGACCGTAATTTTGTCAATCCCGAAAATCGGGTGCAAAACTACGCAAAAACCCACCGGTATGAAAACTGGCTTCGATCTGAGTTCCCTCCAATTTGCCGACGTCGACACGATCACCAAGCACCTCGGCATTGAGTTTACCGAAGCGGGCGACGGGTATGTGGTCGCCCGAATGCCGGTCGATGGGCGCACCCATCAGCCCTTCGGCATTCTGCACGGCGGGGCTTCGGTGGTGCTGGCCGAATCACTGGGCAGCGTGGCTTCCTGGATGCTGCTCGATGACCCCACCACGCAGCGGGCCGTCGGCCTGGAGATCAACGCTAACCACCTGCGGGCCGTGCGGTCGGGCTGGGTCTATGGGCGTTGCACCCCGATCCACACCGGCCGGACAACGCACGTCTGGGACATCCGCATCACCGATGAGCAGGGTAAACTTGTCTGTATCAGCCGCCTGACCGTCGCGATTATCTCCGCGTAAATCATTGTAAATACATAGACGTATTTGATTTAACACAGAGTCGCAGAGAGCACAGAGTATTAGTTTGTTATTAATCAACTACTTACATACATTATCGCTTTGTGTTCTCTGTGGCTCTGTGTTAAACTAATTTTGTTGGGCTACTTATGTTTGCTTGAACTAATCTGGCTATGAATTCACTCGCGTCAACAGTCGGCCACGAACTGAAGGTTGCTCTCCGGCAGTTGTACGGACCCCAATTCCGCGACCTGATCCTGTTCGGTTCCTACGCCCGGAACACCTTCCACGACGAATCAGACGTCGATTTTGCCGTGGTACTACAGGACGACGCGTTCTCGGCATCGGCGGAAATTCTGCGTATTACACCGTACAGCACGGAAATAGGTATTCGGCATCGTGTTGCGGTATCGATACTCCCCGTTTCTTCGCGCCGACTTCAGCAGTCAGCCTTTCCGGTGTATCAGGCGATACGTACGGAAGGTATTCACATCTGATAGGGCAGCTCAGCAAGCCACTATCTGGCTGGTATCGAACGGAATACGTTGTCCCCGGCAGCATCCTGCTGTCGGAGCCGTCAGGCTAAATGGCCAGAGTTCTGTTAGCCGCTGTCGCGGCTCCGACAGCAGGATGCTGCCGGGGACAACGTAACTAGCCAGTTCATCCGACGAACTACAACGAACGGCCATAAGAAATAACCAGTTTCCGCACAAAAACGCGGCACACACTGTTACCTGCTTAGTCGTCAATTAAAGATGACGGTTTCATAATGATCGCTTCACGACGACCGTTTCGTATGCAAGCAGACATAACGAGTAGCACTACCGTAACCAGCCAGCCCACCACGCTTGACCTTTGGGAAACCGCCCGTAATCTGGGCTTACCGGCAGCGTTGTGGCGGCTACCCAATCAGCGCGACAAACACAGTATTGTTTCGTTTGACGAAACGCTGCCCCACGTCGTGGTCGATCTCGACGAACTGCCCGCCGGATTTGTCGTCAGCCGGTTCGACAGTCAGGACGAAGGCCCCGATCGGCCCGCCCGATCGCTGTTTCTGCGCGCCGACGTGCAGGCCATTTTCCCGGAGCATGGCCCCGCCCAACTGACGTACCATACCGAGCCGACTCGTGCGTTTCGCCAGTCGCTGAACAAGTCGGCAGGGCGGTCGATCCCGCGCCCGAATCCGGTAACGGTTCGGCCCGACACGCAGCACGACGCCTACATCGACGGGGTAACGCAGGCCATCGACGGCATTCAGCAGGGCAACCTGCGGAAGGTAGTGCTGTCGCGGACAAAGCAGGTCGATTTCGCCGATTTACCGGACGCCGTTGCGCTGTTCGACCGGCTTTGTATCAAGTATCCTACTGCTTTTATATCCGCCGTTTCTATTCCCGAACTGGGGCAGATCTGGTTGAGCGCCACCCCCGAACGACTCATCAGTCAGCGGGCCGACGGCATTTTCGAGACGATGGCGCTGGCTGGTACGCAATCGGCCACGCAGCCTGATGGTACGCCCAAGCGGCCGGGCGACGCGATGTGGTCCCAGAAAGAAATCGAGGAGCAGGCACTCGTTTGCCGGTATATTATCGAGTGTTTCAAAAAAATCCGTCTGCGTGAATACATAGAGGTGGGACCGAAAACGATTGTCGCCGGTAATCTGATGCACCTCAGCACCTGTTTCACCGTTGACACACGGGCCGTCAATTACCCGCAGTTAAGCACCGTGATGCTGCGACTGCTGCACCCGACATCGGCCGTCTGCGGTACCCCCCGCGATCGGGCGATGGATTTTATCCGACAGCACGAAGCACACGACCGCGAACTATACGCAGGTTTTCTCGGCCCGGTCAATTACCCCATGAATGAGGAAGGCCCGTCGAGTCAACTGTTCGTACACCTCCGCTGCATGAAGTTGGAAGGTAAGGTGGCAACGCTCTATGCCGGGGCTGGTCTGACGGAAGATTCGGTGCCGGAGCGCGAATGGCAGGAAACCGAACTAAAGTGCCAGACGCTGCTGTCGGTGCTGGGCGATTAGCTGCGCGTCACGACAACAACTACTCAAAACGCGCCTGTTCCAGAACGGAACAGGCGCGTTTTGTTTTCATCCGACGAACCACTGTCGAAGGCAGTCGCTGGTCAACAGTGGTCACAAACGCAGCGGCAATCGGTTCCGACAGGCATCCATTACCGGCAAAGCAAAGCCCCCTATCACGTACTGGGACAGGGGGCTTTGTTGACAAATCAGACATGGATAATGTGAAGGCGGTTAGGCACCCTCAGCCGGATCATTGGGGGCTCTTGACCCACCGGGGGCCGTGCGCCCCCCATCCTGACTGGCTGCCGACGACTGCGTTTCCGAGTCGGGCGCGGTGCCGTCCGGTCCGTCGTTCGTCGATGCAGGACTTACCTTTTCTTCTTCTGTGGCGTCTTTTTCTTCAGGTGACATGGTTCGTTCCGATTGGTTAACCGATAAACGACGAAACCGCTGGTATGTTCAGCGTCGGCCCGATCGACTACAGGTTGTCGTCGTCGTCCAGGTCGTCGTCGATATCGTCGTCGTCCAGATCTTCATCCAGATTTTTCTCGTCAAACTCCTCCTCTTCGATGTCGGCCAGATCGTCTTCGCCGTATCCGCTGGTGGCACCCGATCCGAGTTCATCGAATTCGGCTCCCCCGTCGAAATCATCGTCGTCATCATCCTCGAAAGCGGCCGTTTCCGGATCGGGATTCATCATCAGCACGTCTTCATCCCGGTCAAACGCAGGCTGGGTCTTCATGGCTAAAAAGGTTCGTTATTAATTGATGGTACACTGCCTTTTACCCGGCAGCAACGGGGAACGTGGCAGTCGACCCGACGAATTAAACTCACAGTGCCGTTTTCGGTTTATAAAGCACCGTCTCCGTCGACCAGAGCGGCCATATGCGCCAATTCGTGCGAACAACTACCATGCAAAACTATAAACTTCACCGACTTTCCGACCAGCCAATTCTAAAAACAAGCGACGTTCGACCCGCCGTTGACGGCTTCAAGGTATTGGGCGCGTTTAATCCGGCGACCTGTCTGGTTGATAACGAAGTGGTTATGTTGCTGCGCGTTGCCGAAGCCCCCAAATCAGAGCCAGGCATAATTAGCGTGCCGCTATTGGAAAACCGCGACGGTGTACCGACGCTGACCGTAAAACATTTTCCCGAACCGGCTCACCCCTACGACCCGCGTGTGCTTACGCTCGATGGCAAGGTGTACCTCACTTCACTGAGTCACCTCCGGCTCGCCCGCAGCACCGACGGTATTCATTTTACCATTGACGACAAGCCGTTTCTATTTCCGGCCCGGATGGATGAATCGTTCGGTATTGAAGATGCCCGGATCACGTTTCTCGACGGGAAGTACTGGATCACCTACACCGCCGTGTCGGAGCACGGGCCCGGCGTGGGGCTGGCCGTCACGACTGACTTCACCGATGTGGAACGGGTCGGGATGATTCTGCCCCCACCCAACAAAGACGTGGCCCTGTTTCCGCAGCGCATCAACGGCAAGTATTATCTGCTGCACCGGCCGATGGTGTCGGATATTGGCAAACCGTCGGTCTGGCTGGCCGAGTCGCCGGATGGCATTCACTGGGGCAATCACCGGTTTCTGTTCGGCGGGCGCGGCCTGACCGACCCGCGCTACGAATGGGAAGGCGGCAAAATCGGGGCGGGTCCCGAACCCCTGCTGACCGACGAAGGCTGGCTCGTCTGCTACCACGGCGCCGACCCCACCCACGCCTATTCGCTGGCCCTTGCCCTGCTCGACAAAGACGACCCATCCGTTGTGCTCGACCGTTCGCACGACCCGCTGCTGATGCCCGAACTACCGTGGGAAAAGGAAGGCTTCTTCCCAAACGTGGTCTTTACCAACGGCTGGGTACGCTGGCCCGACGGCCGCATCTGGGTCTATTACGGTGCCGCCGACTCCGGCGTTGGCCTGGCTGAACTGGTACGGGGGTAGCTATCTTGTTATAGACAGCAGGCACTGTTCAGAAGAATGACGCCACGCTAGAACTGGTATATTTTTAGCACTTGCGCTATTGTCATTGGCTTATATACTGCATTCAGCCGCCTGGCATTTTGCTCAACGGTCATCGTGAATCCGGCTTTCTTTCGTCTGATATTTACTCCCTTGTAATCAGTGAGGGGCCAGATGAAGCATTGCTGTTTACCAGATGCTAACACATTTCGACATGATGCTTGTGTGCCGTATATCTGCGGCTTTTTCTGGTACATCAACGACCTGTCGAGCATCATTGCATACAGATTGAACGCTAATTCATTGTTTTCAGCAGCCTTCTTCACGAGCGGCAGGTACGTATCAATCTTATCAGAGTGCTGGACAATGTAGAAAACAGCTTCATTGGCAGGTTCGCCTACCAATGTCTTGCCCGGATAGCCATACTGTTTCAGAATCTGTTCCGTTCGTTTCTGATTGCTACTGTCAATCCGCGACTGACTTCCCCAAATGAAACTCATCAGGTTCGTTTCATCAGTTCCGTAGACAGCAAGCAGACTATCCCTGAGTGCTTTGTCATTCTCCAGCCTTCCCATATACTCCCGATAGCGCTGATCCAGAATCAACATACTATCGAGTTCGCGTTTGAGTGGCTCGTTCAGTTGAGTCTTGCTAATACCAGGAATGATTAACAGAAGAAAGAACCAGTATTTCACGTTATGAATGTCTGTTTGTTGTGCAATATTGGCTAAAAAGCGGGGTTTTTCGTAGTTTCGGGCTGTTTCGCTCAACTAATCCGAATCCGCTTCATGCAACGACTTCTGTTTACGTTACTACTCATTCCTTTCCTGACGACGGCCCAGAAACGGCCGCTCAACGCGTCGGATTATGACCGCTGGCAAAGCGTTCGGTCCGAAAAAATTGCTGGTAATGGCCAATGGATCGCTTACCAGATCGACCTTCAGGAGGGCGACGGCCGGCTGGAGGTAACACCCGCTGGTCAGGCCACCCCCAAATACACCTTTGCGCGGGGGTATATGGCACAGTTCACGCCCGACAATCAGTTTCTGGTGATGCGGCTGAAAGCGCCCTACGCTGATACGCGTAAGGCTAAACTCAAAAAAAAGAAAGCCGACGAACTCCCCCGCGACAGTATGGCGGTACTCAATCTGGCGACGGGCAAGATCACGAAACTACCGAATGTGAAGTCGTTCTCGCTGGGTAAGGACGCGGGCAACTGGGTAGCGGTCTTGCAGGAACGTAAAGATGAGAAAGGCGGACGTGAATCAGCGTCGGCCCGCCCGGCACCCCGCCGGGATACGAAAGACACGCTGAACCCGCTGCCGCCCGTATCGACCACCGCGACCGCCCGGAAAAATGCCCGCAAACCCAAAGGCGACGATCTGGTACTGCTCAATATGACCGACGGCAAACGCCAGACGACGCGCTACGTGTCGGGTGTAGCCGTGGCCGACAATGGGCGGGTGATTTTCTACAGCAAAGATTCCGCCGTCGATTCACTCAAGACCGGCGACAATCCCGTGCCGGGTGTGTTTATGTTTACCCCCGCCACGGGGCAGACGACATTGGTCGACACCAGTTCGAGCCGGAAAATTTACAAAGGCTTGACTGTCGACAAGACGGGGCAGCAACTGGCGTGGATGGCCTCGGCCGACAGCGCGGGTTCCGACGTCAAGGTGTTTACGCTCTATTATAAAAATCTCCAGCCCGCCACGCCCGCGAAAGGCAGACGGGCGAAGATGACGCCCCTCGAAACCCCGTTTCGCGTGCTGGCCGACACGATGACCAAAGCCCTGCCCGAAGGCTGGTCGGTGAATGAATACCGCGAACCGAAGTTCTCCGACGACGGTAAGCGACTCTACTTCTCCACCTCCCCCATCGCGCCCAAGCCGACGAAGGACACGCTGACGCCGGAGGATGAAAAAGTAAAAATGGATATCTGGAGCTGGACCGATTCGCGCCTGCAACCCATGCAGCAAAAGCGGCTCAAGGAAGAAAAAGAGCGCGGCTTCCTGACCGTTTTCGACCTGCCGTCCGGCAAAATCATCCCCCTCGCCAACCGCGAAGTGCCAACGGTATCGTTCGACCCAAAAGTCAATTCGCGTTACCTGCTGGGCCTGAGCGACCTCCCCTACCAGGTACAGTCGTCGTGGGACCCCGGCCACACGGATATGTACCTGATCGACGCGCAGACGGGCGAAAAAAAGCGCATTGCCAACGACGCCATGGCGTCGCAGCCAAAGCTGTCGCCGGGCGGTAAGTACGCTTACTGGTTCGATGAGCGCGATTCGCTCTGGCGGGCGTGGGACATCCCCGCCGGGAAACGCATCGACCTGACGAAGGGGCTGCCCAGCAAATTCTTCGACGAAGAGCACGACACGCCGAACCTGCCCGGTGCGTACGGCTCGGCTGGCTGGACCGCCGACGATAAGCACGTCTGGCTGTACGACCGATACGACATCTGGCAAATCGATCCGACGGGTCGGGAGAAACCGCTGAACCTGACGGCGGGCTGGGGTCGTAAGAACCGCATCCGGCTGCGCTACGCCGAACTCGACACCGACGATACGCCGGGCCGGTTTGCCCCCGAAAAAGCCATCGATCCGAAAACGGAGGTGTTTCTGACGGGTATCTGGGAAAGCGACAAGTCAACGGGAATCCTGAAAAGCAAGAACGGTCTGACTGCCAGCGAACCAACTACGCTGACGCACAGCAATCACCGTTACTTCGGCCTGAACAAAGCAAAGAATGCGGGTACGCTCACGTTTTACCAGGGCAATTACCAGGAGCCAATCAACCTGTTCCGCACCGATACCACGTTGGCTTCGCCCGTACAGCTAACCCGCGTGAATCCGCAGCAGGACAGCATCCGCTGGGGATCGGCGGAAGTCGTCAACTGGCTGGGTACCAACGGCGTAAAACTGGAAGGACTCCTGTTCAAACCCGAAGGATTCGACCCAAAAAAGAAGTACCCGATGCTGACGTATTTCTACGAACGCAACGCCGAAACGCTGAACGACTACCGCGCGCCGTCGCCCAGCCGCTCGACAATCAACATTCCCTACTGCGTCTCGAACGGTTATCTGGTATTCGTACCCGACATCGTGTACACCACCGGTCAGCCGGGACCGAACGCGTATGATTGCATCGTGCCGGGGGTACTGAGTCTGCTCGAACGGGGCTTTGTCGACCGCGACCGGCTGGGTATTCAGGGCCAAAGCTGGGGCGGCTACCAGACGGCTTACATTATCACCCGCACCAATCTGTTCCGCGCAGCCGAAGCGGGTGCGCCGGTCGCCAACATGACCTCGGCCTACGGCGGCATCCGCTGGGAAACGGGGATTGTGCGGCAGTTTCAGTACGAAAAAACGCAGAGCCGTATCGGTGGTACGCTTTGGGACAAACCGATGAACTACATCGAAAACTCCCCGCTGTTTTTCGCCAACCGGGTTGAAACGCCCCTGATGATGACGCATAACGACGCCGACGGGGCCGTCCCCTGGTATCAGGGCATCGAGTTTTACACGGCCCTGCGCCGGTTGAACAAGCCCGTCTGGATGCTGGTCTACAACGGCGAAGGCCACAACCTGACCCAGCGGCACAATGCCAAAGACCTGAGTATCAGGCTGTACCAGTTCTTCGACTACTTTCTGAAAGACGATCCTATGCCGGTGTGGATGAAGGAAGGCCGCACCGCCGTTGAGAAAGACCGGGGCGAAATGAAGTACGAACTGGACGGGAAGTAATGGGTATACGGTGGTGTCACAGTGGTATCAGGTCCCTGACCTGACACATTCCCGGGCGAAGCTGACTGCTGACGCAAACGTGTCGGACTGGCGTTCCAGACCCGACACCAGTGTGATCCTACCGAATACCGCACCACACTGCCCGCTCATCAACAAACCCGGCCTGATAGCCGGGTTTGTTGTTATTTGCAGGGTATTACCGCCATCAGCACAAACTCCCTACGATGACCGTTTCCCCTACTCGATTCATAGCCCTTTCGCTACTCCTGCTGGCGTCGGCCTGCCAGAGCATACGTCTGCCGTTTTCCCACAAACTCCCGACGACGAGTGCTATCACCGACGAGGGGCTGCTGACCTGTTTTGCCCCCGGTACGGCCGTCGACGGCAAACCCGTCTGGTGCGAAGCATCGGCGGTCTGGTACGACGGTAAGCGCGTTTTCGTTGCCAACGACAAAGACATGCCCGCCGATCAGTCATCGGTGTTTACCAAACCACTGTCATCGCTGGCCGATTCGACGCAGTTGCCCACCTACCTGCCCCAATCAACGTTTAGCAATGGCACCAAATACGAAGACTTTGCCCAGACACCCGACGGTAAATTCGTCTTGCTCAGCACGGCCTTCGATCGCGTCAAACCCGGCGGTAGCTGGGATAGTTACAACACGATTCTGTACTGGCGCAAAGGCGATGAACAGCATCCGCGTGTGTTGTCGCTGAATGAAGCGTCGCGTACGTCGGTGTCGCTGCGGCAACCGCTGGCGACCGCGCTGGCCAACGACGAATACCCCGGCTCGCTGCCCTATTTCAAGATTGAAGGGCTGGCGGCTACCGAAACCAAGCTGCTGTTTGGCGTACGGGAAGCTGGCAAAGCGTTTGACAATTTCCGGCACGTCGACAAAATCGTGGCGGTGTCGTACACCGTCGACGGTGACCGGATCAGGCTGAAGAACGACTGGAGAGTTGTGGCCGATTTCAAGCCTGAAACCGCAGACGAAAAGCTACCCCGCCCACTGGGGCTATCGAGCCTGGAATATGACCCCGCCCGGCGGTGCTTCTGGTTGCTGACCTCGCTGGAAACCAAGGGGCAGGTCGATGCGTATCTGTGGGTGATTGCGAAAAATGATCTGTTTGCCGGTAAGCCATTTCGCCTGATTCGCAACGCCAACGGTGATCCCCTGCACGTCAACCACAAAGCCGAAGACCTGACCTTTCTCGACAAAGATCGGCTGCTGCTCATCCACGACGACGACCGGTTTCAAACCCTCGTCGGTCGGCGCGTCCGGCAGGCCAATCAGGCGGCTTATACCATTCTAACGGTGAAATAGTGTCGTGTAGCCTGGACCCATACGGTGGCTGGCACACGAGTAGCCTGGACGTCCACGTCCGGGTGCCCGTCAGGGCAAAAAGCTACCGCCTGAGTCAATTGCCCTGACGGGCACCCGGACGTAGACGTCCAGGCTACTTTGTGTGCCCACGCGGTGGCCGGTCCAAGATACCCGTATTGTAGCCGAGACCTCCCGGTCTGGTGGCCGACAGGCCAACTACGTAATGCGGCAGCTTTTAGGGCGCTGTTGCTTCCACCCGGACGTGGACCCGTGCCGGCGGACCGGTCCAGGCTACACATACGGTATATAGCTGGTGTTGTTAGCTTTTGCAGCGGTATAACCCCTTCGCCTTATGCCCGCTCGACCAACGTTTTTTTTCGTAAACCGTATATCGTTTTCGGTATACCTGTTCCTTTTTCTCTCGCTGTCGGCACTGGCGCAGAAACCGGTCGTCAGTCGGCTGGAGGTGTATGATCTGGCGACAAACAGCCGTCGCGTGGTGCGGCAGGACAGCGTTCGGTTTGAAGCCCCCAACTGGACCCGCGACGGTCGGTTGATTATCAATCAGGACGGTTCATTGTATGCCGTACGGGTCAGCGATGGGCAGCGAACCAAACTCAACACAGGTTCTGCCACAAACTGCAACAACGACCACGGTCTGACACCCGACGGCCAAACGATTATCCTCAGCAATAACATCAGAAAAGCAACCGGCAACGGCAGCACGTCAGTCGTGATGACCGTGCCGTTAACGGGCGGACAACCGAAGCAGCTGACCGACACAACCGCCGGGCACTCGTACTGGCACGGCGTATCGCCCGATGGCAAAACACTGGTGTTTACAGGAAATCGGCGGGTCGGGGCAATGGGTGCTTCAGACTTTGAACTGTACACGATCAGCCGGGACGGTGGCCCCGAAACCCGACTGACCAACTCACCCGGCCTCGACGATGGCCCCGACTACTCACCCGATGGCACCTCCGTCTACTTCAACTCGATGCGGTCGGGCCGGATGCAGATCTGGCGGATCAACGCCGACGGGTCGCAGCCGAAACAGCTTACCAACGACGCGTACTCCAACTGGTTTGCCCACCCCTCGCCCGACGGGCAGTGGTTCGTATTTATCAGCTATCTGGAAGATCAGGGGTCAAACCATCCCGCCGACAAAGCTGTGATGCTGCGGCTGATGAACATAAAAACGGGCCAACTCCGCGAATTGGCCCGTTTCACCGGTGGTCAGGGAACGATTAACGTGCCGAGCTGGTCGCCCGACAGTAAATCGTTTGCCTTTGTCAGTTACTGAAGCGTGCTGAAGAAATCGTAGGTGCCGGTGATATAGCCCAGAATACCGGTCGCGTGGTTGGCTCCGCGCAGTGGGATTAACTGCACGTTAGTTGCCCCACGCGCGATCATCGCATCGTATGCGTTCTGCGAGTTCAGAAACAGCACCGTATCGTCGGCATCGCCGTGGTAGAGCCGCGTGTTGGTGCGGGGTTTCCAGTCGTGAATGTCGTTGTCCTGCGCGGCCTTGATAATGTCGGTAGCGGTACCGTCGTTGACAGCCTGTTTGAAACTATCCGTCACAACCTGATTAAAACTTAGCCCCCCCAGATCAGCCGTATAGCCGTTGGCCGCGATGCGGGTAGCGTAGGGCTCTTTGAAGTAATACGAAGTCGGGCGATTGAATTTATAAATCCGGTCGTAAGTCAGCAGTACCCACAAATACAACCGGCTGATGCTGGGGTCGGTGCTGGTCGTGTTGTTGAGAATCTGCTTCAGAAACGCCGGTTTGTCGTAGGCACCAGCCCCGCAACTCGACGCGACGAGGTTGAACTCCGAGCCGGTTTCTTCCTCGATCTTCTTTTGCAGCGCCAGCGTCGCGTAGCCCCCTTCCGAATAACCCGCGATCAGCAACCGCTTGTCCCAGTTGACGCTTTGATTCGTCAGCACCTGGCGGACCGCCCGGAGCATATCGAGTGAGGCTGTGGCCAGTCCGTTGCGGTGTTCGTAGGTATGCGGCAGATCTTTCGATGCGCCGTAACCAATATAATCCGGAGCCGCAATGATATAGCCCTGTGACGCAAACACCGACCCGAACGTGTAGGCTTCGCTCCCCGACTGGTAGTTCGAGGGTGCCCCGTCGTCGCTGGTGATTGTCCCGTGCTGAATACTAAGCAGGGGAATCGCCGTACCGGCATTGACCGTCGGGATCAGCAGCGCACCCGACGCCGTAATCGATGTCCCGTCTGTATTCGTCGTGGTATACGTGACTCGGTACACGCTGATCGGGTAGCGGACAAACAGCTGGAAGGCAGCGCTGGCCCCCGTAAATCGACTACGCAGCTGATCGGTAGTAAACTGCCCGATCAGCGTACTGCTGACAAGCGTATTGGTCGTCGCTGGCGTGACCGGATCGGTATCTCCCGGCTTGGTACAGCTGGTTGGTGCCAGCAATAGCGCGCTACTCAGGCACAATAACAGCAGACCTGTTTTAAAAAAGTGCATACAGGAAACAGGAGAAAAACGAGGTGATTACGTCGTGTGTATACCTAGTAAACGATCAGCCTGCGCAATTCGTTTATGGCGGTCCAATCTGTTCACAAACTGTAGAACCCCTTCTACATAACTAGGTCTGCGACTGCCCACGCAGTACCAATCCCAATGGACGCAGGCTAAACGCAGATCGTCGGGACAATTAGTTTAATGTCGATTAACTTCCTGTCTCATAAACTATTATATAACCAACTAAACCCTGACGCGTCACTTACGATCTATACTGGTACAGCGTTTGGCTGTACTAGTCGCAAACAAACCATTCACTATAAATCATGCGTCAACTTAAATCAGTGTATGCAAAACCAGTGTTAGTGCTGCTTGCCGTCACCACTTTATCGGGTACTATTCTGACAGGTTGTAAGTCGGGCAATTCAATGAACAAAACCCAGAAAGGGGGTGCCGTCGGTGCGGGTGGTGGCGCGCTGGTAGGCGGTATCATCGGTCGTAAGACGGGCAACACGGCTATCGGTGCCATCATTGGCGCAACGGTAGGTGGTGCGGCCGGTGCCATCATCGGGCGACGGATGGACAAGCAGGCCGAAGAACTCAAGAAAGAGTTGCCAAACGCGCAGGTCGAACGGGTTGGCGAGGGCATCAAAATCACGTTCGGCTCCGACATCCTGTTTGATGTCAATTCATACGCGCTGAAGGCAGCGACCAAACGGCAACTCGACGATTTTGCGCAGACGCTCAACAAATACCCTGACACCGACATCCGGATCGAGGGTCATGCCGACGCAACAGGTCCGGACGATTACAATCTGAAGCTGTCGCGTGAGCGGGCCAATACCGTCGGTGACTACCTGAAAACACAACGTATTACATCGGGTCGGCTGGACGAAATCGGTTATGGCGAGGAGCAACCCATTGCCGATAACTCGACCGAATCGGGAAGAAGTAAGAACCGCCGGGTCGACATTGCCGTCTTTGCCAACAAAAAAATGCAAAGCGATGCGAAAGATGGCAAATTGGCTAATTAATCTACAGAACTATTAGACAATTAACCCACACAGCTAGTTACTGATTATGTGTGGTGTCTTTAGTGATTCACACAGAACGCATAACCACTTAATTTTTTCCTAATTAATAAAAACCAACGCTATGAATGTCAAGGAAACACGGGGTGACATCCTCGATCAGCTCAATCGTCTGTTGACCATCAGCCACGATGCCGAAGAAGGGTATCAGGAAGCGGCAAAAAACGCAGATGGCAGCGAACTGAAAAGTTTGTTTACCCAGCAGGCCCAGCAACGGGGTGAGTTCGGAACCGAACTTGACCGCGAAATCCGCGCACTGGGTGGCGAACCCGACGGTGGTACGAGCGTTGCCGCCGATTTGCACCGGGCCTGGATCAACCTGAAATCAGTATTCTCAAGTAACGACGATAAAGCAACCGTTGAAGAGTGTCAGCGGGGCGACAAAGAAGCCCTCGACACCTACAATAACGTGTTGCAGGAAACCGATCTGGCAGTCAGCACCCGTGAGTTGCTGCTGCGCCAGAAGCAAGCTATCGACACAGCCCATTCGTCGATGGCCCGTCTGGCAATGACAGTGTAGTGAATGGTGGGATCGGAAAGCCCCCCCCACTTGGGGGTGGGCTTTTTTTGTAGTGAATCGCTGTTACGACTCGTTCGTGGCAGCGATTCGTTTTTATTGGCAAGCCAAACAATCATCGGTTACACCCGGTTATTTTATTACTTGTCAATACATTCATTTCATTTTCATTCCACGACATGGCCAAACATGCCGAGCCGAAAGAGGCTCACGATTACTCAACGAAACCCGGAAAAGCCTATCCACTTGGCGCTACGTTTGATGGTGAAGGTGTCAACTTCGCCCTGTTTAGTGAGCACGGAACCGGTGCCTACCTTTGCCTGTACGATGTAGCCAATCCCGAAACGGAAGTGGCCCGTATTCCGATGGCTGAACATACCGAACTGGTCTATCACGTGTACGTCGATGGGCTGCAACCGGGTCAGCTGTACGGTTACCGGGTTGAGGGGCCGTACAACCCGAAAGAAGGGGATTTTTTCAATCCCAACAAGCTGTTGCTCGACCCCTACGCGAAAGCGATCAGTGCGCCGATCAACGACGACAACAGCCGGTTGGGATACGATTATAAAAGCAAAGCCGATGACCGTTATCTGGTGATGAGCACCGAAGACAGCGGCCCCGGCATGGCGAAAAGTGTGGTAGTCGACCCGTCGTTCGATTGGGAAGATGACAAAGCGCCCGATGTACCGCTGCACCGCTCGGTGATTTACGAGATGCACGTGAAAGGCTTTACGCACCTCCACCCCACCATCGACAAGTCAATTCGTGGTACGTATGCCGCTCTTGGTACGCCCGAAAGCACCGACTACCTGAAAAAACTGGGCATCACAGCCATCGAACTGTTGCCTATCCATCAGTTTACCAACGAAAGCTACTGGGGTTATAACTCCATCGGTTTTTTCGCCCCGCAGAACACGTACTCGTCGTCGGGCATGGACGGTCAGCAGGTGACGGAGTTCAAGCAGATGGTAAAAGACCTGCACAAAGCGGGTATCGAAGTTATTCTTGACGTGGTCTACAACCACACGGCCGAAGGCAACCAGTTTGGCCCGATGCTATCGTTTCAGGGCATCGACAACAAAGTGTATTACCGGCAGATGACCGAGCAGCCGGAGTACTACCGCGACTTCACGGGGACGGGCAATACCTTTGACCTGACCCAGCCCCGTACGTTGCAGCTCGTCATGGACAGTCTGCGGTACTGGGTAACGGAAATGCACGTCGACGGCTTCCGCTTTGACCTGGCGGCCACGTTGATTCGCTCTGATGAAGATGCCGGCCGGGTATCGTCATTCCTCGACACCGTCGCACAGGACCCTATCCTGACCCGGGTGAAACTGATTGCCGAACCCTGGGATATCGAGTCGTATGAGGTAGGCGGCTTCCCGGTACAGTGGTCGGAGTGGAACGGTAAGTTCCGCGATACGTTCCGGGCGTTCTGGAAAGGCGACGAAGGTAAAGCCAGCGACGTATCGCTGCGGATGCTGGGCTCACCCGACCTGTACGCCAACGATGGTCGTTCACCCGCCAACAGTGTCAACCTGATTACGGCCCACGACGGCTTTACGCTGAACGATCTGGTTAGCTACAACGACAAACACAACGAAGCTAACGGCGAAGACAACAAAGACGGAGCAAACGATAACGCGAGCTGGAACTGTGGTGCCGAAGGGCCAACCGACGACCCGGCTATCAACGACCTGCGTGAGCGGCAGAAGCGTAACTTCCTGTCGACGCTGCTGCTGAGTCAGGGTACGCCGATGATCGTTATGGGCGACGAATGCGGCCGTACGCAACATGGCAACAACAATGGTTACAACCAGGACAGTGAAATCAGCTGGATGAACTGGGACTGGACTGAGAAGCAACAGGCGCTCTTCGATTTCACCAGTCAGCTTACCACACTCCGCCAGGAGATGCCGTTGCTTAGCCGCCGGAAATTCTACGGCAACGAACAGATTTCGTTCCTCCGCCCCGATGGCGAAGAAATGACCGAGCACGATCTTCAAAACGGCGACACCCGTTGCGTCGCGTTGTTTATCGACGGTATGCGCGTCGATGAGCAAACCGAAGATGGGCAGGACATCGGCGATGAGCAACTGATCTGGGTGCTGAACGCTTATTGGGAAGATATTCCGTTCATGCTGCCGAAAATTGGCCGGAAGAAATCGAACTGGAAAGTAGTCGTCGACACGTCGACGGGTGAGTTCAGCCCGGAGTGGAAACCCGTCACCGGTGGTCACGAATACACGATCCCCGCTCGTTCGTCGGTGCTGCTTAGCCTGAGTTAGACCGCGCGGGTTTTACATACACAACAAAAGGCCGCTGGTATGCTACCAGCGGCCTTTTGTTGTGTGGTAGGCTCCGGCTTTGCCACGTGTTTGCCTATTTACCCCCCAGCCCCCTAAAGGGGGAGCGGTTCATTTGCGGAACGCTCCCCCTTTAGGGGGCTGGGGGGTAAATAGGCAAACACTTACTTACAAATTGTCCAGCTGCAGCGTTGCAGTGGCGCATCCTGAATGGCACGGTACAGCTCGTCGTCATCGTTGAAAACGACCCGGTCAACGATAAACGTTTCTACGTGTACGGTGAACGTGTCATCGGAAAACGGCCACGGATCGATGTGCAACGTATCGTCGCTGTCCTGACTGATGTAGTACGGCGACCCGTCAGGCCCGACGCTGATTTCCAGTTTACGACCATTCATCGGCACCTGCTGCTGACACAGAATAAGCGATAGGGCATCGCACCACTGCACAAAGTCGTAGGCGTACTGCGCAGTCTTTTTGGTAGCCTTATACTCCTTACGCCATTTCGCCTGATTGGTAACCTGCTGATCGAGAAACTCATCGAGTGCCTTGTCAGTACCCCGCTTTTCTTCGTACAAAAACGTCGTATGCATCGACGCCATCAGCGCGTTCCAGCGGCTTTTCTGCAGGCACACCCCAATCAGGCTACGGCATTGCTCGACCGAGTATTCAAGTATCTTAAAGTCGAGCGGTGTCCCAGCGGCTGTCAGGTGGTTCCGGCCCGACCAGGCCGGTTGCCCATCGTCATGTTCGGTCAGCGCGATCAGTGTTTCGGCCCAGAAATCCGGTCGCTTATCGGCAGCCCAGTGCATAGCCAGGTCGAACGCCAGCAACCCGTGCGCCTGTTGATTAATCAGTTGCCATCCGGTATCAGCTTGTCTTACAATCATACGAATCAATAAAAACAAAAAGCAGGGGCCTTTGTGAGAGTCCCCTGCTTTTTATGGATCTGCGGCAGATAACGGTCGTATCCCCCCAATAAAGACTAGTTGTACACTTTCTCGTTTTCGCCCATATCGGGTGGCGTTCCGGTGATGGCACCGCTAACCATCTGGAACAGGCGAACAATGCGGCTCGAATTGGCATCCCAGTACTCGGCCATCTCGGTGTTTACCTTCAGCAGCGTTAGTTCCGGATCTTCCTTACCAGCCGGGAACCAGGGCTTCGCTTCAGCAGTCCAGTATTCGTTGATTTTTGCCTGATCGTCTACTTCCGTAGCCGTTCCCGACACCGATACGTATGTCGAATTATCCGTGTCAGCGAAAGCAATGTTCACGCGGTTATCGTTGTCTTCGATCTGATCGACTTTGGGCGACGTTTTCTTGGTAAAAAACCACAACGAGCCATCGGTGTCAGTGTGAATAACCGCCATCGGACGGCTTACCAGATTTTTCTGCTCATCGACGGTCGTCATCATCGCGATGTGAATATCCTTGATGAGGTCGAGAACTTTCTCTATTGATTTTGGGTCCTGTGTTGTTGCGCTCATAACGTGCAGTAGCAAGCTTAGTATAGTCTGTTAAACCAGCCGGGAATCGACTTGTTTGCCCTACGCCCGATAAACATTAACGGGCAATGTAATCCCGTAACATACTGTAGGCGACTTTGGGGGGGCAAACTGATCGGCAGTTGTCATATGTTCGGCTAAAATCTGGCAGTACATCCGGGCTTGCAGGCAACTGTCTGTCAGTGATTCCACCGACAGATTGGCCGAGAAAGACAGCTGTCGCAACAGACTATCGCAGGCGCGAACGCACAACATAGCCGCAGACACGCTTTTCGATGTCCTGTGGCTGACGAGCACAGACATTTGCCGGCATAGTTCAGCACAGTCGATACCCGACACAATGGTTTCGCTGGACAGGTCGGCCGTGTGCCGATGCGTCCAGACAAATTCACGACACAGTACAGCGCACTGTATCAATGAATCATGCATGGCCGATTGATTTATCATTAGGCTGAGAGCTGAACGGCTGAAAATACGGCATCTGATGACCGGGACACTTCCCGTGCCCACCGACGGGCCTCTGCGACGCTTTCGTGAACCGCCTGTTGCTTGTCGGCATGGCCCTGAACAAGTAACTGGTTAGCAAGTTCGATTGCTTTTGCCCGTGTCGTCGGGTTAAGCGAACGCATAGCGGCCGGGAAGTGCGTTGGTGTCCACATGGTCATAGCTGAACTGTTAATACAACTGGTGGCTCTATTTCTATGCCACCCCCATCATATAACCAGTTTTACACCCTGCCACCCTTATCATTATGCTGATTTACAGCGCACTACGTTCTAATCGATTTATAATTCGGATCATCCACATGCGCGGGAACCGTGCATCGGCAGCATGGGGTGTGTAAAAAAATACTCAACGAACACACCGTAATTCCACAAAAAAGTCGACCCGGTAAGGGCCGACTTCTCGCCATACACGTATGCGTCGCGTCGATGCTAGCGCGGAAACGTCAGCCGGAACGAGGTGCCTGCGCCAACTTCGCTCTCAACGTCAATTGTTCCCTTGTGACTACTGACAATATTCTGCGTGGCCGTCAGTCCTAACCCCATTCCGCCCGACTTACCGGTGAAAAACGGATCGAACAGGCGCTGCCGGACTGTCGGGCTTATTCCCCCCCCATTGTCAGCGATCTGCACAAACACTTTATTGGTATCGGTAATCCCCGTTCGCACGGTCAGTATGCCTTTACCTTCCTCCATAGCCTCAACCGCATTAACCAGCAAGTTCAGGATAGCCGTCTTTACCTGCTCACGATCAAGAAGTATCTGGCAGTTTTCAGTCGAGTAATTCGTTTCCAGACGCATTCGTTTGAGTTTGATCCGGTCATTGACCATCTGGACCGTCGACCGCACCACATCATTGAAGTCCTGCCGACGACGCTCCGGCTCGCGCGGCTTCGATGAATTGAGCATTTCGGTGATTAGTTGACCGATCCGGTCGACATTTCGGCCGATGATATCGGTGAACATCGTTACGTATTCGTCGTCGGTTTGTAGCTCGTCTTTGAGTTGCTCCAGCGCCAGACTCAGGTTGGTCAGCGGGTTACGTACCTCGTGGGCGATACTCCGGGCAATTTTGCCGGTCATGCTTAGCTTTTCAGCCAGAATAAGGTCTTGCTGCGCTTTTTTCTGTTCTGTAATATCGCGGACGATACCCTGAAACCACTCCGGTCGCCCCCGGCTATCATCGACCGCCCAGAGAGAAACCTGGCAGATGCGCTTGCGACCTTCCCGCGTCAGCAAGATAGCTTCAAAGTCCTTGATCTGCCCGTGCTCCCGAACGTTGAAGCGCAGTTCGCGCAGGCAGTTCAGATCGGCAAACAACCGGGCCGGATTCATCGTCTGCAAATGTTCCCGTGTGTAGCCCAGTAATTGCTCCACCGAGGAGTTGGCATCCTGGAAGCGCAGATCATTATCGATGACGAAAATGGCGTCGATCGATCGCTCAAACAGGGACCGGTACTTGTTTTCCTTATCGGCCACTTCCGACAGCACGTTGGCCTGCCGAATGGCATACCGGATACTACGGCCCAGCAGTTGCGCGTCGATGCGGCCCTTCACCAGATAATCGGCGGCCCCCATCTCCAGCGCCGACTGATCGACGGTCAGGTCGTCTTGCCCGGTCAGCAGGATCATAGGTGCGCGGCACCCCATCTGCGTCGCTTCCTGAATCAGGTTGATACCCGTGTGCGACCCCAACCGATAGTCGATCAGGTAAACGTCATGATTACCGGCCAGGATCATCTCGATAGCCCGGTCGTAACTGTCGACCCAGTCGAGCCGGATATTGGCGTTCTCCCGCGACGACACCAGCGCCCTGGTTAGCATGTAGTCATCTTCGTCGTCTTCAACGAGCAGAACGTTAATTTTTGATTGTTTTATGGGTGCGTCAAGCAGTGAGTTAGTAGTCATCGTAGGCAGTAAAATTGCAGCTGGCGAATCGGTTGAGCGGGTCTGACTAAGGGAGCCTGACGATATCCATCCAGTATGTTTTTAGTGCACTGATCATTTCAACCAGTTTGCTGAAGTGAAAAGGTTTTGTTACAAACGAGTTTACACCAAGATTGTATGATTTGGCAACGTCCTCGTCGGCGGTCGATGTTGTCATAACGATTACCGGTAACCGACGCATATCGTTGTCTTCCTTTATTTCTTTCAACGCCTGGAAGCCATTCTTCCGTGGCATGTTCAGGTCAAGAATAAGCAGGTTTGGCCAAGGTGCATTCTCAACGGTATAGTTGTTTCGTCGATGAAGATAGTTCATCAGTTCTTCACCATCATCAACAAACTGAATGGCCTGCGTGTAGCCACATTTGCGCATTGCCTGCTCCAGAAACATACGATCATCCTGATCATCATCCGCAATCAGAATTGTTGTCATTTTTCGATCCATAAGTTTCAGGTAAGTAATAGGTACGGTCTACGGGATGGGTCGATTAAACAGGCGGCATCGCTGATTGCTAACCAACTAAAGGAAGGGAACAATCAGCCAGATGCTTCTGAGCAATCCTATCTCAAAAGTAGCGGTAAACGGCTTGCCAATCACCGACGGTAGCCATTAATTGTTGCCAGCTGTTGTAACAGGCCAACACCAGTATTTTATACTCATCAGATCGGGTTTTCACCGGCAGACGCCGTTGCTCTTTCTGACTGGATTATTCCCCGTTTTGTGGAGAACTACCCGCAGTCAGGTGATCTCCTTTTTCACGACTCACAGGTACCGACTCTATCCTTGTGAACTGATAGACAGTCAGTAAGAATAGTCGTGCGGGCTGTGGCACGGTATTAACACACAGGGCGACATACGGAACGTGATTCCGGTTTTCAACTAATCAGGTTATGAAATTTTCCACCAGGCTGATCGCAGCCACACTACTCGCAACAAGTATTTTCTCGCTGGCTACTACCGATACGCTTGCGCAGGGAAAAGCCCGCGTTGGTATCAAAGGTGGGCTGAACGCCAGCTCGCTGTTTTACGACAGTCAGGGCGTATCCAACAAGAACGAACGCATCGGTTTCAATCTTGGCGTTTTTGCCCAGGCTCCGCTGGGCGAATTTCTGGCCATTCAGCCCGAATTGCTGTACACAACGAAAGGGGCATCGGCTGACTACAATGTAGTTGGCCTGAACGGTCGTAACACGTTCCGGCTAAACTACGCCGAACTACCCGTTCTGCTCACGTTCAAGCTGGGACAGGCGGTTGAGTTACAGGCGGGGCCTTACGCAGCTTACCTTATCAACTCCAATGTAAACTCCAATGGCTCGTTTGGCACAGGTACGGCCGCTATCAACGCGGATAACTTCAACCGGTTTGATTACGGACTGGCGGGCGGTATAAACTTTTATTTCGGAAAAGCATTTATCGGTGCCCGCTATGGTCAGGGTCTGCAAAAGATCGCTAGCAGCGGAGCGGCTTCTACGCTGCTTGGCAATGCGAAAAACTCGGTCGGTATGCTTTCCGTTGGCTTCAGCATTAATTAATGAGGTAACGAACAGGCGTATACGAAGAAAGCCCGGTTAGTACCGGGCTTTCTTCGTATACAGTTGGCTGTACGGTTTATAAATGAATATCGTACGCTTTCAACTTATTGTACAGCGTTTTCCGATCGATGTTCAGTACCTCGGCCGCTTTCGTTTTGTTGTAACCCGTTTTTTCCAGCACCTTCAGAATAGCCGCCCGTTCCGCATTTTCCGAAACCGACTTGAGGTTAGCACCCGATTGGCCGTTTGGTGCCCCCGCTGGCCGACCGGCGTCGGCACCCACGGATGCGCTCGGACCCGTATCATCGGATGTGAGGTATTGCGGTGAAATAATCTCACGTGGCAGCACATCCGTCTCAATCAAATCACCCTGCGTCAGCAGCACCGACCGTTTGATTACGTTCTGCAATTCGCGCAGGTTGCCGTGCCAGAAGTAATCTTTCAGCTTCTCGCGGGCAGCCTCTTCAAAACCAGTGATGTTTTTTTCCAGCTGCCGGTTGGCCAGGTCGAGGAAGTGATCGGCAAAGATCATGATGTCGGCCTTCCTGTCGCGCAGGGGCGACAGATGAATTTCGAACTCGTCGATGCGGTGGTAGATATCCTCCCGGAAGCGACCCTGCCGAACGGCATCGCGCAGGTCTTCGTTGGTAGCGGCAATGATCCGCACGTCGACCGCGATGTCCTGGTTAGAGCCGATCCGGCGAATTTTTCGCTCCTGTAATACGCGCAGCAGCTTGATCTGATTGTCGTAAGACAGATTCCCGATTTCATCGAGAAAGAGTGTTCCTCCGTTGGCGTATTCAAAGCTACCTGCCTTGTCAGACATCGCTCCGGTAAACGATCCCTTCACGTGACCAAACAGTTCGCTTCCCGCCAGGTCTTTGCTTAGTGCGCCACAGTCGATAGCGACAAACGGTTTGTCTCCCCGTTTGCTACGCAGGTGAATGGCATTGGCTACAAACTCTTTACCGGTGCCTGTTTCACCCGTGATGATAACCGACATATCGGTTGGGGCAATCAGGTCGATATGCTTCTGGAGCTGTTCGGCTACCCGACTTTTACCGAAGATAAACCGTTTTCCATCGGGCGCTGACGTGGCCTTGCTGCCATTTGACTTAGCCGCCGGGCGGGCCGCCGGTTGGCCGTCGCTACCTGTTTGCTGCTTGAGCGTTTGCGTGCGCCGTTCAAGCGCACTCTTTATCGTCAGCAGGATTTCATCGGGATATAGTGGCTTGGTGACGTAATCGTAGGCACCATGCTTAACACTCTGCACCGCGATACGAACGTCGGAATAACCCGTAATGATAATGACAGCCGTAGCCGGATTCAGCACCTTGATTCGGCGGAGCATTTCCAGCCCGTCGATATCAGGAAGCTTGAAGTCACAGATTACCAGTTCAAAAACTTCTTTCCGAAGTAACGTCAGACCATCTTCTCCCCGCTGAACCGATGCTGTTTTGTACCCCTGTTTGCTCAGAAACCGCTCGAGCAACAGACAGATATCATGATTATCGTCAACGATCAGAATTTTTTCCATGAAAGAGAACCCTCCCGGTTTGTGTAGCCGGTAACAGGTGACGGAAATTGCCTTCCAGGATTGTCAGGCTTGCTTTCCCTAATAAACAAAGATACTTAAACCTGTGTGCTTTGCAATGCCTTCTCCACCGATAGCCGGGTAAACGGTTTACCCACGAAAAAGTCGGCTCCCTGCTCCTGCGCCCGCCGACGTTCGGCCTGTCCGTCGAAGGCGCTGATCATGATGACGCGGGCATTTTCCTGATCTTCCCGAATCATCGGCAGCAGGTCGAACCCCAGCCCATCGGGCAGATTGAGGTCCAGAAATATAGCGTCATACTGCTGGGACGACAAACATTGCCGACCTTCCTCAATGTACTGAGCACAGGTCGGTATGTAACCTAGCTTACGCAACAGTCCTGAGAGTAGCAGACAAATATCTGATTCATCGTCTATAATCAATACTCGCTTGGCAGGAGCATTAGTAGCCTTTATGGGGGTAGGCGTCGGTTGTGGGCCGACATTCGTTCGCATCATCATTCTTACCATTAGCGTGCGGTTGCTACACAACCTGCTTTTTACCCCTGCAATTCTGTGCCGGGTTTGTCAGTTGCCACCCCGCCCCGGTAAGAAAGGTGCCTTCAACCGCTAAAAAGACGTATAATAAATTTTCTGCCCATGATATGGCTGCTCGGGCGGCATCAATTCATGCAACGATCCATCCTTACCGTGTTTTTTTTCTACACTAATTCCACAACCGTAGAAAAAACTCTACACTACACGTAGAGCTGGCAAAAATGGTATCAATGAGTGATTATTCATACGAGCGTAGTTATCGGCTCATTTACAGCTATATGCAGTCTACTGCCTAGCTAGATAACGTATATTCTTATTCTGGCACAACTTTTTCTACTAATGCAGTAACGAGACACTTCTGATTTACTCAATTTGAAACGTCAATCGCTGTGGGAAACCTGTTGTACACAATAGCTGTCGTGCTGATTATCGTTTGGCTACTCGGCTTATTGGGATTCAACAGCTTTGGTCTTGGTGGTCTGATACATGTATTGTTGGTTATTGCGGTGATTGCAATTGTTCTGCGTCTTATTCAGGGACGCGGTGTTTGACAGGTAAGCTGTTTTGTCGTAATTACGGCAATTAGACATAGCCAATTTCGGAACCTTATCCGCGAAAACGGCATTTAGACTTTAGGTTAAGTACAAGTTACGGTGGGTACGGAATCCCTACGCCAGTTTGAGCGTAGGGATTTTTATTTTACTACACTAGACTTTCTTTTCGCGCTACGAACGAATACGAGTTAAGTAATCAATTGGATGCATTCAGCTGGCACCACCGTATTTCGGCTGATCCCGCACAAACTGAGGAATTAGTAGACAGGTATGGGGAATTTTATCCTCGCTACTGGTACCAGAAGCGCCACAATAAATATCACATAACAGCCTATATATCAGCATTTTATCAAAAATTCAAAAACATTGGTATCAAATTATCTATTTATAGTCTGAAATTATTCACTCACTAACTTACAAAGAAATGAGATCGTTACCCGGAATATTGGTAGGACTGGCTGTTGGTGCTGTTGTTGGTATTTTGCTGGCTCCCGAAAGCGGCAAAAAAACACGCAAGCGCATCTCATCGGAATCAGATTCGTTCTTCAGCGATTTGCAGGATCAGCTGCAGGACGGGCTTGACAACATCAAGAGTCAGTACAATGATTTCGTTGACCAGGCCGGTTCCAAGTCGAAAGACGTTGCCGACGAACTGAAGCGTAAAGTAAAACACTAGGTCAATCCAGCAACCGACAAAACAGGCAAGCCATGAGAAGTACAAGAGATTTTTTCACAGGTATCATTACGGGTGTTGTTATCGGTCTGCTGACCGCCCCCCGCAGTGGTAAAGAAACGCGCGAAAAATTGGTCGATGAGGCTAATAAACGTAGCGAAGGGCTGAAAGATCAGTGGGATAAAGGCGTTGCTCAGGCGAAAGAAGGGTATGAGCAGGTAAAAACGCAGGTTAACCAGTACGCCGACCAGGCGAAGACGCAGGTCAACCAATATGCTGACCAGGCCAAATCGCAGTTCGACGCAGCGAAAGACGAAGCGAAGGACCGGTTTGAGAAAGATAAATCAGCCTATAACGACAAGGTCGAGAACCTGGCTGACAAGGCAAAAGACGGCGTTGATAACGCTAAAGATTCCCTGAAGGCTAGTTAGGCCAACTCGACTAATCACGCTTTTGAAAGCTCGTTGACTCCGGTTAACGAGCTTTTTTTTGTATCCAGACCCTTTAATATACTTTTAATTCACGTTTAAGTGATGTTTAACGACTTGTGAGCACATTTGTAGCTGCCCGATCCGGCTGTCTGTAAATCTTCTGACGATGTTGTTCCACTTTTCTAAACTGACTTACACGTCAGCACCGCTCCCCCATTCATTACCCGGCCATCTGCTGGGTTGCCTGATGCTGAGTGCTTTTCTATGGGCGTGCGGTTCATCAGCTACGCCCGAACAGACGACCCAGCCCGCAAAAAAGCATCTTGACCTGCTGCGGTCAGCCACGCTGGACACGGCCCGGCTGGAGCGTACAAACAATGAACTGAGCCTGACGGGCAAAGTAGCGTTCAATCAGGATCAGGTCGTCAAAGTGTTTCCATTGGTGGGCGGTCACATCGAAGCGCTGCGGGTCGATTTGGGTGATTACGTCAAAAAAGGACAGGTACTGGCTGTCATTAGATCGGGCGATCTGGCCGATCTGCAACAGGCAGCAGTAACGGCACGGGGTGAACTGGCTGTGGCGCAGAAAAACATGCAGGTGACGGAGGGCATGAACAAAGCCGGCTTTAGTTCGGAGCGTGACATGGTGGCAAGCCGTGAACAGTTACAGGCCGCCAAGGGTGAAGTGAATCGGGTGAGTGAGCGACGCCGGATTCTGGGCGGTAGCGGCTCATCGTACGTCGTAAAAGCACCGATGAGCGGGTTTATCGTTGAAAAATCCGCTTCGGCCGGCATGGAACTCCGCTCCGACGATCCCGAAAATCTTTTTACCATCTCAAACCTCGACCGGGTGTGGGTACTGGCTAACGTATACGAATCCGACCTCTCGCACGTACACGAAGGCGACCCCGCCCTGATTACGACGATCTCCTACCCCGACAAAGTATTCAGAGGCCATATCGACAAGATTTTCAACGTGCTGGACCCGGGCAGCAAAACAATGAAGGTCCGGGTGACGCTCAACAATGCTGATTATCGGTTGAAACCCGAGATGTTCGCCAATGTCAACGTGACGTACGCGGGTAAGGATGAGCGCGTAACGATTCCGGCCAGCGCGGTTGTGTTCGACAAAAACCGCAATTACGTCGTGACAGTCGATCGGCAGCAGAACCCCGTTGTGCGGGAAGTGAGCCTGTATCGTACGATTGGCGATAAGACATACCTGACAGGTGGCCTGGCCCCCGGCGACCGCGTCGTGAGCCGGAATCAGTTGCTGATTTACAACGCCCTGGGCAACTAAGCCTCTCTTTTCCCCCCTACATGAATAAGTTTATCAAGGGCATTCTGTCCTTTTCGCTGAAGAACAAGTTTTTCATCTTTTTCCTGACGTTTCTGGCCGTTGTAGCGGGGATCATCTGCTACCGCAACACGCCGATTGAAGCCTTTCCCGACGTTACCAACACGCAAATTACGCTGATTACCCAGTGGCCGGGCCGGTCGGCGGAAGAGGTTGAAAAGTTTGTAACCATCCCCATTGAAATCGGCCTGAATCCCGTTCAGCGACGGACCGATATCCGGTCGACTTCGCTGTTTGGGCTGTCTGTCGTCAAAATTATTTTCGATGACGGGGTCGATGATACATTTGCCCGGCAGCAGGTCAATAACCTGCTCAACGGCATCGAATTGCCCGAAGCTGTTCATCCCGATGTTCAGCCGCCCTACGGACCGACGGGGGAAATTTTCCGGTACACGCTCAGTTCCCCTACCCGCAATTCACGCGAACTGAAAACCCTGCAGGACTGGGTTATCGAGCGGCAATTGAAAGGCGTACCGGGCGTGGCCGACGTGGTCAGTTTCGGCGGTGAGGTGAAAACCTACGAAATATCGCTCGACCCCCGCCGGTTGATGGATTACGACATTACCCCGCTCGAACTGTACAAGGCCGTAGCGTCGTCCAACGTCAACGTTGGGGGCGACGTTATCAACAAAAATTCGCAGGCTTACGTCGTGCGCGGCATCGGCCTGCTCCGCAATCAGCGTGACATTGAAAGTATTGCCATCAAAAACGTGAACGGTACGCCGATCATGGTTGGCAACGTGGCGCAGGTATCGGAGTCGGCCCTGCCCCGGCTGGGGCAGGCCGGACGCGGTCCCACCGATGATGTAGTCGAGTGCATCGTGATTATGCGAAAGGGCGAGAACCCCAGCGAAGTGATTCAGCGCGTGAAAAGTAAAATCACGGATCTGAACGAGCAGGTTCTACCCGGCGATGTGCAGATCGACACGTTCTACAACCGCGAAACGCTGATCGACTTTTCGACCCACACGGTAACGCACAACCTGATCGAAGGGATTGTCTTCGTAACAGTGATCGTCTTTCTGTTCATGGCCGACTGGCGCACAACGCTGACGGTATCGATCGTCATTCCGCTGGCGCTGCTGTTCGCGTTTATCTGCCTGCGGCTCAAAGGCATGTCGGCTAACCTACTCAGCATGGGTGCGATCGACTTCGGCATTATCGTCGACGGAGCCGTGGTCATGGTCGAGGGTATTTTTGTAACGATGGATGAACTGGCGCACCGGGTTGGGATGGCGCGGTTCAACCGGCTGGCCAAGATGGGGCTGCTGCGCCGGACGGGTACGGAAATGGGCAAGGCTATTTTCTTTTCCAAGCTGATTATCATTACCTGTCTGATCCCCATTTTTTCGTTCCAGAAAGTTGAGGGCAAGCTGTTTTCTCCCCTCGCCTGGACACTGGGCTTTGCCTTGCTGGGTGCGTTGATTTTTACGCTGACACTCGTACCCGTACTGGCGAGTATTCTGTTGCAAAAAAACGTGCGCGAAAAGCACAATCCGTTCGTGAATTTCATCACCAAATGGTCCACGCGGATTTTTACGTTTACATTTTCCCATCGGCGTACTAGTCTGATTGCGACCGCTATTATCGTGGCGGTTGGCCTGGCAGGCTTCCCGCTACTGGGCACCGAGTTTTTACCCGAATTAAACGAGGGTTCGATCTATGTGCGGGCTACTATGCCAATGAGTATCTCCTTGCCCGAATCCGTGCAGGAAACAATTCAGATGCGGCATATTTTTCAGCAATTTCCCGAAGTAAAAGGCGTAATTTCTCAGACCGGCCGCCCGAATGATGGTACCGACCCAACCGGTTTTTACAACATTGAATTTCTGGTGGATATTTACCCACAGGACGAGTGGAAAAGTAAACTCACCAAAGAAGAACTTGTCGATCAGATGCAGGACAAACTGCGCATATTTCCGGGCGTCAGTTTCGGCTTTTCGCAGCCCATCATGGACAATGTCGAAGAAGCCGTTTCGGGGGTAAAAGGCTCGATCGCCGTCAAGATTTACGGCCCCGACCAGACTGTTCTGGAAAACAAAGCCTACGAAGTACGGAAACAACTGGCGCGCGTGCAGGGCATCGACGATCTGGGCGTCATTCGTACAACCGGTCAGCCGGAGATGCGCATCGAACTGGACGAACGCAAAATCGCGCTCTACGGCGTCGACAAGGCCGATGCCGAAGCAGTCGTAGAGATGGCGATCGGCGGTAAGGCGGCAACCCAGATTTACGAAGGCGAACGCCGGTTTGACCTGCGTATCCGTTACGATCAGCCGTTTCGGTCGAGCGAGCAGCAGATCAGCCGGCTGATGGTACCGACGCAGAGCAATTCGATGATTCCAATCAAAGAGATTGCCAACGTCTACACGCAGACGGGGCCGGTACTCATTTTTCGGGAAGGCAGTCAGCGGTACGGAGCCGTCAAGTTTTCGGTCCGGGGCCGGGATATGGGCGGGGCCGTGGCCGAAGCGCAGCAGAATGTGCAGCAACACGTAAAGCTGCCACCAGGGTACACGATCAAATGGGCGGGGGATTTCGAGAATCAGCAGCGGGCCACGCTACGGCTCGAACAGGTCGTTCCGATCAGTCTGCTCGCTATCTTCTTTATCCTGTTTGTGCTGTTCGGCAATGTAAAAGATGCGGGACTGGTGCTGTTCAACGTACCGTTTGCGATCATTGGCGGCATTGCGGCCCTACTAGTCACGCACGTCAATTTCAGCATCTCAGCCGGTATCGGGTTTATTGCCTTATTCGGTATCTGCATTCAGAACGGCGTCATCCTGATCTCAGTGTTCAAGAAAAATCTGCACAACCGGCTGTCGCTCAACGAGTCGATCCGCCAGGGCGTCATATCGCGCATTCGTCCGGTCGTGATGACAGCGATGATGGCTGGCATTGGCCTGATTCCGGCGGCCCTCTCCCATGGTATCGGATCGGAGACGGCACGCCCGCTGGCCATCGTTGTCATCGGCGGTTTGATCACGGCGACCCTGCTTACATTATTCGTTTTTCCGCTTATATTCTACACGTTTTATCGTGGAAAATTTCTCGATTTATAACCGGTAGCCATATACGTTTTACCAGCTCTATCGCGTTAGTATTGTATGTTGTTTAAGCTAGTCAGATCGAGTTACAACTCATACAGACTTTCGGGCATTTTTGAACTTAAGACTGTTTTGTCTAGTTTAGCAAGTAATCCTTTACAAAGGGAAGGTTGAACAATCGGGACGATAGGTCTATCTGACTTATTATCCCGAAATGGTGTGGATAGAAGCGGAAAGCCGCCCCGAATTTTCGGAGCGGCTTTTTTGTACCTTGCCCGCAACATATATTCATCTATACCGGGCTCTTGTGCCTCTCATTTTAAAAGGTAGTTAAAAGGTGCCGTAAACTAATGTGACAGCAGTGCGTTTTGAGTAATATTCCCCACTTTTTGTTGATACTACATTATGAAAATACTGGTCGTGGAAGATGAGCCTAAACTGGCGTCGTTTGTTAAAAAAGGTCTGGAAGAACAGTCGTGTCAGGTTGATGTGGCTTATGATGGTCAGATGGGTCGTAACATGGCGCTCAGTAATTCATACGATGTTATCATTCTGGACGTAAATCTGCCAAAACTGAACGGCTTCGACGTAGTACAGTCGATACGTCAGGAAAAAAATCAGACGCCCGTGCTAATGCTGACGGCGATGGGTTCGGTCGATGATAAACTGACCGGTTTCGAGTCCGGGGCTGACGACTATCTGGTGAAACCGTTTGAGTTTCGCGAACTGATGGCCCGGCTACGCGCGCTCACCAAGCGCAGCACTGAAAATGGCATTCAGGCCAACGTGCTGAAAGTGGCCGATCTGGAACTGGATCTGAACGAGAAGATCGCCCGCCGGGACAGTCGCCGGATCGAACTCACGGCCAAGGAGTTTGGCCTGCTCGAATACCTGATGCGCAACCGGGGACGTGTCGTGTCGCGGATCGATATTGCCGAGAAAGTGTGGGATATCCATTTTGACACCGGTACCAACGTTATCGACGTGTACGTAAACTTCCTGCGGAAGAAAATCGACAAAGATTTTCCGCAGAAGCTAATTCATACCGTAATTGGTATGGGGTACATGCTGAAAGATGAATAGCATCGGCGCTATCAGTTTGGTCAGCCCTGTAGAACCCGCTTCATGAACATCCGCATTCGACTGACCTTGCTGTTTGGCTTACTGGTAGGCTCTATCCTGCTGCTGTTTTCTGTATCTGTCTACTACATGTACAGTCAGTTTCGTGAGCAGGAATTTCAGAAGCGACTCCGGGAGCTGGCTACGACTACGGTCCGACTTCGCAATGATGTGGGCGAAGTAGCTGCCGCCGATTTGCCAATTCTGGCTGCGGAACAGGTTACGATTTACGACGACAAAGGGCACATCCTGTACAGTCGTGGACAACCGTCGGGTCGGTACGCGCTTACACCGGCTTTTTTTCGGAAAGTGCTTCAGGGAGAGACACCGAGCGTTCGGCAGGGCGACAGGGAGACGGTGGGAGTTCGCTATCCCAACGCCAATGGCCGGGTCTTTATATCGGTCGCTTCCGCCTATGACCGATACGGCTTCTCCAAGCTCGACCGGCTTCGCAACATTCTGCTGTTTGGGGGCCTGCTCTGCCTGGTCATCGTGGCTATTGCCGGCTACCTGTTTGCCGCTGATGCCCTGCGCCCCGTAGCTGAGCTGATCGATCAGGCCAATACCATCTCGGCCACTAATATTCACAAACGGTTGCAGGTAGGTCGGCAGCGCGACGAACTGGCTGATCTGGCCCGTACCTTCAATGAGTTGCTTAATCGGTTGGAAAAGGCGTTTGTATCGCAGAAAAGCTTCGTGTCACACGCGTCGCACGAGTTACGAACGCCACTAACGGTGATGATGGGACAAATCGAAGTCACCCGGCTTCAGCCCCGCTCCGTTTCCGAGTACGAAACAGCGTTTGACGGGTTGCTGGATGAAGTAAAGAATATGATCCGGCTGGTAAACGGTCTGCTGGAGCTGGCCCGTGCTAACACAGGTTTCCCCAACCTGCGTAAACATGCTGTGCGACTCGACGAGCTACTCTGGCAGGCGCAGAGTCAGCTAACGCACAAAAAGTCGGACTACCAGATTAACATCGATTTTGATGATCTGCCCAATCAGGAGGATGACCTGGTTATTCTGGGCGACGAGTCTTTGTTGCAGACCGCTTTCCAGAACCTGATGGAAAACGGATGCAAATATTCGCCCGACCACGCGGTTATGGTACGGCTCTCGTTTCTGCCACAGCAGATTCAGGTAACAATCAGCGATCAGGGCTACGGTATTCCCGCCAGCGACTTACCATACATTTTCGAACCATTCTACCGCTCAGATTCAACCATGACCATCAACGGCCACGGTATCGGCCTGGCGTTGACCAAGCATATTATCGAAATTCATCTGGGTTCGATCGACGTGTATTCTTCGCCCGGTAAGGGGACTACGTTTCGGGTCTGCCTGCCTACCAAATCAGCTGACAGTGAGTCAGTAGCCCTTGCCGCAACTGCCGTTCGCGAGACAACGCCCTTTACTACTATGTAGGGTATTGCGCTGACCAAACAATATATCGACGCCTTGCTCAGTTAGAAGAAGACATTACTTTATTGCCCGTAGTTATTAATTTTTAATTAAAACTGAGAAAACTTATGAGCTTGTACGATCAGGTGTTTAGTCATAACAAGGAATGGGTTCAGCACCAGCTGGATCTCGACCCCGGTTATTTCTCTGAAATGGCTAAAAATCAAACACCCGATTTTCTGTATATTGGGTGCTCCGATAGCCGGGTATCACCAGACGCTTTCATGGGTACGAAGCCGGGTGACGTATTTATTCATCGCAACATTGCCAACCTGGTGCCGAACAACGATATCAGTTCGCTGGCTGTACTGCAGTATGCCGTCGAAAGCCTGAAGGTAAAACACGTCATTGTGTGTGGGCACTATGGTTGCGGGGGTATCAAAGCGTCGGTTTCGCACGATGACTACGGGTACATGAACACGTGGCTGCGTAACATTCAGGATGTGTACCGTATTCACCGCGACGAACTCGATTCGATAGAAGACGCAGACGCCAGACACCGCAAACTGGTTGAACTCAACGTACGGGAGCAGTGCCTGAACGTGATGAAGCTGTCGTTTGTGCAGAAGCGCATGTTCGGCAGCAAAGACATCAAAGTTCACGGCTGGGTATATGACCTCGCCAACGGACAGCTCACCGATACGCAGGTATCCATTGCCGACCTGGAGCCAAACCTGTCGATCTACCGCTTCAAGGAATCGACGCCGGTTGAGTTATAAAGGGTGAAAATGACTGATACAAAAAGGGCTTCCCACAGTTGGGAAGCCCTTTTTGTATCAGTGCCATGACGAATTACTTGTCCATTTTCTTGGCGTCTTTCTTCATGTCCTTATGCATTTTTTTCATGTCTTTAGCCGCTTCAGCCTTTGTGTCATCGCCAGCGCGTTTGGCTTCTTTTTTCATCTCCTTAGCTTCTTTCTTCATCTCTTTGTGGGCCTTCTTTGCATCATCCTGCGCAAAAGCAGCACCCGACATCAATACAACAGCAACTAAGGCAATCAGTGACTTTTTCATTTGAGTGTATGGTTTAAACCGGATTAATCTGTGTATTAACCTGACTACCCATAAAAATGTTAGCAAGCTCTAATGAAAATTGGCTTAATTTAATTGGCACGCTTACCCGGATTTTTGCGGGCCTTGACCGACGATGGCCCCGTCATGGTGCTGCTGCGTGCATCGGTGGTCGTGGTCTGGGTGGGGGTTTTGGCAGCCTGCGTCTGTTCCATCGTGGTTCCCGTTCCGGCGGGCAACCCATCGTAGGCATTGGAGGCCGACTGATTCGACCGTTTTGCATCCATTTGTGACATAGTACCGCTGGTTTTACTGGTCGACTTGCTTTTTTTTGTGGGTTGTTGTGCCGATGCAGCGAAGCAAATCAGCAGCGTAAGCGCAAACGAAATGAGTGGCGTTTTCATAGGAAGCGATTTAGGTTCGTTGCTATGATAACGCCACTCAATGCCAGTGGTTTAAAATTCAGACCAGAATGTATACTGGCTACCTAGGCAACCATGTCGAACTCCGAAGTCAGGTGGAATTGCACATCGGGGTTGTTCTGCTGGTTCATGCGCAGCATCCAGTCCGATTCAGCCAGAAAGACAGGTCGGTTGTCTTTGTCGTAGGCAATCTGATTACCCTTGAGTCGAATAAACTCCGCCAGCTTCACCGGGTTCTCCGCCGTAATCCAGCACGCCTTCGTGTAGTTCAGACCCACCCAGCGACACTTGGCCCCGTATTCGTTTTCGAGCCGGTATTGAATGACTTCAAACTGGAGTTCACCCACCGTCCCGACGATTTTTCGGTTACCAACTTCAAGCGTGAACAACTGCGCGACACCTTCGTCGGTCAACTGCTGAATACCCTTGTCGAGTTGCTTCGACTTCATCGGGTCGAGGTTGATAAGCTCTTTGAATATTTCGGGCGAAAAGCTGGGTATACCCTGGAATTGTAACTCCTCCCCTTCCGTCAGCGTATCGCCAATCTTGAACGTGCCGGTGTCATAAAGCCCTACCACATCACCCGGAAAACCCTCTTCGACCACACTCTTGCTATCGGCCATGAAGCTGAATGGCGAAGCAAACCGCACGTTTTTGTCGAGCCGGGTGTGGTGGTAAAACTTACCCCGCTCAAACACGCCCGAGCAAATACGCAGGAACGCGATGCGGTCGCGGTGGCGCGGGTCGAGGTTGGCGTGGATTTTAAACACAAAGCCGCTGAATTGTTTCTCATCCGGCAGCACTTCCCGCTTATCCGTCGGGCGGGCAATAGGCTCCGGCGATATATCGCAGAACCCTTCGAGCAGTTCCTTTACACCGAAATTATTGACCGCCGACCCGAAGAACACGGGAGCCAGTTTGCCGTCGAGATACGCCTGCCGGTCGAACGCATCATACACGCCTTCGATCAGTTCGACGTCTTCCCGCAGTTGAGCTGCGTCGCGCTCACCCACTTTCTCATCGAGCATCGAATCGGCTAGTTCGATGGCCATCACGTCGTCTTCAACTTTGGTTTTGTTGACCTTGAAGAAATATAATTTTTTCTCGATCAGATTGTAAACCCCTTTGAAGTCGGAACCCATATTGACCGGCCACGTCATCGGCCGAACACGGATGTTTAGTTTCTCCTCCAGCTCGTCGAGCAGGTCAAACGGATTTCGTCCTTCGCGGTCGAGTTTATTGATGAAAATAATGACCGGCGTATCGCGCATCCGGCATACTTCCATAAGTCGCTCGGTCTGTTCCTCAACGCCTTTCACGCAGTCGATAACCAGAATCACACTGTCTACAGCAGTCAGCGTACGGTAGGTATCTTCGGCAAAGTCCTTGTGACCGGGCGTATCGAGGATATTAATCTTTAAATTGTCGTACTCGAACGTCATTACCGACGTGGCGACGGAGATACCGCGCTGCTTCTCGATTTCCATAAAATCGGACGTAGCGGTTTTCTTGATCTTGTTGGACTTAACCGCTCCGGCCGTCTGTATAGCCCCGCCAAACAGCAGCAGTTTTTCGGTGAGTGTCGTCTTGCCGGCATCGGGGTGGCTGATGATCGCGAAAGTCCGGCGACGGGCCGTTTCGGCCTGTATATTCGTTTGCATTATTCTCAGAATCAGAGCACAAAGGTACGAAAAAAACAAGGATAGTTAACCGATTACTCACCCCTGTAAAACAAGTCAGGCCCGTCCGCTTTTATGCGGACGGGCCCATTTTTTCAGTTGGATAAAGCGTTGTTTGCCAGCGGTTTTGGTGCCGCAACCACTGACTTATGAGGCTACTTGCCGGGCTGGCGATTATTGGTCAGTATACCCAGCAGGAAGCCGGCGATCAGGGTCAATCCCAGTGTGGCGACGTAGATTAATAAACGGTAGGTGTCAGGTTGCAGAAACATGTCGTTTTGTATGGATTATGGGTTTCAGACGAGTTCCGCCCGGCCCGGTAACGACATAATGGCAAGTTTTTCATAAAAAAGCCCACAACAGCAACGCCCAGCCCGCGATCAGCGCCACACCACCGAGTGGCGTGATAGCGCCCAGCCACGTAATACCGGTGAAGCACAACACGTACAGTGAACCGGAAAAGATCAGCGTACCACCCAGAAACGAATATCCAGCCCAGCCCAGTAGCCGAACCGCTGTCGGATTGCTGCCCACCAGTTGCATCAGCACACCCACCAGCACGAGAGCCAGCGCGTGATAAAATTGGTACTTGACAGCCGTTTCAAACGTAGCCGACCGCCCTGTCGACTCCAGCATCGCCCGCAAAGCGTGTGCACCGAATGCGCCCAGCGCCACTCCTATCAACCCCAGAATGGCTCCCGCCTGAATAAAGAATTTCATGGTTAATCTGTGATTTTGTGATTAGTCAGACCTGTGATTTTATACCGTCCGAACTGTGATTACGGCTGATTATAGGCTTGCGCTGATTGGTGTGATCGGATAATTACCCTGATCCTGTTTTTTCAAATCACAGTCTATCAAGGCAATCAAGCCAATCATGGTTCAAGATCGTCTTGAACCATGATTCATCTGATTATGGGATTGCGCTGATTCAAAACGATCACAGTCTATCAGAGTAATTCCCCAAATCATAGTTCAAGACGATCACAGTCTATCCAGGCAATCACCCAAATCATCGTTCAGACTACTAGCGTGCCCCGAAAATGGCACTACCCACCCGCACCAGCGTACTACCTTCTTCGACGGCAATCCGATAGTCGCCACTCATTCCCATCGACAGTTCAGTGAACTGCACATTGGCGGTGGAAATCGTCGCCAGTGTATCGTAGAGTTGTTTCAGACCACGGAACTCCTGCCGGATCTGCACCTCATCGTCTGTGTTCGTTGCCAGCCCCATCAGGCCGACAATTCGAATGTTTTGCAGGTCAGTCAGTTCGGGCGAGCGCAGTAATGTACCGGCTTCGTCGGGAAGCAGACCAAATTTGGTTTCCTCGTCGGCAATGTCGATCTGAAGCAGGCAATCGATCACGCGCTCATTTTTGATTGCCTGCCTGTTTACCTCCTGCAGCAGTTTGAGGCTATCGATCGAGTGAATCAGACTGACAAATGGAGCGATGTATTTGACCTTATTGCTTTGCAGATGCCCGATCTGATGCCATTCTACATCAGCAGGCAACTGCGGCTGCTTTTCGGCCATTTCCTGCACTTTATTCTCCCCGAAGAGTCGGGCACCGGCGTCGTACGCTTCCTGTAGCATCGACACCGGTTTGGTTTTTGTTACCGCAATCAGCCGGGCACAGCCTTTTATCTCCTGCTCGATTGTGTGTATGCTCGCTGCAATCATGGGTATTTATCAGCAGGTAAGCCCCTGCCCATTCGTTAATATTGCGCAAAGATAGGTTTGAGAACTACGCAGAATCCCGTAGTTTTTGGCCCGCTAAGGTACATTACCGACTCGACGGCAATAAGTAGCCATGCTTGTAACGTTGTTGATGTCACTGTTTTCACCACTAATCCCGACGACCTTCCTATGGAGTCAAGACCCCGAACCCAGAACAACAACAGTCGCAGCTACCTGCTGGTTGCCCTGTTCGTGCTGGCTGCCCTGAACGTACTACTACTTTATTTTTATTATCAGGAGCACCAGATCAACAAAAACAAGGACGCTACCATTGCGGCCAAAACCGAAGAAGTACTGGCCGTAAAAACCCGGCTCGATTCCATTTCCAACGAACTGGATGCCAAAATTGCTGAAATTCAGCGGCTGGGCGGTAGTGTCGATTCGCTGATGAAAGTCAAAGCACAACTGGAAATCGATAAGCGTGAACTGCGGAACGTCACCAGTTTCAGCAGCAAAAAGTACGATCAGAAGATCCGAAATTACCAGTCGCTGCTGGCGCAGAAAGATCAGGAAATTGCCCGGCTCAAGGAGGAAAATGGTGTTTTGGTCGCCAGAAACGACTCGCTCAGCACGGAGAATAATTCGCTCCGAACCGAACGCCAGAGCCTTAACGATTCGGTATCTACGTATTCTGCCCGCAACCGCGAACTCAACGAAAAAGTCACGATAGCGGCTGCACTCCGGGCGGAGTCGATCAACGTCGATGCTATCAATCGGCGCGGTAAGGAGAAAGATGGCGGCAGCTACAAAGCCAAGCGCATCGAAAAAATCAAGGTGGCGGTAAAGCTGGCGCCAAATGGACTGGCTCAGCAGAACGAGAAAGAAATGTACCTGCGCATCCTGGACCCCAACGGAGCCGTCATCTCCGATATGGCAACAGGTTCGGGTGAATTCACCTACAATGGGCAGGGTATGATCTACACGGCCAAACAGCCCTTTACGTTCACCAACGACCGGCAGGAGGTCGCCTTCCTCTATGGTCGGGGGGCGCAACGCTTCACCGAAGGCAAGCACGTCGTTGAAGTCTACTGTGAAGGCTTCCGCATCGGCGAAGGCGAGTTTACGGTTCGCTAAACGGTATAGCGTTATAAAGTTATAGGGTTATAAAGTTGCTGGCGCGTCCTGTCTGTCGCCGGATGGCAACTTTATAACCCTATGACTTTATAACTCTATAACTTTTTCCCTATCTTTGCGCCCTCATTTCAAACCAATTACACAATGTTTCCCAATAATTACGAAACGGTGTTCATTTTAACTCCCGTTTTATCTGATCTTCAGATGAAGGACGCCGTTGACAAGTTCCGTACTGTGCTGACCGAAAATGGCGCGGAACTGGTTCACGAAGAGAACATGGGTCTGCGTAAGCTGGCCTATCCTATTCAGCACAAAAACACGGGTTACTACCAACTCTTCGAGTTTAAGGCTCCCGGCACGATCATCGAGAAACTCAACACAGAGTATCTCCGCGACGAACGCATTATCCGTCACCTGACGGTATCGCTCGACAAGCACGCTGTCGATTATAATGACCGCAAGCGCAACGGACTGGTGGGCAAGAAAAAACAAACCGAAAACGAGGCTAAGTAATCATGAGTCTGCAAAACGAATCTGTCTCGAAGACCGAGACCCGCAAAAAATACGACCGCTTTAAGAAAGCTGGCATCAAGTATATCGACTACAAAGACGGTAATTTCCTGCTGAAGCTGCTGAATGAGCAGGGCAAAATTCTGCCCCGCCGTCTGACCGGCACCAGCCTGAAAAATCAGCGCAAAGTGGCTCAGGCCGTTAAGCGTGCCCGTCACTTGGCCATCCTCCCATACGTAGGCGATTCACTGAAATAAAGTTGTAAAGTTGGTTGGTTATGAAGTCACAGAGTTGCGGTCTATCGTAGACGCCTGACTCGGCATTTTATAACTCTACAACTTTATAACTCTACAACTACTTTCTTAAAATGGACATCATTCTCAAAACCGATATCGCCGGTCTGGGCTACAAGAACGACACCGTTACGGTGAAGCCCGGTTACGGTCGCAATTATCTTATCCCGCAGGGATACGCCATGATGGCAACCGATTCGAACAAAAAGATCGTTGCTGAAAACATCCGTCAGGCGGCTCACAAAGCAGAGAAAATCAAGAACGACGCGCAGTCGACGGCCGATAACATCGGTGATATGACGCTGACGATCCCGGCGAAAGCGGGTGACAGCGGTAAAATTTTCGGTCGCGTGACCAACACACAGGTAGCCGACGCGCTGCGCGAGAAAGGCTTTGACATCGACCGGAAGAAAATCACGATCGACGATATCAAGAATCTGGGTACCTACGAAGCATCACTTGACCTGCACAAGGACGTGAAGCACAAGGTGAAAATCGACGTTGTTTCGGCTGAATAAGCTAAACGAATCATCCTACTGAACCGACCGGTTTGCCCAGCGCAGGCCGGTCGGTTTTTTTGTATATTTGAGTAAAAACACACCGTGCTGTAATGGTAAGTCTGGAGCAATTGATGGAGATACCCAACCTGCCGCAACTCATCGAGCAGGCGCAACGAGCGTTGCGTGAAGAATCCCGGAAGCGCAATGAGTTCTACGCGTGGCTCAAAGAAGACGTAAAAGCTGAGTTTATCAACGGCCACGTCGTTATGCAGTCACCGGTTAAGGAACGGCACTGGACAGCGGTTGGCAATATCCACAGCCTGTTGCGAGCTTATGTCATCAAAAATAAGCTGGGTCGGGTGGCGTCGGAAAAGGCGTTGATTGCGTTGAAACGAAACGACTACGAGCCGGACGTCTGCTTCTGGAAACAGGAAAAAGCCGCGCAGTTTACGGCCGATCAGATGAAATTTCCGGCTCCGGATCTGGTTGTCGAAGTACTGTCGAAAGGCACGGCCCGCACCGACCGGGGTATTAAGTTTACCTACTACGCGGCCAACGGTATCGCTGAGTACTGGATTGTCAATCCCGGGAAGCGGTTCGTTGAGCAGTATACGCTGAATACCCAAACCGGCGAATATACCCTGACTGGACTAGTTACCGGCTCTGACGAGCTAATCGCGCAACAGGTGGTCGGTTTCTGTATTTCGGTTTTATCATTGTTTGACGAAGCGGCTAATATGCAGGCGTTATATACGCTGCTTTCCAATTAATAATCAGGCGATTACACGTGATAAAGTTTCGTATGAGCGGACCTAACCGGGCTGCTTTTTTGTTGATTTAGTATGCAGTTTCATACCGAACTTACGCCCAATCCATTTCCTTCCCGTATCAGTCTGAACAGTCAGATTGTCACGCTCGGCTCCTGCTTCGCCGATGTGATGGGCCAACGACTCGCCGACGCTAAGCTGACGGTACTGACCAATCCGTTCGGTACAATCTTCAACCCGGTATCGATCAGCAAGCTCGTCACGATGGCGCTCAGCGGTACAGCGCCGGCTGATACCGGTTATCTGGAACGCGACGGTATCTGGTTTCACTACGATTTTCACTCATCGCTCTGGGCGAACAGCCGGGAGGCACTGCAAACGCTGCTGACGCAGACGCTGCAACAGACCGGTGATGCGCTACGGGGAGCCAGTTACCTGTTGCTTACACTGGGATCTGCGGTGGTGTACAGGCGTAAGGAAACGGGCGAGGTGGTAGCCAACTGCCATAAGATGCCGGGACAACTGTTTGAGAAGTACCTGTACCAGATCGACCATCTGCGCGATGAACTGACCGCACTCATTCGATTAGTACACCGGATAAATCCGACGCTCAGACTTGTAATGACCGTTAGCCCGGTGCGTCACACGCGCGATACACTGCCTCTCAATCAGGTGAGTAAGTCGATGCTGCGGGTACTGGCCCATGAACTGACCCTCTGGCGCGATACCATTCATTACTTCCCCGCTTATGAGCTGATGATGGATGATCTGCGCGATTATCGATTTTACGACGCCGATCTGATTCATCCGAATGTGCAGGCGCATGACTATATCTTCGGAAAGTTTGCGGAGAGCGCCTTTGATCCCGAACTTCGTGCGTTCGTTGCGGAATGGCACCGTATCCGGCAGTCCCTTACCCATCGGCCGTTGCATGGCGGTACAACGCCCGCCGACCAGCAATTTCTGAATCAGCTGATAGCTAAGCTGGAAAAGCTGGCCGATCGGGTCGATGTATCGGCGGAACTGTGCGAGGTGCGCAGCCGTTTGCTCCGTATGCAGGCCGGTTGCCAGAACGAACTGAACACGCTGACTACCTACTAGTAATCAGCCCTGCTTTTTCTATTGTTATGTCTGATTATCGTTTACATAAAAACGCCGTTTTGCAGGCGTTGAGTACCGTCGAGGAGCCCGACCTGAAGCGCGATCTCGTTTCGCTGAACATGGTGCGCGACATTACGCTGGGTGTCGACTCCGTGCGGTTCACCGTCGTGCTGACAACCCCCGCCTGCCCGTTGCAGGAAATAATTCGCAAACGCTGCGAAGACGCCATCCACACGCATATTGGTCCGCAGATTACGGTGCAGGTCGATATGACGTCTGACGTGACGTCGACCCGTAACAATGCACCTACCCTGCCTGGTGTCAAGAACATCATTGCTGTAGCATCGGGCAAGGGGGGCGTGGGCAAGTCGACGGTTACGGCAAACCTGGCGGTGGCCCTGCACAGGTCTGGCGCCAAAGTCGGCATTATCGACGCTGACATTTACGGACCGTCGATGCCGACCATGTTTGGCGCGGAAGACATTCGCCCCCGTATTTTTCAGGTCGACGGGCAGAACCGGATGGAGCCCGTTCAGCAATTCGGCATCAAGATTATGTCAATGGGCTTTCTCGTCGATCCGGGTCAGGCGATCATCTGGCGGGGAACGATGGCTGGACGTGCGCTGCAACAGTTTTTCACCGATGCCGACTGGGGCGAACTCGATTACTTACTCATCGACCTGCCGCCGGGCACAGGTGACATTCATCTCACACTGGTGCAGACGGTACCGGTAACAGGTGCCATCATCGTGACGACCCCGCAGAAAGTGGCACTGGCTGAAGCGGTGAAAGGACTGGCAATGTTTAAGCAGCCTCAGATCAACGTGCCAATACTGGGCGTGGTGGAAAATATGTCGTACTTCACCCCCGCCGAGTTGCCCGATCACCAGTATTTCATTTTTGGGAAAGGCGGTGGTCAGCAGTTGGCCGATCAGTTCGACGTACCGATGCTGGGTCAGATTCCGCTCGTACAAAGCATCCGCGAAGCGGGCGACGATGGCCGTCCGGCATTCAGCGCCAGCGAACCGATCGTTGGTGAAGCGTTTCAGTCGGCCGCGCAGGCACTGGCGCAGCAGGTTGCCATCCGCAACAGTGCCGTTGAACAGACAAAACGGGTAGTGGTTGCGTAAGTAACCCCGGATTTATACATTTACAGTAAATCACAGCAGATAATGGAGACGGTAGTTAATCACGATGCGCTGATAACGAAGATAGATCGTGCCCTCGACAGTATGCGGCCTTATCTGGCGGCAGACGGAGGAAACGTAAAAGTTCTGGAGGTAACCAACGATGGCACTGTGCGGCTCGAACTGATGGGTTCGTGCGGGTCCTGCCCGATGTCGGCCATGACGTTTAAAGGTGGTCTGGAAGAAGCCATTCTGAAGGCTGTACCCGAAATCACAAAAGTAGAAGCCGTCAATCTTACCCCGGCGTTTTAAGCTATGTTAGCCATTCCAGACGTAATTAGTAGCACCCCCGCCGTCATGAGCGGGGTGCCTGTTTTTAAAGGGACACGCGTGCCGGTGCAGTCCCTTTTTGATCATCTGGAATTAGGCATTTCGGTTGATGACTTTCTGGATGATTTTCCCAGCGTTTCGAAAGAACAGGTTCTTGCTACACTGAAAATTGCGGAGCGTCTGTTGACTGCGTCGAATCTGAACGCCATTTATGAGGCTGTTGCTTGACGAGAACATCCCTAAAAAACTCAAGCAGGATATAATCGGTCATTATGTTTGCACCGTAAGGGAGTTACGGCGGGACGGAAATGAGGATCAAACACTGCTTAGATTCCTGATCGACTTCAATTTTGACGCGTTGATTACCTGCGACAAGAATCTACGCTTTCAGCAAAACCTTGTCCGGTATCCAACACCAATTATTGTGCTGGATACATACACAAATGCATACCCAATTTTACAAACAATAATACCGCAGTTACTTGCGGTTCTGGACGCACCGCTACCCACGGGGGCTATCATAATAAGGCCCTAATAAAAAGCCGTCTGCTAAACTCAGACGGCTTTTTTCGTTTCTTTGCGCTGCTACAACTGACTGTCTATTCTGTGAAAATTGGTATCTTCTTCGGTGGCCCGGCGCGTGAGCGGGAAGTTTCGTACGCAGGTGGGCGCACAGCCCTGGCAAATATTGACAAGGGCCTGTTCGAGCCTGTACTCGTGTTTGTCGACGGGCGGGGCCGCTTCCGGCTTGTAGAGCCCGATTTCCTGCTGGGTGACTCGCTACGCGATGTGCTGCCGCAGGATGAAACCGGCTTTTCGGTGTATGACGAATCGCGCCCGACCGACCGCATCGATGCAGCATTACCCGAGCTACGGCCGGAACAGTTTCGTGATCATTTCGACATGGTCTTCTTGGCTATGCACGGGCCCGACTGCGAAGATGGGGCTATTCAGGGCCTGCTGGAATGGTACAAGATGCCCTATACAGGTCCGGGACTGGCGGGTTCAGCGGTAGGTATCAACAAGATTTTACAGAACGAACTGATCGCGCTGGCAAACGGCCAACAGAAAAAAACGGCAACAATCAACCGGGACGCCTACGAACAGACCGACAAAGCGCAGTTTTTCCAATCGCTGACGGCACATCTGGGCCTACCAATTGTGATCAAAGCACCCCATCAGGGATCGAGCATTGGCGTTTCTATCGTGCGCGAAAACGACCTGGCGCAGTTCTGTCGGGCGGTTGAACAATGCTTTTTTACCATGACGATTCAGCCCGATGGCTGGTCGAAACTGGGCGAGTGGCAGCGTCTGTCGTCGGCCGAAAAAGAATCGCTGGCGCAGCAGATGACGAGTCTGGATGCGGGCCTTAGTTTCCCGATCATAATCGAGCAGACGGGGGAGCGCATCAACCACCCGGCGGAATTTGTGCAGACGCTCGATCAGCTACTTGCCAATGGTCTGACTACAATTACCCTCTCGGCGGTCAACGCGGAAGATGAGGTACTATTCGAGGAATTCATTAGCGGTCAGGAGTTTTCGTGTGGCGTTATTCAGGACGACGATCAGATGGCGATTGCCCTGCCCCCGACAGAAATCTACAATGTGACGAGTTTTGATTTCGAGTCGAAGTACAAGCTCAGCACCACGAAAAAGCGAATTCCAGTCGATACCAGCCTGGAAAACAACCGCAAGATTCAACTGGCCGTAGCGGATGTGTTTACGCGGCTGGGTATCAACGTTTACGCCCGCATCGACGGTTTTCTAACCCCGGCTGGCGACGTACTACTGCACGACCCCAACACCATTCCGGGCATGTCGCCGTCGTCGCTGATCTTTAAGCAGATGGCGGAAATCGGTCTGAACCTGACGAATGCCCTTACTTACCTGATTCGGCAGTCGCTGCGGGAACGCATTCGTACAGGGAAAGACACCGCACACCTGAAACGAATGCTGGCTAACCTCGATCAGCGGCTGGCCGACCGGAAACAGACACCCCTACCCAGCCAGTCAGTTGTCTTTGGCCCGACGGACGATCAGTGGGTAGCGGCCAAACAGCAGTACAACCAACTGGCGGCCTCGGGCGCGGTGTACCCCCAACTGGTTTACCAAAAAAGCCAGACCGAATCGATCAATGTGCCTGTGTATCTGCTGTTCCGCGACA
>CAZOQC010000029.1:0-53121 GCA_964581865.1 uncultured Spirosoma sp.
GCGCCCGTCGGCTTCAAGCGTAGCCTGAGTCAGTTCCTGCACCAGGTACTGCCAGTCGTCGGTGCTGCCCTGTCCTTTATCGGACGGACGGCCCTGCCGGTCGGGGCCGGGATTCTGGGCGATTTTCAGTTCCCAGAAGTCGTCGTCTTCGTCCAGCTTATCTTCGTCGGCTGGCCGCAGCGTTGTTTGATTTGCCAGCTTTGTCACGGCCTGTAACCACGCTTTCGACAACCGGCCCGACCACGAGAAATCGTCGTCGCGGGTGAAGCCTTCCGCAATCAGTTCATCGTCGTCAATATCGTCGCGGTCGGGGTAGGTGATCGACAGCTCGACCTGTAAAAAATCGCTGAACGCGGGACGTAGCTCGAGCGTGTAGAAATAAGCGTAGGGCGCGGGCAGCGACCGGGCGGTTTGAAACCGGATGCGAAGACTGGTAAATGACATAGCGTAATAATCGACCCGGTAAAATTAGCGGATTTGGTCGACTGTTGCCCGCCGGTCGATTTTGCCGGTTGCTGTTTCGGTAAAGGCGTCGACGGTATACCAGGCTTTCGGTACGGAATAAGCACCCAGCGTGTCGCGTACAACCTGCTGACTGGTGGTCCACTGCACATCGGTCAGCGGACAGTTTTCCAGCACCAGCACCACGCGCTGCCCCAGCCGGTCGTCGGTAAGGCCGGCGATAAACAGGCGCGGAGACAGCCCGGCCCCGGCCAGCGTCGACTGAATCAGTCGTTCGATGGCTTCGGGCTGCACCTTGACGCCCCCGCTATTGATGACGCTGTCGGACCGGCCCAGCAGCCGAAAATGCGTCGGGTCGATCAGGTCGACGACGTCGTTGGTCTGGATGCGCTCGAAGTTGGTAGCCGCCGAGGTGATGTGCAGACAACCCCGTTCGTCGGTGCCGAGGTCGACGCCCGTCAGCGCGGTAAAAACGTCCGACGCGTCGGGGCCATTGAGTCGACGCAGGGCAATGTGTGACACCGTTTCGGTCATGCCATAGGTGGCGTAGACGGGCGCGGTGATGGACTGAATCAGCGCTTCCAGGGCCGGACTGGTGGCGGCTCCCCCGACCAGAATCGCTTTCATGCCGTCCAGAACCGCTTTTTTCTCCGGCGTTTCGGTCAGGATCGTTTGCAGCTGTAGCGGCACGAGGGCGGTAAACGCAAACGATTTGCCCTCGGTTTCGGCCAGCGCCAACGGGTTGCTGACGGGTTCGACGATGGTCATGGGCAAGCCCAGTTCCAGCCCGCGCACCAGCATCATGATCCCGGCGATGTAGCGGGTATTCAGACACACCAGCGCGGCATCGCCCGGTTGCAGGCCCAGCGTCTGCCCCGTCAGGTGGGCGCTGGCCCGCATCTGCGACCGGGTTAGCTCAATGGGTTTCGGCGTTCCCGTCGAGCCGGACGTGTGCAGAGTAAACCGCTCCTGCCCACTCTGCCAGGCGTCGATAAAGGCTTTCATATGAAGTTGTAGAGTTGTAAAGTTGGCTAGTTATAGAGTTGCTGCCGCCGGATGGGCTGACGCGCCAGCAACCTTATAACTCTATAACTAGCCAACTCTATAACTATCGAATCACAAGAACTCCCGCGCTGGGGCCGGAGACGTCATACGTTTTCAGTGGAACGGTTGCCGGGCCGCTGATGACTTTGCCGCTGAGGTTGTAGCGCGACAGGTCGAGCGGGCAGTAAAACTGGTTGTCGGCGGGGCGAAATACCAGAATCGTGTTATCGTGTGAGCAGCGGCCACCAGCAGCGACATACTGATCGGCGTTGGTGCGAGCGACTATGATGTTGTTCGTGACTACATAGCCACCCTTTATGCTCAGAGCCTGATTGGCCTTGTCGCTCAGGTTCAGCGTCAGCACGTCGGGTTGCGGGTCGGGAGCGGTTTCGGTGCCGGAACAGCCCGACGTATTGCCCGAGAAAAGCAGGGTGGTAAATGCTGCGCCCAGCAGGTGAAAAAACGACTGGCGCGACAGGCGCGGGGTGGCAGGGGTGGTAGCGGGGGTTTCCATCGGTTTGTCGTACTTTTGTCGAAGTAGCGGATACGGTATCGTAAAGATGCTTTTTTTTAGCAACAACCGCCGAAGAAACAAAGCCGTTGATCGGGCGGTTTGCCAATGCATATGGAAGAAGCCAAAGTTGTCGTCAATCCAATCTCGCCGGAAAAGGTGGCCGCATCGCCGGGTTTGCTTGAGTATGCACACACGGCGGGCGGGGCAGTGATCCGACCCGAAGACAAGGGTAAGATAACAGGTCGGGCCGTGGCCGCCATGCGCGAACAGACCGACATGCAGCTTAGCCAGTTGTACCGGCAAATGCAGCTACTGGCCGAGCAGGCAACCGCCATCCGGCACCGGGTCGAAATTTCGGAGCGCATCTACGCGGCCCAGATGAGTTTCGAGCCCGTTGTCGGGCACACCTATCACTTTTACCAGCGCAAAAATGGTACCGATCTGCTGTCGATGGTGGGGCCAACCGAGTGGGGGCGAATCTTCCCCTTCGAGCGTTGCCTGGCGACCGTCCGTATGATGGCCGATCACACCTGGGACGTGCAGTATCACGATGTTTCATATACTGAATGAGCGAAAGAGCGAAAGAATGAAAGAGTGGCCGTCCGGCAGTGTACTCCGTAGTTCGGTTCGCTCTTTCGCTCATTCACTCTTTCGACCTTTATAAAAATGACAAGCAATTACCCCTGGGAGACAATTAAGGAATATCAGGAAATCCTGTTTACGTATTACGACGGAATCGCCAAGATCAGCATCAACCGGCCGCACAAGCGCAACGCCTTTACCCCGCAGACGGTAACGGAAATGTCGGAAGCGATGGAGCTGGCCCGGCAGGACGAGCGCGTCGGTGTCGTCATTCTGACCGGTGAGGGGGGCGAAGCGTTCTGCTCCGGGGGCGATCAGTCGATACGGGGACACGGCGGTTACGTGGGTGAAGACAAAGTGCCGCGCCTGAACGTACTCGACCTGCAAATGCAGATTCGCCGGATTCCCAAGCCTGTCGTGGCGATGGTAGCCGGTTACGCGATCGGTGGCGGTCACGTGCTGCACGTTGTTTGTGATCTGAGCATTGCCGCCGATAACGCACGCTTTGGCCAGACCGGCCCGAAAGTCGGCTCGTTCGACGGTGGTTTCGGGGCTTCGTATCTGGCGCGGGTTGTGGGGCAGAAAAAAGCCCGCGAAATCTGGTTTCTCTGTGATCAGTACGATGCGCAGGAAGCACTCGATATGGGGCTGGTCAACAAAGTCGTGCCGCTTGACAAGCTGGAGGAAACGACGATAGCGTGGTGCCGGAAGATGCTGGAGAAAAGCCCGATTGCACTGCGTATGCTCAAAGCATCGTTTAACGCCGAACTCGACGGGCAGGCCGGTATTCAGCAACTGGCTGGTGATGCCACGCTGCTTTACTACCTGTCGGAGGAAGCCAAGGAGGGGAAAGACGCCTTCCTCGAAAAGCGCAAACCCGACTTCAGCAAGTTTCCCCGGTTTCCGTAAGGATCGTACGGGGCGGAGCTGGTTTATCCTGCCGTGCTGTGTTACTCCTAGCCCTCTAAATGGTTGTTTGGTGAAGTATAATCCGTGATAAAATTGCCTACTTTGTCATCCCGAGCCTGCGAGGGATCTTCGCTAAAAGCAAACAAAACCGCCTTTTGCCGAAGATCTCTCGCAGGCTCGGGATGACAAAAAACGATTCCCCAACTAATAGCTCAGGGGGCTGAGGGATAAGCGGGCTCATCATCATTCTTGAACAAACAAAAAAGGTCAGCCGCGAAGCTGACCTTTTTTACCCTCATTTCTATACGTTATGGCATTTACCTTCTTATCCGCCGACTGGCGCAATCTGATTTTCGCCAATTATCCCATCGATCGGGCGGTATTGCAGCCGCTGGTGCCGCACGGTACCGAACTCGATGACTACAACGGCGTTTGCTTCGGCAGTCTGGTCGGGTTTAACTTCGAGAAGGTACGGATGCTGGGTGAAGTGCCGGTCCCGTTCCACACTGAATTTGAAGAGTTCAATCTACGGTTTTACGTTCGGCGGAAGACCGATAATGGCTGGCAGCGGGGTGTCGTGTTTGTAAAAGAGATTGTGCCGAAACCGGCGATCGTCTGGGTAGCCCGTACGCTTTACGGCGAACCCTACGAAAGCCGCCCGATGCGCCATACCTGGCAGGTTCACAACGACAGGCAGCATGTCCGCTACGAGTGGAAGGTCGGCGACGACTGGAATTACATCGATGTCGACGCCAGTCGGGAGGGCAGCGAAGCAACGCCCGGCAGCGAACCGTGGTTTATCACCGAAAACTATTGGGGCTACACCGCGCGGGGCGACAAACACACCTCCGAATTTGAAGTCGTGCATGACCGGTGGCAGATTTACCCCGTCAGTCGCTTCGACGTCCGCTGCGACATTACTACGCTCTACGGCTCTCAGTTTGCTCCCTTTTTCACCAGCCCGCCCAGCAGCGTCTTCCTGGCCGATGGGGCACCTGTCACGATCCGATCAGGAAAGGATATGAAGGGATAGGTTATAGTTTGTAGTTCGAGGTTTGTAGTTCCTCCTGCGGTTGCTACCGCATGGCTATACAGCCGGAGGAACTACAAACCTCGAATTACAAACTATAAATTCAAAAACCACTACCGGTCGTAATCAGTCGTTTGCGAACTGTAGTTCGTCCAGTTAGCGGCCCAGTTGTCGGTGCCAAACGCACCCCGGTAGGTGACCGACGTAAAGAAGCTGTTCAGGCGGTTACCGCTGACGGCATCGCTCAACAGGGGCGAACCCGACTGCGGCAGGAAGCTGGGCGAGGTCAGCGTGAAGTTATTGCTGTTGAGCAGCAGCGACGTCAGATTGCCCGACTGAATCACCTGGTTGTTGCGCCCGGTAGTCAGGTAGTATTGCGCCACCTGATCCGTAGTGACCACGCCACCCCCCACGACGGGTAAGAGTGTGTTGGCCAGCACCAGCCCGCGCAGGTCAACGATACCGCTGGTCAGGCTGCTGGGCCCCGTAAGTGATTCCACCCGAACACCTTCCGGATAGCCGTAGAACAGCGAGTTGTAAATCGCTACGGCACTGTTCCGGCGGATATAGGCACCCGACTGATAACCCGCACGGGCGTTGCTCGCTGTTGGCGTTGTGCCAAACGCGAAACTACTCATGTTGGCAAATACAGGTACGTTTTGCGCCTGTCCGTTGATGGCGACTACGGGTGTAACGTCAGTGGCCGCTGTTTCGTAGTTTTCTACTTCCAGCCCGTTGGAACCCGATGCGTCGAATACATTGGGGTCGCGCAGGGAAGCACCGAACTGCACGTTGCCGGTATAGCCCCAGTCAACCGTCCAGTCGTCATCGGTGGTGCGGTAGGCCAGCAGGTTCTTTGCATTGACCGTACCGCCAAACCAGGCGTAGCCATCACCGGCACTGTACGACACCTGCACGTGGTCGATGGTCGTTCCCGTGCCGACGCCGTAGAACGACAGTCCCGCCAGCCGTACCGATGTATTACCGCCCATCGGTGCCCCGGCGTATTCGATCCGTACGTACTGCATGATGCCGGAGTTGCTGGCTGGTTCACCGTAGGTTTCGACCGTACCACGGATGTTGCGTGGATTAGCCGTTGTGCCGGGTCGGTTCACCGGCGACCGGCCAATCAGCACGACACCACCCCAGTCGCCGTAGTTACGCTGGCCGGCTGCTTTGGCTGATGTAAAAATGATTGGTTGTGCGGCCGTACCTCGGGCATTGATAAACGCCCCCCGTTCGATGACCAGTGAGCCGGGCATATTCGTTCCGGCGGGGTCGGCGTCGGGGGCCGCTCCGCGAAGTACGGTTCCCGCCGGAATCGTCAGCGTGTAGGTCTGCGGTACGTAAACGATACCCCGAAGCAGGTACACCGTATCGCGGCTAAGCGTCCGGTTGCCGAAAAGGGTATTCTGAAGCGTAACCGTTGGCTTGACCGGCTGTAGGGTTATGGTCAGGGTCGACGAACTCTGGGCTGTCGTCCCCCCGGCTGATACACTGACCGGCCCGGTCGTGGCACTGGCGGGCACCGTAACGATCAGGCGCGTTGGCGAGGCTGATACCACAGTGGCCGGTACGCCCCCAATCGTAATCGTGTTGCTGGCGGGGTCAGAACTGAAGTTCGTACCCGTAATAGCGATGGTGCTGCCCACGGGTGCCGAAGTCGGGTCGATGCTGGCGATCGTCACGGCCGTCGAGCCGGGTGTGGGCGTCGGCGTCGGGTTCTCCGTGTCTTTACAGGCGAGAATGGCGGCTGCCAGACTGCAAAACAGCAGTAGCAGTGCGGGTAATCTGTGGAAACTGGTCTTCATATAAACGGGTAGTTAGTGGATATTCAGATGGAGTACGTAAGACAATGGCCTGAGTGAGCCAATGCAGGCAGGCGTAAACGGGGCTGCGTAACTAACGGCACCACCTGATTTAACCCTACCATTGCTGATCTGCTCAGCCCTGAATGCTTCCTGAATAACGCTGAAATAAGGTAAACTGCTGAGGGTAACTGTAGAGACTGGTATTAAGATTAGTGAACGCCATCCGGTACGGCGGACCGGGTAAAACTAGACGGTTGCCGGCACCGCTCTGATCGCCGACGACTGCTCGTACAAGGTCATATACTGGTCTGTGACGTGCTTCAGATCGAACCGGCTCGCTACGTTGGTACGGGCCTTTCGAGCCAGCGATTCCGCCAGTGCCTGATCGGTCAGCAGTCGGTCGACAGCATCGGCAATGGCCGTTGCATTGGTTACGTCAACCAGCAGACCGCCCTCACCGACGACCCACGGCACCGCCCCGCTATGCTCACCGGCTACCACCGGCACACCGCAGGCCATCGCTTCGGCGGGTACCATACCAAACGATTCTTCCAGCGACGTATGCACGACCAGGTTGCTCTGGGCAATGCCCTGCAACATGGTCTGGTGGGGTGTCAGGCCCAGCAGATGTACGTTCGGAATCGCGTGTGTCCGGCAGAAATCGTCGGCCTGTTTGCCTGGCTCGAACGCCGTGCCGAAGCCCCACAGCACCGCATCAGGGTGCCGTTGCTGCACCTGTTTGAAGGCCAGCAACGCCGTTTCCAGATTCTTGTGCAGGGCCCAACCATTGGCTGCCATCGACACAACCGGGTAAGCTGGTTTGACGATCTCGCCAAGCACGGGCGTCATAACCGGATTCGGCACCACCTGTATGCGCGCGGCTGTCCAGGGCTGAACCGACCGAGCGGTGTAGGGCGAAACGGCCGTAAACCGGCGACCTTTACGAAACACGTACCGGGCCATGCCCAGCATAAATAGCCGTTCCAGCGTCGGGATGTACTTCAGAATCAGCCGGGCGTTGTCGTGTACGGTGATGAGCGCGTCGGGGTCGTAGGCCAGCGCGGCCATTGCAAACTCGTACGTCCAGTGTGCGTGAACGACGTCGGGCTTATGCTGCCGGAGTACGGTCAGGATGTGCTTCCGCTCGACCCGGAAGAAGTCGGCCGTGCGACCGGGCCGTTTACCATTCGGCCGGAAAATACGCTGTCGGCTAGGCACCACCACGTACGTCAGATTGCCCTGCTCGTATACAAACGGCGGCTGATCGTCGTCCAGCATCCGGTCGGTCGTGATGGCCAGCACCCGGTGTCCCTGCCGAAGCAGCTCCAGAATGAGGTGGCTAATCAGCGGGGCTTCCGCCCGTCCCTGGGGAAAGGCGTTTCTGACGGTCGGATCGAGGCTGACCAGCAGGTCGGCAGTAGCGATAGGCGCAGCAATGGCAATGTGCATAACCGAGGTCGGCTTGTCGTGAATAAATTAATAACGAGCCGTAGCGGCTTCGTCAACAGGTTCGGGGTTGAGCAGGGGATCGTAGTACGTGCGCAGCAGCCGGGCTATTTTCTTCTCCCAGCACTGTTCGCGCGCAAACCGAAAGGCGTTGAGCCCCATCTCCAGTCGTTTGTCTTCATTGTAATACATCCATTCGATGGCTTTGCCCAACTGGATGGCCACCGTTTCGGGGTCGGTAACCGGCACCCGGATACCGGTCGAGTCATTGACGAGTTCGGCCTGTCCGTGCAGGTGCAGCGTTACCACCGGCAGGGTGTAGCCCATGGCTTCCATCAGTTGGCCCGGCCCGGTGTCGCGCAGGCTGGTAAAGTAGAACACGTCGGCGTTGGCGTAATACGCTTTCAAATCGGTGTACGGCACGTTGCCTGCCCAGGTTACGCGCTTCTCCAGCCCATACTGCCGGATGTATTCGCTGACGTACTGACCCATTTCGCCGTCGCCGACGATGGTGAAATGGACCTGGCAGGCAGGGTCGACTTTGCTCAAACCGTGCAGCGTCAGTTCCAGCCCTTTTCGGGGCATCAGCCGACCGACCCAAAGCAACTCCAGCACCCGGCGTGCGGGCCGGTGCATCGGCTCGGTCGGAATAAAGTGCTTGTCGATCCCGCCAAACACCTTGTCGACCCCATGCCGACGGCCGAGTTTGTGGATCATTCGGGTGGTGTCTTCATTCCACGACAGCACATAGTCGGCCCGACGTACGGATTCATAACAGCCCGGATTAACGCGTAGCATGAGTTTGCTGACGGCTGAACGAAGCCGCTCTTTTACCCAGTATTGCTTGAAATAGTGCCGGAATGCACCGGGGGCTTCCTGCCCGCCACCCACCGGCCCGTAGATGAACGGACAGTTGAGCCGGTACAGAAAACTGCCCAGCTGCAGGCTCGTATAGCTCACGTGATGAACCAGGTCGAAGGCGTGCTTTTTGTGCAACGTCAGGGCTACTTTCGCGGCTGCCCATTGCCAGTAGATATAGTGGAAATACAGCCCGAACAACCCTTTGTCGTACACGTCATCGATCCAGCGCGGAACGGTCACGTACACAAACGTCAGGTTCGGATTCGGGCAACTGGTCATTTTCGCGTCAATCTGTTTCTGTCCGACGTTTCGCGTGATACACCAGACCCTGTAGCCCTGGTGACTGATGATCGACGAGTAGTTCCAGCCGTTACCTTCTTCCGAACCCCGGTCGGGGATACAGGCATAGGCTGAAATCAAAATTTTTTTCATGGTCGTTGGCTCGAAGAGGTGTGGAAACGGCCTACGTCGACACTACTTCCCGACAAAATCGGGTTGGGCAGTGTACGGTTCAGATCGAGTTGGTGTGGATGGTATTGTACAGGGCGGAAACACGATCAATCGGCAAGAATTGCCGCTGATTCGGTCAGCACGGAGGGGTAGATCCGTTCGGTAAACAACCGGATTTTGGTATCCCAAAGCTGTGTTTTCGCAAACGCGTAACCCGCCTGTCCCATCGCGAGCCGCTCAGCCGGATGGTGATACATCCACTCGATGGCCTTCGCCAGATCGGCCACAACCTGCGCTTCATTGTCGACCGGCACCCGGATGCCGGTGGAGTCGTTGACGAGTTCGGCCTGTCCGTGCAGATGCAGCGTCACCACCGGCAGCGAATAGCCCATGGCTTCCAGCAACTGGTGCGGGCAGGAGTCGCGCAGGCTGGTGAAGAAAAAGACGTCCGACTGTTCGTAGTAATCCTTAACCTGCTGGAACGTGACGTGCCCGGCCCAGTCGACTTTGTCGCGTACGTTGTAGCGGTCCAGATAGCCCGGCACCTGATCGACCATCTCCCCTTTGCCACCCACGATGGTCAGCGTAACAGGCACCGACGGATCGACCTGACCCAGCGCCTGAATGGTCAGTTCGAGCGCCTTTCGGGGCAGTAGACGTCCTACCCAGAGCAGTTTGAGGGTAGGACCGGGTATGTGCTGAATGGGTTCGGCGGGAAGAAACGTTGCGCTCAGACTGGCGTCCCAGATGCGTTCGACGGGAGCCGTGGGCCGCAGTGTACGGGCCAGCTTGAGCGTATCGAGGTTCGTTACGATCAGCTGATCGGCTTTCCGGACCGTCCGGAAATAAGCGGGGTTGACGTATTCCAGCACCTTGCCGACCACGTCGCGCATCCATTCGCGGTTCCAGAATTTGCCGAAATACCGTTTCATGGATTTGGGGGCCCGCTGTCCGCCACCAACGGGGCCGAAGACGAACGGTTTGCCGAGCCGGTACATGAAACTGCCCAGCTGAATGCTGCCGTACGATACGTGGTGAATCAGGTCGATAGACGCCGTTTGATCCAGCGTTTTGGCCAGTTGCGAAGCTGCCCATTGCCAGTAGATGTAGTGAAAATACATCCCGGTGAGTCCCTTGTTACAAAACGCGTTGACCCAGTCGGGTACATGAACGTAGTGGACTGTCAGATTGGGAAACTGCCCATCCGCCAGAATCGGGTCGATGATAGCCTGCCCGTCTTTTTTAGTCAGGCAGAGAACCCGGTAGCCCTGCTGGCTAAGCGTGGACGCATACGTCCAGCCCGTTCCTTCTTCAGAACCCTGCCCGGGAATGCAGGCATATGCCGAAATCAAAACTGTTTTCATACCGGTCGACTAAAGCGGAGTTACCGCTGGTGATAGATGTGGATAATGAAAAAACGGATCGCTCACGACTCAGCCGACCCGGCTCGTCCGAAGTTTGCGCAGGAGAAAACCGGCGCAGATCCGGCCAATGTCGAAACAGAAATACAGGTGCTTGGTGCGGGAGTGTTCGAGCGCGAAGTTGTACCGGACGGTCAGGTTAGTGGGTGACTTAATCGAGGTAAAGCTGTTGATAAACTGCTTGATCGTCAAATCCTTCTCAACCTGAATACCCGTAGCCCGGACAATTTCGTAGACGATGCTTTTAGCGTCGACGATCAGCCGGTACCCCGCTTTCCGGGCCCGGATCGAAAACTCGATGTCCGCCATGTAGTGGGCGTATTTCTCGGCGTTGAACAACCCGACTTTGGCGAACACCTCCATCGGGATCAGTGTACCCCGGCCCGGCAGCGACTGCGATTCGACGTGATCCGCCCGGCTGATGAGCGTCGAGTAGCTGTTCTGATAATCTTCGGCCAGATGACGACCCCCGGCGGTGTACAACTCAAAAGCTGACCCGGCGTATTCGAGCCGTTCGGGGTTCTCGCTGTCGACACTGACCGACCCGATCAGGCAGGGCTTGTGGGTCTGGTAGGCGTCGAGCATCGATTGCAGGTAATCCGGCTGCACGATGGTGTCGTCGTTGAGCGTCAGCACAAAGTGCGGCCCGTCGCCGTCGGTCTGTTTCATGGCGTAGCGGATACCGACGTTCGTGGCTTCGGTCCACCATAGGTTACCGTCGCCCTTGATGAGTACAACCTCCGGAAATTCGGTTTCGATCATGAGGTCGGTGCCATCCGTCGAACCGTCATCAACGACGATGATCCGAAAATCACGGTACGTCTGCGCGATCAGGCAGTTCAGGCATTGCCGGGTATAGTCGAGTCGGTTGTGGACGGGAATAACGACACTAATCATAATCTTGTGAGAACGTTAAGTAGGTAAGCGATTAATCGACCGGCTGAAGCGCGTTTTCTTCTTCGTCTTCATGCAGTTCCGGCATGGTAAACCGGGGGGCGGGCCGTTGCAGGCCGTAGAACATACCCATGCCGACCAGGCCCCAGTAGTAAACCGGAAGCTGGTAGGAAACGCCGTAGATCAGCCCCCCCGCTATAAAGCCAAACAGCACCAGCTGTTCGGTCGAATACGATTGTTTCCGGCGGTAAATGGCAACCAGCGTACCCAGAATGAGCAGCAGGTTCATCGCCAGCCCCACCGCGCCGTAGTTGTACAGCTGATCGACGTACTGCGAGTGGATGATGGTCCCTTTTTCGGGAAAGTCTTCATGACGCATCACCTCACCCCGGTCGTAGCCATCGTAGCGCCAGCCCAGCATGGGCCGCTCGGGTACTTTAGACATGTAAAACTCAGACTGCTCCAGCCGCCAGCTGCCGGTATTGTCTTCTTTGGGGTCCAGAATACCGTTGATGCTTTCCATGAAGGCGTCGAACTTTTTATCCGAGAGCATCCCCGCCAGCGGAGTCGACAGGCTGACGACCACGATAAAAAACATAAACGTACGCCCCACCGGAAATCCTTTGCCCGACGACTGACTAATCAGCATCAGGCCCGTAACCATACCAGCCGCAATGACCGCCGTTGAAATAACCGACCGGTGCAGCAGGATAACGATGAACAGGAAAACGGCCAGCGACGAAAGCAGCGAAATCAGCTTGTGTTCCCTGTAGTACTGCACCAGAAAGTACAGGAACGGTATTACCAGGTACAGGGCTTCGGGGGCCGTTGTGGTACGGCTTTCCGACGAGAGCGAATACGTATAAATCTGTCCCAGCAGAATCTGATTGACGAAAAACAGCACCAGCACCAGGTAGCCGATGTACTCGAACCGAATCGTGCCCGCCCGTTTGGCCGCGTAGTAAGCCGTCATGGCCAGGGCGCAGTACACAAATCGTTTGATGACGAAATACGAGTAGACATACTGGCCGTATTCGTACTTCGATTCCAGCAACAGCAGCAGCGCACCGATAAAAATGGGCCACGCCATGAACTTGTAAAAGCGGGGCAGGTCGAAATAGCAGATAACCAGCGAGATCAGCCCGACGAGGGCCATGCTGCTCGTTACTTTGTCGAGTATCGGGTGTAGGGAGTCGCCACCGTATGTCAGCGGGCTCAGGCCGAACAGGATCATGAAGAGCGCGAAGCGAAATAGCCAGATCATCATGCTAGTGCAGGAATTGAAGCCGGAGCCGGTGTGCCGTTGCTGCCGGTTAGCTGTTGGTAATACGTAAGTAAATCGTTCAGGTTACGCTGGTGGTTGAACACCCGATCGGCGTGGGTCGCCTGCTGATCGGCCACCCGTTGCCGCTGGTCGGCGTCGAAATAAGGCAGTAGTTCATCCACCAGTTCCGGTGCCGTTTGTCCGGCCAGTAAGCCCAGTCCGTCGGGGACCATCTCCGGAATACCGCCCGTGGGCAGGGCCAGAACCGGCACACCGACCGCCATCGCTTCGATCAGCGCGTAGGGACAGTTGTCGTTGAGGGCCGTATGCACGTATAGATCGCTTTGGGCGACCAGTTCCCAGGGGGTCGACTGCCGCCCGTAGAACGTTACGTAGCCGGCAAGCTGCCACTGAGCGGCCAGCGCTTCGTAGTCGGCTCGCTTCGGGCCATCGCCAATCAGCCAGATGCTGAAATCCGTTCTGCCGCGCAGCAACAGTTCGCGACCAATAGCCAGCAGCAGTTGCTGGTTCTTGCGCTCATCGAGGTAGCCGACATTGCTGATCGTCAGGTGACCGGTGCCGGTATCGTGCCGACGGGGGGCGCACGTCAGCTGAACCGAGTTGCGCAGAATCCGCTTGTCGATACCCGGCGGCAGAAACTGCTTCGACGTACTGTACGCGTAGTTTGAGACAAACACGTAGTGACGGATGTGCGAAAACAGGTACACGTACCAGTTCGTCAGGACACGCTTACTGCCCGACCCGAGCGAAAAGGCGCTGGTCAGCTCACTCACCGGATCATCGTTGAAGTGGCAGGTCAACACCACCGGCACAGTCGAACCAAGGGCCAGCCGGGCCGCTGCACCCGACCGGGGGTCCTGCGCGTGGATCAACTCAATACCGGTATGCTTCAGCCGACGCGCGGCTAGGTACACCCCGGTGAAATACGCAAACTCGTCGTAAGCCGCCGAGAACATCCCGCCCAGCGGCCGCATGATGCGTTTGGCCAGGCCGAGGAATTTCCGCCAGCCAACGGGCGTACTGCCTGCATCGATTACCTGCACGCCAACGCCATTGGCCATCAGGTCGCGGGTCAGCGTTTGGGTATACGTGACCACGCCCGAGGGCGAATTCGTTGCCAGATAGGTTGCAATCAGTACGTTCATTGGAAGGCTTATTTGTTCATGAACTGATACAGCCGCAGCGTGTAGATCGTGTTGGGTCGCTTGCGGAAGTTGTTGAGCAGGCTGTCGGCAGCCGCTTCGCCGTAGAGCAGAAAGTTGTAGAACCGGTTTTTGCGCTTCGTCGCCAGCTGGCTGAACGTGGCTTTCATCGACCAGAACATAAACATGATAAAGCCGTATTTGTCGCCGTGGGCGTTCTGGAACACGCGCCGTTCGTTGCGAATCCGGTAGTAGTTTTTCCACGCGCCCGGCCAGGGGATGCCATCCCGGTCGACGGAAGGCGGGTGGAACAGCAGCGAGGTCGGGACGGTGGCTACGGGGAAATGGTTTTTCATCGCCCGCGTCATGTACTCCACTTCGTCGCCCCAGATAAACAGTTTCTTGTCGGGGATGCCGATTGCCTTGATTACTTCCGAACTAATCAGCGTACCGTTGAAGAGCGACGCAACCCCGTAGATGAGGTCGTAGCCGTCCATGTCCGACACGCGCTGGTAGGTTTTGTTGTTCTGACTAACGAAGAAGGCCAGCTCCTCGTGGTTCTTTACGTTGATCGACACGCAGTTCTTGATACCCGGCCCGATGTTGGGCGACTCGACCAGATTTTTCAGCGCGTCGGGGGTGGGTACACAGTCGTCGTCCATGCACCAGATTTCGTCGTAACCATCGTTGTACGCCCGCTCAATCCCCGTGGCAAACCCACCGGCTCCGCCCAGATTAGCCTGGGTAACGACCGTCAGGTCCGACTGTTGGGCCAGCCACTCGTCGGTACCATCGTTGCTGCCATTGTTGATGACATAAATGGCGTTGGGCTGGTGGGTCTGCTCCCGAATGCACGACACGCACACTTTCAGGTCGCTGAGCCGGTTGTAGGTAACGATTAACGTTGCTATTGTTTTCATAACTCTTGAGAGTGCATCAATGTCGCCCGGTTGGGGCGCGATGCAGGTCGTATATCGGTTGCATGAGTGGTTGTTTGTTTATGGTGCGGGGTTGGTAACGGGTATCAGTGACGGCCTGGGAGTCGTTTCGACAGCATGCTCAGGCGATCTTTGGTAAAGGTAATGGCTTCGGTCAGTGCCGAAAGCTGAACCACTTCGATCTGTTGCGACCGCAGGTAGATGTACATGGCCACCGTGATGCAGCCTTCCGTGATCACCCACGCCCAAGCGGCTCCAATGTGCCCGGAGGTCTTGATCAGCAGCATGTTCAGCGACAGACCGATAACGGAACCCATCGCCGTAATGGCGAAAAACGCTTTGTCCATGCGCAGGTTCAGCATCGTGTGCAGGCCCAGCAGATTGCTGATGCCGATGGCGAGCGGCAGCAGGGAAACGATGCGCAGAATGGTGATGGCATCGCGGAACGCGTCCCCGTAAAACAGCGTGATGAAAAACGGCGCGATAATCCAGAGACCAATGGAAATAACGCCCATAAACGCGGCCAGGGGAAAAAACGTCGTACGAACCAGCCGCAGCCCCTGCTCGCGGCTCCGCCCGAAGGCGTTGGCGACGATGGGGAAAAACGCCTGGTTCAGGGCAATACCGGCAAACGCCCGGCTGATGCTTTCCAGCCGCGTACCGGCCGAGAAGATACCCACGTTGTAGGCGTTGCTCAGCAGCCCCAGCAGAAACACGTTGGAACCGGCGTAGAGCGTGATAGTCAGCGACGAGAAAAACAGCGTCCGGTCGTCGATAAACCGTTGTTTGAGGTTTGCCCAGAGCGGCCAGCTTACCGTCAGGTTATACCGCCGGATGGCCACGATCAGCGCCACGACGCTGACCAGTACCTGCGCCACACTCATCGACAGATTCTGGTAGATGTAATCGCCCGGCCGACGGATCAGTACGAACACCGACAGCGAAAACAGTACCTTGACGACCAGGTTGAACAGCGCCACACGGCTCAGATCTTCCATGCCCTGATACAGCCAGAGCGGAAACAGCACCACCCCGATACAGGTCAGGTACGTACAGGTATGCAGCACCCACTGAGCCCGGAATTCGGGGATGGCGATCAGAATACCGGCAAACAGCATCGTCGACAGCACCCACAGCAGGATTTTACCCGCCAGCACTTCGCAGAACACCCGGTTGACCTCCACTTTGTCGTTCCGGTTGGCCGCGATGTTGCGCACCGCAGCCATGTCAAAGCCGTAGTTGATAACCAGACTGAAATAGGCAACGAACGCCAGCGAAAAATTGAGAAGCCCCAGCCGCTCCGGGCCGATAATCCGTACCACGTAGGGCACGGTGAGCAGCGGCAGCAGCATATTGGCAAGCTGCACGCTGAACAGCGAGGCTACGTTGACGACAAATCGTTTAACGACCGATTGAGACGCATCGGTTTCCGGTTGGTGGATAGTATTGACTTCTTCGCTGATCATTTGCATATAAAACAGGTAAGCATGCAGGATCGTGGCCCTGCCTGAACGACTAAGCGTGCGACGAGCGGGGGCCCGTCAGCGCTTCCTTCAGGTTGAGCAGAATAAACAGGGGCACCACACGCAGATACCGGCTGGCTAACCGTCTTGGCTCCATCATAAGCCGGAAAAACCACTCCATCGACAGGCGCTGAATCCAGCGCGGAGCCTGCGCCACCCGATCGGTGTGGAAGTCGAACGCAGCCCCGACCGTGACCAGAAAGTTGACGTTGACCCGCTCGGACAGGAGGGCGGCAAAGCGCTCCTGCTTGGGGCTACCCAGCCCAACCCAGACAATGTTGGCACCCGATGCGTTGATGGTGTCGGCCAGCGATTGCAGTTCGACATCGGTCATTTCGCGGAACGGCGGGCAGTAGGTGCCTACCACACTATTGTTACCAAACTTACGGCTGACGGCCGCTTTCAGATCGTCGGCAACGCCTTCTTTGCCCCCACAGAAAAAGTGGGTCACGTTGCGGTCGGCTCCCTGCGACAGTACCAGCTTGAAAAAGTCGGGTCCGTAGCAGCGCGTCATCTGGTCCGCTCCTTTCCAGCGGCCCAGCCATACACTCGGCATACCGTCGGGAAGCACCCAGTAAAACGAGTCGAGCAGTGCTTTGAATGCCGGCTTTTTATAGGCCGTTACCAGCCCGTGGGCGTCGGTGGCACTGATGCAATGGCTGTGGCGGGGTTGCGTCGCTGCGCACTGATCCAGACAGCCCTGCACGGCCGAATCAAGACCGGCGTCGTACAGATTAATTCCAAGAACGTTCATGAGTTGGGGTAGTTAGAGACGGGGTACTAGCGGGCGTTGCGGTTGCCGTTCAGGGCAGCTTTTACCGTCCACCAGCAGATTTTCATATCGAGCCGCGACGATTGCCGCCGGATGTACAGGTGATCGTAGCGAACGCGGCCCTGCATTTTGTAGAGCACATCGGTTTCACCCCGCGCCCCGCGTGCCTGCGCCAGCCCGGTAATACCCGGCCGGACGGTGTAGCGGTCTTTGTAGCCCGGCATCGAATGCCAGTACTTGGCGTCGAGCGGAATGGGGTGGGGGCGGGGACCAACGACGCTCATCTGACCCAGCAGCACGTTGAGAAACTGGGGCATTTCGTCCAGGTTGCTCCGGCGGAGAATGTGACCCAGCCGCGTTACCCGTACATCGTTGGTCGTCACCTGTTTGAATTCCGCATTGGGTGCGTACGTCATGGTGCGGAACTTGAAGCAGCGGAACGGCTTGCCATCGCGGCCGGTACGCATCTGTACGAACAGAATCGGTCCGCGCGAGGAGAGCTTGATGAGCAGGCCGATAAGCGGGATAAGCCAGAGCAGCACCGTCACCGATACGACACCCGCTATGACCAGGTCGAAGACCCGTTTCTCCATGTTTCGCAAATCGGCACGGGTCAGGGTGCGGCCAGCTTTACGGGAGCTGATGCGTACGTTCGCCTGTTGATTCTGAGGGGCTTTGCTCAGATGCGTATACGTAGTCGACATAGCTAATGTTGTTAACAGAATGACTGAAAAAGAAAGTGACGTGGTTGAGTAAGACACGTGTGGGTAATTGAACCGGCTTACCGGTATGAGTAGCTGTTTTTGTACTGGTGGCTGTAGTGGTAGGAGTTCCCCCGTTCTACGGCGTTCAGAACGATATTCAGGTTGTGGAATCGCTGCTCCTTGTGGAGGTTATCCAGAATCTTCAGGCAGTGCTTCGGAGTCAGACCGTGGCGAACGACAAATAGGGTCGAATCGGCCATGGGAGCCAGCAGCTGAGCATCCGTGACAATCCCGATCGGCGGTGCGTCGACCATGATGTAGCGGAACCGTTCGCGCAGGGTACTCATCAGTGTCCGTACTTCCATGCCGCTGAGCAGCTCAGATGGGTTTGGCGGCAGGGGACCACTTGGAATGATGAAGTAGTTGGGATGGCCCGGCACGGGTTGCAGAATCTCGTCCAGCGTGGCTTCACCGTTGAGGTAGTTGCTCAGGCCAACGCTGTTGTCGATCCCGAATACCTGGTGTAGCCGGGGCATCCGCAGGTCCATCTCCAGAATCACGGTCGGCTGCTTGAGCATCGCCATGCTAGCTCCCAGGTTGAGCGAGACAAACGATTTGCCCTCACCGCTGATACTCGACGTAAACAGGATAACCTGACTGGCCGTAAGGTCGGTGTTGCCGATCTGAAGATTGGTGCGGATCGTCCGGATCTGCTCGGCAATGACCGACTGGGTATTCTGCCCGACCACCATGACGTCGCGCTTCCGCTTGTTCATCACCTCGCCCAGAATCGGGACGTGCGTCATGTCCTCAACGTCGAGTCGGCGGGTCACTTTTGTATTGACCGCGTTCCGGCCCGCGATCAGTGCCGTAGGAACCAGCAGTCCAACCAGCCCGAACAGCGCGTACATCACGGCACCGACAGGTTTGATGGGTGCACCACCCGCAATGGGAGCGTCGACGACCCGGCTATCGGCCTGCGTAGCGGCAAACAGAACAGCCAGTTCCTCCCGCTTCTTCAGCAGGTAGGTGTACAGATCGTTTTTAATGCCCTGCTGGCGGGTGATGTTGACCAGCGCACGCTCCTGCTGCGGAATCGACCGAATCGACGTTTCCACTTCCTGACTTTTCGTGTTGTACTCGCGCTGCGAATTCTGCAGCTGGCTTTTCATCGTTTCGATGTTCTGGCTGATGTTGGCCTTCGTGCTTTTGATCTGGTTATCGAGTGTCACCAGCATCGGGTTTTCTTCCGACGTGGTTTCTGCTTTCTCTTCGCGCTTCAGCTCAAGGTCCGACAACTGGCTGATCTGACCCAGCAGTGTCGCGTCGGTCAGGCCCACGGTGGCGGGGGTGCTGCTCCGCTTGTTCGATGAATTGCTGATAAACTTCTGTAAATCATTCAACGACGCCAGCTGAATATTTACCTGGTTGATCTGCGCGTCGTTCTGGCGGGCCGTTTCGACCAGTGCCGATGCCTGCGTGCTCAGATCCGTGATGCCCTTGCTCGACTTGTACGATTCAACGTCGCGCTCAACCGACGACAGTTCGCCCGATACCATCCGCAACCGTTCTTCCACGAACCGCAGCGTGCTGGCGGCTACTTTGTTTTTGTCGACGACAGCGGCCTGGTTGTATTCCTGAATCAGTCCGCCCAGAATGGCTTCGCCTTTTTCGGGTACGGCATCGTCGAGCGTCAGGTCGATTACGGTCGATGTTTTGCTGGTCGGTTCGGCTTTCAGCTTGCCCAGATACGTACCGATCGCGGCTGCGCGGGGCATGGCCTGTAGAAAAATGGTTTCCGTCGTGTCGCTGACCGGCCGCCGGGTAACCACCCGCAACTGCCCGTACGGCGTTTTGATCGACTGGTTGAGCGGGTAATTCTGCGTGTCGATCCGAACCGTTTTGTCGTTGATGAAGTCCAGTTGAATCGGCTTTTTGTAAACCGCGTCATTCCCTTTCTCGACCATCACCATCACGGGCGATGCGCTGAAAATTTCGCGCTTGCCGAACGACGTCTGCCGCAGGTATTTCGAGGTCAGGTTGAGATTGTCAACGACCCGCCCCATCAGCGAGGACGACCGCAGCACTTCCAGTTCGTTCTCGACCACTTTCTTCGGCGAGTAGGTTTCCAGCTCTTTCAGCGGGTTGCTTTGTTCGCTGCCCCGCTTTTCATCCTGTAGAAGCAGGCTGGCTTTGGTGCGGTAGATCGGTTGCTGGTAAAGCAGGTACACATAGGCACCAGCCAGCGATACCGCCAGCGACAGCACGAACCAGGGCCACCGCTTGAGGAAGGGTTGCAGGTGAACCATAGCTGAAGTGCTATTGGGTTCGACAACCTGGTAAGGCACGTATGATTGGGAAGATTTAGCCATAATATTGAGTAAATGAAGGCGTGTTTTGTCGGCTAAGGCCGGGTAGCAATGATGGCAATGATGGACAGGATGCCGGTTACGAGGGGTGCCACCAGGTAAACCCGGTCGACACTGGTAGCCCGGGCTTTACCGGGCTCGATGTAGACAATATCATTGGGCCGCAGCGAATAGTACGGCGATTTGAAGGTCTCGCGCCGGGTCATATCCAGGCGGGCAAACACCCGCTTGTCGCCTTCCTCGCGAATCACCAGCACGTTGTCACGTCGGCCGTAGATCGTCAGGTCACCGGCCAGGCCCAGTGCTTCGGGCAGCGTAATCTGTTCGTTGGGAATGGTGAACAGCGCGGGGCGGGCCACTTCACCCAGCACAGAAATGCGGAAGTTGGTATTCCGCACAATGACCGTTGGTTCCTTTAGGTAGATCTTCAGCTTACTAGCGATCAGATCACTGGCAGCCGAGTTAGTAAGGCCAGCCACGGTAAGCTGACCGATCAGCGGCAGTTTAATGCTGCCGTCGGGAGTCACCAGGTACCCGGTTTGCCGGGCCAATGGATTGGTCGCTGCAGTGATGGGCGCATTGTTGTCGGCCACCGCTGCCGGGTTGAAGTAGTTGGACGCTTCGGCATTCAGGCTGCTGACCTGAACCGATAGCATGTCGCCCTTCCGGATGGTGGGGACGTACGTTGACGATACGGTGAGGGTATCGTCGAGCGGGTTTTTAGACTGGAAATACGCCAGCTTTCTGACGGGGGTACAGCTACTGATCAGAACCAGACAACCAAGCAGGGCTGCCACACAGTTGCCGGTTCGTTTGCTGCTATTCTTACGCGTACTCATCATTAATTAATCAAGCTTAAATTGTGGGGGGACTGGTGGATACTGACGCGGGGAAAGCCGGCTCGATGTCATTGGAAAGCTGCTTAAAAGCACGCTGGCCCAGAGCACAGGCAGGCTGACCGTTTACTCAGAATTAGTGGTTTGTTGACCAAGTAGAAACAGGCAGTAAATTGACTTTCTTTCGAGAATCAGATTGACTTTTTCCGCGTCGCGGCAAATCGGTATGGACTTTGCTGATGATGGCTAAGTCCGCTTTAGTTGAGGAGTCAGGTAATGCTATTTCAGACGTACGGCAGGTGACAAAAAATACCCGTTTTATGGGGTAATACTTACGTCAAATATCATGTATAAGCCTTGTTAGGCGGGTGGAGTTAGGTCTAATATGATCTATTGGTTTGGTAGATTAATTAAACATAAAATTTATCTATACGGGATTTTGTGCGAATTATTGATCGTAGTAGTTTAATAAATATGATTTTTGATAAACTGATTAATGTGTTTTTTGCGACTCGGAATGTAATTTTTTTAAGTAATACCAGGTAAGACATTTATTGGTGAAACTGCTCTTTCTGAGCAAGCGGTTATATGAAATTATATCAAACAATGAAATCGTTATATCGCTAAAACCACAATGATTTATCAAGCTGGTATTTTTATCTGACTGTATACGATTAATTCACCATACCGATCAATAAAGAATCAGCCTGATTTGCTAAACGGAGTAGAGAAAAATTAGAACTATTCTCAGGTAGACAACTGGAAGTTATTCTGCAAACTTTGTAGATAAAAAGCCAGTACAAACAGACTGATCGACTAGTCTGTTTGTACTGGCTTTTTATCCGGTTGTACGCGCGACGCTAGAAGGCGCGTAGTGAGCACTGCGCCTGATCGTCTTCGCCATTTATGTAACCATTCGCGGGGGTGGAGTCAATATCCGGCATCTGACAGCTAAAGACCTCAGCATTAGTGAGCCAGGTGCCCGCCTGAACGACCCTGGCGCGAAACCAGACCGTTTGCTGACTGCCCGTGGGCAGGCTGGCCAGATCCGTCGTGAGGGTCGATCCGGCGCTGGTCCAGTTCAGGCCATCAACGAATTGCAGGCCCGCCGGAAGCCGGTAATGTAACTGAACCGGCCCCGACGCACTCCCGCCCGTATTCGTAGCCGTCAGGCTCAGACTGACCATGTCGCCCAGTGCCGCGACCGTTTTGCTGGCGCTGCTGGTCAGTGCCAGATCCGTGTAGTTGCTGTTGGGTATGGGCTGATTGGACAGGACAGCCTGTAGCGGTATCTGATTGGGATTTGGCGACTCAAACAGCGCGCTGATGACCCCGTCCGTGCGTGTGTCGATCATGGCCGTATCGTCTTCGCCATCGGCCGTACCCGAATTGGGTGTACTGTCAGGGTCGGGTAGGGGCGAGTAACTGATCTGAGCCGACAGTCGGTAGCAACCCGGCTGCGCAGGGCTCACGGTGAGTATAAACGTCGTGTCGCTGCCAGCGTCGAGGGAATAGGCCGATCCGGTCAGTACACCGTTCTGATAGCTCATGCCGGGGGCGGCTACAAGCCCAAGATTGGCTGGCAGTCGACAAGTCCACTGCACCCGCCCGGTCAGTGGGTTGGTGTCGTCATTGTGCAGGGTAATCAGCACCGTTTGCGGCTCGTTCAGGCGAACCATCCGGGTTTTCGAACAGATACGCAGCGACAGATCAATCGAGGCAGCACCGGCCATCGGAGCGGTGCTGCGCATCAGTACGACCGATGAAAACGGACTGATCTGGACAGTTCTGCTGGTCGGTTGTATCGAGGGGGTGTTGGTCTGCACCATGGTGGCACTGGTGCGTTCGCCGTTACTATACAAATTGCTGAGCTGAATCAGACTGTCGCGGGTGGTCGGGTTGTAGGCCAGGTAGATCGAATCGGCGGGGCTGGCCACCGATAGGTCGACCTCGTTGATGCTGACATTGTCGAACCAGACGGTTTGTCCGTTTTCTGCCAGCTGCGTTACCAGCAGGGTCGTGGGTTCGTTGTCGGTGGCGGTAAAAGCCATCTCGCAGTGTTGCCGATTTGCACCAACCCAGACCATTTGGCGGCTGCTCAGGTCGCGGTACCCGCCGTCGCGCTGCCGAAGAAAGAACGGCATTTTCTGCCCCGCGCCCGACCCGATCGCGTCGAACTGAAGCAGGTACTGTTTGCCCTTCGTTACGGCACCCACGTTCACGAAGGCGTACAGATACGAGTCGCGCTGCCCCGATGCACCCGTGAAACCAACGCGCAGGCAATTACCGTCGAGCTTGCCCGACCGGTCCTGAACGACCTGCGTATTGTTGTTTGGCCCCCAGGTCGACCAGTCTCCGTTATTCGTGTCGAATGTCTGGTTTAGCCGGGTCGCGCCCAGTCGTTTCACCGTATAATTGCGGTACGTAACGGGACTGTTCGTTGAGGTAGCCTCCTGCCCCGATTGAGCCTGCCATTCGCCCAGGGTCAGGTCGTTACCGATAATCGAGCCGTTGACCCCCTTCACCGCCCGGATCTTGACCAGATCGTCGAACGGACGGGCGTAGGTGTTTTTGTTGAACGTACCATAGCTGCCCAGATCGTCGGACAGCGATTCGTAGGCGGCTACGAGCTGCGTCGCTGTCTTGCTGACGAACAGGTTGCTTTGTACCGTGTTGTTGCGCGCCGGACACCCGCCGTTGTTGTGCGAAATCTTGAACTGCCCTTCCCCGTTGTCGATACTGGTGTTGCCGCTTACGGTCGTGTTGTTGGTGGCGTGCAGAAAAATACCCAGCCCGACGCACCCGAATACGGTGTTGGCTTTTACATCGACGTTGTAGGCACAGTCGTCGAGATATATGCCGTTGGCCCCCGAATAGGCACCGCCGGGCGTCCCTGCGGCTGCCCCCGTGCCGCCGTACACGATATTCGACAGAATGCGGTTATTGTTCATGGTCAGTTTGTTGCCGTTCCAGACGTAAATACCGCCCCCGTCGCTTTTCGTCAGGCAAAAATTGGCGATGATATTTCGCTGGATCAGGGCGTTGTTGACGAAGCAGATTCCGTTGAAGCCGAGGCTGTCGAGCACGTTGTCTTCCAGCAGTAACCCCCCCGAACCCGCCGACAGAATCCCGACCGACTGCCCGTCTCCGCTGCGTCCGCGCCCGGCCTGTAGCCCGATATTGCGCACCGTACTGCGCCGGATCGTAACGTTCTGATACGGGTCCGACGTGATGCCATTGTTGTTGATGTCGTAGAGCTGAACGTCCTGAATGACCACGTTGCTGCCGTTGCCTTCCAGCAGTACACCGTCTTCGCCCCCGTTGCTGACGCGTAGCCCCGTCAGGGTCAGTCCCGTCGCGTTTACAGCGCGCAGGTTGGTTTTGCGGGCCTGCAACACGTGGATGTTCTGCACACTTACGTAGTTGCCGGTAATGAGCAGGGCTTCGTCGAAAGCCGTGACTGTGAACGCATCCGAAGCGGGTCTTTCGGTCAGGTACAGCTGAATCGTTTTTGTCGTCGGATCGTAGTACCACTCGCCGTTCTGATCGAGGGTAGCCGGGTGATTCTGAATGAAGTAGCCCCAGCCGTCGGCCAGGTTGTAATTGGTGTTGTTTGTCAAGGACAGCGTATTGCCGTTCTGACTTGTGATCAACGCGCGATCCAGAATCCACTGTACGGGTCTGACGACGGCTTCGGCACCTGTCCAGTTGGTCGTCAGTGGCTGCTGGCTCGTTAGCTGTGTCTTGCCAGTGTGCGACTGAACGGTCAGGTACCCCCCGTTGCTGTCGCCCGGATTGGGGAAGCGGCCGAGCGGGAGCTGTGTGCCGTTCCGAAACAGGCCCGTTACCCGGCTCCCGCAGTTGGGGCAGGGGGCCTGCCAGCGGTTGGTACCCGCCGGGCTCCAGTTCGTCAGGGGCAGGGCCCCGCTGATGCGCGGGGGTTGCCCGGTGCCGTAAGCGTCGACGCGGATGGGCTGGCTGGCCGATCCGGCCTGTTGGATGGTCAGGGTGCCGGTAAAGGTGTCGCCCCGCCTAAAAAGTAACGCATCCCCGGCTTTGAGCGACAGGCTGTTGACTTTGCTCAAGGTTTGAAACGGCGCATCCGGCGACAGACCTGCGTTGGCATCGTTTCCTGTGGTGGCTACATAATACGTCGTCTGGGCGGTGAGGCTACTGGAAATCAGCAGGCTGTATAGTAACGCCAGCCAGCTGACCGGATGGTTAATCGGACGGAAATAGGTGTATAGTGTACGTAAACGGCGAAACTGGGCGACTAAAAATCCCATCGGGTCGAACAAATTCAGTAAGTATGGTCACGGTGCGTTTTCGGGATGGGTTAGTTATGCCGACCACTACGGGAAAGAGGTAGTGAGGCCGGTTCAATGTGTGATTGCATTAAGTATACCAATCCTGTAATTGATGGATAAAATAGGCGAATAAACGAGCGGAGTGCATAGAAAAAGTCAGCCGTATGGCACGACAGGACACAAAAGCCCGGCCCGGTCAGTGCAACTACGAGGAGTAGTCGTCCTGACCGGGCCGGGCTTTTGTGTCTGTTACTGAGCGAATGCTAGCGCATGCCCGCGTACGTTTTCAGCTTGTTGAAAATGCGGGTGGGCACACTGTATTTGTTTAACGTCTGCCGATGGTAATAAGGCGTCGGTTCAATACGGTCGGTCAGCGTGAAGGTGCGCTGGGTGCCGTCGTCAAGCTTTGTTTTGTACCGGTTATAAATGTTGGTATGCGTAGCCTGATCGCCGAAGCCAATGTTCTCGACCTTCGATACCGTCGGGTACACGCTGAGTCCGTCGGCCATAAACCGATTGAAGCAGAAGCGGATATCCCAGGCGTCGGAGCGGCCTTCCATCTGATCCTGCAACATCTTGACCAGGTCGGAGCCGCCCTGCATAAACGCTTTCTGCTGCTGCCGGTCGCCCGCAAACGCCGGGTAGTCGGCCATGTTCCAGTCGATCGACTGCCAGCGATCGCGCCAGGTGGCCCAGCCCCAGGGGCTATGCCGTGGAATCAGGTACGTATCCGTCGTGTGATCGACGGGCTGCTTAAACGGAAAGGTATACCCTGCTATCGAATAGACCCGCTTGTGCGGCTCGTAATGAACCAGTGCCTGATTCATGTAATCGAGGAAATTCGGCGACGTAATCAGGTCATCTTCAACGATGATCGCCGTGGGGTACCGGTCGAGTACGTAGGATATACCCCGGATGATGGAATCCGCACAGCCGATATTCTGCTTCGCGTAATCCCGGTAAATGGACTTGAAGCCCGTTATCCCATCCATCACCTCGTGAACAGCGGCAACGCCGGGTTCGTCGGTTGGTCGTTTGGGGGCATCGACAAAAATAAACAGGTCACTTTCCGGAGCCAGATAATTGGCCTTGAGTGCTTTTATTGTGGCTTTCAACTCGTCCGGACGTTTATAGCCGAACAGAACAATTGGAGCGGGCATAGTGGAAAAGCAGGTGAGTAAACGGCCGGACTGAAACAGCAACCCGGGCGAATCAGGGGTTGCTGCAGCTGCGGCCCGGCAGGGAACTAATCGATTGGGTACTGGCCGTCGGACGTTTTATTGTACACCCTTGAGCTGCGTATCGGTATACGTCAGGCGGCTGCGGGATACGGGCAGAATTTTGCCATTGTGGAGCTGAACCCACCCGGCCCGGCTTTTGCGCTGTTTGAACTCACGGACATAAATCGGATTGACGATAGCTGACCGATGGACCCGGATGAAATCGAGCTTCTGATCGAACCACTGCAACGGATGAGTGACAAGGGTAAAGCTACCGTCCCGGTAATGAACACGCGTGTAGTTGGCTTCACCTTCAAGCCAGACAATCATGTCGACGGGTGTGGGTTGCCTGTGCGCGGGCAGTTGAACTGTAATCATAGCACTTCGTTGTTTTTGAAGATATGGGTATTATGTACCATGCAGGCGTCGCTACCGGATAGCGGATAAACGTCGATTGCAGCAGAGTGGGAAAATCTTTAAAACAGCTACGGCTAACTGATGACACCACACTACCGGAAGACACGGGTTGCGTTGTCATTGGTGTACAAATATTTAGCAGAATAAATTGATATGCACAATGCTTGGGCGTATTATTATCTACCGTGTCTGTAGTGTAAGTAAACCGGAGTTGGAGGTGTTACGCCGGTTTATTACCCACAGTTTATCGTTTGTTTCCGAATAGGATATTCGATAAACATCGATACAGGACTTTTCTAACCGGCAATGAAATTTATTCGATAAATACCCATTTATACAGTTAATTCATATTTAGCGAAAAGGTGACCGTTTAAGTTGTATACAAACGTGGGGATAATAGGATAATTAGTCAATTTATTGGTAATGAGCCAATTAAGCTGCGTATACCCATAAGATAAGCATTCGGGTAATCGGGCCTGTACCGATGTAAATGATCGTACCTTCGTAAGGAATTCGCTAAAACCCTGTTACTACTATACCACGTAATTAAAAAAACGGGTATCAGAATCAATCGCTGGAAGTGGCTGATGTAACGATAGACTTATGAAGACTTCTGAATTGACAATAAGTGAACAGGTGTTGACGTTCGCCAGAACCCTGCCGGGGAAACCTGTTTTCCTGGTTCTGCGCGTTGCTACCGACGAAACAGACGTGCAGGTGGTGGCCTCTACCGATCTGCCCGATGTTTTTCAGCTTGCCACCGACAAACGCCCCATCTTTGGTTCGACACTGACGTTGGTGCCGGAACCGGCCGGAACGTACATACATATACGATACCAGCCTGCGCGCTCGGGTGTACACGAGGGTGTACTGACGCTCGAGTCGGCCATCGGCACCCGAACCGTGACGCTGACCGGTCGCTGCACCCGCATGGCAGCAACGGACACCCGCACGAATAAAGCCCTGACCCGAACCGTTGCGCCTGTCCGGCCTAAAACTGCGCGGGGTCGGATCGGCGCTGTCATAGCCGGGCTGGCGGTATTGGTCGGCCTGCTGTATACGGGCATTACCTACCGCTGCCAGCTGGCCCCCTCACTCTGCCGGGAAGAGCCAGCCGTCGTCCAGCCAACAGTCGCTGCGGAGCCGGTGGAGGAAGCAGTGACAGCCGCACCGCCGGTTGCGGCCGTGCCCCGCGAAACACGGACGTCGGAAAAATCGGTTGCTGCGCCAGTTCGTCAGCCGATCCGGGAAGCCAGCACGGCCGATGAATCACGGCCGGTAACGCGTCGCACCAGACCGGCAGTGAGTGAACCAACCGAAGTACCCGGCCCCGTGGCTACTGCGCCGACTCCGGGCCGGTCACAGCGTCCGGTCGAAGCGAAAGCTGACCGTACCGTCAAGCGGCAGGTCGATCCGCCCCGCCCCGCTAAACCGGCTACCGAGGAGAGCGATCTTGAGCGGGAATTGAACGGACGCAACAATCAGGACGTGCCGTTGTAATCACTACTGATTTTACCGGCGTCGTCAGCGTATAGTTTATCGAGCCGCCAGACAGGGCCGTTGACCTGTCTGGCGGCTCTGCTCAGTTGGCCCTTGCTCACAGCGGCTGTTTACCAGGCTGTAATGCAATCGTTTTCTGGCCGTTGACCGTTAATAGTATTGGTCTTTTAAGAGGTTCGTCCTGCGTTTTCACTACAGGGTCGACGTTTACCGGTACACGTTCACTGCACAAGCCGATACGCTTAATAAATAAGTAATATTGGCTATGACGGATCGCTATTGGTAAGCGTCTGAATATTAGTGGGTTGGCTGTCGGCGAGGTAACTATCCGCTCCGTCAGGGTTATGCCGATTCAACTTAACCTACCGGATAAGAGTTCTATTTCTAACTAACCCAACCGATGAAATCGATTTTAACCGTGTTGCTGCTGTTACTGGTGCAGCATGTCCGGGCACAGGATGCCCGCGACATGACGCAGGCTGTGCATTACATCAAACTGGCCAATACGTTACGTGCCGTTCACAAGCCACAGGCGTCTATCGATTTGCTGAAACGGGCCCTGCCCATCACGCAGCGAAAAAGCGCCTACTGGGAAGCGGCCACCAATGAACTGCTGGGGCTGTCGTACGGCGATCTGAACGATCAGAAACAGGCGTTGCCTTACCTGGAGAAAGCCCGGTCACAATACGCGAAACTCAAGTACGTCGCCAGCGGCTGGGCGGTCAATGAAGTGATTCGCGACATTGCCGGGAAAAATGTGTACGCCGGTATTCAGATCAACGCGTCGGACATTAAAGTCGCCATTTTCAAGACGAAGTACGAAAGCGAATTTTACGACAAAGACATTCAGTCGACGTTCGACATTGCGAATAACAACCTGTTCGCCGATGCGTCGGGCTCGTATCGGGTGGGGCAGGATGCCCTTCGTACCTGCCTCGATTCCATTCAGCACTACAGCATTCCGAACGAGCGCATCTTTATCGTGTTGGGCAGTGAAGTGCGCGAAGGGCTGAACCGAACACCCGAGAGTGCCCGGAACCTGTATACCCAACTGGCGCAGGCCCTACCCAACGGCCAAATCCGTATCGACACGACGGTAAACCCGCGCCGGGAGGCCGAACTGTTTACCATCGGGGCTATACCACGTAAAGTGTGGCCGACTACATCGGCCCTGAATATTGGCGAGAATACCACGATCGGTGGCTACATCGACAGCGACAAATCGTTTTCGGCCCTGTACGTACCGGTGGGTGTCGGCACGCTGATGAAACAGATCGAAGGTCGGCGGTCGTTGTCGATCGATGCCTTCCGCCGGGAAGCGCAGCGTCTGGTGAATGCGGTAGCCGATACGGCCCTGACCCCACAGATCAAACGGCTTCGGTCGGGACTCACGCAGCGGTCGACGGTCGGTATCGGGGGCGATGTGGCGCTGGCCATCGTCACGTATCTGCACCCTGACCGGGCCAATACGGCGGCTGTGCCGATTCTGATGGACGATGTCGAGCGGTTTAAGAAGCTGGTCATGACGGATTACCGCGCCCTGACCCGGCCCGGTCTGGATAACGTAACCGACCCCATCGCGCGCAGTCGGGCAGAAGCCGATATCAACGGGTTGCTCGCCCGCACCAACGAAAAACAGCTGATTACCGGCGTGTTGTGGCTGGAATCGATCATCAAAGCCTACGACGGTGCTGGAGCAGCCAAACGGTTCGTCTTTATTCGGGATGCCGACATTAGCTGGGTGACGGGTAAGTTTCTGGAAACCATCAACTACGAATACGAATCGACCATTGCCAAAGGGGCCCTGTACACCCGCTAGCCGAGCGGACAGCGTTCCTTATTCCTGAGCCAGTCAATCGCTGGGTCTTTTTCACAAAACTGAGTTATGAACAAGCTGTGCCTGGCTACTTTTTATCACGGGCTGTTATTGGCACTGACGCTGGTAGTCGCTCCGGTGCGGGCACAGACAACCTATTATATAGCCGCTACTGGCCAGGATACAAACGACGGGAAATCACTGCTGACGCCGTTTCAGACGCTGGGCAAAGTCAACAGCCTGTCGCTCAAAGCCGGGGATGTACTCCTCTTCCGGCGGGGCGACACCTTCACTGGCACCCTGACCATCCGACAGGCCGGATCGGCCAGCCAGCCCATCCGCGTCGACGCTTACGGCACCGGGCAACCCCCACGCATCAGCGGAGCCCTGCCCCTGACGGGCTGGATACCGGCGGGCACCAACCGCTGGCAGGCCCCCTGCCCCAACTGCGGGAGCCGGGTGACGGCCCTGTTCCGCGACGACAAACAGCTACCCCTTGGCCGCTTTCCCAACCCAACGGAAGCCGATGCCGGTTTTCTGACCATTCAAAGCCACGTCGGTACCAGTCAGTTGACCAGCCGACAGTCGCTGCCGACGAACTGGATTGGGGGGGAGGTCGTGGTCAGGCCGACCCACTGGATTATCGACCGGGCGTCGATCACGGGTCAGCGCGACAATACGCTTTTTTTAACCAACAAATCGACCTATGAACTAACGGACGGCTGGGGTTATTTCATTCAGAATCACCCGGCTACCCTCGATCAGAACGGCGAGTGGTATTACGATCCGGTGAAGCAGGTGGTCTGGCTCTACGAGAGTCGATACAATCCCGGCACCCAGTCGATCAGGGCGACGGCTTTTGACGACGGCATCAATATCGCCGACGCGTCGAATATCAGCATTCAGAATATACAGGTGGCCCAGACGCGTAGTCACCATTTATACGTCAGCAACGTATCGAGTCTCAGCGTCAGCAACGCGGTCTTTACGGGGTCGGGGGAGGATGGTATCACGCTGGCCGGGACCGGGCAGAACATACTGATCAATCAGGTACAGCTGACCGATATCAACAACAACGGCGTCAACGTTGGTGCTTACAAACAGGTGATTTTTCGGAATAGCAGCATACGAAACGTCGGGCTGCACCACGGGATGGGGAAAAGTGGCGATGGTCAGTTTTGCGCCATCCAGTCGTCGGCGCAGGAGCTGCTGATCGAGAACAACCTCATCGACAGCGTGGGTTATAACGCGCTGTCGATTGGCAACAATACCACCGTTCGGCGCAACAGCATCAGCAACTTTTGTGCAATTAAAAGCGATGGCGGAGGCATTTACATGTGGAATGGCAACAAACTGCCCATGGCCAATGTCACGTTGCAGAGCAATATCATTCGGGGCGGTATCGGCACCACGTCGGGAACGTCTGACACCATTTTCAGTGGGGCGCACGGCATTTTCATGGACGATTGTGTGTCGAACGTCAACATTCTGGACAACACGGTGTCGGCTTGCAACGGTACGGGAATCGCGCTGCACGGCGTAAACAACGTAACGATTCTGCGGAATACCAGCTTCAACAATCAGCTTGGTCAGCTTACGCTGTATACGTATACCGGTGCCTGTCCGCCCCACGACAATGTAATTCAGCGCAACAAATTCGTGGCGCGTGGCAGTACGCAGTCAGTCGTGGGCTTCCTGTCGAACCGCGATGATTTACCCAATTTTGGCGCAATCGATCACAACTATTATGGTCGCCCGTTTGATGACGTACTGACCATCGGAACCGTCTATAATGGCAATATCGTGGCGAATCTGGCGCTGGCGCAGTGGCAGGATCGCTTCCAGCACGACCTGTTCTCACACGCCAGCCCGGTTGATTTTACCGGCTATCAGGTGCAGGCTATCGACGCAACCAGCCGGATTGCCGATTCATTCGGGCAGCAGATCAGCGGTTGGGAGTCATGGAGTTTACGAAACAACAGCCAGGTCAGCTGGGACAACAGCGGGCCGCTGGACGGCGGGAGTATGAAGGTGGCTTTTCCGACGTCGTCGCCCGCCCGCGACTCGTATATGCTGCTGTATAAACCTATGCAGGCGGTGGTGAAAGGTAAATCGTATCTGTTACGCTTCGACGCGGTAACGCAGGGAGTCAGCCAGCAAATTGCCGTTTATATCCGGCGGCACAACGCGCCCTACAACGACCTGACAGCCCGGTCGGCCAAGCTGGTAACGACGGGGCGGCAGCACTACGAGATTCCCTTTACCGTTACCGATTCGGAGCCGGACGCCCTGCTGGCCTTTCAGATTCAGGAGAACGGGCAACCCATCTGGCTCGATAACCTGTACATCCAGGAAGCAACCGTACAGGCGGTCGATCCCGGCGGATATATGCAGTTGCTGAGCAATCCCAGTCTGCACGACAGCACCTTCACGCTCCCGGCCAATGCCCGCGATCTGCAAAGCCGGGGGTATGGTCAGCAGGTGACGCTGGCTCCGTTTCAATCCCTGGTACTGCTGCGCGATACCCTGCCTTTCGTTGACGTGAGCCTGTCGATGCAACTGGCGCGGTCGACGGTGCCGCTCAACGAAAACGCTACGGTGTCGGTGACGCTCCGCAGTGGGGCGGGGGCCAGTAGCCAGGTACCAAACCGGGTACAGTGGGCGTGTCGGCTACCGGCCGGGCTGACACTGGCCGATACCCAGGGACTCGTCTGGCGCGACAGTACGGTACTGGGTACGGTGCAGCGACTGACCCGCGACACGACGTTTACCTTCCGGGTCCGGGCCGTCCGAACCGGTTCGTATCAGCTTGGTGCGCAGGTGACGGAAACCGCCTACGCTGACCCCAACAGTTCGTCGGATTCGGGCACTGACGACAACGAAAACGACATGGCCCGTATTAGTCTAAAAGTTGTATCCGTGGGTTCACTGGATACCGCCAGCATTATCACCGCAACGGAACCGGGGCTACCGGCGGTTCAGAACGTCGCCTATCCCAACCCCTCAGCGGGCAGTTTTACGTTTGTGGCCGATGGTGATCTGCAGCAGATCCGGGTGCTCGACCTGACCGGGCGCGAATACCTGCAATGGGGCGCTGTCCGGCACGATCAGCCGGTTCAGTTTGGCGATCAGCTACCCGCCGGTCAGTACGTACTCCGGCTTCAGTACACGGGTGGCGATGCCCGATCGATTAAGCTGATCAAGACGTCACGTTGAGGGGTAGCGACCGCAGCTGTGTATAGACCAGCGCAACGCCCCAGCCAAGCAGCCCCCACACCACCACTGGCAAACCGGCCATGATGGTCAGTAGACCGAGGATAAACCCGGCGAAGAGAATCGCCAGCCAGCGGTTTGGGTCTACGTCTCGACCGTATGTAAACGCGTGCAGCAGCCCTAGCCAGCCCCAGCCCGTCAGCCAGAGCAGCGCTATGTAGCCGATAGAAACGGCGTCGGGCCGATTCCGCATCAACAGGCCAAGTTCGGGTAGCCAGAGCAGGCCATACAGTACCATGTACTGCCCAAACCGTCGATTAACCGAATAGGGCAGGTTGTCGAGCAACGGCAGATAGCGTCCCTCAAACTGGCTCAGCTGGCGGGGTACCGATGCCTGAAATAGCACGGACAGCAGCAGGCCAATGAGCAGTAACCGTTCGTCGTACTCGTCGGTGGGGTACAGGCGGCAAACACCGATGAGCAACAGGCCCGAGCACCCCTTGGTCAGGAGCAGCGACAGCGGTTCGTGACGTAGCCAGTACGTCGGGAAGAAGAGCAGGTAAGGGAGTCTGAATGCCGGGCGGGGAAGCCTGAACCGGTCGGGAGCCGGGTGGCGCAACCGGTAGTCGACTACGCTCACGCCAACGACAACCAGACCGATTAGAAAACCGATGATACCGTTCAGGGCGAACCATTGGTCGTAGTGAACGGCCCTGGCCAGCATCCAGCCGGCATAGCCAAGCACGGGTAGCAGCAAACCGATCAGTACCGCCGACCAGACAAGCCACCGATTGGCGCGACTCACCAGCCGGAAAGCCGTTAGAAACAGGTGGGTCGGGTCGTTGAGTCGGGCAATGATAAACGTGATAGCTTTCAGCGTGTACAAGCCCCACAATAGAAAAACCAGCCCCAGCAGCAAAGGCGATCCGAGAGCCGCCGTGATCAGGGCTTCGTGGTCCATCGGGCGCATAAACCCGAAAGCCAGTAACGTCACGACCAGCAGCGATCCGGCGTTCTGCTCGTAGAAGGGCTGGATGAAGAGTCGGTTAAACAGCCGGGTCATGGTCGATCGGGCTGATAGTACCGTTGCTAACCTGCCAGCTTGCTGTCAGCGGTAGCCCCGTCAGCGTAATGTCCTGATGCGAAGTCAGCCAGACGGACACGCCCTGCCGAACCCGCTCCTGAATGAAGTCGAACAAACGACCGGCTGTTTCAACGTCGAGCGTGGTCAGTGGCTCATCGAGTAATACCAGACTTGGATGGCCCAGCCACGCCAGCAGCAGCGATAGCTTTTTGAGCATACCGCTGGAAAACGTGCGCGTAGGCTGCGTCCAGAAGGCACTGACGCCCAGTAAGTCAGCTAACTGGTTGACCTGCCCGGCCGGAGCTCGCTTTGCGTTGGCTACGAAGGTTGCGAGGTCACGGGCCGTCAGAAAGTCTGGGTAGCGCGGCTCGGCTTCGGCATAGTTGACCCGCAACCGGTAGTCGACGGGCTGCTGGCGAATGTCGTACGTCTGCGCCAGCTGAATACGTCCCGAAAAGGGGAGGAGCCCCGCCACAACCCGTAAAAACGTCGTTTTGCCCGATCCGTTGCTACCCCGGAAGTAATGAATGCCGGGTGGAAACGTCAGGTCAGGAATGGTCAGTACGGGGTGACCATCGTAGGCTTTCAACAGGTTGGTAACGGTCAGCACAGGCGGTAAGGGTCAGGCAGCAGCTGACCGCAAAACTACAGCTGTCCCGCCGGTAGGTCCTTACCACTCATCACCATTTCAGACCAAGCCGCAACCCGGCCAGTCCGTTGCGGGCGGGGGCCGCGTTGTAGTAGCGATTCCCCACGGCGTTGAGGTCGTAGCCCAGCGAATACAGCTGATTCAGCAGGTTGTCGCCACTGGCGTACACATCGACCGTCCAGCGCTGTAGCCACGTCAGCCGGTAGCCCAGCGTTGCCTGAAGCAATCGGGTCGGGTCGGAGCGGACCGTTCCGGCGTCGTTCAGGGGGAACTCGTTCAGGTACTGATACGTCAGGTGGGCATACAGACCCGGTCGCGTTTCGAGATCAAAACCAGCGACGACAGTCACCGGCGCTACACCCGGAATGCGGTTGTTCGAGAGGTCGGCGCTACCCTGCTGATAGTCGCGAAAGCGGTAATCGGTCAGCGTCAGGCTCGTCCAGAGTCGTCCCAGCGTAACGAACTGGCGAACGGTCGGGTCGGGGTTACTACGCAGAAAATCGTACGAAAACTGTCCCTCCAGTCCGCGCTGATCGGTACGTCCGGCGTTAAGGAAAAACTCCTGCCCGGCCGCGTTCGACCGTCGGACAATCGTTTCCCGTAGCCGGAACTGGTAGGCCGCCAGATCGAACCGGAGCCGCCCGTTGCGGGTTGACCCGCGCAGTCCCAGTTCGTAATTAATGCCGCGTTCCGGGTTCAGCGTCGCGTTGAAACCACCCGCCGACGGCCGCACTTCCTGACTCGATGGGGCCGAATAGCCCGTACTGATACTGGCAAAGGCTGATACGCGCTGCCCGAAGGTGCGCAGCAGGGCCACGCGTGGCAACCATACTGGATCGAAGGTGCGGGTTAGTTGTTGCGCGGGTATGGCGTTGGTCGACTGCACCGGGAAGCGGGTAAATCCGTACCGGACGTCGTTGCGGCTCAGGCCAGCCGTAAGCCGGAAGCGGGCCGGTAACTGGGTTTCGGCCTGGGCAAACAGCGTCAGTTGCCGGGCCGTCAGTTCTTCGTCCGTCTGGATCGTGTCGGGTACGCCCTGTCGGTTGCCGAAATTCCGGTCGACGGTGAAATTGCGCAGTAACTCGCCCCCAACGGTGAAGGTCGTTGGCAGTGGTCCGTCAGGCAGTCGAAACTGGGTGATGGTGCGGCCCCCCAGCCCCTGATCGGTGCGTCGTTCGTAGTTGGTGATAAACGGGTTGGCAAAGTCGGTTGTTGAGCCGTAGAGCACCGTCGTGTTCTGAATGCGGTCGTTCCAGCGGTATTCCTGCGATACGCCCAGCAGACCAAACTTCTGGTAAACACCCGCCTGTTGCTGGGCACTACCGGGCAGCGTTGCCGTGGCCGGCCGCGACGCGCGCGGATTGGCCCGGTACTGCGCTTCGTTGAGGCCACCCGGCGTTTCGTAATGCAGATCGGAGTAGAGGCCCAGCACGGAAATGGTCCGCTTCGGGCTAACGCTGAACGACCCGGTCAGGTTGATGTTGTCGCGTACGGCGGCCGTATGATCGCGGTAACCATCTGATTGTACGTGGTTGTAGCTGACCGACAGTGCCGAATTGTTCCGGCCCGACTGCACCGATACACTATTGCCGAACAGGCCGTAGCTCCCCGCCAGTCCCGATAGTTCGACGCTTGTTTTGCCGCTCGGCACCGACAGACCGCTGAACAGCAGCGTGCCCCCCGTACCGGCTCCGTACAAACTACCTGATGGGCCTTTGATGACTTCGACCCGGCCCAGGGACCGTACGTCTAGGGCGTTGAGGGGCGTATTGCCGCCCGCGTCGGTCAGTGGAATTTCGTTCCAGTACGTTTTTACGTTCCGCACACCGAAGGGCGAGCGAATGGCGCTGCCCCGGATCGCCAGCCGGTAACTGCCCGGCGACCGCTCATCGGCCCGGACGCCGGGTATGGTGTTGAGCGCGGGTATGAGTGTCGGGATACCAAACCGCTGATTCAGCTCGCGCCGACCCAGCAAACCGATGGACGCGGGGGTTTCGAGCAGGCGTCGGTTGGTGGCGTACCCCCGGACAATAACTTCGTTGAGTTGCAGGGTGTCGTCGAGCGAACGGGTCAGGGAATCCGGGCCCGGTGTTTGTGCCGACGCCAGGGTCAGCGTGCCAATAACCAGTACTATTGATGCGTAGTAATACTTCATAAAACTCAATAAGAAGCCACCCAACGGCAGCGGGCCGGGGTGGCTTGGTACGGGAGTAACCCTGAATTAACGCAAATGGTCGCGCACAGCTGATAAATTGAGCCAACAAACCTGGCCTGGCAGGACTGTTTTCATAACAGTGGTGTCAGGTTCGTAACCTGACACATTTCCGGGCGAAGCGTTGGCTGACGCGAGCGTGTCAGGTTCGTAACCTGACACCACTGGAATAAATTGAGCCAACAGGTCAATTGTACAGTTGTAAAGTCGTAGTGTTATAAAGTTGGCTACCGCGTCCAGTACCTCCGGTGCCAGCAACTTTATAACGCTATAACTCGACAACTATCCAACTCTATTGAGGCAATTTCATGCGGTACAGCCGGTACGGATAATCTGTTTTGTCTTCGCCGTCGTTGTACTTTTTGCCCCGGTTGATCTGCGCGCAGGTGAGGTACAGGTAACCATCTGCGCCCACGGCAAAACTGTCGGGCCAGATCAACCGTCCGTCACGAACAAGCGTTTTCAGCTCACGTTTAGGCGTAAAGTAGCGTATGGCCTGATTGGGTGAATCGGTCAGGTACACATTGCCGGCCTTGTCGGACGTCATGCCGTGCGACACGCCTGTTTCGCCCATCGTCTCGACTTTAGCCGACAGTTGCGCCGGGCTGAGCGATTCGTTGCGGAGGTCTTCCGTAGCGATGCGGTACAAGTTGGTCTGGTTGATGGCCCGGAAATAGAAATACCGGTTATCGTCGGTCAGGGCAATGCCGTTGACGTTGCTGCTGAATGGTTTACCGGTCTTATCCTTCACGATCTTGCCATCGAGCCGCAGGGTGAAACCCGGCTCGGCCTTGGTCGATTTATCGTCGGTCAGTACCGTCCGGCTCTTGCCCGTTTTCAGGTTTAGCACAACCACCGATGATCGTTTGGGATCGGACAGGTAGGCAAACTGGTGCTGCGTGTCGATGCGAACGTCGTTGAGGGCTGTCTGCTCGCGGGGCAAATCCTCAAAGCGGTATATCGTCTCGACTTTGTCGTTGCTGAGGTCGATCTTCATCAGTTTGACACCGTCGGGAATGGTTGCTTCCTCACCGGGGTTGCCGGGGTCGAGCACCCAGAGCGCGTTGGTATTGTCGACAAACAGGGCCTGAACGTTCATAAACCGCTCTTTGGGTTTCAGCGAATCCCACTGATTCCATTCGGCGTTGGGGTACGGTTTTCGTTCGCCGTTGATAATTTCGGCGAGCCCGTAATCGTAATTCGTCGGCTTTTTGGGAAACGTGATAAAGATCCGACGCTCTTTCGACACGCCGACACCGATGGGCTGGTGCTTACCGAACTCGGCCACCGTTTCCAGCGGTGTTTGCGACTGCCCCGGCTGGGCCTGCGTGGATGCGATACTCATCAGGGTAAACAGACTTAGTAACTGCGTTTTCATGCGTTGAGAGAAGCGTATAAACTGCTCAGATAACCCGGCGTATCGGTTATGGTTTCAAAATCAGCCCCAGCGGCCCTGTTCACTGTCGCTGGATAATCTTTGGCAGAACTGATAACATTCGGTGTGCAGTTTACAGTTTGTAAGTTGTCGTTCTGCTGGTACGGCTTGACCACCAACGACAAAAGACAAACCGATACTCAACGTTATGCGCTTATTGTTTGCCTGTATCGCCGGTAGCCTGCTGGCCGGGCCTGTGCTGGCTCAATCAACTCAATTCACAACCATTGGCACTGTCGTCCGGCTGGACCCGCAACTCGATAAACTCATCGCGCCGGGTACCGCTATCGAACTGATCGGCTCAGGGTTCGGGCATCTGGAAGGGCCGGTCTGGGCCAGGGATAGTAGTTACCTGCTCGTCAACGACACCAAAGCGCAGATCACCTACAGCTGGTCGCCGACGAAGGGAACGGCTAAATTTCTGGAACATACGGGCTATACCGGCCGACTGCCGTACAGCGAAGAACCCGGCACCAACGGTATGTCGATCGACCCGCAGGGGCGGCTGGTCATGGCCGAGCACGGTGACCGGCGCATCGCCCGTATGCCGTTGGTCGGGCACGGCGGCAAAGAAACGCTGAGCGACCGGTACCAGAACAAACGCTACAACAGCCCCAACGATGTGATCGTACATCCCGACGGCAGTATCTACTTTACCGACCCAACCTACGGCCTGCCCCGGAAAGACAGCGACCCCGCCCGCGAACAGCCCGTCAAAGGCGTGTACCGGTTGCCGGTGGGGGGCAACGGAGCCGCCACGCTGCTTATCCGCGACCTTACCTATCCCAACGGACTGGCCCTGGCGATGGATGGCAAAACGCTGTTTGTCTCGCAATCCGATTCAACGAAGCCGGTCATCATGGCCTACCCAGTGCTGGCGGGTGGTGCGCTGGGCAAAGGGCGGGTGTACTTCGACATGAGCAAACTGCCTCGGCTCCGGTACAAAGAAGTACCGGACGGGTTGAAAGCCGATCAGGCCGGTAACCTGTGGGCCAGTGGTCCCGGTGGGCTGCTGATTATCGCTCCGGCGGGTGCTGGCCAGCCCGGTAAACTGATCGGTCTGCTCGACACGGGTGAAGTCATTGCCAACTGCGCCTGGGGCGACAATGGCTCAACGCTATACATTACGTCGGGAACTTACCTGTGCCGCATCAAGACCAGTACGAAAGGCCGCATTCAGGGCAAGCCGTGACCTAAAAGGACAGGGGTTCGGTCATGGGCGAATTGCGGACCAGGATAACGTACTGGAAGTAAGTCGCCATGGGTAGTGCCGGGTCGAACTCAACCCGCTGCCCTGCTGGCATCGCGGCTGAATACCGAACGCGGAGTGGTGTCGTTCTGGCAAACGAACCGGGTTTGTCGAGGGCGAAGAGCGTCAGCGTGTTGGGCTGCGTCATGGCCCGCATCACGTCGATGCCTTCCGTACGCATCATCTCGCTGTCGTTGTTGAACAGGCTGACGGGCGAAAACCGCTGTCCCTTCGCCCGCGCCGATACGGGCAGGTAAGAAGACGGCAGCATCATGAAACTGTCGAGGTAGCTAAACGCAATCGAAACGACTTTATCATGCAGGTACAGGTTCGATTCCCGTATCCGGCACGCCATCGACTTTCCGGCGTTGACGGGCTTCTGTTGCAGCACGTGATAAAAACCCCACAGACCATACAATTTCTCCGACTTCAGACCGGGCAGCAGGGTCGAAAAATTAGTGAAAATCGTCGTCTCGCGGCCAGGTATCGTTTTTAAGTAAGCGACATTGGTCAGCAGATGGCGAAACTCCGGGTACGTCGCTTTAAAGAGCCGGCGATAGGTTACGGAATCGGCGTTGATCCGGTCGAGAAAAGCCAGCGCGGTCGTTCCCGATACGCTGTCGGGGCGTTGCTGGGTCAGTTGAGCGAGGAGGGAATCCGTCAGGGGGCGAACTGCCTGGGGTAGCCGGACGGCGGTTGTCAGCTCTCGCAGATGATCGGCGGCAACAGCGCGGTCCTGAATCCGATCGATGCCCACGAAGCGGATGCGTCGCTGCGCCGATAGCGTCTGGTTGAATGCCCGGATACGCTGGACTTTGCGGTAAAAATCAGCGTTGCCCCACTGCGCTTTCTGCCCAACCCACAGCCGAAAAACGCACTGCAATTTGGCAGTGTCGCCCGTTTGCAGGTACTGGTTCAGCAACCGGGCCTGCGACGCGTCGACTTCGGCGAGGTAGTGACGCAGCCCCACCCGCTGATTCAGGTGTTTGAGTAAGGCGAAATCAACGTCCTGCGGTTTTTGAAAGCCGTGTGATTCCCCCAGCAAAAACAGCTGATTCTGGTAAAAGGCTTCATCGAACAACGAAAACGCACCGGCTGAATCGAGGTGTAACGTCTGGTGCGGCACGCTTCGATACGAGCTGTCGGACTGGGCCAGCAAGGCCGTCGACGGACGAACTAAAACACTAATCAGGAAGCAAACGAGGAACGGAAAACGCATAAAAAGAGGCAGGTTGTGTAGATCGACGGTATGTCGATCTACACAAAACTGCTGCGTATGCACACCCCGGACAAACGGATTGTGACGGACTGGTCGATACCGGGATAGATGGGCCGCTTTCGGGATAATACGGCCTGTATGGGGTCAGCGGGATAGTTGGCTGATGTGTTCGTACCGGTTGTCGAACGCGTTCAGGTAGGTTCTGGATACGGGAATCTGAACGGCAACATCGGCCAGCGTAAGCTGATAACCCCGGGCGTTTCCACTGGTATGACGCACCGCGTGCAGATTCACCACGAACGCCCGGTGGCAGCGAAAAAAGGCGGGGTAGGCAGACAGAACGGTGTCGATCTCCTTCAGGGTACTGCGCAGCACCGACTTTTGCAGCATGCCGTCTTGCAGCCAGTATACGTCGACGTAGTTACCCTCTGACTCGATGTAGCGCAACTGATCGGCCAGTAGCGTAAGTCGCTCGCGACCCGTATCGGAAAACAGCTGAATAGGGGTATCGACAGGTTGTTGTCCCGCTGACACGTCGGTAGGCTGAACAACCGCTGTGTGCGTAAGTTGCTCGTTGAGCAGCCGGGCATGGGCCAGGTTTCGCTTCAGCCGACGCTGCTCGTTGACGAAGATACCCACGCTGATGGGAAAGAAGCCGATGATCGTTACGCTGAGGTACATCAGCCAGAACGGTGGCCGGTTCATACCCAGTCCCCACATGATGAGTTGGTTACCCACGCTGATACACAGGAGCACAAACAATATCTGCATGATCTGTTTACCGACCGTCCAGCGCTCGTCATCATACAACCTGGGGAGCAGCATTGGAGTGAGCCAGTTGGCCAGCAACGCAGCAACGGCGCAGCCCGATGCAAACGATGCCAGCAGACCCGCCCGCGCCCATCCCTCGGCGTGCCCGCCCCCAAACAGAAACATAAACGCGAAGACATAGACCCCGCTGAGGAGCGATTGCTGCACCTGATTGGGAAATCCAAAATCTTCAGCCACAGGCCGATTCAGAAACTGACGGGTCAAACGAAGCATCGACAAAAATAACTAGTGTCGCCAATCGACGCGCCAAATCCGCCCGGCCGACTATATTTGCTAGTACGGTTTGTGGTTTGTCGTGTGTAGTTCGCAGTTAGCTGGCGCGCGAAACCAACGAACCACAAACTACAAACGACAAACAGAACTATGCTGCGTACCGACTGGACCCGTGCTGAAATTGCCGATATCTATAATTCGCCCGTACTGGAGTTGATCTACCGGGCGGCTACCGTACACCGCCAACACCACGACCCGCAGGAAGTGCAGGTGTGTACACTACTATCTGTCAAGACGGGCGGTTGCCCCGAAGACTGTGCCTATTGCCCACAAGCCGCCCGTTACCACACCGCCGTCAAAACCCACAAGCTGATGGAGGTCGATGAGGTACTGACAGCCGCCCAACGCGCCAAAGATACCGGCAGCACGCGCTTCTGCATGGGCGCGGCCTGGCGCGAAGTGCGTGATAACCGCGACTTCGACAAAGTCCTCGATATGGTGCAGGGCGTCAATGAAATGGGCCTGGAAGTATGCTGCACACTGGGGATGCTGACTGAGAGCCAGGCACAGAAGCTGAAAGACGCGGGCCTGTACGCCTACAACCATAACCTCGACACCAGCGAAGAGTATTACGGCGACATCATCAGCACCCGCACCTACGACGACCGGCTCGACACGCTCGGCCACGCCCGGAAAGCCGGTATTTCGGTTTGTTCGGGGGGGATTATCGGGATGGGCGAATCCGATCAGGACCGGATCGGGATGTTACACACGCTGGCGACGCTGCCCCAGCACCCTGAATCAGTGCCGGTCAATGCGCTGGTGCCGGTAGAGGGAACTCCGCTGGAAGATCAGCCCCGTGTATCCGTCTGGGAAATGGTTCGCATGATTGCCACCGCCCGAATCATTATGCCGGGTGCCATGGTGCGGCTGTCGGCGGGGCGCGTCAGGATGAATACTGAAGAGCAGGCGCTATGCTTTATGGCCGGTGCCAACTCAATTTTCGCGGGTGATAAACTGCTGACCACGCCCAACCCCAACGAAGACGCCGATCAGCAGCTGTTCCAGACGCTGAACATCCGCCCCCGCAAAGCCTTCAAAAACGGCGACAAAGCCGGGCAGGAGAGACCCTCCGTTGTCTTCGAGCAGATTCCTCTTTAAAAAGGAGTTAGATAGTTATAAAGTTGGCTACCGCGTCCAGTACCTCTTGCGCCAGCCAACTTTACAACCATCTAACTTTACAACTTAATCAAGTTGGTTTCTAACTGAAAAGGCCCGTCGCATGACGGGCCTTTTCAGTTAGAAACCAACTTGATTAATGGCTTTCCATCATCTTGAAGTATTCCTTATCGGTAATCCGCTCCATCAATACTTCGGCCATCAGCATGGCGCGTTCTTTTTTCACCTCGTTCTTGTCTTTGGTTTCGACCTGAATATTGATGATGTGATTGATGAACAATACGTGTAATGCGCCTTCGCCTGCATTCCAGACAGCTTTATCGCCTACGTTCTTAACCGGCTCGTATTCACCATGTGCAACGGCGGGTTTGATTTGCGGCAGATCTTTATCCGCTTTGCCTTTGGCCGAATCGGGTGGCGTACCAACACCCTCACCGGGTGTGGCTGTAACAGTAGCCGTCGAGAGTGTATCAGCTTTGGCAACGTCGTCTTCACCCTTCGCCTTGCCCTGATAGAGTTTGTCGAACTGATACGACGCAATAAACATCGACTGGTATGGCCGTTTTCCGCCAAACGACAGCATCACTTTGTTACCGGCCCACTCAAATTCGCAGCCTTTACCCGTGCTGACGTCTTCCAGCTTTACGTCTTCACCGAGGTTGAACGTTTTGCGGAGAAATTCTTCGTCGACAATGGCGCAGGGCTCCTGGTAGATGATATCCGACTTGATAACGTCGACGCCAGCTACCTGCTTAGCCAATACTTTGCTGCCGTAATCAGCCGTGTTACCCGTCGACGCATCGGTGCCCGAGTCATAGCAGGACGTGAGCAGCAATACGGGCAGTGCGTACAGAAGTGAGTTGATTTTCATAGAAAAATGATGATGCGCAAAATTAACAACCGTTCTTTCTAATACCACCAGTTTCGGAAAGATGTTTGTAATGGGTTAGACAGGATTACAGGATTGACGGGACAAAGCCTGTACAGGGCAGACTCCTGTTCATCAGCAAAAAACGACCGTTGGGCCCGATTGGCAGGCACACAAATACTCTTTTTCAACCTAGGGCAGCTACAAAGAAATCCGGTTCATCCTGTAATCCTGTCGAAAACAATCCTGCCGGAAGCTGTAGCTTTGCCCGTCATGACCGACGCTGAGACCATTCTGCTGGCCCCCGGCCGTAAAGCTTACTTTGCTTCCGACTTCCACCTGGGTACGCCAACGCCCGAACAAAGCCGCGCCCGCGAACGGGCCGTTGTGGCCTGGCTCGACCACGTAAAAACCGACGCAGCCATCATTTTTCTGGTCGGCGACGTGTTCGATTTCTGGTTTGAATACAAACACAGCATCCCGAAAGGGTTTGCCCGTTTGCAGGGTAAACTGGCCGAACTGACCGATGCCGGGTTGCCCATCGTCCTGTTTACCGGTAACCACGACATGTGGATGGACAGCTACTTCACCGACGAAATGGGCATCCCGGTCTACCGGGCTCCGCGCCAGTATCAGCTGGGTGAAAAAGCATTTCTGATCGGGCATGGCGACGGCCTGGGGCCGGGCGACCACGTCTATAAGCAGCTAAAAAAAGTCTTCGAGAACCGGCTGGCCCGGCGGTTGTTTCGCTACGTTCACCCTGACCTTGGCATTGGGCTGGCGCAGAAATGGTCGCGCCGGAGCCGCATTACCAATGAGAAGAAAGATGAGGAACGGTTTCTGGGGGAAGACCGCGAATGGCTGATGCAGTACGCCCGCGAAGTTGAGCAGCGGCAACACCACGATTACTACATTTTTGGCCACCGGCATCTGCCGTTAAACCTGCGTGTGGCCCCCAACAGCCGATACATCAATCTCGGCGAATGGGTATCGGCCCGTACCTACGCCGTGTTCGACGGCACCGACCTGCAACTGCTGACCTGGCCTGACAACCAGCCTTTTCTGATGAACCATACGTAGCGCGCCGGGCATTTCTGATTGTCAGACTTGTGGCAGAAAATTTTATCATTCCGATGAATTAGGAGGTAACAACAAAGCCGCCCGAACCATGTGGCTCGGGCGGCTTTGTTATAAAGGATTACGTTCAGCGTAGCTTACTGCTGACCTTTCAGTACTTGCTCAACTTTTTCTGCCGCTTCTTTCAGCAGCACCGCCGAGAACACTTTCAGGCCCGACTCATCGATGATGCGAGCCCCTTCTTCGGCGTTGGTACCCTGCAAACGAACGATGATCGGAATGTTGATGTCGCCAATCGCTTTGTACGCTTCCACGACACCCGTAGCCACGCGGTCACAGCGAACGATACCACCGAAAATGTTGATCAGGATGGCTTTAACGTTTGGATCCTTCAGGATGATACGGAAGCCAGCTTCAACCGTCTTGGCATTGGCTCCACCCCCAACATCGAGGAAGTTGGCCGGTTCACCACCCGACAGCTTGATAATGTCCATCGTTGCCATCGCCAGACCAGCCCCGTTTACCATGCAGCCGACGTTACCATCGAGTTTCACATAGTTCAGGTCGTTGGCCGTTGCTTCTACTTCGAGCGGATCTTCCTCCGCCACGTCGCGCAGGTTGGCCAGATCGGGATGGCGGTACAGGGCGTTGTCATCGAGGTTTACTTTCGCGTCGACCGCCAGAATCTTGTTGTCCGAGGTTCTAAGCACCGGGTTGATCTCGAACATCGCTGCGTCGGTATCGACGTATGCCTTGTAGAGCGAGGTGATAAACTTCACCATCTCTTTGAACGCTTCGCCTTCGAGCCCCAGACCAAACGCTACTTTACGCGCCTGAAACGGCTGCAAACCAACGGCCGGATCGATCCACTCCTTAACGATCTTTTCGGGCGAGTGCTCGGCAACTTCTTCGATGTCCATACCGCCTTCGGTGCTGGCCATGATTACGTTACAGGCTTTCGACCGGTCGAGCAGGATGCTCAGATACATTTCCTTCGGCTCCGAGGCACCGGGGTAAAAAACGTCCTGCGCGACCAGCACCTTGTTAACCTTCCGACCTTCCGGCCCGGTCTGGTGCGTGACCAGTACATTACCGATCAGGTTCTTGGCGATGTCGCGCACTTCGTCGACCGATTTAGCCAGTGCAACGCCCCGCTGTTCCGAACCGACGATCCTGCCTTTACCGCGACCACCGGCGTGGATCTGCGATTTCACGACAACGAACTTCGAGCCCGTCTGTGCCATGATCTGCTTAGCCGCTTCAACGGCTTTCTCGGGCGACTCGGCTACGATGCCCTCCTGAATGCGGACACCGTACTTTTTGAGAATTTCTTTACCCTGATACTCGTGTATATTCATGGTAATGGCAACATGGAGTGTTGGAAATCGTACTTTTGTGCGGCAAGTTAAGAATAAATGAGTTCGTAGTTTGTGGTTTGTGCGGTTCCCCGCCGGGATTTGTAGTGGTGTACGGTGGCCGGACCCGGTCACTACGATTGTTCGCTATAAATCATAAACTACGAACTGCAAACTACAAACGACAACCTGAGTGCCCCTGCTGCAAACCACCGATCTGCGCCGTCAATACGGCAATCTTCCCGTTCTTAAAGGGATCAACCTCAGTATCGACGCGGGCGAAGTCGTCTCGATCGTCGGGGCGTCGGGGGCGGGTAAAACGACGCTGCTACAAATCCTCGGTACGCTTGACCGGCCCGACGCTGGCACGCTGGAGATCGACGGGCAGAACGTCTTCACGCTCAATGACCGCGATCTGGCCCGCTTCCGCAATGAGAAGATTGGCTTTGTTTTTCAGTTCAATAATCTGCTGCCTGAGTTCACCGCCCTTGAAAACGTATGCCTGCCAGCGTTCATCGCCAAACGCGATGAGAAAGCTACCCGCCTGCGGGCTGAATCGCTGCTGACGACCCTGAACCTGCAACACCGGCTGAATCACTTTCCCTCACAGATGTCTGGCGGAGAGCAACAGCGGACGGCCGTAGCCCGGGCACTTATCAACGAACCGGCTATCGTTTTTGCGGATGAACCCAGCGGAAACCTTGATTCACAAAACGCGGAAGAACTCCACCAGCTGTTTTTTCGCCTGCGTGATGAACTTGGTCAGACATTTATCATTGTGACGCACAACGAGGTGCTGGCTACCCTCGCTGACCGTACGATCATTATCCGGGACGGTGTTGTATTTGGGTAGAAACCGTAGCCATCAGGCGGATATTCTGATGCAATGGTTTAGATACCTATGAGTATTACTACTTAATCTTTATCGTATGGCAACCCAAACCAAAAGACTTAAGTAATTGATAGATAATAGTTTAAGTGGTAAAGTGAAAAAAATATACTTGAGAAAGAACCAATTATTACTGCTTTTGTTTTATCATTGTGTCGAAAAGAAAAGTTTTTCATAACGTTGAGTAAATCAGAAAGCCAGGGGAGTGTCTCGCTTGGCTTTTTTGTTTGCCCTTCAGTGTACATCGATTCGGCCTTTGTCCATACGCGCAACTGCTGTCGCCATAAGTAATGGCTTCGTTTACAAAGTTGATACGATATTGCCTGTAGATGCCGGGCCGATTGTCGCGAATCGTAGTATCGTAGAACTACCTTTTGTTTTATATTTGACATTAAACTGCTGGGAACAGCGGTCGAGTGCTCTACTGCGTTTTTTACCTGCCAGAATCTGCCGGTTTCCGTTTTTGATTGGTGACGCATGTATCGTCGGCTGAAGCCCGGTTTACATCAATCAGTTGCCTATCATCAGCCGCTACCGTCTATGAATGAAGAGCATGGGCCCTTCAATCAGAACGTTGCTATCGACAACGAACAAATACGTTTCTCGCTCGATGCCGCCAGTATCGGAGCCTGGAGCATCGAACCGACCGGGAAACAGATTTTCTGGGACGACGTTTGCCGGAAACTGCTCCACTTCGATGCTGCCGAAACCGTTGCCTATAATCAGGCACTGGCCCATGTTCACCCGGACGACATCGAACCGATAAACGATACCATCCGGCGGGCCCTCAATTCCCGAAAAGATTCCCACTATGACTTTACGTTTCGCACGGTCAATCCGCGCGATGGGGAAATCTGCTGGGTAAACTGCAGGAGTCGCGGATACGTAGACGGTAATCAGCGGGTATACCGGTTTAGTGGCATTCTGCTCGATGTCACGGGAGACCAGCGGGTGGCTCAGGCACGTTCTGAAGCCCAGATACGCTTTGAAGCAGCGTTCGACAATGCCTCGCTCGGCTTCGTCATTACCGATGCCGAAGGGTCTATCCTGCTGGTTAATAAAGCGTATAGTCAGATAGTGGGGTATGCACCGGAAGAACTTGTCGATCTATCCTATACGGAGTTGACCCACCCCGACGATAAAGCGCGTAACGGGGTACTGATGGCCCAGGTAGTGCAGGGTACGATTCCGTTCTTCGACATAAACAAGCGGTATATACGGCGCGATGGATCGGACGTATGGGTGCGTATGAACGTGACCCGGATAACCGATGAGCAGGGCAACGTCCGTAATCTGCTCGGTATTGCGCAGGATATCAGCCTTGACCTGGAAGAGCGTCGGGAAAATAATCGCCTGAGTCAGCTGGTCAGGAATGCACCGGAACTGATGATGTACATGGATGTGAACGGGCATGTACAGTTTATGAACCAGTACGGCCTTGATCTGCTGGGTGTCACAGCCGACGAGGTAATCGGCAAGCCGATCGATTTTTTCAGCCCTCCTGAAGAGCATGACCGGATTCGTACCGAAATAATGCCCCGTATTGCCGTAGGACCATGGTCGGGCGAGTTGATGAAATGGCATCGAGCCAGTGGAGAGCGGATTCCAACCGCCACAACCATGTATCCCATCAATGATCCGATTACGAACGAACCCTTGGGCGTGGTCGCTATAGCACGGGATAGTCGCCAGGAAAAACGGGTGCAGCGCGAAATCGAAGCCAAGAATCAAGCTCTGGAACTGGCACTCGAAATCGGGCAGTTGGGCACGTACAGGATCGATCTGCAAACGGATGAAATCGTTGCCTCCGAACGGGCGTATACGTGGTGGGGCTTACCCGGTGCTACCTCGTCGCTCGACAGCCTGCTGAGTAAAGTGCTGCCGGCCGATCAGCCAAAGTGGAGCAATGTATTGACGCAGGCCCGGCTTAAGAAATTAGACGGTCACCACGATCTGACCTATCGAATAATAAACCGGGAGACTGGGGAATACCGATACCTGCGTTCGCTGGGACAGGCAGTATACGACAACGATGAAGCCATCTCACTGTCGGGAACGGTACAGGACATCACCCCACAGGTACTGACGCAGTTGACAATTGAGGAGTCGGAAATTCGGCTGTCCAGTGCCATTGATCTGGCTGATCTGGGCGTATGGCAAATTAATCTGACGACTGGGTTTCTGACCTTTTCTGACCGTATCCGGGCGTGGTATGGCTTCGATAGTGACGAACCCGTTACGCTGGAGCGGAGCTATGAGCCCGTCAATCCAGACGATGTACAGTTGCTTAAAACTGCGCTTGCGGAAGCCGCCAACACAGACACCAGGAAGGATTATGATGTCGAATACCGGGTAAAGTCGCTGAAAACAGGTCGCCAGCGTATTATCCACGCCAGAGGCCATGTCTATTACGACACGTTTATGGAAGCGTACCGGGTTAGCGGTACCATGCAGGACGTTACGGAGCAGCGCCACATTGAGCTGGCCCTTGAAATGGATGTGCAGGAGCGCACGGAGGAGTTAGCCGCGACCAATGAAGAAATGGCCGCCATCAATGAGGAAATGATGGCAACCAATGAAGAACTGACTTTCACCAACGAGGAGCTGATCGAGACGAATAGAGATCTGACTCGGTCCAACGAAAATCTGGAGCAGTTTGCTTACATCGCCAGCCATGACTTGCAGGAACCGCTGCGCAAGATTCAGCAATTCGGCGACCTGCTCAAAACGCGCCATGCCGACGAATCGACGGAAGAACATCGCTATCTGGAACGGATGCAGCTGGCTGCCAGCCGGATGTCGAAGCTGATCAAAGACTTACTGGCTTTCTCTCGAATTTCGACCCGGCAGGCATCCGCCAGTACGGTTTCACTGGCGCAGATCGTTCGCGTTGTACAGGAGAATCTGGCGGTGGCGATCGAGGAGTCGAAGGCGCAGATTGATGTCGACGATCTGCCCACGGTTCAGGGTGACCCTACCCAATTGGAGCAGCTATTCCAGAATCTGCTCGCGAACGCCATAAAATTCAGCCGTGTCGATCTACAGGGTAATCCGGTGATACCACACGTTCAGATCAGCGCATGCCTGATGGCGCTGGATGAGTTACCGGCCTCTATACGACCCGGTCGGCAAGCACGGGCTTACTACCGAATCGACGTTATCGACAATGGCGTCGGTTTCGAAGAAAAATATACAAATCGTATTTTTCAGGTCTTCCAGCGGCTCCACGGTACCAACGAATTTGCTGGCACAGGCATTGGACTGGCAATCTGCCAGAAAGTTGTCACCAACCACGGCGGCATCATCACCGCAACCAGTCAGCCTGGTCAGGGGGCCACGTTCAGTGTCTATCTGCCAAACTAGCTGTAGCCAATAAGCAGCTGTTCTATACGCAGATACCCGCCAATTGGCTGGCCATTTCGTTTTACTACGCACAAAAAGGGACCAGGCCGCAACGTACGACCCGGTCCCTTTTTTGTAATTGGTGTATACGTTACCGGGGCTGCCATGCCCTGAAAGACAAAACCCTCCGGCTGTATAGCCGGAGGGTTTTGTCTTTTACACGAATGAGATCGGTCAGTGTAATCCGGGGACTACATCATGCCGCCCATACCGCCGGGGTGACCATGGCCTCCGCCACCAGCTGGAGCTTCTTCTGGCTCATCAGCGATCACACACTCGGTCGTCAGCAGCAGACCCGCGATCGAAGCCGCGTTTTCCAGTGCCAGACGGGTTACTTTCTTCGGGTCGATAACACCAGCTGCAAACAGGTCTTCGTAGGTGTCATTTTTGGCGTTGTAGCCAAAGCCGCCCTGACCGTCTTTCACTTTGTTGACAACGACCGAACCTTCGCCACCGGCGTTAGCTACGATCGTGCGGAGTGGCGACTCCAGCGCAACACGAATGATGTTAACCCCCGTTTTTTCGTCTTCGTTGATCGTGTTGACAGCGTCCAGTGCCGAGATAGCACGGATCAGGGCAATACCACCACCGGTTACGATACCTTCTTCAACGGCGGCACGAGTTGCGTGCAGGGCGTCGTCGACACGGTCTTTCTTTTCCTTCATCTCGACTTCGGTAGCGGCACCAATGTACAGGATGGCAACACCACCCGACAATTTGGCCAGACGCTCCTGAAGTTTTTCACGGTCGTAATCCGACGTCGTGTTTTCGATCTGTGCTTTGATCTGGTTAACCCGACCCGTGATATCGTCTTTCGCACCAACACCATTTACAATGGTCGTGTTGTCTTTGTCGATCGTCACTTTATCGCACTGACCAAGGTAATCGATCGATGCGTTCTCCAGTTTGAAGCCGCGCTCTTCCGAAATTACCTGACCACCCGTCAGGATGGCAATGTCTTCCAGCATCGCTTTCCGACGGTCGCCAAAGCCCGGAGCCTTCACGGCGGCAACTTTCAGCGCACCCCGGATTTTGTTGACCACCAGCGTAGCCAGTGCTTCACCGTCGACATCTTCTGCGATAATCAGCAGCGGACGGCCCGTCTGAGCCACCTGCTCCAGTACCGGCAGCAGTTCTTTCATCGACGATACTTTCTTTTCCGAGATCAGGATGAACGGACGCTCCAGTTCGGCTTCCATTTTCTCGGTGTTGGTTACGAAGTACGGCGACAGGTAACCGCGATCGAACTGCATACCTTCAACCGTTTTTACTTCGGTTTCGGTACCACGTGCTTCTTCAACCGTGATCACACCTTCTTTACCGACTTTCTTCATAGCCTCGGCGATCATCAGACCGATTTCATCGTCGTGGTTAGCCGAGATGGTCGCTACCTGCTGAATCTTGCCGAAGTCATCGCCAACGGTCTGCGCCTGCTCAGCCAGATTGGCCGTTACTGCCTGCACAGCCTTTTCGATACCACGCTTCAAATCCATTGGATTAGCACCAGCGGCTACGTTTTTCGCACCGATCGAGTAGATCGCCTGCGCCAGAACCGTAGCGGTGGTCGTACCGTCACCAGCAGAATCAGCCGTTTTCGACGCTACTTCTTTCACCAGCTGTGCGCCCATGTTTTCCATGGCGTCTTTCAGCTCAATTTCTTTCGCTACCGTAACACCGTCTTTGGTGATGGCCGGCGAACCGAATTTCTTGTCGAGGATAACGTTACGGCCCTTAGGTCCGAGGGTAACTTTCACCGCGTCGGCCAGCGTGTCAACGCCTTTCTTGATGCGCTCGCGGGCTTCTGTATCGAAAAATATTTTCTTAGCCATTGTCTTGAATTTAAAAGGGTTGTGGTTTGAGGTTTGTAGTTAGCGCATGCAACCACAAACCATGAACTACGAACAGGTTTACAGGATTGCGAAAATGTCGGATTCGCGCATGATGAGGTACTCCTTACCGTCGATGGTCAGTTCGGTACCGGCATATTTACCGT
>CAZOQC010000030.1:0-50416 GCA_964581865.1 uncultured Spirosoma sp.
GTTTCTTCCGCAAGAAAGAAGTTGCCTTCTTCACGGACTAATTCACGGAACTATATCTGGGATAACGACACCAAACAGATTTTGCGACAGAAGACCATTTCGCAGACGGCCCCCAACACGCTGACGATGGGGGATATCGAGTCATTGGCTGTTGCGGCTAATAAGAAGTTGATGGTCAGTATCAACAGTCAGGCCGACGGGGTGACTAAAAAGTACAGCTACGCCTATAAAGGGAGTAGTCTTGAGTTCATGCCGTTCACAAAAGGAAACATTCTGGTCTATAACTCGGCATACCGGCAGACTGGTACAGCCACCTTCCCCGACCAGACGATCAACGTGAAATACGAAATGTACGGCTTCCCGGAACTGACGTTTATTGCAGACTAGGAATAAAGAGCGAAACCGGGCCGCCGGGCGGAGCGAAAGTTGCTTACGCCAGTGCTCGCTCACTCCGCCCGGCGGCCCGGTTTCGCTCCTTGTACTGCTGGCCGATCAGCAGAATCGTCAGACCCGCCAGCACGCAGGCCAGCATCGTGCTGACCATCGGTAGGGCCGTGCCGTTGTGCAGGGCGCTGACTGTTCCCGACGCGACGGCTCCGAACGCCATGCGGAAACTGCCCATCAGCGCGGCCGCACTACCCGCGTGTCGCTCAAACGGGGCCATCGACAGGGCCGACGCGTTGGGTGCAATCAGTCCCTGCCCGAGCAAAAACAGAAACAGCATGGCGACCAGCCCGACAGCACCGAACCAGCCCGCCCAGACGCCCAGTACCAGCAACCCACCCATAACCGTCTGATAAGCAACGGCTGCGTAAACAAGCTGCTGACTCGTGAAGCGTTTCAGCAGGACGTGGTTCAGCTGGTTGGGCGCCAGAATAGCGATGGCGAGAAAGGAAAAAACCCAGCCGTATTGCTGCGCCCCAACGTGGTAAATGTTCATCAGCACGTCGGGCGACCCGGCGATGTACGCAAACGGGGCTGCGGTCGCGATGCCGCCTGCCAGGGCGTAGGTTAGAAACTGCGGCTGGCGTAATACCGTGAAAAAGCTGCTCAACACGGCCTGTGGGCGTAACGACAGCGACGCATCGGCCGGGCGACCGTCGGGTAGCAGGTAGTGAATGGCCAGCAGCATCAGCACGGTGATCCCCGCCAGAATCAAAAAGATCGAGTGCCAGCCGAAGGCTACCGTCGCGTAGCCGCCCACGGTTGGGGCAATCATCGGCGAGACGGCGATAACCAGCGTGAGCAGCGAAAATACCGACGCAATGTTGCCCACCGGAAACAAATCGCGGACGAGTGCCTGAGCCGCTACCAGCCCGACGCACCCACCCAGGGCCTGCAACAGCCGCATCCCGATCAAGACCTCAATCGAGCTGGCCGTAGCGCAGCCGAACGTCGCCAGCAGGTACACCGCCAGCCCCGCGTACAGCGGTTTTTTGCGCCCGAATCGGTCGATCAGTGGGCCGTAGAGTAATTGCCCGAAGGCGATCCCGACAAAATACGACGTGAGCGACAGCTGCACCTGCGCGATCGATGTACGTAGGTCGCGGGCGATGGCCGGGAATGCCGGCAGATACATATCGATGGAAAACGGTCCGATGGTGGAGAGCGTCCCCAGAATCAGGATCACGACGAAATACTGTCGGCGCGTCATACAAAAAAAGCACTGTGGTTGCATAACCCTACAGTTGTACTGGGTTGATCGTTCCCGCCAACCGGATAAGTTGACTACTACCCGCCTGATTCTCAGCTAAGGTCAATTTTTCCGGATGATCAGACTATTGTAGCCCAGGTCTCCAGACGTCTACGTCTGGAGACCTGGGCTAGACCCAGTAACTAAACTTCTTTTTGGTGAAGATCGACTTGGGAATCATCGCGTGAACGCCCAGCGTCTGATCGACCACCTGACTGACTTCCAGATCGACGCCCGTGCTGGCAATCGAGAGGGCTTCGTTGAAGGTAAAGCCCAGTTCGTCTTTGATGAACGTCACGGCTTCGGTCAGCGCGTTTTTCATCGCTTTGTTCAGGTCTTTATCCAGCCCGACGGCGATAAAATGCGTGGGTGTTTCGGCGCGGGGCATAGTCAGCGTTTTGCCCTTATGCACGATGAATTTGGCCGTAAGCGTCACCGCCGTTTCAATCGCTACCCCGCTGACTTCGCCGTTGCCCTGTGCCCCATGGCCGTCGCCGGTGGTAAACAGGCCACCCGGCACCGATACGGGCAGGTACAAGGTCGTACCTTTCGTCAGGTGCTTGATGTCGAGGTTACCGCCGAAAAACGCGGGCGGTATCGAACTGACCCGGCCCTGCCCGGGCGGGGGCGACAGGGCCATCACACCCATGAACGGTTTCAACGGAATCTCGATGCCTTCCCGGAAGGTCGCGGTTCGGCGTTTGGCGTCGTAGCGGTACACAAACGATTCGCGGGTGGTTACGGCGTCGGGAATGCCGCCCCCGCCGGGCCACACGCTGTTTACCCCGAAGTCGGCGGGCAGCGTCAGGTCGAGGATGCGCAGTTCGAGCGAGTCGCCCGGCTGGGCCCCGTCAATGTAGATCGGTCCCGTCAGCATATGCCCGCGGATACCCGACGGCTCCGGCTTCACGTTTTTCATAATTGCGATCACTTCCTGCGCGTGGGCGTCGATGGGCAGGTTGTTTTTCGTGTAAAACGCTTCGGGGTCGGTGCGGCTCACCCCCGACGGATTGACCGTCTGAATTTCAACCACGTCGCCGTCTTTCACCCGCGCCACTGGTGGCACGTCGGCTCCGAAATAGCCGTACACCATGTTTTCGGGCAAAGAACGAATGACGTGGTCGGGCTTGATGCGGATGGGGGCTGACGCGGGGCTGGCCAGCAGATCAGCCGCCTGTCCGGTCAGGGCAGCCGTCGAGAGGGCTACACTGCCCTGCGCTGTTCGGCGCAGGAAACTACGTCGGGATGATGGCATACGGTCGTATTCGTTTGTCGTGAAGAACTGGCTAAAGCTACGCACCAATGACCGAAACTGAAACCGGTAGCAAGGTTAAAAGCCGACGGCGATAGCCTGGAATGGTGCTGAGTTCGCCCGACTGCCAGTGGCTCGCGGGCAGCCGTATCGGGCCCTTCCAGCGACACGTTACAGGTAATTTTTTAGCACAGACTGGGTTATACGGGTCGGAACAGGGCGTACTGATTTGCTGTTGTCGGTCCATGCGTATGAAAAAGAATGTGTTCGTCATCATCGGTAGTGCCAGCCAGAACTCCTCGAACCGGAGACTTGTCGACCGAATCGTTGAGTTGACCGCCGATCAGCTGGTACTGACAATTTTTGAGGAATTGCACAAAATACCGCCCTTCGATCCTGCGTACGCGTTCGAGAATACGCCGTCGGAGGTACTGGCCTTTCGCGATGCTGTCGAACAGGCGGATGCCGTGCTTTTCTGCACACCCGAATACATTTTCAGCATCCCCAGCCGACTAAAAAACGCGCTCGAATGGTGCGTAGCGACCCTAATTTTCGACGGTAAACCCACGGGCCTAATCACCGCATCGGCCAATGGCGAACTGGGGCACAAGGAACTGTATCTGATTATGGAAACCTTCACACCCCGCCTGTCCGACGAAACGAATTTGCTCATTCAGGCCATAAAGGGGAAAATCGACCAGTCCGGCACCATCACCGATGCGGCTACTGCAACGGCCGTTCAGCAATTCGCCCGCGCATTTGTCGAGTTAGTCAGTGCCGCCCCACACGCTGCCTAGCCGGATCACCCGTCAACTTATCCGCTGCGGGGTGAACCCAACCGCCCGCCGATGCTGTTCGCCTGAACAACCGCTTTTGTAGTTGACTTTTTATATTGTTATGACGACAACCAACATTATGCACACGGGCCAGGCCAAATCAGTCGGCGGGCGCGACGGTCAGGTAACGTCCAACGACAACAACCTGAATCTGGAACTTACCCTGCCCAGGTCACTGGGGGGCCGCGCCCGCGAGGGAGCCACCAACCCCGAGCAGCTGTTTGCCGCCGGGTATTCGGCCTGCTTCGGCGGGGCGCTGGGCTTTCACCTGCGGATAGCTAAACTGACGCCCGACCAAATCTCGGTCGATTCGACGGTCGATATGTTTTTGAACGAGGAAAAACTACCGACGCTGACCGTGGCGATGCACGTTAACCTACCCGGTCTGACGCAGGAGCAGGCGGAGGACATGGTCGCGAAAGCGCACGAAACCTGCCCGTACTCACGCGCCACACGGGGTAATATCGACGTCGACATCACCGTCACGACTGATCCGGTCTAGTTGCGACCAGTACGGCACTGGCCACACGAAAAATCCCGTGGGTACTCGATACTCACGGGGTTTTTCGTTGCACCACTCCGGCCGGGCGAACCTGATTCGGCGACTGCATGCGGTTGGTTCAGGGCGAAATGCTCCCCCGGAGTCCTGGCTCATTTTTCAAAAAATACGATCAATAGACCGATCTTGTTCGTTAAACTACTTAATACCATCGGTCTATAGTTGCATGCAGAATCAACGTTGCTGGGTTTGTTACCTTCTTCTTTTCTCTATTTTCACCGCTTCCGGGGTGGTACGGGCGCAGGACACGGCCAACATACCCCTCGCCGGGCAGCGCATTCCCGACACGCTGCTGTTCAAAATACAGAAGGCCCAGTCGGTCATCACCGAGATCAAGTCGGCGGGTAAAAAAGGGTACGGCATCGCCCGGATACGCAGCGGTCTGGCGAACGTGAACACCAACGTGGCCCCCATCCTGACCGATGTTAAGCTGCACAAAAAATCCATCGATGCGAAAAGCCTGGCCAACTACCGGCTGATTCTGACCGATGCGCAGGAAAAACTTACGGCCTGGCAAACGACACTGTCCAAATCAAACAACGACCTGCAAAATCAGCTCGATCAGTTGCTGGCACTGAGTACCGATTCGCTGCTGATCGTGACGGGCAACGATACAACGACCCGGCAACTGTACCGGGATCAGCTGATTAGCCTCAAGCTTCAGTTGCAGGCATCGGGAACACAGACTTCCGCCCGGCTGGATACCGTCAGTCGATTGCTGGCCGATGTGTCGGGTACGTCGCTGCGTATCAATGACCTGCAAACGACGTTGAACGAGCAACTTGAGCAGTCGACAGTCAACGTATTTGAGCGGGAATCGCCGTATTTGTGGAACGCCCCCCCGTGGCCCAATACCAGCAATCAGCAGGCAATCGTGCGGTCGACTTACCAGGGGCAGCAAAAAATTCTGACTTACTTTCTGGCGTCGACCTGGGACGACCGGGTACTGCTTTACCTGCTGACGATTGGTTTTTTCATCTGGGTGTTTACCAGTTTCCGCACGCTCAGGACGCTTTCGGCGAGTCAGGATCTGGCTACGCTTCACCTGCGCAACCTTCGCCCCGTGCCGGTCGTGGCGTCGCTGATCGTCCTGCTCAACCTGATTCCCCTGTTCGAGCCGGGGTCGCCGTCGTTCTACATCGAACTCACCCAGTTTTTGCTGCTGCTGGTGCTGACGGTGCATCTGTGGCATCGACTGAGCAAACCCGATCTGCGCCTGTGGGTGCTCAACGCGGTCCTGTACGTGCTGCTGATCCTGACCAATAGCCTGGCCAGTAATGCGCTTCTCGTTCGCCTATGGCTGATCGTGCTGAACGTACTGTTTCTCTACATCGGCTATCACTACGCCAGCCATTTGCAACGTACGTCTGTCAGTACGCGGATTGTCCGACCGGTTACGAAGCTATTTTTTGTCCTGCACGTGCTGGCGATTCTGCTCAATATCATCGGCCGGATCAGCCTGGCAAAAACCTTCAGCATTACGGCGGTTGTGGGGCTGGTGCAGATTACCGGACTGGCCATCCTGATCGAAATCGTGCTGGAAGCGCTTGATCTACAGATGCAGATCAGTGCCCATTCACAAGGTATTTTCTCGCGGGTAAACGTCGAGCACACGCGTCGCTCCGCCAAAAAAGTGCTGGTCTTTCTGGCGGTTGCGTTGTGGCTGCTGGTGTTCTTTATCAACCTGGGCATCGCCGACAGCGTGTTCGCGTTTATCGGTGATGTACTTGGCAAAACCCGCACGTTCGGCAGCGTCACGTTCAGCCTGGGGAATATCCTTTCGTTTGGCGTTATCCTGTACCTGTCGAGTCTGCTTCAGAAAAATATCGGCTTGTTTTTCGGGGAAAGCCGGGTGCCGACCGCTGATGGGCAAATCGATCAGGTAAGTTCGGTGCTGGCGCTGATCCGACTGGCCATCATCATCGGCGGTCTGCTGCTGGCCGTCGTGGCGTCGGGCGTATCGGTCGACAAATTTACCGTCGTGCTGGGGGCGCTCAGTGTCGGGATTGGGCTGGGGATGCAGACCATCGTCTCCAGCTTCGTGTCGGGCATTATCCTGATTTTCGAGAAGCCCTTCCGCATCGGCGACTATATCGAACTGGCCGACAAGAAAGGCCGGATTCTGGACATCGGTATCCGGTCGAGCAAGATGCTGACCGGGCAGGGGGCCGAAGTCATCATTCCCAACGGCGATCTGGTGTCGAACCGGCTGGTCAACTGGTCGTCGCGGGGAACGTATCTGAAAACGGAATTTACGCTCAAGGTGGGCAGCGACACGGACATTCAGCAGTTCCGAACGATTGTTCAGGACATCGCCAGCCAACTCGATGATGCCCCGCAACGCATGCCGCCCGACGTTGTCGTGACGGGCCTTGGGGGCGACGCCATCGACCTGAAGATAGTTGCCTGGATTCAGAGTATTTCCAGCGAAGCCAGCCTGAAAAGCGACCTGCTGCAACAACTGGCTGTCCGGCTCAAAGACGCGAACATCAAACTGCTGTAAAGGTCAGTTTCGTGAGAAAGTGGACCGCTTTACCCTTGACTTTCCTTACCCCCAGCCCCGACCCGTCGGACTGCCCTGAGAGGTTGTTTGGGGAAGCATTATCCGTGTAACAATCGCCTTTTTTTGTCATCCCGAGCCTGCGAGGGATCTTCGCTAATAGGCGGTTTTGCTTGCTTTTAACGAAGATCCCTCGCAGGCTCGGGATGACAAAATAGGCCATAAAACACAATCCTAAACAACCTCTCAAGGGGCTGGGGGTGAGGAAATTTAGGGGTAAGTTAGCCGCGTCTGACAGAGAGAGCTTACTGAGTTACTACCGGGGCGACTGCTTTCAGCCGGTGGTTGATCAGCGTATCGGCCAGTTTATCGAGCGTGCTGGCGCAGTTGGTGGCCGTGATCTTGCCCACTTCGAGTAGCGCCTTCATGTTTTTAGGCGTCGCGTTGTCCATCGCCATATCGGCATCGCCCAGATCTGATGGCTGAATGCGGATGTACTGTTCGGGGTGCTTCACGGCTTCGTACATCTTGGTCAGGTGGTAATCGGTCACTTCAGCAGCTCCTGACATCATAATGTCGATCACGGGCCGAACCCAGCCAATTGACCCCCAATCTTTAGCCACCTTGTAGGCATATGGCTCGGTTTCGCTGCCGGTTCCGAGCGATACGATCAGTAGGTCTTTGGCCGTGAGTTTAGGATACATATTGCGCACTTCCGAGTAGGCGCACAAAGCCGGGTTATTGGCGAACACACCGCCGTCGATCAGCGGGTACCCCACCTCATCGAGGGAGTGGATCATGGCCGTTTCGAAGTAAGTAGGTGCCGCCGACGTAGCGCGCGCTACGTCGCGCACGTAGAAATCGTGGGAGTTGCCGCGCTTTATGGCATCGTTCTGATTGAAAAAATGGGTCCGACGACGGCGGATGTCGTAGGACGTAATCAGGCAGGGGCGGAGCAGTTCGCTCAGTTTGGTGTTGCCCAGAAATCGTCTCAGGGCGCGTTCCAGCTGCGTAGCGTCGTGTTTTTCGTCGAGTACACCATCGGCCGACTGAATTTTTTTCCAGATTGGAATCTCGAAAATTTCGTCGCCATGTTCGAGGTACAGATCGACGGCTTGTTGAGCCGAGAAGCGTGGCCGGTCTGGCTGTTTCGGATCAGGACAAAGGTACAGGCTCGTCAGAATCCCCCCTGTCGACGTACCGGCGATGAAATCGAAAAAGTCAGCGATTCGGGGAGGGTCCGAAAACTGCTGTTGTAAGTCTGGATTCTGAGCTACTTTCTTCGCTAGTTTTTCTTCCAGCGTGACCAGTACCTGGCCGGGAATGATGCCGCGAATACCACCGCCGTCGATAGAAAGGATCGTGTACATGCTCCGTGTCGTTTTTGGTTTTGGATCGCCCAGACGGGCTGGCTCTTTAGTCGAAAACCAGCGGGTTTGCGCAAACGAAAATCGGCTATGGAACGCATGTCGAAAAGGGTGAAAAGACCCTTTTGAGCAAGTGGAAGGAGAAACCAGAGGCTATTGCCTGCCAAATTTTACGAAAGCGCCTGCACTCAACGTAGCGATATGACTATCGTTGCCATCAAAAACGTAATGGTAGCCAAGCTCAGCGTTTACGCCCACGGATTGACTGATTGCGTATTGCAGGCCCACCTTGGGGCTAACTCCGAAATTATGACTGGCGCCTGATAGTGAAATAGGTGAGTTGCTGTTGTAATCGTAGTAGTTGAGAGTGAAGTAGCTCGAGTACAGCCCGGCTTCCAGGCCAGCGTACGGTCGCAGGCGGGTTGTTGAAAAGAAGTATTCCACTTGGCCAGTCGTTATCAGGGATCTGCTTCGGCTCTGAAGGCTGCCTGACCCAAACGAATTACGCTGCGTAAAATAGCGGGCACTTAGACCAACGGCAACGTGAGGACTGGTGAAATAACGCACCGTAACTCCGCCCCCCCACGTACCATCGTCGAACGTGGCCCCCTGTTGGATGGGTACAGCCCGAATCCCCGATGCGTTGACCTGAAACTGCGCGTACGAACTGGTTGAGACGAGGGTAAAGAAGACGACAACGGTTGCCGTCAGGTTGAAAATGATACGCATAGAAGGAGAGTTGATAGAGTGCCTGTTTGTAAGAGCCATAAGTAGCGGTATCCGTTGGCTTGTCGGCGGAAAATAGATTGATCGGTAGCAGACTGAATAGCCAAACAAAATTAGTTTAACACAGAGCCACAGAGAACACAAAGCGATAATGTATGTAAGTGGTTGATTAATAACAAACCAATGCTCTGTGCTCTCTGTGACTCTGTGTTAAATCAAATACGTCTATGTACTTATATAGCTAAACGGTTTTTCGAAAACCGTTTAGGGCTGCGTTTAAAGCGCAACGTCACCTGTCGAGATGCAACGTATCCCGGGTTTGTTCGTATGACAGGATCAGGTCACTTTTCGTAGTGTCGTAGGTCAGCTTGAAGTTGGTTCCGTAGAAAGCCGGGGTATTGTTGATCGGAGAGTTTTCCGGCGTTGTGAAGCGTTCCTGTTTGTTGTCGTTTGTTTTGTCAAAACCACTGATGTATTGTTTGGAAAAGAACTCCCGCTCAACGAACGGGAACCACCAAAAGCTGGTAGATAGCGACACTTCAGTACCGCCTGTAGCCGTGGTCGCATTGCCACGGCCATACTCCCGGTAGAGCGTACTACCGTTTATTCTGATCGATCTTGACGGCTCAAACTCACCCACTATGAAAGCGACTCCCAGAAGGCCCATCGTGCTGAAAAAGTAGCTTAATCCAAACAGGATGACCAGTAGAACGCTGGAGAAAATCAAACTGATTTTGTTTTTTTCCGAAGTGCCCAGCCAGAGCAACACACAAACAGCCAGGTAAAAAAGTCCCAGGAAAACCCAGTCGACTGCATCGGACGAGGTCGAAACGTTTGTGAAAAGTGCCAGGCTAATAAATGCGAGTATGCCGACCGATACACGCGCTAGCATTTTTTGCCGATCAGGGTGATTCCTATTCCCTTTGACCAGTACCATGCCGATTATCGGATTGGCCACAAGCGAGAACAACGCGATGGTAAAAATTGCACCCATAAATCCGTTGCTTCAACTATATGCTGGTGAGTACCAGGCTGTGAATTAGCGGCTTTGCAGCGTTACGGCCAGATCAGGAACCGGGCCCAGCACCGTTTCCAGCCGGAGCGTCGCCCTGGCGGGGTTGCCGGGTCCGGCTGACGTGGCCGAAACGGGTAGGTCGAGGGTTTCGCCCCGCTTCAGCCGTTTGGGGAAGGTGGGCAGCTGAACCCGGAATCGATCGCCCGCCGGGCCGCTCAGTTCCACCGCCACCAGTTCGACGGCGTCGCCCCGGTTGGTGATCCGAACGGTTTGCGGCTTGCCGGGCGAAAGATCGGTCAGGGCGGTTTTATCGGCGGTAAGGCTGAGTGAGCCGGGCGACGTGTAGTTGACCGGGCGTAGTCTGATCTGTCGGTAATAGACCTCGGCCCCTTCCGACTGAAGCTGAATTTTGCCGCGTGTCGTCTGCTGATGGATCGTCGGGCGGTAAGTGTTGAACAACCGGTTGACTACGTAGCCGTTGACGATATAAACCGCATCGGCCCCGCGCGTAATCAACTCGACCGTATTCCATTGGCCATGCGGTCGTTCGAAATTACCCGACCGATACACGCGCCCACTCCCGACGGCGTCGGCATTGCGATGCAGAGGTGCTTCGAAGGCGTACTGCTCCAGCGACTTACCTCGCACCATCACCGGCTGTGTTGGAAATTCGGCCGACCCCGCACCAACTCCGAAAAAATCACCGATTTCGCCCTCCTGAATCTGGAGTTCGCTGCTGCGCAGCCAGCAGTCGTAGGCAAAGGAAAAGGGACCGGTGGCATGGTAGAGCAGACCCGCATCGCGCCGGGTGCTGTCGCTGGGATACCATTTCTTTGTGCCCCAGCGCACCTCCAGTTGCAGGTGATAGTTGTCAAATTCCTGCCGGGTACTGATACCACCCCAGAGTTGCCCCGACGCCCGGATTGCCCCGTCGGCCACGGTAAATACGTGCAGTGGGTCGTTGTTCAGGCCAAACGGAGCCTGCGTTGTACCCTCCGGCTGGCGCAGGTACGTATCCCAGCCCGTAAGGCTTTTTCCGTCAAACAGCGACGTCCACCGGTCGGTCGGTAGCGATTGGGCGCGTAAGGGTAGGGATAAACCGATCAGCAGCAGGATATAAAGGGCGCGGTGGGTAAACAAGCAGGGCATACGGAGCGAAATGAGTCGGCAAAGTAACGCGGTGTACACTCGTTTCTACTGATTAATCGGTCGCCTGAAAAATTTATTCGCTCAATCGCTTGACACAAATTAGCTCAATGCCTTACTATTGCAGTGTACTATTTATCTAATACACTATAACAATGATTGTACTGGATGATGTTACGTTTGGCTACAGCCGCAGGAAGCCGCTGTACGCCGGGCTGAACCTGACGCTTGAGCCCGGTTCGGTGTACGGGTTGCTGGGGCCGAACGGGGCCGGAAAATCGACACTGTTGCGGCTGCTGTCGGGCTTGCTGTATCCGCAGGCCGGGCAGATCAGGGCAGGGGCACTGATGCCGGGCGACCGACAGCCCGCTTTTCTGGAGGAGCTGTTTCTGGTGCCGGAGGAGTTCTATCTGCCGCCCGTGCGGATTCGTCAGTTTGTCGAGGGCAATGCGCCGTTCTACCCCCATTTCAGCCGGGAGCAGATGGCGGGCTACCTGCGCGAGTTTGGCCTGACCGACGATCTGAAACTGAACGAACTATCGTACGGGCAGAAAAAGAAAGTGCTGATCGGCTTTGGGCTGGCGACCAATACGGCCCTGCTGCTGATGGACGAACCAACCAACGGGCTCGATATTCCATCGAAGAGTCAGTTTCGGCGGCTGGTGGCGGGGGCGGTCGATGAGCGCCGGACGGTCGTGATTTCGACCCATCAGGTACGCGATCTGGAAGCCCTCATCGACCCGGTGATTGTGCTGGCCGAGCACAACGGGCGGATGAGTGTGGCCCTGAAAGCCAGTGTGGAAGAGATCACGGCGCGGCTTTGGTTTGGCCTGTTGCCCGCGCTGGATACACACCGACCGATCCTGTTTTCGGAGCGGGCCGTGGGCGGTTATGCCGTGGTTGCCGAAAACCCCACCGGCGAATCCAGCCGACTCGATCTGGAACGGTTGTTCAACGCTGTTCAGGCCGATCCCGCCCGTATCCGTTCGCTTTTCTCCACCCGGTCAACCGTTGCTGCCTTATGAATCAGACCTTTTCCCTGAGCCGCTTCGGGCGGCTGCTCCGTACATATTTCACGGAAAATCGTACTATGCTGCTGGCTAACGTAGCTGTGCTGTTCGTGGTGTTGATTGCTTTTTCGTTCGTTGTTTATCACCAGATGCCGTCTGTCGTAAGCAATGGACGATATGCCTTATTGTTTTTGGTTGGGGGGGGAGCGTGGTATTTGTTTACAGTTCAGCAGATGGCTGTGCTGAACCAAAAAGAGAGGGCCATTTCATATCTATTGCGGCCCGCGTCACGATTGGAAAAATGGGCGCAGTTCGTATTACTTTCCGGACTTGGGTTCCTGATACTGTACCTGTTGGTATTTACGCTGATTGATACGGCAGGTGTCTGGTTTATCAACCACCGAGCTTGGAAGCCCGAGGAGTTGAAATCTATACGGGAAAATTACGATAACCAGCTGACTATCGGATCGTATCTGAATTGGGCTCAGATGAGCAAATTACCTGTGAATTTTTGGCTGAGTGCGGCCCTGATTCATCCGGCATCGCTGGCGCTGGCGCTACTGGTGCGCCGGTACACATTGCCGTTGCTGCCTGTAATCGCCTTTGTATTCGTATGTATTCTGATTTTTATCAACAAGCAACTGCTACAGGGTTTTGTTGACGATCAGGTTTCGGTATCAGGGGGAATTTTCGGGAATGCATTCGTTGAGAAAGGAAACGACTGGCGAATGGTTCGGGTGCCGCAACCCATCGGCGACGTAATCCGCTACAGCGTGGGGGCGTCGGCGGTAGTTTTGTTGTACATAACAGCCTATTTCAGGTTGAAAGAACGGGAGGTGTGAGTATGGAATTTCGGGACAAACAAGCCATTTACCTGCAAATCGCCGAGTACGTCAGCGAGCAGGTGCTGCTGGGGCGCTGGAACGCAGGCGACCGCATACCGTCGGTGCGCGAGCTGGCGGCCGAACTGGAAGTAAACCCCAATACGGTAATGCGGACGTATGAATTTCTGAGTCAGCAGGGCGTTATCGCCAACAAACGGGGTATCGGGTATTTTCCCGCCGACGATGCTACCGACAAAATACGGGCGTTCAGGCGCGAGCAGTTTTTGCAGAACGATCTGCCCGTTTTCTTCAAAAACCTGACGCTGCTCGGCATCGACCTGCGCGACATCGAACAGCGCTACGAACAGTACACGGCTGCACAACCAACCCCATAAACACCGATTCAATCATGAGAACAAGTTATTATTTATTGCTCGCTGCGGCTGTGATCACCCTAACGGGCATGGTCGGTATTGATGTGCTGCTGAAGCAGGAATACGAGAAAATCGACTGGGACAATCAATACCAGTTTTTCGCCCGGCGGTCGCTGCCCGGGGCCAGTCATCTGGTTATCAGCGGTACGCCGGGGCGGGAGATTATCGTTGAACCGGGTAAAGAGCCGATGGCGCTCGTTGCCCCCGACGACAGTCTGTCATTCCGGTTCCGAATGCAACACGATACGCTGTTCGTTTCGTTTAACCCGGATACGACCGATCACCGGAGTCCACGCAAAACGGTCGGGGATGACAAAACAACCGGCTTATTGCTGCGACTACCCACGCTGGAAAGTGTGAACGCAATCAATGCCCGGCTGACGTTGCAGGACCGACCGCTGACAGACCTTGCGGTATCGCTGCAAAACAGTCTGCTGTTCGCCAACCAGCTGACGGTACCCGCTTCGTTTCAATTGACCGAGCGGCAGAACAGCCTGGCCATGCTGACGAAAGGGAGTTATAAAACAATGCAGCTAATGCTACAGGATTCCAGCGCCATTCACGTCAACGACACACGGATAGATACATTCTCGCCAGCACTGTCGGACCGGGCGGAAGTGCAATTCAGCGGACAATCGACGCGCTGGGTAAAGCAGACCGGGCGGTAGTGTACGTACTTCTACCTGTTTGTTTGGAAGACGGTACCGGATACTAATTAGTTAGTTGATAGTCAGTGATATAGAGTCAAATTTAGGTTTCCTCTAACCACTGGCTATCATGAACATTCCTGCTACATTGATTGGTTCTTCTGCCGAGCCTGTACCTGAACCACCGCTGTTTCAACGGTTGAGTCCCGTCGAAACGTTTGTGAAAACCAGCGTTGGTACGGTACTATTTCTGGGCTGGCTGTTGCTGTTTATCTTCGGTATGAGTCTGAAAGCCGACGATTATCGGGGCCATATTTTCAAAAACGAACACCTGGATTTAAACTATCTGTTGCTGTACGCCACAACCTTTACGCCAACCAATGTGGCTGTGCTGGCGTCGCTGGCGGGGGTGCTGGGTGGATTTGCCAGTAATCTGGCAGCCAGCAATCAGTTTCGCCATGTTCGCACGGCTACGCTCGATCCCAATTCCGACGATTTCAAGAGTTACCTGTATATGACCGAAAGTCCGCTGGTGTCGATGCTGCGCGGTTTTATTACTTACCTGATCTTTATCGCCGGGTCGTACCTGACCAACTTCACGACCTCGGTCGACCCGCACGATACAGCCAGTTTTGTCGGGCTGACGGCCTCGTCATACTTCAAATTTGCGGTATCGGTGTCGCTGCTGGCGTACCTGGCGGGCTATGACCCCTCGCGGATGAAAAGTCTCGTCAACTCCATCAACCTGGTTCGGAAAGACCCGGCTCCCGCCACGCCCACAACAACCATTACGCATCAAACGACCGAGAGCGTGCAGGTGGCCAAGACGCCGGGTGATCCCGTATTGAACGGGCAGTCAGTAACCCGGTAGCGAACAGAACGGGGTAAACGAAGCACGTCCGGTTCCGGCTTTGTCGATATGACTTGCCAGAACCGGACGTGCTTGTCAGGAGCGGTGGGTACGGAAACGCCAGGACGATTTAAAACAGCAGGCGCAGTACGGTAGCAGTGAATACGACGGACGTTGCAATGACGAAAGCCCAAACGCCCAGGCTTACCAGATCAATGGATGTGTTACGGATAGTGATCATTTCTTTCTGTGTGTTACGGTAACTGTAAGACAATAATAGTGCTAAAAAGTAACAAGCCTATAGACTCATTTTTTGAATTAATGGTGATTTAATGGTTTTGGGATAAGTAGTTCTACTCAGAAAGTTACTGGCGGCCTGAAACAAAAAAAATTCGTCGGTTCTGTAACAATTGGTCCATCGCGGTTTCTAATGGATGAGAATTCCGCAATGGCGCCCACGCGGTCTTCGTATGTCGAACTGAAAAACGCATTTACGACCATGAAGACCTTCTTTGCTTTCGCTTTACTCCTGTTGTTCTGGCTTACCACGCCCGTTATCGCGCAGACCAGCCGCCCCTATGCTTTTTCCGTAACGGTTACGGGTCACGGCCGCCCGATGATTCTGATTCCCGGTTACTCGTGTTCGGGGGAGGTGTGGAACGAAACGGTTGCCCACCTGAAAGACCGCTATGAATGCCACGTCCTGACGATGCCCGGTTACGCAGGTGTACAGCCCATCAGCCAGCCGATTCTGCAAACGGTCCGTACTGAAATCATTCGGTATATTCGGGACAAACACCTCACTAAGCCGATTCTGCTGGGGCATAGCCTGGGTGCGTTTATGAGCCTGTGGGTCGCCAGTCAGGTGCCCGATCTGGTGGGGCCGTTGGTTTGTGTCGATGGGGTGCCGTTTATTTCGGCCCTGATGGACCCGACCGCCAATGCCGATTCGCTGCGAAAAAATCCGCGCTTCAACCCCGAAGCCGTTGCCACGTTTTACGCCGGTATGCCCGTCGGTGGCTATGAAGATAAGATGGCAAAAGCGATGCAGATGCAGGTAAGTGATACCACCCGCGCCCGGCAGATTGCCCGCTGGTCGGCCGCGTCGGACCGGAAAACGCTGGGCTACACCTACGTCGAGATGTGTACGACCGACCTGCGCAGCGACATCGCCCGGATCAAGTCGCCGGTGCTGGTGCTGGGTAGCCTGTACTATAACAACCCCGATCTGTCGCGGCAGGCGCTGACGAGTCAGTACGCGAAGCTGCCGAACAAAACGATTGCCGTGGCCAATACGAAGCACTTTATCATGTACGACGACCCGGCCTGGCTGTACGGGCAGATCGACGGATTTCTCAATGAGCGAAAGAGCGAATGAGTGAACGAGCGAAAACGGTACTGGGAATTTCATTCGATGAGTTGCACGCCCGCTATGCCGCCCGTATTCTGAAGCTCTGCCTGGGCTATACCGGCGACTACGCCCAGGCGCAGGATCTCACGCAGGAGACGTTTATCCGGGTGTGGCAGCAGTTACCGGCCTTCCGGGGCACTGCGCAGAGCAGCACCTGGCTGTACCGCATCGCTGTAAATACGTGCCTGAATCACCTCCGGCAAGCCAAACGTCGACCGGTCGATCCATTGCTGCCCCAGCACGAAGCCCAACTGCCCGACGCCCCCGATCCGACCGGTGAGGCTGTACAGCAACTGTACCGCTGCATCAGTCAGCTTCCCGAAACTGATCGGCTCATTATTTCGCTCGTGCTCGATGAACAGCCTTACGCCGAGATCGCGCAGATCGTGGGCGTATCGGAGGGTACTCTGCGCGTCAAGATTCACCGTATCAAACACCAGCTAACCAGTCTGTACCAACGTCATGGATGAGTTTGAGGACTTAAAAAAACTGTGGCAGCAATCGCCCGTGCCCGTTGCACCGGTCGATACGCAGGCGCTCCGGCGGGCCAATGCCACCCACCAGCAGAAACTGGAGCGGACGCAACTGCGCGGAGCCATCCTGCTTTTGCTGACGGCCGTCTACCTGATCTATCTCGGCTTTTTTAGTCGTATTTCGTTTCAGGCGATGACGACGTACGTAGCCATCGTGTTCATTAGTCTCTGCTGTATCGGGCAGGCTGGCATTGGCCTGTACCTGTATTACCGACTCCGCAGCATCGACGTGTCGGCTCCGGTAACGGCACACCTCCACCAGTGGGAAACGTACTACGCTTTTCGCAAACGCCTGATCCGTGTCAATATGCCGGTTTACTACCTATTGCTCAACGGCGCGTTTGCCCTGTACTTTATCGAAATGCTGGGGCTCCTCCCCATAACGACCCGGCTCGTTGTGCTGGTGCTGTACGTCGGCTGGATGCTGTTTGCCTGGTTTGTGCTGGGGCAGCGCAGCCTGCGCCGGGAAGAAGGGCGGCTCAACGGCATCATGGCTAACCTGCGTACGCAGCAGGCACAGCTTGGCAGCGACTAGCCGCTCATCCCGAAATCGGTCCGCCGACAACCACCTGAGTTGAGCCGTTGTGCGGAAGATTGTAGCTTGCTGCCGATTGATTTCACCCCACCCTGAATCCCTCCCCGTACGGGAGGGACTTCACTACCTGAGTTTTTTTATACGGGGAGGGATTCAGGGTGGGGTGAAATCAGCAACCAGATTCTTAGGTCATTTCCCGCTTACATTCACTTCATGATGCATTTTCGTTTTGCTTTGCTGGCATCGGGTCTGCTGCTGGCGCAACTGGCGCTGGCCAAACCCAAAACGCCCCTCGTTTACGACATCAACCTCAACGACCGTACCGACGATCAGTTTAAGGTTACGCTGCACGTCGATGGCCTGACGCCCGACAATGCCGTTTATCAGTTTGCGTCGACGGCCCCCGGTACGTATCAGATCATGGACATTGGCCGGTACGTCCGGTCGTTCAAGGCGTTCGACGCGAAGGGACGTGAACTAAAAACCGAGGCCGTGTCGACCAACCAGTGGAAACTCGACCAGCCGCAGAAAGTGCGGACGATTCAGTACAGTGTTGCCGAAACCTGGGACACGCCCGTCAGGGAGCACCACCCGTACAACATGTGCGGCACGTCGATCGAGAAAGACCACGTCCTCATCAACGGGCAGGGCGTTTTTGGCTACCCGACCGGTATGCAGGACGCGCCGATCGAAGTGAAAATCGCCCGTCCGGCGGAGTGGGAAGTGGGCACGGCGCTGGAGAAATCGGCGTCGGGCAGTTTCATGGCCCCCAATTACGACCGCATCGTCGATTCACCCATTCTGCTCGGTCGGCTGACAAAAGCCAGCACGACGGTGGCCGGTGCGCAGATCGATATGTACACCTACTCGAAAACCGACCAGGTGACCTCGCAGCAGCTGCTCGATAATATGAAGTCGATGCTGACGGCTGCCGGGCAGTTTCTGAAGCAGTTGCCGGTAAAACGCTACACCTTCCTGTACCACTTCGAGGACCAGAGCTGGGGCGCGTGGGAACACTCGTACAGTTCGGAATACGTGCTGAAAGAAGCCCCGTACTCGAAGGAACTGGCTGACGAAGTGACGTCGATTGCGGCCCACGAATTTTTCCACATCGTAACACCCCTCAATATCCACAGCGAGATTATCCAGCAGTTCAACTTCGTCACGCCCACGCCCTCCGAACACCTGTGGCTGTACGAAGGCGTGACGGAATGGGCCAGCAAAGCCATGCAGCTGCGCGGTGGCCTGATGGATTTGCCGACGTACCTGGGCGAGATGACGCAGAAAATCGGGCAGGACAAAAGCTACGACAGCACCTATAGTCTCGCCAAACTGGGCCTGACCTGCTACTCGGATTCGGGGCAGCGGCAGTACGGCAACATCTACGCCCGTGGGGCCCTGACGGCCGGCCTGCTCGACATTCGGTTGCTCGAACTGTCGGGCGGGAAGCGGGGCCTGCGTGAGGTTATCAACGAACTGGCGACGACCTACGGCCCCGACAAAGCCTTTCCCGAAGCGTATTTCTTCACCATCTTCACCCAGAAGACATACCCCGAAATCGGCGATTTCTTCAACCGCTACGTGAAAGCCGCCGAACCCCTGCCGTACGCCGAGTATTACGGCAAGCTGGGCATTACGTTTATACCCGCGACACCGACAGGACAAAAAGCCGCCTGGCTGGGCATGAAACCGACCTACCTCGACACCGATACGAAATTTGTGCTGACGGGCATCAGTGAGCCCCTGCTGAAAGCGGGTGTAAAAGAAAACGACGAGTGGACCGGCTTCAACGGGCAACCCGTGAAACTGGAAACCATTGCCCCGGTGCAGAAAGCCGTCCGGCAGTTGAAACCCGGCGAAACCTACACCATCGTCGTTCGGCGCGACGGGCAGGATGTGACGCTGACGCTGCCCGTGCAGGAGCGCGAAATTGTCAAACGCTTCACCTTCACCCCCGACCCCCAGGCCACCCCGCAGCAGCTCCAGCTTCGTGACGCGTGGGCGAAGAATCTTTGAATTTGTGAGTTTGTGGTTTGTAGTTCGTGGTTGCTGGCGCAAGCAGTGCTACCGGAGGAACTACAAACCACAAACCTCAAACTCTAAACCCGACTAACAAACGCCACCTGATCGCGGATGGCCTTATGGGCTTCGGGGAGCCACCAGAACAGCATAAACACGTGGATCATGGCCGGGTATTCCTCAAACCGAACCGACTGCCCGTCGTCCTGCATACGCTGCACCAGCTTACGAACTTCGTGGATCAGGATGTCGTGCGTACCCATCTGGATCAATACCGGCGGCAGACCGCTCAGGTCGGCGGAGAGGGGCGACAGGAGCGGGTTGGCCGGGTCGGACTGGCCTACGTACGACTGATCGACGTAGGCACGGTAGTCGGCCGAGAGCATCGGGTCGGGTGGGTGGCCTTCCCAGCCACTTTTGTTCATGCTTGCCACCGGCGACAGCAGCACCAGCTTTTTCGGCAGCGGTGCCCCCAGCTGACGGAGGTTGAGCGTGGTCGTGAGGGCGAGGTTACCCCCGGCACTGTCGCCACTGATGAGCCAGTTGTCGGGTAGTCTGTCCTGCTGCTGCAAGGCCTGAATCACGGCCGTGATGCTGTTGATCGCGGCCGGAAACGGGTGCTCTGGCGCGAGCGGGTAGGGGATAACCAGTACGGCGTACCGTAGTCGGCGGCTCATACGCAGGCAGTGGTACCAGTGTACATTGGTCGGGCCCGTTATGAAACCGCCCCCCGGCAGATATATCAGTACCCCCCGGTCGCGGCTGGACTCGTTAAGCCAGTAGCCCCGCAGCCCGGCAATGGCTTCGGGCACAAAGCCCAGTTTCGCGGCTGTTTTGAAATCACCGATGCGGTTTTTGCCGTGCTTGCTAAGCCAGAGAAATAACCGGGGAACCTGGAACAGGCGAAAGCTCATTTCGAGCACGCTGCCCTGCCAGCTGGGGCCGGACGACGGGGAGGGGGTTGGCGGCATAGGGACGTTTCGGAGAGACGGACGACACAAAGACGATGGTCAATGTACCCGATTTTCGGCAGTCCGCAAACTCAGATTGATCCGTGTCGATACACGAAACGGGAACCGTTTTGCGACCAAACAGGTATAGGGGGCAGGTATCAAACCGATACTTGTACCAAAAATCCCAACCAAATCAATGAGTTCAGTACAGGCATGGGCCGCGCATTCGGCGGCCGGAAAACTGGAGCAGTACACGTATGACCCCGGTCAGCTGGGGCCGGAAGAGGTCGATATTGCCGTGGAGTACTGCGGTATCTGCCATTCCGATCTGTCGATGCTCGACAACGAGTGGGGCATTACATCGTATCCGCTGGTGCCGGGCCACGAAGCCGTCGGCCGGGTGGTAGCCATGGGTGAGATTGCCGCCAAAAAAGGCCTGCAAATCGGTCAGCGCGTGGGCGTTGGCTGGAACGTAGGCAGCTGTCTGCACTGCGAACCCTGCCTGGAAGGCGAGCAGCAGCTGTGTACGTCGGTGCAGCCGACGATTGTTGGTCACCACGGCGCATTTGCCTCGCACGTGCGCAGCCACTGGGTCTGGGCCGTCCCGATTCCCGAAGGCGTCGACGCATCGGCGGCCGGTCCGCTGCTTTGCGGTGGTATCACGGTCTTTGCCCCCCTGCTCAATCAGGACATTCTGCCAACCCACAAAGTTGCCGTGTTCGGTATCGGCGGGCTGGGCCACATGGCCGTACAGTTCCTCAACGCCTGGGGCTGTGAGGTGACGGCTTTCACATCGAGCGCCGACAAGCACGCCGAAGCGAAAGAACTGGGGGCCGATTTCGTAGCGTCGAGCCGCGACGCCAGCGAAATGAAGCAGCTCGCTAACTCGTTCGACTTTATCCTGATCACCGTCAACGTTTCGCTCGACTGGAACGACATCATCGGGATGCTGAAGCCGGGCGGCAAGCTGCACTTCGTCGGGGCCGTGCTGGAGCCCGTTCCGGTTCACGTCATGATGCTGGTGCTGGGCAAGAAATCCCTGTCGGGTTCGCCCACGGGTAGCCGCAGCCAGATCGACCGGATGCTGCGTTTTGCCGCCCACCACCAGATTGCGCCCGTCGTGGAGCACTTCCCGATGAGTCAGGTCAACGAAGCGATGGACCATCTGCGCTCCGGCAAGGCCCACTATCGGATCGTGCTCGACGCGGAAGTTTAACGAGTGAAAGAGCGAAAGAATGAAAGAGTGAAATTGGGTAGCCCGGTTTCGCTCCGCCCGGATGGCCGCTCTTTCACTCTTTCATTCTTTCGCTCTTTAAACACTCGCCCCCGCAGATGGTTAAAAAGGCGTTAAAAGCTGGCAGATTGCTGGCTCTATCGCGCTCAACTAACCTGCGTTATGCACTACGAATCACTTTCCCGCCGGGGCTTCGTTCACCAGCTTGGGCTGGCGTCGCTGGCCGTTCCGGCCATCACCACACTGGGTCTGCAAGCCTGTGGCGGACAGTCGGGCGAAAAAACAGCCGACGAAGCCACCTCCACTACCGCGACGACCGGTGCGTCGCGCAAAATCGGTATCGCACTGGTCGGGCTGGGGCAGTACAGCGAGGGGCAACTGGCCCCCGCGCTCGAAAAAACGACCAACTGCCGCCTGGCAGGAATCGTAACGGGGACGCCCGAAAAGGCCGAAACGTGGAAAAAGAAATACAACATTCCCGACAAGAACGTCTACGACTACAAGACGTTCGACACCATCGCCGACAACCCCGACATCGACGTGGTGTACGTGGTGTTGCCCAACGCGCTGCACGCGGAATACGTTATCCGGGCGGCAAAAGCGGGGAAGCACGTGATCTGCGAGAAGCCGATGGCGATGACGCCGGAGGAGTGTCAGCAGATGATCGACGCCTGCAAAAAAGCGGGTAAGCAACTGTCGATTGGTTACCGGCTGCATTTCGAGCCGCACAACCAGGAGATGATGCGGCTGGGGCAGAACAAGACGTTTGGGAAAGTCAACAGGATCATCGCTGAAGACGGGCAGGTGCAGAGCGAGGATAACCCGTGGCGGCTGGGCCGGGGTATCGGCAGCGGTGGCCCCATCCGCGACGTGGGTATTTATTGCCTACAGGGAGCCATTTACACGAAAGGACAGGTGCCCATTGCCGTAACGGCTAAATTCCACCCCGTCACCGACGCGAAGAAGTTCGACAAGGTCGAGGAAGGGGCTGATTTTCAGCTGTACTTCCCCGACGGGACCACCGCCGAATGCTCGGCGAGTTTCAACAAAAAGATGAACAAGCTGCGGGCCGAAGCCGCCAACGGCTGGTTTGAACTGACCCCCGCCTACGCTTACGGTGGCTTATCGGGTGACACCAGCAAGGGCAAGATGGAGATCGATAACGTACCGCAGCAGGCCCGGCAGATGGACGCGTTCGCCCAGTGCGTCCTGACCGATACGCCCACAACCGTGCCCGGCGAACTTGGTATGCGCGACGTTCAACTCATTGCCGCCATCTTCGAAGCGGCCCGTACCGGCAAAAAAATCGACACCAAAAACGTCATCCAGTACATGGATAAGTCAGCGCTGAGGAGTTGAGTGGTTGAATGATTGAGTGATTGAATAAGCTGACGCACGAATACATTCAATCACTCAATCATTCAACCACTCAATCACTCATTCCTTCCCCGGTTTCATGCCCGGCAGGCGGCTTTTGAGCCAGGTGATCTGACCCCGGTGGTTCGACTCGTGTTCGCAGACGTGAAACCACTTCCAGTAGGTGTTGACCGGTTGCTGCTTCGACCAGATCGGGTCGAGGGCCAGCAGCCATTTATCGTCTTTGGTTTTGAGTTTGGCGAGTGTTTCGTCGCGTACCGCGTTGATTTTATCGAGGTAATACTGCGCGTCGTGCCCCTTGATTTCGCTGCGTCCCGCGTCGTTCAAACTCATGGCTGCGCCCCATTCTTTTTTCTCCGCGTCGTTGAAATCCTGCCGCCCCTCGAACGTATTGATCTGGTAAAATTTATCCGTCGCACCGAGGTGCATAATCAGCGCGCCGATGGTGTTGGCTTTCGCGTCGAACAGGTGATCGAGCTGAGCAGGGGTCAAATCCTTCACCGTACGAATGATCGTGTCGCGGTTGTAGCGCATCATCGACACCAGCGTCCCGATCATGGGCGAGTACCCCTCGACCGGCCCCACGACGAGCAGGTTGTTGTCGGGTGGAGCAGGCAGGCTGTGGGCCAGGGTGGGCAGGGCACCGGTCAAGGTTAGGCTGGCGGCTGTAGCCAGGCTGCCGTTCATAAATTGACGGCGCGAAACGGGGTTGGAGGATGCAGGCATCAGTGGATGGATAAGGGTGAACGAGTGTATTGAACAGGTAAGCTAATGAATTCGACCGACGATCGGAACGATAGACCTATCAATCGGTCGGAGCGGCTGAACCGTTGCAACTATTAACCGCGCAATCGTTATGTTTAGTCTGAAATTGCGTTTAATCAACAGATAGCTAGTGCGCTGCCAAACTAACGGTTGGCGCAGGTACTACCGGGATCAGAGATTGTACCGAGTAATCAGCGAACAGGTCCGGCCCGGGCAGTCCCGGCAACTGACTTAGCAAGTCGACGGGCAGCTACCTGATGGGTGTAGCAGTCAGTAGCAAATCTATGGTGTATGAATGAAGCAGAACGTGTCGACCCCCTCGATTTTACGGTTCAGCTGAAGCGCAGGGGCTTCAGGGCGTATGCGATTGGTCCCAGCGCTACCAGCTGCCACAGCTATAACCCCAAAGAGGTGTACAAGATCAGCCTGAATACGGGAACGTACGCCTTTCATTACGCGGACCGGAGTTTTGACACCGACCAGACAATTCTATTCTTCGGCAATCCGCATATTCCCTACTCCTGTGAAGTTATCGACCAGACCGATGGGTATGCGTGCCTGTTCACCAGAGATTTTCTGCAGTTGGGCGAACGCTCGGAAAGCATTCTGCAATCCCCGTTGTTTAAAATCGGCGGCACCCCCGTCCTGCGGTTAAATGCTGAGCAGAAAGTGGCGGTCGACACGATCTTCCGGAAGATGATTGCCGAACAGGAAACCGACTATGCGTTCAAAGATGAGCTGACCTGCAACTACATTCATCTGCTCATTCATGAGGCTCTGAAAATGCAACCGTCCGGGATGCGTGTGCCGGAACCGACAACCGCCGGGGTGCGCATTTCGGCCTTGTTTCTGGAGCTGCTGGAGCGGCAGTTTCCCATCGAGAGCATCGCCCGGCCCCTGCAACTGAAGACGGCGCAGGACTATGCCCGGCAGCTATCGGTTCACGTCAATCACCTGAACAGTTCGGTCAAGGAAGTGACGGGCAAACCCACGACGGCGCATATCGCCGACCGGATTGTCAGTGAGGCCAAGGCGCTGCTGCAACACACTACCTGGAGCATTGCGGATATTGCCTACGCGCTGGGATTCGACTACCCGACTTACTTCACCAACTTCTTTAAAAGAAAACCGGGCAATCACCCAAATCGCTTCGGGCAATCCCGTCCCTTTGATTTTTATAGGTATCGCTTTGATTTTCGTTGTTTCGTCCTTTGCCCTCAGGTGACCTTTGTAGCCTCAGAAACGGATACTGCGCCACACCCGCTCAGTGGGTATGGCGGCTTAAAGCAGGCAAGGAATGAACACCCGAGAAACAACAATTTTCCAGTCGTTTACCTTTAAAAACGGGATCACCCTCCGAAATAGGGTGGCGATGGCCCCCATGACGACCTGGGCCAGCAACGACGATTACACCATCTCCGACGATGAAGTAAGGCACTACCAAAGCCGGGCCAGCCGGGTTGGTCTGGTCATCACCGGATGCAGCCGGGTGACCCCCAACGGCATCGGGTTTACCCATGAGTTTGCCGCGTACGATGACTCGTTTTTGCCGAGCCTAAGCAAGCTGGCCAGGGCGGCCAAGAGCGGTGGGGCGCCGGCCATTCTCCAGCTCTACCATGCGGGCAACAAGGCCATTCCGGAACTCATTCCGGGGGGCGATGTGGTCAGCGCGAGCGCGGTCGAAGTGGGGCCGATGCCGTTTGTCAACAGCCAGACGATTCCCCGGCCCCTGACCCACGAGGAGATCCTGGCTCTTATCGACGCGTTTGGTCAGGCTACCCGACGGGCCATCGAAGCAGGTTTCGATGGCGTAGAACTGCACGGTGCCCACGGCTTTCTGCTCCAGAACTTCTTTTCTCCGCTCTACAACCAGCGTACCGATCAATGGGGCGGATCGGCCCGGAACCGGATGCAGTTTCCGCTGGCGGTGGTTCGGGAAGTGCAGCGGGTTGTGCGTGAACACGCTCGTAGACCTTTTCTGGTGGGTTACCGGATTTCGCCCGAAGAGCCGCAGCCTGACAGCTACAAGCTGCCCGATGTCTATCCGCTGATCGATGCGTTGATCGACCTGAACATAGACTATCTGCACGCTTCGCTGGCCAACGTGCTCGACGCCAGACCCATCGGCAGCTCAGACGGAAAAGCCATCGCCGAACTGATCGTGGATCATGTGGCCGATAGAGTCCCGGTCATAGCAGGAGGACATATCAGACAACCCGATGATGCGGCCAAAGCCCTTGCGCTGGGCCTGACCGTGGTAGCCGTTGGGCAGGGACTTATCATCAACCCAAACTGGATGACGCTGGCCGCTCAGGGCGAAACGGCGGACGAAGCCCTGTCGGTAGCCAGCGTACCCCAACTCGCCATCCCGGAAAAACTGTGGACTGTCATCGACACCGCCAAAGGCTGGTTTCAGCTCACCGATTAATGGCTCCGGTCCTGACGAGTACACTCAATTGACAAGCTTACTTTAAAAAAATAGTACATCATGAACGATAAGAAAGTTTGGTTTATCACCGGCGCTGGCCGTGGGATGGGCCTGGACATTACAAAGGCAGTTCTTGCCGCCGGGTACAGCGTGGTTGCTACTGGCCGTAACGTTGACAAGGTGACCAAAGCGATTGGCGAGTCGGCGGACCTGCTGGTGGTGAAATTAGACATTACCAGTGCGGCTGACGCAGAAGCGGCCGTGAAGGCTGCGGTCGACCGGTTTGGCCGGATCGACGTGCTGGTGAATAATGCCGCCAGCTTCGAGGCTGGTTATTTCGAGGAGCTGTCCATCGAGCAGATCGAGTTTCAACTGGCGACCAGCCTGGTGGGGCCGATGAAGGTAACGCGGGCCGTGCTGCCGGTGATGCGGAAGCAGCGGTCGGGCCATATCATGACGATCTCGTCTACGGCGGGGTTGGTCGGCTTTGAGTTCTGTGCCGCTTATTCGGCCTCCAAATTCGGTCTGGAAGGCTGGATGGAGTCGCTGCCGGCCGAAGTGGGCCCTTTCGGTATCCACACCACGCTTGTCAATCCGGGCTTCTTTCGCACGGAACTCCTCACCGAAGAGTCGACCAAGTTCGCCGAACCGTCTATCGATGACTACGCGGAGCGCAACAGCCAGCAAATGCAGTTCTGGAAAGGCTACAACGGGCAGCAGTCGGGTGATCCGGCCAAACTAGCCCAGGCCCTGATCACGATTGCCGGTGGAGAGACCCCTCCGTTGCGTTTCCTGGCGGGGGCGGATGCGGTGGCTACCGCTGAGCAGGTGGTGGCGACGCTTCAGCAGCAACTTACTGCGTATCGGGACCTATCCAGTTCATTAGCCTATTGAGTGTGTCTGTAAATCAGGTGGTTAGGGTTTGTGCTGGTTCGTGTGATTGATTGTTGCTACTGTTTTCTTTGTACATTTGAAAAATCACTATTAACGCAGTACATTTTTATGACCACTAGCAAAAACGTCATGCACGCCTTTACACTCTTTTTTGTAGGGCTCGCAGGACTATTCATTACAGGCAGTTCGCTGGCACAAACAACAGGCACGGCTATTACGCTGGGCGGTAAAGCGATTCACACCGTTGGGAAACTACCGGCCGTGGGAACACCGGTCAAAGATTTCACCTTGACCGGTATCGATCTGAAGGATAACACGTTAGCCGATTATAAGGGCAAATATGTGATCATGAATATTTTCCCGAGTGTAGGCACCGGTGTGTGTTCCAAATCGGTACGGAAATTCAATGAGGATGCGGCTGGGCTGAAAAACACGACCGTGCTTTGTATTTCCAAAGATTTGCCTTTTGCCCAGAAAGCGTTTTGTGGCGCGGAAGGCATTAAAAACGTAGTGATGCTTTCTGATTTCAGAACTGATTTTGGCACTGCTTACGGGGTACAAATTGCCGACGGCCCCATGAAAGGGTTGTTGAGTCGTGCGGTAATCGTTGTGAATCCCGAAGGAAAAATCGTTTACGAACAGCAAGTGCCGGAAATAGGGCAAGAGCCTGATTACGCTGCCGCTATCGCTGCCATCAAGTAGGGGCCGGATTAAGTTTTCAGTACAGAGGTTTACTGGCTTTTTGTGCTGGTGGCACCAACTAGAGCATGGGTAGTGCCCGTTGTGCGGGTAGTGTTACAAACACCTGCGCCGGAAACCAACGGAGGAAATACACTTTTCAACGGGCAGCCGCTCGTATTGATCTGGGTATTGCCTCCGTTTTTTCGTAAAGAAGTGCGTGATGTAAGTCGGGGAGTCGAAACCCTGTAATCCGCCAAAATTGCCGGTTTGGCTGTGTCGAAAAATGTGATTTTGTCGGTCAATTAACTGGTTTACAATGGATAGAATGCAGTGGTCATCTGTCTTTTAGGTAAACACAGTCTAAGCCATTTCATCTTATGTTCGCCCGCATCATTCAGGTTCAGCTCAAACCGGCCACTATTGAACTGGCTACGGCTCATTTTCGCGATAAAGTGGGCCCCGCGCTCAAACAACTCGACGGCTTCAAAAACAGCCGTTTCCTAACCAATGCCGATACCGGCAAGTGCCTGATGGTTACGCTCTGGGAAACCGAAGGACACCGGCAGGGCGCTGAAACCAACGGATTTCTGCAGGATACGATGACCGCTATGAAGGATTTTTTTGCGAGCCCGCCCGTCATCGATTACTACGAAGTTGGGGTACAGGTTGCCTGATCGGCTACCTGCATGCACCCGGCTGATGCCCGATTGGCTGGGTGCGCGCACTGGTTTAGTCAGGGTATGACGGACCGGGTTAGTAAGTCACCATTTCGTAAAGTACCGATTCGAACGCACTGGCATCGACGCTGAAGCCGCCCCGGAAGGGGTTGTCCATAGCGGCAGTCAGAAACAGCAGTGACCCTAGCAGCAGCGCGATGAGTGACGTAAGCGCCAGCTGATGAGCGCGGTCCTTCGAGACAAAAAACCAGGAGATAGCCACGTTGATGAGGGCGCCCAGGATAATGACCCACCAAAGGAGTTCAGGGAGGTTGGCCTGATCTCCGCGCAGCCGGAGTCGGTGGGCAATCAGCAACTCGTTGAGCTGGTTAATCGCCTGTTGGTGAACGACGTTGAGTCGGGGGGTAGTGGGTATAAAGGCAAACAGGTGATTCTTGAATGAACGCAGAATCTTGCTGCTTTCCTGCGGCACCTCGCCCCGGTGATGGGCTGGCCAGTCCTGATGGATAATCGATGTAACGTACTGCTTCAGCTCTTCCTGGTAAGCCCGCCGGTAATTGGGTGGGTAGGTGGCCATGTCCTGATACAGAGCCGCCGTAATGGTTGCTTCTTCATCGACCTGATTGGACAAACTCTGAAAGTTGCTCCACGCACCAGCGGCTACCAATCCGAGCAAAATGCCGTAGATAACGCCCGCCGACCCCAGAAAGTAACTCACCAGATCATTATGCTCAGCCGTAGGCGTAACGATCTGGTTGATCCAGGGACGAAGGCCGTACAGCCCCAGAATCGAGAAAAGCCACGTTGTGCCGCAGCAGAAAATAAAGAATAACCAGTTCGGTAAGGAATAAATCCAGTCCATTAAGTCAGGTATAGCTAATCGGTACTCGTGAGGTGTGCAGCCGATCGATATAAGTAGCCAGGCAACGTAGCCACGGTTTGTCGATCGGGTCCAGAATTCACCAGGTTCGCTGCAAGATACAGCTCCTAGTATATCTGTCAGGCGGCTACGTAGCACCTACAGGTGAGCCTGTGCCGATCGAGCAGCGGACCGCGCAACCCGGCAACACGACTGCGTTTCTGGCCTGCGACGATGAACCGGGAAACGGTACGAATTGTTGGCTGCCGCCCGTAGTTTACGAGCAGGCCAGTCCGCTACTGCCAGTGACGTAGGGCGACCATTCCGTGTCCGTTCCGTATTTTAGCCGCTGCAACCCCTCAAAACCGTACCCTCCCGATGAATAAACTGTTACCGTTACTCCTGTTGGGGAGTCTTGGCGCGCCCGACGCGTTGGCGCAGTCGCTGACCAAACCCGAAACCGCCCTGATCACCACCGTTACGAAGCAGTTGCCCGAAACGATGGGCTTCCTTGAAAAGGTAGTGAACATCAACAGTGGTACGCTCAACAAGGCGGGTGTCCGGCAGGTGGGCGATTTGATGGGCGACGAACTGAAAAAGCTGGGTTTTACCATCGAATGGGTACCGCTGCCCGACTCGCTCAACCGGGCGGGTCACCTCGTCGCGACGCGCACCGGCAAGCGGGGTAAAAAACTGTTTCTGATCGGCCACCTCGACACGGTCTTCGAGAAAAGTCTGCCGATGGAACCCTACACCCGCGTCAACGACACCACCGCCACCGGGCAGGGCGTCAACGACATGAAAGGGGGCGACGTGCTCATCATCGCGGCCCTGAAAGCCATGCACACCCAGAAACTGCTGGACGATACGTCGATCACCATTTATATGACGGGCGACGAAGAAAGCTCCGGCGGTCCCGAAAGTCGGCGGGACTTCATCGAACGGGCCCGGAAAAACGACGTTGCCCTGGCTTTTGAAGGGGCGCAGGGGCTCAGTAATGTCACAACGGGTCGGCGCGGGTCGAGTGGCTGGACGCTGACTGTCAAAGCCCGGACGGGCCACTCGTCGCGTATTTTCAGCGATCTCGGTTACGGAGCGATCTACGAAGCCGCCCGCGTCCTGACCGAGTTTCGGCGGCAGCTGGGGCAGGAACAGTACCTGACGTTCAACCCCGGCCTGATCGTGGGTGGCTCGGAGGTGCAGTATGACGATAAAACCGCCCGCGCCCAAACCATCGGCAAAACAAACATCGTCGCCGGTTCAGCACTCGTCAAAGGTGATCTGCGGTTTCTGGGGGAAGCGCAGAAGGAAAAGCCCGCGCCCGGATGCGTGAGATCGTCGAGAAGAGTCTGCCGCTCACCGGCTCGAAAATCACATTCGCCGATGGTATTCCGTCGATGGACCCGACGGCCGCCAACGACAAACTCCGGCAGGACGTCGACAACATCAGCCGGGCTATGGGGCTGGGGCCGGTCGGGGCCGTCGATCCCGGTAGCCGGGGCGCGGGTGACGTATCATTCGTGGCCGCGTTTATGCCCTGTCTCGATGGGCTGGGTGCATCGGGTAAAGGCGCGCATAGCATCGAAGAAACGTTGAATCTGCGGGAATACCCCATCCTGATTCAGCGCGCGGCCGTGCTGCTCTACCGGCTGACGAAATAGGTTTGTGGTTTGTCGTTCGTGGTTTGCTGCTCGTGGATTAGACTGTCCCGTTGGAACTGGCCCCGAAGGAACCACAAACCACAAACCACAAACTACAAACTACATGCTTCAACCAATCGGCGTATTCGATTCGGGCTACGGCGGACTGACGGTCCTGCGCGAGATTGTCCGAACGCTGCCACAGTACGATTATCTGTATCTGGGCGACAATGCCCGTACGCCCTACGGCCCCCGCTCGTTTGAAACGGTATACCACTACACCCTCGACTGCGTCCGGCACCTGTTCGATCAGGGGTGTCGGCTGGTGATTCTGGCCTGTAACACCGCATCGGCCAAGGCTCTGCGCAACATTCAACAGCTCGATCTGCCCAAACTGTACCCCGGTGTCGGCCCGCATGACCCTGCACGACGGGTGCTGGGCGTGATCCGGCCAACGACGGAAGTGATCGGAGCGTACTCGAAAACGGGATCGGTAGGGGTACTGGCGACACAGGGAACGGTGGCGTCGGAGTCGTATGTGGTGGAGATCGAAAAATTTTTCCCGCAACTAAACGTGTATCAGGAGGCCTGCCCGATGTGGGTACCGCTGGTCGAAAACGGCGAATACGATAGCCCCGGCGCTGATTACTTTGTCCGGCAGCATATCACCCACCTGATGGCACAGTCGCCGGATATCGATACGCTGTTGCTGGCGTGTACGCATTACCCGCTGTTAATCAACAAAATAAAGCAGGCAGTGCCCACGGGTACGACCATCCTGAGCCAGGGTCAGATCGTGGCCGACAGTCTGGTCGATTACCTGTTGCGGCATCCGGCGATCGAAGAGCAGTGCTCGAAAACCGGACAGCGGCTGTTTCTAACCACCGATTCACCCACTGATTTCGACCGCAAAGCCACCCTATTTTACGGCGAACCGATTCAGTCTGTGCAGATTATGCTGTAACCTGTTCGGTGCATAATGTTTATGTTTGTCATTATATTTGTCTGCAAGAATAGTAGACTAAATAAGTCGCAATACCCATCGATACCCATATACTAGGAAAGACTAACTGCTCAATCGATACATGCAATCTGTTACTATTCTACTAGTTGAAGACGAAGCTATTCTGAGCATGGACCTGACTTACCGGCTCGAACAGATGGGATACCACGTTATCGACGCCGTCGATAACGGGCCTGATGCGCTGCGTGTCTGCGAGCAAAAGACAGTCGATCTGGTCTTGCTCGATATTCACATCCGGGGGGAGTGGGATGGCGTCGAAACGGCCCGGCGCATTCGGGCGATCAGTCAGATGCCGCTTATTTTCCTGACGGCCCTGACGGATGGCCCCACCATCGACCGGGCCCGGCAGGTTGGCCCGTCGGCGTATATCACCAAGCCGTTCAATGACCTGAATCTGCGCATCGCCATCGACCTGGCGATCTATAATATCACCCGGTCGACTACGGTTGCTTCGCCCATTGAACCGACACCGGACAGCCTGCCGACCGAGGAACCCTCGCGGGGGGAGATTATCATGCTGGCGAAAGATCATGTCTTCGTCAAACAGAACTACCGTTTCGTCAAGTTTCCGATTGCCGACATTCGCTACCTGCAATCGGAAGGCAACTACACCGACATCGTTACGGCCAGTCATAAGTACACGTTGCGGCTGGTGCTGAACCGGGTACTGGAGAAACTGCACGGCAATGAAACGGCCCGCACCGACATTGTCCGGGTTCACCGCTCATACGCCGTTAACCTGCGGCAGGTCACCACCTTCAGCGAGCAGGAGGTACAGGTGGGGGGGCAGCTGATACCCGTCGGACGGAGTTACCGGGTGGAGTTTATGAAGGGTGTGCTGGCGCAGTAGGCCCGTCTGCCTAAGCGGCTTTCCACCTAAAAATTCGTATCTTTGTGGTCTCAATCCGACCAGAAAAATCACCAGATGGTTAATGTATCCAACGTCTCACTCCGCTACGGTAAGCGGGTGCTGTTTGACGATGTCACGATAAAATTCAATCCCGGCAACTGCTATGGCGTCATCGGTGCCAACGGGGCCGGTAAGTCGACGTTCCTTAAGATTCTGTCCGGCGAAATCGAAGCGCAGACCGGTACGGTCAGCATGTCGCCCGGCGAACGGATGTCGGTGCTGAACCAGAATCAGTCTGCCTACGACGAATACCCCGTACTGCAAACCGTCATTATGGGCAACAAGCGCCTGTACGACATCATGCAGGAGAAAGACGAACTGTACGCCAAAACCGATTTTACCGATGCCGACGGCGAACGGGCGGCCGACCTGGAAGCGGAGTTCGCCGAGATGAACGGCTGGGATGCGGAGTCCGACGCGGCTACGCTGCTGTCGGGGCTGGGTATCAAGGAAGACATGCACTACGCGCAGATGAGCGATCTGAACGGATCGGAAAAAGTGCGTGCGCTGCTAGCACAGGCGCTGTTTGGCAACCCCGACGTGCTGCTGCTCGATGAGCCGACCAACAACCTCGACGTTGAATCGGTGGGCTGGCTGGAGAACTTCCTGGCTAACTTCGACAATACGGTGATCGTGGTCAGCCACGACCGTCACTTCCTCGATCAGGTCTGTACGCAGATCGTCGACGTCGATTTCAGCAAGGTAAAACTCTACGCCGGTAACTATTCGTTCTGGTATGAATCGAGTCAGCTGGCACTGAAACAGCGGCAGGACCAGAACAAAAAGACGGAGGATAAGCGCAAAGAACTGGAAGAATTTATCCGGCGCTTCTCGGCCAACGCGTCGAAATCGAAGCAGGCTACCAGCCGCGCCAAGCTGCTCGAAAAGCTGACGCTCGACGATATTCAACCGTCGTCGCGCAAGTACCCGTACGTGCATTTCAAGCCCGAACGCGAGCCCGGCGATCAGATTCTGACCGTCGAAAACCTGACCTACACGGCCGAAGACGGTGCCAAACTGTTTGAAAACCTGTCGTTTACGGTCAATAAAAACGACAAGATTTTCCTGTACAGCCGCGACGGACTGGCGGTATCTGCCCTGCTGGACATCCTGTCGGGCGAGCGTCAGGCCGACTCAGGTACGTTCCGCTGGGGCATTACGATTACGAAATCGTATTTCCCCAACGACACCGAGAAGGAGAAGTTTTTCCAGAACGATCTGAGCCTGGTCGACTGGCTGCGGCAGTATTCGGAGGAGAAAGACGAAAGCTTTATCCGGGGCTTCCTGGGCCGGATGTTGTTTTCGGGCGAAGAGTCACTGAAGAAATCCAGCGTATTGAGCGGGGGGGAAAAGGTGCGGTGTATGCTCTCGAAGATGATGCTGTCGGGGGCCAACGTGCTGCTGCTCGATGAGCCGACCAACCACCTCGACCTCGAATCGATTGAGTCGCTCAACAACGGCCTGATCGATTTCAAAGGACCGGTGCTGTTTACCTCGCACGATCACCAGTTTGTCCAGACAATCGCCAACCGGGTTATCGAGATCACCCCGACGGGCCTGCTCGACAAGCTGATGACCTACGACGAATACCTGACCGACGCCCGTGTCAAGCAACAGCGCGACGAACTGTACGCAGCCGTCGCCTAACTGACAAGACGATGCAGACATTCACAATTCGGGTGACCAATCCACACACGGTTCGGCTAATTGAAGAGTTGGCTGCCCTGCAGTTACTGGAAGTGGTCGATACGCCTGTTGTCAACGATACGCGTAAGCTATCGGAACGGCTGGCGGGTAGCATTACGCCCGAGCAGGCTGAACAGATGCGTCGTGAACTGGCCGAAAGCCGTAACGAATGGGAGCGCAGTTTCTGATCGACACAAACGCTATTATTGATCTGTCAGCGGGAAGGCTGTCGGTAACAGGTCGTGATTTTTTAAGCGAACTGATCGATACTGCACCACATATATCCGTTATCACGAAGATCGAGTTGTTGGGCTTTTCAGCCGTCAACCAGGTAATAAGTGACTTTGCGAATGCGGCTGTGGTTTACGGATTAACTGACGTGGTGGTAAACCGAACCATTGACCTGCGAAAGCAATATCGTATCAAGCTGCCTGATGCAATCATCGCTGCAACTGCCCTGGTTTACGGAGCCACTCTTATCAGCCGGAACAACAGGGATTTTCGGGTCATCGATGGATTAGTTTGCCTGGATCTGCATCAGTTATAGTCTTATCCCAACAAAAAAGGTAGGCCGGAGAACGTTCTCCGGCCTACCTTTTTTGTTGGGTAGTTCCCGCTTTTCAGTCGTCTGACTAAGCGGCTATGCTCACGCAAATACGGCCTGCTCGGCAATGGTTTTACCCGCGTCGAGATCGTTTTGCAGGCTGTCGATCTTGGCCTGAATGGTAGCTACCGCGATTTTGCCGAGTGGCAGCCGCAGGGGCGGGCTGTCCTGCCGCGACAGGTTCCAGATGGCGCCTGCGGCTTTATCGGGGTCGCCCTCCTGCTTCCCATTGGCCTGCTCCATCCGCTGCCGGAAAGCCCCGGCCGTGCCATCATAGTCAGTGATATGCTGCTCGGCTTTTCCGAACGATGACCCGGCGAAGTTGGTGCGGAACGGCCCCGGCTCAACGAGCGTCAGGTGAATGCCCAGTGGAGCCACTTCAGCGGCCAATGCTTCACTGAGCCCTTCAACGGCAAATTTACTGGCGTTGTAAATGCCGAACCCCGGTACGGCTTTCACGCCCGACTGCGACGAAATCTGGATGATTCGCCCGCGCTGCTGCTGCCTGAACAAGGGCAAAAAGGCCTGTGTCACGGCCAGCATACCGAAGAAATTGGCCTCGAACACCGCCCGTACGTCGGCTTCGGTCGCTTCTTCGACGGCGCCGGCAAATCCGTACCCCGCGTTGTTGACCAGTACATCGAGTCGGCCGAAGCGGTTTTGAACCGTCTGTACCGCCTGCTGAATCTGTTCGGGTTTAGTTACGTCGAGGAGCAGGGCCAGCCCCCGGCCGTCGTGTTGCGCGTTGAAGGCGTCGACCTGTTCAGCGTGGCGAAACGTGCCGATTACAAAATCGCCGTGCTGCATGATCGTGTTGGCTAGTGACTTGCCTAGTCCGCCGGAGATGCCGGTGACAAACCAGATGCTGGTTTCAGGATAATTCATGGGCTACTTAGTTTCGCTGATTAACCGCAAATGAAGACCGCCGGTTTTATTTTGGGTTGCTGTTACGGCCTGGGATGATGGGTATACCGGCTGACTGCCGCCACATTTTTTAGCCATTAAGGCTATGTAACTGGTTATACCTCTAACAAACGCAAACCGTACATGCAAACTGTAGACGTAATTGTGATCGGCACCGGGTCGGCGGGTAAAACCGCTGCCGAAGCCGCCCGGGAAGCTGGTAAATCCGTAGCGATCATTGATAAACAGCCGTTTGGTGGCACCTGCTCACAACGGGGGTGCGACCCCAAAAAAGTACTGGTAGGAGCCGCCGAAATCATCGCCAGAAGTAGCTGGATGGCCGGCAAGGGCATCGGGCCGCAACCCACTATCAACTGGGCCGATCTGATGGCCTTCAAGCGAACCTTTACCGAGCCCATACCCGACCGCACTGTAGCCAAGTTCGAGGACGAAGGCATGAACCAGTTTCACGGTGCCGCGACGTTTATCTCGGCCGATACCGTTCGCGTGAACGACGAGGAAATCAAGGGCAAACAGATCGTGATCGCATCGGGCAATAAACCAATGACACTCGGTATTCCCGGTGAAAACCTGCTGATCGATAGTACCGGTTTTCTCGATCTGGACGAACTGCCGGATGACGTTGTGCTGGTTGGCGGGGGCTATATCGCGTTTGAGTTTGCCAATATCGCGATGCGAACCGGCGCAAAGGTGACGATCATCAACGACACACCCCGCCCGCTCGGCGACTTCGATCCTGATCTGGTTGATTTGCTGGTGAAGGCGATGGAAGCAACCGGCATCACCATTCTGGTCAACGCGAAGGTGTCGGGTATCGCTGGTAAACCAGGTGCCCTGACTATCGACTACGAACAGGACGGGAAAACGCAGTCGATACCGACTAAACTGGCCATTCACGCGGCTGGTCGCGTCCCCGACATCGACGAACTGGCGCTCGACGTGGCGGGCGTAACGGTCAGTAAGAAAGGGGTGGTTGTGAACGACTACATGCAGAGTGTATCGAATCCGCTCGTGTATGCCTGTGGTGACGTGGCCGAAAAAGGATTGCCGCTAACACCGATGGCGTCGTACGAAGGCAAGATCGTCGGGACAAATCTGGTGGCGGGCAACACCAGTAAATACGAGCCGCAACCCGTACCGACGACGGTCTATGCCATTCCGCCAATGGCCTCTGTCGGCCTGACGGAAGCGCAGGCGAAGGAGCAGGGCAAAAAAGTAAAGGTGCTCTTTAAGGATGCTGTTTCCTGGTACACCTCGAAACGGATCAACGAACCGACGGCGGGGTCTAAAATTTTGATCGATAGCGAAACGGACGAAATCGCTGGCGCCCACTTGCTGGGTGAAGGCAGCGACGAAGTTATCAATAGTTTCGCCGTAGCGATGGCCCATACCATCACCGCGTCGGCTCTGGCCAAAACGATCTACGCGTACCCGACCCGCTCGTCGGACATAAGTTATATGTTGTCGGAGTAGCTGGTTGATTACGTTGTCCCCGGCAGCTTCTGGCTGCCAGGCGGTCCGATGCCGGGGACAACGTGATCACTATAGGCAATCTCCCTACCCGGCCACCAGCGTCGTGCTGAATTCAGCGGGGTGCTCAAGAATCTGGTGAATCGGGCATTTATCAGCAATTTCCAGCAGCCGCGTCCGTTGCTCATCGGTCAGGTCACCCGTCAGTACAAGTTGCACATCGAAACGCGACCGTTTGTGCTCCCGATCATGGGTATAGTCGACGTGAGCGACGGCTGTATCGAGTGGCCACGCTTTCCGGTCGGCGTACATCCGCAGGGTGATGACGGTGCAGGCGGCCAGCGATCCGGCCAGCAGTTCGCCCGGTTTCATACCCCGGTCCTGCCCGCCAGCATCAGTTGGTTCGTCGGAAACGACAACCTGTGTGCCGGTTGTGAGGTGGGTTTCGTAGGGCGTACGGTCGATGCGGGCGGTGATGATTGGCATAGTAGCTGGCGGTGGGTGTGCTGTGAATTATTGCCCTGTCCAGTCGGCAGGGTTTTCGCGCCAGGAAGCCAGTGAACCCAGCGCGTCGGCCGAGATATAATGCATAGCTTCGGCTTCGGTCAGCAGGGCGTTGTAGTCGCTCAGGCAAACCAGTTTTACGCCTTTGTCGGCGAAGTTTTTGTCGGCCACCGGAAAGCCGTACGTAAAGATCGCGGCCATACCGAGTACCTCCGCACCAGCTGCCCGCAGGGCATCGACTACCTTCAGCGAACTGCCACCCGTCGAGATCAGATCTTCGATCACGACCACCGATTGGCTGGCTTCCAGTTGCCCTTCGATCTGCTTGCCCATGCCGTGGCTCTTGGGTTCGGGCCGGACGTAGCAGTACGGCAGGCCCAGTACGTCGGCGACGAGTGCGCCCTGCGGAATCCCCGCTGTAGCAACACCGGCGATGGCCTGCACGCCCGGAAACTGCTGCCGGATAGCGTCGGCCAGCGCGTTTTTAATGTACGTGCGGACGTCGGGAAAAGCCAGCGTGACGCGATTGTCGCAATAGATGGGCGATTTCCAGCCCGAACTCCAGGTAAATGGATTCTCCGGTTGCAGCCGAACGGCTTTTACGTCCAGCAGGTGCCGGGCAATGGTTTGTTTCTGGTTCATAATTCGTGTGTAGCCCAGACGTCCACGTCTGGCGGGCGCGGAACGGCCACATGGCTTCCGCTCTGAGTAGCTGGCCTGACGGCCTCCAGACGTGGACGTCCGGGCTATATGACAACCGATTTAGCTTTCTCGTCCCGCCTTTCGGTGTACGTTGACGGTGTCGATGCGGGAGCCATTCATGGAAACGATGGTAAACGTAAACGGGGCCAGCTCGATCACCTCTCCGACGCGGGGCAGGTCTTCGTTCGTCGCCAGGATTAGTCCGCCGAGGGTATCGTAACTACCTTCGGGAATGGCCCAGCCGTATTTTTCGTTCAGGTCGTCGATCTCGTGGCGGGCGCTCAGCAACCAGGTGTTGGCGTCGATCTGCCGCTCTTCCCAATCTTCGTTGGTGTCGAACTCATCCTGAATCTCGCCGAAAATCTGCTCGACCATATCTTCGATGCTGACGATACCGGCCGTACCGCCAAACTCATCGACTACCAGTGCCAGGTTCCGCCGTTCCGACAGAAACCGCAGCAGCAAATCCTGCGCGGGCATACTCTGCGGCACGGTGATGATGGGCGTCACGATCGATTCAATGGTATCGGGTTTGCGGAACAGTGACAAAGCATGGCAGTAACCGATCACGTCGTCGATCGTGTCGCGGTAGACAATAATTTTGGAGTGACCACTGCCCTGAAACGCCTGCTGCAACTCATCGATTGTATCATCGACTTCGACGGCGGTAATATCGGTACGCGGCACCAGACAGTCGCGCACCCGGACGTCACGAAACTCGATGGCGTTGTTGAAAATACGGGTATCGATCTCGACATCTTCTTCCGTGCTGGCCGTCTGGTTCAGCTGCTGCAGGTAGTGGTTGAGGTCGGTCAGGCCGAAAACGGGCCTGATTTCGGGGTTACGTTTACGAAAGCCGTAGCGGATAATCAGCCGGGCGATACCGACCAGCACCCGGACGAGGGGCGCGATAATGCGGTAAATGATCCAGAGCGGTACGGCCAGCCGTTCCAGAAACCGGTCGGGGTGAATCAGCGCCAGACTCTTGGGCAGGTAATCGGCAACGGGCAGGAAGATAACCGTTAGAATGAGTGTCTCCAAGCCGATCAGCACAAACTCGTGCCGGGTCCAGTCGAGGGGAAGCAGGTCGATCAGTAAGGGGTTGAGCACGGTTACGCCCAGTACCGCGTAGATGACCAGGAAAAGCGTGTTGCCCGTCAGCGTCGTACCGATGAACAGAATCGGGTTGCGCAGAAATTCCGACACCAGTTTTTCGCCCAGCGGTCCCTGCTTGCCGTGCAGCTCGAAATAAAACCGATTGACCGACACGTAGGCCATTTCGACGGCGGAGAAAAAACCGGCCAGAATCAGGGCCAGCAGGGCACCCAGCAGCAGCGCGTATGAGTCTATGGGCATAAATACAGTATCTGTATGGCGTGGTGCGGGGTAATCACAGCCGTCCCGCAAAATTACGATGTACCGGCGGATCGCCAGTATATAATCGGTGATTTACCACCACTCACCGGATTCAATCACCATTTAACCGATTTTGTTTGCCCATCGCGGCAATGTCAGTAGGTTTACGAAACACAGCGGCTCGCGGGCCGTCCCTATATACCATGAACATTCTGGAAACGCATCACATCGTCAAGCAGTACGCCGAACACCGTGCGCTGGATGGTGTCAGCCTGGCCGTACCGAAGGGGAGTATCTTCGGGTTGCTGGGGCCCAACGGAGCGGGGAAAACCTCGCTTATCCGCATCATCAACCAGATTACGGCCCCCGATGAAGGGGAGGTGATCCTGGGGGGCGAACGGCTCAATCCCAGCCACATCCGCAACATCGGCTACCTGCCCGAAGAGCGGGGTCTGTACAAGAAAATGAAGGTTGGCGAGCAACTGCTGTACCTAGCGCAGCTCAAAGGGCTGAGCGAACGGCAGGCGCTCGACAAGCTCAAAACGTGGTTCGTCAAGTTCGACATCAAGACCTGGTGGGATAAGCAGGTCGAAGACCTCTCGAAGGGGATGCAGCAGAAAGTGCAGTTCGTCGCTACGGTGATGCACGATCCCGACCTGATTATCCTGGATGAACCGTTTTCCGGCTTTGACCCCATCAACGCCAACCTCATCAAAGACGAAATTCTGGAACTGCGCGACCGGGGCAAAACGATTATTTTCTCGACCCACCGCATGGAATCCGTCGAGGAGCTTTGCGATCACATCGCCCTTATCAACCGCGCCCATAAAGTGCTCGACGGGTCGAAGCGCGCGATCAAGGAGCAGTTTCGGACGCATACCTACCACGTCGAATACCAGGGCTCGCTCGGGTATCTGCCTGATGCGTTTGCCCTCAAACAAACCGGTAAAACCGACGACGGCTTCGACCGGGCCGACATTCAGATTCCGCCCGATGCATCGGTAAACGACCTGGTCCGCTTCCTCCTCGACCGCGTGGCCCTGCGCTCGTTCGGTGAAAACATCCCCAGTATGAACGACATCTTTATCCGGACGGTGGGTGCCAATGATTGAATGAGTGAGTGATAGAATGAACGGTCCGCCGTCGCGGCAAATAGGCTAACGCCCACTGTTTCAGTCATTCATATTAACACTCGACAAATCAATCATTCAACAATTCAATCACTCAATCATGCATACCATCTTTATTATTATCAAACGTGAGTACCTGGTTCGGGTGCGCAAGAAGTCGTTCATTATTATGACCATTCTGGGGCCGTTGCTGATAACCGCGTTTTACGGCGTTATCGGCTGGGCGGCCATCAGTTCGATCAACCAGAAGAAAATCGCCGTTGTCGACGATAGCCACCTGTTTCAGGGTAAGTTCAAGTCGACCAAAGAGTCTGCCTACGCGTACCCGAAGGAATCGCTGGATGCGGCTAAGAAATCGTTTGTCAAACAAGGGTACGATGTGCTGGTGTACATCCCCAAAGACGTAATCGAACAGCCGAAAACGGTACGGATCTTCGCCGAAAAAAGCGTTAGTCTCGACGTGCAGAACAACGTCGAGCGGGCCATTTCGCGCGAAATCGAAACGATCAAGCTGAACCGGGCGGGTATTACACAGCAGGTTATCGATGACGCCAAAGTCAACGTCGACGCGCAGACGATCAGCCTGAGCGACGAAGGCGAAAAGAACAGCAGCTCGGTCGCTACGTCGATTATCGGTGGTGCCTGCGCCGTGATGATTTACATTATGATGCTGATTTACGGCACGCAGGTGATGCGGGGGGTGATGGAAGAAAAAACCAACCGGATCATCGAAGTCATCATCTCGTCGGTGAAGCCGTTTCAGCTGATGCTGGGTAAGATCATCGGTGTCGCGCTGGTGGGCCTGACGCAGTTTCTGCTCTGGATTGTACTGACGGTGGGGCTGCTGACGATTGGCTCGTCGATGCTGGGGAAATCGCCCAAAGAAACAGCCCAGTCGGCCGTATCGAGCCGGGTTGGTAGTGTACCGACTATGTCGGCCAGCGATCGGGAGGCCGTGGAGCGGAAGATGGCCGCTGCCGACGGGCCGGCGGCTAACATCATGGCGGCTATCGATACGCTGAATCTGCCACTGATTATTTCGTGTTTCCTGTTTTACTTCCTCGGTGGTTATCTGCTCTACAGTGCCCTGTTCGGCGCAATCGGGGCGGCCGTCGACAACGAGACCGAGACACAGCAGTTCATGTTTCCGATCATGTTACCGATCATCGCGTCCATTGCCTTCGCCCAGTTCGTCGTCCGCGACCCCGACGGCCCGCTGGCGTTCTGGACGTCGATGATTCCGTTTACGTCGCCGGTGATTATGATGGTCCGCATTCCGTTTGGTGTGCCGGGCTGGCAACTGGCCCTGTCGATGGTGTTACTAGTGCTGGGCTTCCTCGGCACGATCTGGCTGGCCGCCCGCATCTACCGCGTCGGTATCCTGATGTACGGAAAAAAAATTACCTACAAAGAACTCTCGAAGTGGGTATTTTATAAAGGGTAAACCAACTGGGCGGTCAACTGACCGCCCAGTTGATTGTTGGGTGAACTCACAAGTTGGGAAAGACGTGTTTGCTTTCGTCGATCCCCGTCCGGGTACGTAGCCTTGGGGCCTTCATTTCCGGCTCTTGTGGACACGAGAAATGCTCTTTTAGCTCACTTTGGGCTTTGGCTGGCGACAGAGGAAACTCCCCGGTTTAGGTAGCCTTTCGTTTTGAATTTCGGTTCCGACTGACAGATCCGTTTGAACAGGTTGTGGAGTTTGACATCTAGCAACATAAGAACCCTGATTAAATAACTACGATTTTATGTTTTTGCGTTCGAATATTATATCGGTCGCTCAAATAGAAGAACACCAGAATAATGTAGTAATACATATTAAGCATTTTTTGATAAAAATGTTGGTATTGACTAACCAGTTTACAATCACCTAAATTTGCATATGGTAAGACAAATAAACATTCCTCAACAAGTAAAAGACGCAATCGCAATGCATTTGGATAGTTCTATTGCAAGGGGATTAAGAGGATATGAATCTGCTTTTGAAGATGAAGATGTTCTAACGGGATATTTGTTTGGGCAAATGAAAATAGAAGAGCAAAATGTTATAGTTGATAATGTTGAAATTGGGGGAACTTGGAAATGGTCAATTGATTATAAGAAGTTTGGAGGTCGAGGAAAAGGGGCCACGGAGTCAATAATTGGCGCAGATGGAATTTTTGAATTGTCGTTATACAAAGACAATGAGGAGATTAAAAAATCTCTATTATTTCAGTCAAAACTAGATTGGCGAAATAAAGATGAAAAACTATATGTACAAAGTTCTAAATTGGTAACTTGGCTTGGAGCGGTAGTAATCATCAATTACACACAGGAACAAATTGAAACATACTCTATCAATGGGGTACTTGCAAATCAGGGAAGAAAGCCAACAGAAATGAAACCATTAAATACCTTGTTGGGTGAAGATTTTATTAATTGTCTTATTGGTGACACTGATTTAAAATATGACGCCTTTGCTAAAAAACTAATTTGGTTAGATAAAAATAACGACATTGTAGCGACAAAATTTAATATAAATAGAAGATTGAAAATAAAAGTTGTCGCACCCAAAAGGGTGCCATATCAAGATGTGAATATAGAAAAAATAATCGATAATAAGACATAAGTAAGCATCAGCTTAAGACGTCCCTCAATGACTTTAATATTGGTAATATACAGACACTAGAGGAATTAAGAAAGGCGAAAGGTGATATTTCCAAGGTATTTCATCCTGACAGACATACCGCTTTACCTCAAGCACAAGTTGATCTTTTTTTAGATTTGATGCAGTATTATAATAATAAAATAGATATAAGAGAGGAGGACATTAGGGTAAAGGAAACTAATAGATAAGTGTACACTTATAAAATTATTATCAGTAATGTATATCTAGGATTGTATATAGGTTTTTCCGTTGGCAAGCATTAAGGTATTTAGCGTTAGTTTTATTTCTTAATTAGTAATATGATCGGCTTGATAGTTCACTGTTGATATGTGTTTACATCAATGAGGTAAAAGTAGACACTTTGGTACTTTGCTCCGCGTTGGTACCATTTCTGTGGGCAGTGCATACGCCACGCTGGAAGCTAAGCAGTCCAATATAAAGAGGGCGAAAGATCGGCGTACTCAAAATATACACCCTTCCTATTTTAGCGAAGAGTATCCTACCAACGGCTCATTTTCATACGGTTGCTAATCTACGAAGCGAAGCGGGTGAAATCATTGAGATGACATTCATCACCGTAGAATTAGCTAAGTTTAATAAACAAGTAGCTGAAATAGAAACCGATTTAGAGAAGCTGGTTTACACGATGAAAACGCTCCATACGACCGAACCAACACAATACCCCGCTTTCTGGAATGAAGAATGGCTCAAGCGGGCAATTGACGAGTTGGATACCCGAAAGATGAGCTCGGAAGAGCGGGCCTACTTTGCTCGTGTGACAGCGGCTAACGCTGAAGCGATCAAAGCTGAAAAGCAAAAAATTAAAGAAGCCATAGAGCAGGGAGAAATAGCCGTGAAGACTGAGGTCATTATCAAGTCATTGAAACATGCGAAACTTACCATCGAAGAAATAGCCGAAGACAGCAATGTCAGCGTTGCTTTCGTGCTTGAAATTCAGCGTAATCTTACCCAAAATTAGTAAGTCGGGTTTCCAACGATAGCCAGCAATTAGCTTCGCCCAAGACGTGGCAGGTCAGGGACCCGACACCACAGTTTTAAAAGAAGTTGGTACTGTAGGCTGACGCTGCGTGTTGCGCCCGCACGAACTCGAAACGGTTAATACCCGCCGTAAAACTTCCGTAGGCCCCACTCGATGGTGGCCAGCAGGAGCACGACGAAGAACAGCCACCGCCAATTGATGATCTCATCGATGGCTTCGGTGCTGCTCAGGCGGGCAGGGTGGGGTCGGCTCGTTAGGGCGTTCACCAGCGCGTCGACCTGCGCAGGCTTGTAAAAACGGCCACCCGTCTGCGTGGCCAGCTGCCGGAGCATGGCGTGGTCGGCGGTGGTGTTGAGGGCTTCGAGCTGCTGCGTCCGGACCACAAACTGCCCCGACGACTGTTCGGCCCGGCCGTTGAGCGTCGCCGTTGCCTTGAACTGATACGCCCCTTCGGGTAGCTGACTGATCTCGTAGCGGCTGTTGGCGGCCGTGGGCGTAAAGATGTAACTGCGCGTCTGATTGCGTTCGTCGGTTAGTTGCAGCCGGACGGGCTGGTCGTACTGCCGCTCGTAAATGTTGTTGTAGAGTTCGGTTTCAAAAATGACTTTATCGCCCGCGACGAACTCGTTCCGGATGGGATAAACGCGCAGCTTCCGCCGGTCTTCCTTCACCGATATCAGTTGAATGATTTTCTGAAGTAATTCATCGACGACCTCCTGTTTTTCCGTCAGCGCGAATTCTTCCAGTCGCCACGACCAGAGTCCCTCACCGGCCAGTACGGCCGTTTTGCGGAGCGATGTCACGTTGAAAGCCAGCAACGGCTTGGTCGTTTTAACGGTGCCGATCTGCTGCCACAGTACTACTTCACTGCCCGGCTGGGCGCGGTAGTCGCCGTAGGGCACCGTAAGCGGGGGGAGTTTGGCGAGGACGTCGAGTTTGGCGGGGTCGAAGGCGAGTTGCTTGAAGTCGGGGTTGAACGTCGCCGTCACTTTGTCCGTCTGCGTACCCGGTCCGCTGATTTGCAGCACCGGGTTCGACGCCGTAAACGGCCCGATCGCCGACTGACTGCCCAGCACGAACAGCATGGGGGTATTGCTGCTCAGCAGCGTCTGAAAAATGGTGTTGCCCGTACCCCGACTGTCGGGAATCTGGTGCAGAATAATCAGGTCGTACTTTTTGTCGACGGGGGGCGTCGGATCGACCGAGCCGGTCAGTACCCGTACGTCGACTTCGTAGTTCTGATTTCTATCGAGAATACTGCGGATCGCCCGAATGTCGGGGTGGGGGGCCAGCCCCAGCAGCAGCACCTTTTCCTTGCCGTCGATCACGTCGATGTACACGTCCTGCCGGTTGTTGCGGGTCGTGTATTCGCCCGATTGTGGCAGCACCTCGACTACGTAATGCTGCACGCCTTTCCGGGTGGCGGTGGTCTGAAACGTCAGTTGGTTAAAGGCGTCGCCTTGTCCGAACCGGACCGATTGCCGGGCCAGTTCCTGCCCGCCCTGCCTTAGCACAACCGTAGCCGCCTGTCCGGCGTAGCCGTAGCTGACGATTTCGGCCTGTACCGGAAACTGATTGCCCAGATACGCAATGCGGTTGGCAATGACGCCTTTGAGCTGAATGTCTTTACGGGGAATGGTATCGCCCAGCCCGATCGTGTTGACTGAGAACGGATACTGCCCGAAGGTCGGCGATAAGCCCTGGTTGAAAATACCGTCCGTCACCAGCACGACGTCGGTCAGGTTGCGGCCTTCGTAGTCGGAGCGGATACCGTTGAGCAGGCCCGACAGATCGGTGATTCGGCGGGTAAACGGGATTTGGGTCAGGTCGGCACCGGGATCGCTCAGCGTGTCGTCCAGCGTACGCACCGACACGTCCATGCCTTTATCGGTCAGCTGTTGCCGCAGCGACTGCAACGCGGCCATCGACCGGTTGATGGCGGGTCGCCCACCGACGGCCACCGACTCCGAATTGTCGACGGCCAGCACAATCTTCGGTTTTTCGGTCGTCGTCTGAATGCTGCGGATCAGTGGATCGAGCAGTAAAAAACACAGCAGGCTCACCACCAGAAAGCGCAGCGCGGCCAGCCCATAGGTCGTGCGCCGGTCAAAGCCGCCCACTGATGTACCGGTGGTGGGCAGTGGTAGCGGCTGATAGAGCGCATACGCATACACCGCCCCCACCAGCAAACAAACCCCGATCCACCAGGGCGACGACTGAAAAATAACGTTGGACATTGAAATTGGTTTAACGTTCGTGGTTTGTGGTTTGTGGTTCGTAGTTGCTGGCGCAAGCATTTGCCGCTGGAAGAACTACAAACCACAAACCACAAACGACAAACCCTACGTTAACATCCCCCCGTCGACCTGCAACACCTGACCGGTGATGTAGCGGGAAAGATCGGACGCCAGAAAAACGGCGCAGTCGGCAACTTCATCGGGTTGGCCACCCCGTTTCATGGGGATCTGCTGTTTCCATTCCTCGACGGCTTTTTCGTTGATTTCGCCGGTCATCTCGGTTTCGATAAAGCCCGGAGCAATGGCGTTGGAGCGGATGTTTCGTGAGCCCAGTTCCAGCGCCACCGACTTGGTAAAGCCGATGATGCCCGCTTTCGAAGCTGCGTAATTAGCCTGCCCCGCGTTGCCCCGGATACCGACGACCGACGTCAGATTGATAATCGACCCGACTTTGGCTTTCATCATCGGTTTGATGGCCGCTTTGGTCAGGTTAAAGACCGACTTTAGATTAACGTTGATAACGGTGTCCCATTGCTCTTCCGACATCCGCATCAGCAGCCCGTCTTTGGTAATTCCCGCGTTATTGACCAGCACGTCGAGCTTGCCGAAATCAGCGATGACCTGCGTGATGAGGTCGTCGGCGGCTTTGAAGTCCGACGCGTCGGAGCGGTAGCTTTTTACCTGTCCGCCAAACTGCCGGAGTTCTTCCTCCAGCGCCTGTCCTTTTTCGACGCTCGACAGGTAGGTGAAGGCTACGGTAGCCCCTTCCTGCGCAAATTTCTGAGCCATGGCCCGGCCAATACCCCGCGATGCACCCGTGATGAGTGCCACTTTACCTTTTAGTAAATCCATTAGTTGCAAATAACAGCATAACGCGGTCAGCTGTGCAGACCGGCGTTATGCTCTGATCAGTGAATAGGCCAAAAATAGCCGGTTGCCGCTGAATCGCCAACGGCGGTCCGCCATTAACAGCAGCCCCCGCCGTCGTAATGGAAGGTCGAGGGCGATATGAACATATCATTGCGGTTCAGCCGGGCCAGTGCGCCAGCGGTTTTGTCGCAGACGGCCAGCGGTTGGTTGGGCAGCAGGACATGGCCTTTCTGATCGTCGAAGTGCGTATCGGTGCCGTAGTAGATGGCCGTTTGGCCGGTGAAGATACAGGGGCCGTCGGCGGGCATCGGGTCTTTGATCGCACAAACTTCCACACTTTCGATGTATAGTAGTTCGTCGGTCGCGTACTGACCCGGCGGCAGCACCCGGTAGGCACGTTTGGCCCGCACTTCGACTGTGCCGAAGCCTACGCTCGTAATCATGTCGAGGTAGGTTTGCAGCGGTACCGAGCCCGTCAGGCAGAGCGCCCGCAGCCGGTCGTCGTTGCGCAGCTCGTCGGACATGGGTTGCTCGCAGACGGGGTCCGACATGACGAGCCGACCGTGTGGTTTGAGGATGCGGTAGGTTTCTTCCAGTGCCCGACGCAGGTCCTCGGCCCGAAAGATGTTGAACAAACAGTTTTGCGCGGCCACGTCGACGCTGTTGTCGGGCAGAGGCAGGTCGAGGGCGGAGCCTTCGCGCAAATCGATGAAGTCGCGGCTAAACCAGTCGTTCTGCGCTTCGGCCTCAACGAGGTTGTCGCGGCAGGCCCGGATCATTTCCGGTACGACGTCGACACCGATAATGGCCCCCGGCCGACGGCTGAAATAAGCAAACTGCAGCAGTTCCATCCCGCCCCCGACGCCCACGTACATCACGGTAGGGCTGTCGACCAGGTCGCGCGGGTTGACGGTGCTGCCGCAGCCGTAGTTCATTTCCAGCATCCGTTTGGGCATGCTCAGGCCGGGCAGCTGCCAGACAGGGTTGGTTGTGCAACACAGGCCAACCTGCGGCTCTTCGGCCGCCTGGCGGTATACATCAACGGTGGCATCCAGGTAACTCATTGGCTAATTCAGGCTATAAGGTTTGGGGTTTGCCGGCCAACCCAGCGCTGGTCGGTGGACCAGTTCGGGTATGTAGTAAACTGTTTTTTAAAGATAGGTATTTGTCTGCATAAGGAAAGGTTGCTTACCTTTCTACCCACTATTCTGACCGACTCTGTATGCGCCCCTGTACGTTGATCCTACTGAGTTTCCTGTCGTCGACAACCAGCCTGTTTGCCCAGAAAATTCATGCTCATAATGATTATGCCCAGCCGCAGCCGTTTGTGACGGCCTACGGGCAAAAGGCTGATTACATCGAAGCCGATGTGTGGATGCAGGATGGTAAACTGGTCGTATCGCACGATACCCCCGGCCCTGGTGCCCCTACGCTCGATTCGCTGTACCTGAAACCGATCGCGGCCCTGTTTGCCAAAAACGATGGACGGGTCAGTGCCGACCGCAGCTACACGTTTGGGCTGATGATCGACGTGAAAGACGACCCGACAGTGGTACTACCCCGGCTGATCGAGTTGTTGCAAACCAACCTGGTCAGCTTCAACCGAAACGCCAATGCCAGTGCGGTGCAGGTGATTATCAGCGGAAACCGCCCCCGACCCGAGAAGTTTTTCGATTACCCGCTGCTCCAGTTCGACGGGCGACCCAGCGAAGTATACGATCAGGAAACGCTGCAAAAGGTGGCGATGATCAGCGACAATTTTCAATCGTACACCCGCTGGAAAGGTACCGGAGAACTCTCCACTGAGGACCGCGACAAGCTAAAGCGCGTCATAAAACGGGCACACAGCGATGGTAAACCCGTTCGGTTCTGGGCCATTCCCGACCAGCCCGAGGCCTGGAAAACGCTCAAGAAACTGGGTGTCGACATTATCAACACCGACCATGTCGCCGAAGCCGCGAAGGCGTTTAAGTAGCGATGTGGTTGTGTAGCCGGAGCTGGTGTAGCCTGGACCTCCAGGTCCGGGTGGGCGTCAGGCCAATTGTGTAAGGTGGCAGCTTTTCAGGCCGCTACGCGCCCACCCGGACCTGGAGGTCCAGGCTACACCAGCTATGGTTCTACACCCACCTATTCCGCCAGAATAATTTTTCGGGTAACACGCTGCTGCCCCTGAATCAGCGACAGAACGTAGAACCCCCGCTTCAGATCCTGTACGGGCAGGCTGATCCGATTTTCGCCAGCCGTGACGGTCTTCACTTCCTGCCGCACCGACTGCCCGGACTCGTTGAGCAGTTGCAGCGACAGGTCGCCCGCTGTGTCGGCCCAGTAGCGCACGTTCAATAGGTCGCGGGCCGGGTTCGGATAAACTTCTGCCGTAAACGCACCTGTTTCCGGTTGTACAACGGCGGCTACGCGTCCACTGCTGGTTTTGGTGAGCCGGGCACCGGCCCAGTCGCCGTGGTCGCAGGCGGCTCCGTCGCCCGCGTC
>CAZOQC010000031.1:0-44165 GCA_964581865.1 uncultured Spirosoma sp.
GCATCTTTCATTCGGGACTGAACTTCCTTCATCTTCCCGAACATATCCATCATATTCATCATCAGTCTGTTTATGGGTTAACGCAGTAACAACAACCCACCCGTACGAACAGTTTTCTTCCCGTCGGAATCCTCGATTTCGATACGGTACATATACTGGCCTTCGATGGCGGGTTGCCCATTGATCGTACCGTCCCAGCCCTGTGCGATACTGGTTGAACTAAAGACGGCTTCCCCCCACCGGCTGTATACGATCAGACGAAATAGATCAGACGTGGTTCCCTTAACCAGAAATACGTCGTTGGCCTGATCACCGTTGGGGGTGAAGGCGTCGGGCACAAACAGCGGTGTCGACCGGCGTAAGGTGTAAAAATTGGAATAGCTGACCACGCCCTGCGCAGAGGTGGCAATGATTCGATACCGCTGTATACTCGTAACCGGGTCGTTCGGATCGGGTTCGTAATGATTGTTGGTACCCGCCTGAATCTCACGCTTCGTACCATTATCGGCGTTAATCACCTCGACGGTGTAATTATCGACCCCACCGGTCGTGAATGGAGTGTCGCGTGTCCAGTCGATACCGCCGGGCGACTGCGACGACAGCCATACGGTACAGGCCGGCGGTGACGGTGGTGATACCTGCCCACACGTGTTCTGGTAGGCCACCTGATAGCAATACGAACCCGCGTTTACATCGACGGCATCATCGACGAAGGTATTGCCAGACAACGAACCAACCGGCTGAAATACCCCACCACCACTACTCCGGCTGACAATCATAGTGTAACTATTAACAGACGAAGCAGGGAGCGCAGCTACTAATCTGGGCTTGTCGTTTTCGATGGATACCAGTACGTTCGTGAAGCTGTCCGGCAGCTCGGTATTGACACCCGTCACGCAGGTTGGTGCCGACGTTACTATGGTTGGGCCCGCTGTCACTTCGATCGCATAGCAGTATTGCACTCCGCACTGAATGCCGTTGGCATCACTGGTCGTCGTCGTCGCTTTATTGGTGATCGTACCGCCCGTTGGGGAGCCGCCCCGTGTAATGCGATAATAGCGAAACGGGGTATTTCCCTGATACGCTTCCCAGCTCAGGTTATTTTGCTTACTGACAGGGGTCACGTTCAGGGCCATGCTGCACACCTGATCGGACGTTGGGCCAGCCGTGCCGCATCCATCCTGACTAACCAGTTGAAAGCATTGCGTTTGCCGGGTATTGGTTTGTACTGAAAACGTACCCGCCGATGTCCCCGTCTGACTGGTCGGCACGTATGCGCCCGACGCGTCGCGCTGAAGCAGTTGAACCGCAGTACCTGTATTGCTCTGGTAGCTTATCGTCAGGTTATTATCATCGACGGTTGTCAGGCGCGAAATAAGGGGGGCCACTGCCGTAGCGGTACCTGTCTGTGGGGTAACAGAGATACCGAACGGTGTACTGCCGCAACTGGCCGGCGCATCGTATACGCCCTGAATAGTTGCCGTTCGGTTACGGCTGTCGGTATAGGTGTGCTGCGGCCGGGCCTGAAGCTGCGCCAGCGTGTAGCTCTGCACAACGCCGTCGCCCCAGTTGACCTGATAGGCGTCGTACTTGTCGTTGGTTCCGTCGAGCGTGGCTGTCAGCGTTACAACCCGGTTGGCACAGGACTGTGACGTTGCCCGTACGACGCCTAGTGGCAATACATCGACTTGCTGGCAGGCAATCGTGCCTTGGGCCAGGCCAGCACCGCTACCAACTTGTATGATTGTATACGACCCAGGTTGGGTATACGTAAATGTCGTTGTGTTTACAGTCGCAGCCGGGAATCCATTACCGTTGTACTGAAAATTATAACCGACATTACTAATGTTACCGGGAACACTAATGATCTTAACCGGACTTCCAACGCACAGTCGTGTTTTGTCCAGCGTAAAAGCTCCCTGAACGACAGGGTTGACGCACACATTCTGCGCCGTCGCGATACTTGTCGTTGCCGCCATCAGCATCACGGCCAGTGCGCTTATTTGCCCGATTTTTGCCCCCTTGTCAATCAGCCACGTTCCTAAAATTTGCACAGCGGGTAAAGAGTTGAGCCAGTCGTCTGATTTTATAGCAAGTAGTTGGGTATCACTCGGAAAACGTACCCGGCGACATTTTCGCGCCCGGCGAAACGTATCTTTCTGGAAAACGGTTTTCTGAGCAATTGATTAACGATGCACACCGTCATGGTTAATTTTACGCCAGCGTCAAAAATACGGACGGCGGTACCCATCAACCAAACTCATGGACAACAATAGTACCAACATCGGCGGTACGCCGGATTTCGATACAAATTCTCAGGCACTTAAACTCGACCGGATCGAAGACGCCATTGCCGACATCCGGGCCGGTAAGATCGTCCTCGTCGTTGACGATGAGGATCGCGAAAACGAGGGCGACATGATCTGCGCGGCCGAACTGATTACGCCCGAAATGGTCAACTTCATGATCCGCGAAGCCCGTGGGTTGATGTGTGCGCCACTGACGCAGGACCGCTGCGACGAACTTGGTCTAGATATGATGGTTGCCAGCAATACATCGGTACACACGACGCCATTCACGGTGTCGGTCGATCTGCTGGGCAACGGTTGTACGACGGGCATATCGGCGTCGGATCGGGCCAAGACCATCCGGGCACTGGTCGACCCGACTACAAAACCCGACGATCTGGGCCGTCCGGGGCATATTTTCCCGTTACGGGCGGTCGACGAAGGCGTCATTCGCCGGGCGGGGCACACTGAAGCGGCTGTCGATCTGGCTCGGCTGGCCGGGCTGGCCCCGGTGGGTGTGCTGATCGAAGTACTGAACGAAGACGGTACGATGGCGCGGCTCCCACAACTGCGTGTGATGGCCGATCGCTTTGGCATGAAGCTCGTCAGTATTCAGGATCTGATCGAATACCGGCTGCGTACGGAAACACTCATCCGGCGCGAGATCGGCGTTGATTTACCGACCGAATGGGGTCACTTCGATCTGATCGCCTACAAGCAAAGCAATACGGGCGATACACACCTTGCGCTGGTAAAAGGCAGTTGGGAGCCCAACGAACCGGTATTGGTGCGTGTCCACTCATCGTGCGTTACCGGTGATATATTTGGCTCCTGCCGCTGCGATTGCGGTCCTCAGTTACACGCAGCGATGAAGCTGGTCGAAGCCGAGGGCAAAGGCGTTATCGTGTACATGTTTCAGGAAGGACGCGGCATCGGTTTGCTCAATAAACTGAAAGCCTACAAGCTACAGGAAATGGGTCGCGATACGGTCGAAGCCAACCTCGATCTGGGCCTGCCGATGGATGCCCGCGATTATGGCATCGGTGCACAAATTCTGCGGGATCTGGGCATTCGCAAACTGCGGCTGATTTCCAACAACCCGAAGAAACGGGCGGGTCTGATGGGGTACGGACTGGAAATCGTCGACACGGTCCCCATCGAAATTCCGTCGAACCCGCACAACGAGTTTTATCTCCGCACCAAGCGCGACAAGATGGGACACACGATCATGAACGAGCCGGTTAACCGGGAGCAGTAAGCTGCGCTGGTTTACTGTATAAAGTTTAAGGTTGGTTGACGCAATGGTACTTGTGCGTCAGCCAACCTTAAACTTTATACAGTAAACATTAAACCAGCAAAGCCTACCGATAAAAACCGCCGTTGTCGTAGAAACTCCGGCGACGGCTCAGTTTCAGCTCCTGAAGGATGGACGAGCGGGCGCGCAGGTCGAAGGAATAGTTGCCCTGTCGGATGTTACTGCCGGAATAAGGTGTCCAGTTAAAAGCCATTTCCCAGCAGTGCAGGTCGCGGTTGATACCGATGGTCGTCAGTGTCGGGCGTTTGTACTGGAAATCGTAACCGGAACTGAACGTAATTTTCCACTTGGGCGTCAGGCTCAGGTCGCCGGTCAGGGTCAGGGCCTGAATCACCTGTGAGTACTCCGGATTGAACTTGGTCAGGCCAAATGTATAGCTGACGTTTACCGTCCAGGGAATGTTGAAATCGACGTACAGTTCAGGGTTCTGATTGATGGCGCGCACGGTAGCATCGTTGACATTGACGTTCGGAATCCCGGTGGTATTACCCACTCCGCGTTTCTGCTGCGCCTTTTTCGGCGCAAATCGCGTGCTGACGTAAGCCTGCATACTCGTCAGTCGGGCCAGCCCCTGCCCGGCCTGAATAGCATACACCCCCGGCACCCGGGCGTATTGCTGCGTACCATACAAATAGCTGTTGCTGTAGAGAATGTAGTCTGAATAGGTCAGGGGCGGCTGAGCAGTCGTCCCATTCACGGCATTCGGCAGACTGTACAACGGCGTTCCTCCGTAGGGTCGGTTGGCGTACGGATCGAAGGTCGACGACAGGTTGAAACTGACGTTCTTGAAGATCTGCGTATTGGCGCTGATCGCAATGGGCGACAGCTTGAAATCAGGGGCCAGCAGGTTGTAGTTGCCGTTGATGCTGATGTTGTCGAAGATCGGGATTTTCTTAAAGTCCTGCCCCGTCGAATCGCCCCCGCGCGTCCTGACTTTCATTTCCAGCTGGTTGACAATACCAAACGAGATAATTGCCGACTGCGTACTACCCGTCCCGGCGCTTCCTCCCAGCCCACGGAAAACAGACAGCGTACGCCGATAGTCAGGTAGCGTTGCCAAAACACCTTCTTTCGGCAGCGTTTGAAACAGACCAAACACTGGATTTGTAAAGTCAGGGATATAGCTGAACGAGATCGATGGCGCTACGGTGTGCCGAATCGCTTCAATTCGCTTGCCGCGCACGAAAAACGTTCCGTAAAAACGGGTGTTGGCGCTGGCATTGACGGCAAAATTATACGATGGGAAGAGGCCTCTTGCCGTATCAATTCGAACAGCATTCTGCGTCGGAACGTACGTGTAATTCAGTTTTTTCGTAAAAATGTCGCCCTGTAACGAGAAGCCCGGCGTCACGTTGACATAGCGCAGCAGCTTGATGTTGGGCAGTGTGATGGGAATGCTGTACCGGGCCTGTACCACGCGGTTGTTCCAGATCACGCCAGAATTAGCCAAACTGAAAGCGATCAAGTTAGGGTCTGACACGATCTGTCCGTTTAGAATTCGCTGCGCACGATTGGCACTGTCGCGGGCACGATCGACGGCACTGACCAGCGATAGGCTGCTATTACTCGTTATGACGGTAAAACCCAGTCCACTAGTATCGACCGAATTACGAAGAGTGTTGCTGACCGTGATCGACCCACTAACGTCGAGCCCGAATCGGAAGCTCTCATACCAGCGGCCCGATCCACCCCGCAACGCAAACGGCGCGATCTGATTCAGACCAAAGTTGAAGTCCGACGAAATATCCGTTTTCCCATTTTCGCGCGTTCCCGTCGTTGGATTCACCTGCCCGAACTGCTGGTTGACGCGCAGGTTAGCCCCGAAACGCGCATACTGACCCAGCGTTCGGCTGTATTGCACCGACGAAGCCGCGACGTTAGAAATGTAGTTGCTGGTACCGGTGTAGGAGTTAAACTGGTTATACGAGTTGCTACTGGCGTTGACGTTTGCCGAGAAACTACCCCGGCCACGCGGCACCGGCGAGTGGGCCCAGTTGATAGAAAAGTCATTGCGGGGCTGCTGCGAAACATCGACCCGGTCGCCGGAGCGGTTCCGGTTGAAGGCCAGATTAAACGAGCCACTGTAGCGGTACCGCTTGTTGTAGGCCGACGAGAGCCCCAGCCCCCAGCTACCCCGCGAGTAAATCTGCCCTTTAAATTGCAGGCCGAGGTTTTCGCTCACTGCCCAGTAATAGCCCCCATCGCGCAGGTAAAAGCCCCGACCGTTGGGTTCTTCGCCATACTGCGGTATCAGCACGCCCGACACGCCAATCTCCTTGCGCTTCGGAAACGGGAAAAAGCCAAACGGCAACCCAAGTGGCAGCGGCACCTGACTGATGACCAGGTTGAACGGCCCGGCCACGACCTGCTTGTTGTGAATAACCTTTAACTTACTGGCGTTGATATGGAAGTGGGGCGTTGCCAGATTACAGGTCGTATAAATGGCTTTGCCGATGTACAGATTGTCTTCAGCGTCTTTCTTCACCGACACGCCCCGGATGTTTCCCTCACCCTGTTGCGTAATAACACCCTGGATTTTCCCCTTCTTCGACTTGAAGTTATAGCGGATCTCTTTGGTATCGTATTTGCCCTCACCATCCTGAAAAATCGGCTGCCCGATGGTTTTCTTTGCGGTCGAGTCATACCGACCATGGGCATACACTTCGTTGGTAATGTAGTTCAGCCGGATGTAAGCCGCTTTCAGCGAAATAGCGCCGTAAACGACACTAGCATCACCAAACAGCTCGACAGTCTGACCATCGGCGAGGTAGATGGTTGAATCTTTCGCCTGGTACTTAACCGTCGTCTGGAACGTGGCGTCGGACTGAGCGGTGTCTTTTGCCGCTATGCGCGTCGAATCGCCAACGCGGCCGGTCAGGCTTTCGGGCCTGACGAGGTTAGGCGAAACAATGCCGGGGGTAATTGTTCTGGGCTGTATCCGTCGGATGATGCCCGGTGTGCCCGTCGTCGACGTAGACCGCGTAGATACGCCCGACTTGGACGCACCCGGCGTAGTCGTAGTAGACGCTGGCTTGGTCTGCCCCATTGCCCCGATTGCCCAGCACAGGCACATCAGGCAAAGAAACAGGCGCGTGAGCGCTAACGAAATCCGGGTGGGCCGCAAAATAAAGTCCGTTTAGTACTGTTTTATTAAAAAAATTATATTTGCTACAAGGGCCTGGTGCCAGTAGTTTACAAAGGTATCGCCCAACCGTTATCCTACTATCGACTTGAAACGTTTTGTCCTGTTAAAAATTATTAAAGCAACGGGCGGTTCCGTTCGCTCAGTATCTCCCGGAATAATGACAACCCTGCTACTCGTTGCCGGGCCATTACTGGGTCTTACACTATTGTCTTTCCGGCCCATTTTACCCCTCGGTCCAGCCCAGGACTCGATCCGGCAAACAACGCCAGCCGACACAGAATCCGTACCAAATCGATTGCGGACGGTAGTACTCGATGCGGGTCACGGCGGAAAAGACCCGGGTACCCACGGCCGTAAAGTAACCGAAAAGCGTATTGTGCTTGAACTGGTGCTGGCGCTGGGTCGCCGGATTAAGGAGGAGATGCCCGGCGTTAGAGTGATCTACACCCGCTCAACCGACCGGTTTATCGAACTGGCGGAGCGCTCGGCCATTGCAAACCGGAACCGTGCCGACCTGTTTATTTCGATTCACTGCAACGCCAGCCCATCGTCGCACAAGGTGTACGGCACGGAGACATACACGATGGGTTTGCACAAGACCGAAGGCAATCTGGACGTAGCCAAGCGGGAAAACGCCGTTATTCTGAAAGAGGCCAACTACGAGCAGACCTACAAAGGATTCAACCCCAACTCGCCCCTGGCCCACATCATGCTGGCCAATTATCAGCACGCGTTTATGGGAAGCAGCATCAACTTCGCCGAAAAAGTAGAACGCAGCTTCCGACGCAACGCCGACCGCAAAAGTAATGGCGTCAAGCAGGCCGGTTTTCTGGTACTATGGCGAACGGCCATGCCGAGTGTACTGGTCGAAACGGGCTACCTGACCAACCCAACGGAGGAGGATTTTCTAATCACCGATGAAGGGCAAGCCGAAATTACGGGGGCTATTTACAAAGCACTCGCTCAGTACAAAGAAGAAGTCGAAGCCGCCAATTAGGCCGTTTGTGCAGAATCAGGGCATGTCAGGCTGGTTATCACACCCCTTGCCACTACCTTTTTGCGTGTACGTCGGGACAAACAGCTGGTTAACTTGGTTATAGGAAGACCATGCCGGCTCAGGTCACAGGACCGGTATCACCTTCATACACGCATGAAATTTTCCAAGGAGATTAAGGTAGGGTTGCTGGCAGTTGTCGCACTGCTCATGCTTTATTTCGGTTTCAACTTCCTCAAAGGCTCCGATTTTTTTTCGTCCACTAAAAAATACACGGCTATCTACGACAACGTCGATGGCCTGACAGCGTCTAACCCCGTGCGAATCAATGGCCTGGTGGTCGGGCAGGTCAAGAGTGTCGAGATTTTACAGGATCAGGGCAACAAGTTGCTGGTAACGGTTGAACTGAAAAAAGACATTCGCATTACGCAGGGTACGCGTGCAATATTGGCCGACGATGGCTTGCTGGGTGGTAAGCTGATTCGATTGATTATCAACCCTGCCCGCCCTACGCTGGACGATGGTGGCCGTCTGATCGCTACCCGCGAATCAGGTCTGTCGGCACTGATCCGGGAGCGAACACTACCTGTACTTAACAACGTCGACTCACTGACTTATCAGCTTAACAAGATCGTCGGGCAATTTGATCAGACAGGGGTGATCCTGAACAAAACGCTGGCAAGTGCCAACGGAGCCGTTGGCGCACTTAACCTGACGGTGGCCGAAAACCGGGCGGGGTTGCGGACGGCGCTGGCCAACGTCAATCAGTTGGCGAAGTCGTTCAACGAAACGGAGCAGAAGCTGAACCCTATTCTCGACAAGGCCGATTCGTTCGCCGATTCCCTGCAAAAGCTGGAACTACGGCAGACGCTGAACACGGTCAATAAAACGATCGACAATATGCAAAAACTGCTGGGCAGTATCGAACAGGGGCGCGGTTCGCTGGGTAAGCTGACGACGGACGAAACGCTGTATAAAAACGTCAACGCAACGACGGCCAATATGGCCCTGTTGCTGTCTGACCTGCGGCAGAACCCCAAGCGGTACGTACACTTCTCGCTTTTCGGTAAAAAAGACAAGGAAAAGCCAGCCGTTGCACAGCCCGGTACAATGACGATCACGACATCGACCGTGACAACAACACAAATCGACTCGACACAGCAACAGTAGACACCCGACGTTTTCGGTTTAGTATCGTACGGAGTCAACTGCGTACAACCAGTTGCTCGAAAGCCAAAACGTTAACCTGAATTCAGGCCGGTTCACCGTTTGGGAACCGGCCTTTTTAGTACACTTCATCATCCCTGACGCCCATGACCCTCACCGATCAGTTACATGAACGCGAAGCGCAGACCCGGCTGGGTGGCGGTTCGAAAAAGATTGACGATCAGCATAAGAAAGGTAAACTGACTGCTCGCGAACGCATTACTTATCTGACCGACGACGACTCGCGTTTCGTAGAAATTGGCTTGTTTGCCGGTGATGCGATGTACCCCGAACACGGCGGTTGCCCATCGGGCGGGGTGATCGTTGGCACAGGCTATATAGCGGGGCGGCAGTGTGTTGTCGTCGCCAACGACGCGACTGTGAAAGCCGGGGCCTGGTTTCCGATCACGGCCAAGAAGAACTTACGGGCGCAGGAAATCGCGATGGAGAACCGCCTGCCGATCGTGTACCTGGTCGATAGTGCGGGTGTGTATCTGCCGTTGCAAAACGAAGTATTTGCTGACAAAGACCATTTCGGCCGCATGTTTCGTAACAACGCGCACCTGTCGGCGATGGGCGTGTTGCAGGTAGCCGCCGTGATGGGTAGCTGTGTAGCTGGTGGTGCCTATCTGCCCGCTATGTCCGACGAAACGCTGATCGTGGAAGGTACCGGCTCGATTTTTCTGGCCGGACCGTACCTGGTTCGCGCATCGATTGGCGAGGACGTTGACGCCGAGACGCTGGGGGGAGCCGTTACGCACACGGATATTTCGGGCGTAATCGACCACCGCTACCCCGACGACAAAAGCTGTCTGGACGCGATCAAACGCATTTTCGAGAAGACCGGGCACAGTACAAAGGCAGGCTTCGACCGTATAGCCCCGGCGGCCCCCGACAAAGACCCGGCCGAGATAGCCACGTTGCTCCCCCTCGACCGGACGAAGCCCTACGATATGCGCGACATTCTCGACCGCCTGCTCGATGATTCAGCTTTTGACGAATACAAACCCGGCTACGGTCAGTCATTGCTTTGCGGGTACGGGCGTGTCGAGGGCTGGGCGGTAGGCATCATTGCGAATCAACGTAAGGTGATCAAAGCGAAAGGCCGGACGGGTCAGGCTAGTGAGATGCAGATGGGGGGCGTCATTTATGGGGATGCTGCTGATAAAGCGGCCCGCTTCATCATGGTCTGCAACCAGAAACGGATTCCGCTGGTGTTTTTGCAGGACGTTTCCGGCTTTATGGTCGGTAGCCGGGCCGAGCAGGGCGGCATCATCAAAGACGGGGCCAAGATGGTCAGTGCGATGGCCAATTCGGTAGTACCGAAGTTTACCGTCGTGGTGGGTAACTCCTACGGGGCGGGCAACTACGCTATGTGCGGCAAAGCCTACGACCCCCGACTCATGCTGGCGTGGCCTACGGCGCAGATGGCCGTGATGAGCGGAGCGTCAGCGGCCAAAACGCTGTTACAGATTCAGGTAGCCTCTCAAAAGGCAAAAGGGCAACCGATGACGCCTGAGGAAGAGCAGGCGCAACTGCAAAAAATTACGGACCAGTACAACGCGCAGCTATCACCTTACTACGCGGCCGCCCGCCTGTGGGTCGACGCCGTCATCGACCCGCTCGACACGCGTTCTATCTTGTCGGAAGGTATCGCTGCTGCTAACCATGTCCCCATTACGAAGCCGTTTTCGGTCGGGGTAATTCAGACGTAGTGTCTATGTAGCCCATATCTCTAGGTCTGGTGCCCGTCAGGGCAACTACTCATGGCGGCAGCTTTTTGGTCGCTATCGCTCCCTCCAGACCTAGACCCACGCGGTGGCCGGTCTGGGCTACATGTTATTTCCGCAGCGCTTTTATTTCCTCCGGCTTAATCTCACCGGCTTTGTTACCAAAACTGCTACGGATGTACGTCAGCACATCGGCGAGTTGCTGATCGGTGAGAAAGTCATGGGCGGGCATAACGTTGTCATACGGTTCACCGTCGATTTCCTGCCCCTGCAAGCCTTTCAACAGGACATTGATGAGCCGCGTTTTGTCGCCTGTCACCCAATCGACACCGCGCAGGGGCGGGTTTAGGCCCGGTACACCAGAGCCGTTGGCCTGATGGCAGCTCAGACAGTTCTGCTCGTAGATGGTCTGCCCCGGCGACTTGACAGCTACCATTGCCGATTTCGACGTGGGGGGAGTGACAGCGGGTTTCGTTTGCGCCAGTACGGTCGTCAGCGACAGGCAGGCTACGAGGGTAGCAGCTAGTTTCATGGGTGTTGAGTAATGGTTGAGGTTATTTGTTGCGCCACTTCAGCGTATTCAGCAAGTGCAAAATATCCTTGCGAATGTAAGCAATGACAGGTTGCAGCGAGTCGTTTTCGGTGGCGGTGTTGAAGTATAACGCCCCCCGCAGAAAATGGGTTGTCGAATCGGTAGTCACAAACTGCACCTGACTTGGCACTTCCCCCGTCAGGTCGATCAGGCTGGCTTCCAGTCCCGATTTGAGCCGAACCGTGCGCTGCTCAATCGAATACGCTTTGATGTTATGCCGGGCCGCCAGTTTGTACGAGTCTTCGAGCATAGCCCGCAACCGGTTGACATCATTACGAACGGGCTTATACGTCAACTGAACGCTGGCGTGAAAAGCGGGGTAGTTAATAAAAATCCAGTCGGGTTCCGACCGGGCAAACGTATCGCGCAGGATACGGGCAATCTGATTGTATTCGAACTCGTATGGATGCGTTGGTGCTAATGGCGTATACCGCGCAGCAGGCAGATCGATTCGGGGATACCCCTTGGGCTTTGGCACGTACGAATCACTGGCATCGCTGCCACAGCCAGCCAGCAGCACAATCAGTAGAACAGGCAAGTAGCGCATAGTTGCTAAAATCGGGTACGCTGTAAACGAAAAAGCCCGGCTATTTGGTGCCGGGCTTCCCATGTAGACCAATGTTTATACGTTGATATCAGCCATTTCCTCCTCGCGAACGGGCTGACCCATCAGCGTGGCAAACCGGTTGATGTTGAATGTCGGCTCAAACCATACCTCACCCATTATCGGATGCTTTACCGGCACATCAGGATTGTGTATTTCATTGAGCAGCACACCCGTTTCGCCGGTAGTGTGCCTTTTCACCTGCCGTATGGTATACAGCTGGTCTTTCTTCGGGGTTGTAATGCCAAATTCAGCGTAGAATGCCAGTACTGGGGCCGGAAATCTATCGTTGGTACAAATAACGTCCATGACAAAGCGCAGGGGGAGATCAGGTGCAAAATTACAACGTAATTGCAGTTAGTTCAGTTTGGGAATCCCTGACTATTACTAAGTTCTCCTCTTAAACGGTAGTATTGGACCGGTTTCTCATTAAGTTACTCCGCACGAAACCACGCTACCCAGCGTACACCGGATAGCGTGTGGATCGAGTCGGCCCGCTTTCTAATCCTGAAATAAATTACCCAGCTGGCCCAGCACCGAACCGCTCTCCTTATTGGCCTGCCCACCGTTTGGTGCTAGGCGCTGTACCAGTTTCGAGATCGGCATCGACTGAATCCAGATCTTACCTGATCCACGCAGGGTAGCCAGAAAGATCCCTTCTCCGCCAAAAATCATACTCTTCAGCCCACCCGACCGTTGAATATCGAAGTTGATGCTCGGTTCAAATCCGACCACGCAACCCGTATCAACACGAATCATTTCGTTGTTGAGCGTCCGTTCGATAACTACGCCCCCCGCGTGAATAAAGGCCATGCCGTCGCCCTGCACTTTTTGCAGCACGAATCCTTCGCCCCCGAAGAAGCCCGCACCCAGCCGCTGGTTAAACTGAATGCTCAGTCGTGTTCCCAGCGCAGCGCATAGAAAAGCATCTTTCTGCACGATCAGCGTATTACCGTATATGTTTCCCAGATTGATCGGCATCACGGTACCGGGATAAGGCGCAGCAAACGTTACTTTCCGCTTCCCGACACCCCGGTTGGTGAAGTGGGTCATAAACAGCGATTCGCCCGTAATGACCCGTGAACCAGCCTGAAACAGCTTGCCCATGAACCCCTGATCGGGTTGTGACCCATCGCCCATTTTGGTTTCAAACTGAATACCGTCTTCCATGTACAGCATGGACCCAGCTTCGGCGATGACCGTTTCGTTGGGATCTAATTCGATTTCAACGATTTGAATATCCTCGCCAATGATTTTGTAGTCGATTTCGTGGGAGTACATAACTGACTTTGGTTTAAAGGAGTTGGTTTATTAACTGAAACCTACTGATTCTTCCCATCCGGACCACGCAGTTTTTGGACAAACGGCACAAAAAAAGCCCAACCGGATTATTTCACGGGTCAGGCTGAAACGATATAGTAGCTGTACTAAGTCAGGAAGTCTGCCACAGGCACTTTACACCAGCGGCTCGATACGGTCTAATGGTTGAAGATTCTTCGCCAGTTCCCAGTTAGCCACCAGTTCCGTCTGGTGTATAGCCGCCCATTCGATTACCATACCTAATGCCCGCGATGGGAGTCGTCCGTCAAGTAATGTCAGGTCACGAATTGCAATCAGGCACTCCTCATCACCATACTTGGCGTGAAAATGGGGCGGGTTGTGGTCATCATAATACATGGCTATTATGATTCCGAAGAAGCGACTAATCTGTGGCATATTGCATAGAACGCTGGCGCCATTCGTCAAACGTAATACCCATAACTTTCAGGTAAGCGTTATTAGCGTCTATATCAACTTGTTCATTCCAGCTAATCGAACCGGTTTCGCTGATATAAGGATGAAAAAACAGATCACCCTCATCCCATACTTTAAAAACGCCCTTACCCGCCATCCCGGATAAATCAAGCACACCAGTCACGCCATCTGCGAAACGAACGCGCAGCATATACCTGCTGATTGATTCCACCAAGGACAATTTTGGTATCATATTACTGCATCTAACCATCTACCGTTGATTGATGTCGTCGGGCAAGTCGTTATCAGTTTCGTCGAACAACTTTTCGTCGTCGCTTTTCTCACGATCGGCATCGGCCTCCGGTTGGTCCCCTTTCAGATTGAGGTCGGTACGGTGCCGCAGTTTTTTGTCATCGACCGTTTTGTTCAGAAACTGATTGATCCGGTCGATATCGAAACTGGTCGTGATTTCGCCAAACGAATTGATTTGTATATCGAAGCCTTCCAGTTCTTTGTGAACGCGGGGTTTTTCGTTTTCGTCGGGATTAACTTTCTTCTTTGCCATAGTTCGTAGCGGTTTACCGGGTTCAGCTGTCAGTCTGCCTTTAACAAGCAGATCCGCCTGCATGTTTACCCGCGTTTCTCGTCGTTAGGGCTGAGGCAGCGTTGCCAACGCCTGCTCCAGCCGACGCACGGTTTCGGCCTTACCGATGATTTCCATCGTCAGCATCAGGTCGGGGCCAGCACCGGAGCCGGTCAAGGCCAGCCGCATTGCCTGCATAATTTTCCCCTGCTTGATTCCGGCCTGCGTCATCGCGTCCGACAGGGTATGTTTGATGTTGTCGGCGATAAACTCGCCTTCGTAAGGCACCAGCGCACCGTGGAAAGCGGTGACGGCCTTCACGGCGTCAGCATTCCATTTGGCCGCCGTCACCGTTTCATCGTAATGGGTTGGTGCGTTAAAAATCGTAGCCGCTTCGTCAACGATTTCGCGGGCGAAATTGACCCGACCTTTCAGCAGTGCCGCGATCTTCTCCGCCTTTTCGGGCGAACAGGTATAACCAGCCGCCTGTGCCTGTTCCTGCACGGCCGGGGCTAGTACAGCATCGGGCTGCTCTTTGATATACTGGTGATTGAACCACTGCGCTTTCTGGATATCGAAGCGCGCACCAGCCTTGTGAACCTGCGCCAGGTCGAAGCTGGCAATCAGTTCGTCCATCGTAAACAGTTCCTGCTCGGTACCGGGGTTCCAGCCCAGCAGCGCCAGGAAATTGATTGTCGCTTCGGGCAGGTAGCCATCCTCCCGGAAACCCCGCGCGACCTGTCCCGTGCTGGGGTCGGTCCATTGCAGCGGAAAGATCGGGAAGCCGCCCAGATCGGCGTCGCGCTTGCTGAGTTTACCGTTGCCCTCGGGTTTGAGCAGCAGCGGCAGGTGCGCAAACTGGGGCATGGTATCTTCCCAGCCCAGATAGCGATACAACAATACGTGCAACGGTGCCGACGGCAACCACTCCTCACCCCGGATCACATGCGTGATGCCCATCAGATGATCGTCGACGATGTTGGCCAGGTGGTACGTCGGCAGTCCATCGGATTTGAGCAGTACCTTATCGTCAATCGCCGATGAGTGTACGTTGACCCAGCCGCGAATCAGGTCGTTGAGCCGAACTTCTTCCTTACGTGGAGTCTTTAGCCGGATCACGTAGGGTTCGCCCGCATCCATCCGCGCCTTGACTTCCTCCGGTTTCAGCGTCAGGCTGTTGCGCATCTGCATGCGCGTAATGGCGTTGTACTGAGCCGCCGGTGCGTTGGCGGCTTCGAGCCGCTGCCGCATGGCGTCAAGCTCTTCAGCCGTATCGAAGGCGTAGTAGGCTTTGTCTTCATCGATGAGCCGCTGCGCTTCTTTCTGGTAAATGTCGCGCCGTTCCGACTGTCGGTAGGGTGCGTGCGGCCCCCCGGTCCCCTGTCCTTCGTCGATTTCGATCCCGGCCCAGCGTAGCGCATCCAGGATATACGCTTCAGCACCCGGTACGAAGCGGTTCTGGTCGGTATCTTCGATACGGAGCAGCATCTTGCCACCCATTTTACGGGCAAACAAATAATTATAGAGCGCGGTACGCACTCCGCCAATATGCAGCGGGCCGGTTGGGCTGGGCGCGAATCGTACGCGAACGTCTGAACCCGGATTACGTTGATTCATTGATTACTCTGAACAGTCGATGCGTGTAAAAAATCTGAACAATCAGTCAATCAGCGGTATCACAGTTCAGACGCGATCACGGAAATTTCAACGTTGACATCCTTCGGTAACCGGGCGACTTCGACGGTTTCGCGGGCTGGTGGTTCGCTCGTGAAATACTGACCATATACCTCGTTGATGGCCGCAAAGTTGTTCATATCCTTAACGAAGATGCTGGACTTGACCACGTTGGCGTAGTCCATACCAGCGGCTTTCAGGATCGCACCGAGGTTTTCCATCACTTTCTGCGTCTCGGCTTTGATATCGCCCTGCCCGGCTACGTCGAGCGCGATCTGCCCCGATACGAACAGCGTACCATTTATTTTTACGGCCTGACTGTAGGGGCCAATAGGCGCAGGAGCCTGGTCGGTATAAACAATTTGTTTGCTCATGGGTGTTAGTAAAGACCGCTTTTTTTGTCGGTTCGATACGAACTGCAAAGCTACCACAAACCCGCGTATGACCCAGAATCACCTTATTATCTTCGTAAAAAACCCCATCGCGGGTCAGGTCAAAACGCGCATTGCCCGCACCGTGGGCGACGAAAAAGCGGTTGCCGTGTACCAGGAATTGCTTCGTCATACGCAGACCATTACGCAGCCCCTCCCCGACCGCAAAACTGTTTATTACGGCGATTTTATTAATCCCGACGACGGCTGGAACGGATACGATAAGCAGCTGCAACGCAGCCCGGCCGACCTCGGCGAACGAATGCAGGCCGCTTTTGCACAGGAGTTTTCGGCGGGGGCTGACCGGGTCGTTATCATCGGCAGCGACTGTCTGGCCCTGACGACCGAGCACATCCGGCTGGCGTTTGACGCGCTCGATCAGGCTGACATCGTGATCGGACCGGCCACCGACGGCGGGTATTATTTACTGGGTATGAAGCAGCCGCAACCTTTTTTATTCGAGAATATGCCCTGGAGTCAGCCGGAACTATTTCAGTTGACCGAACTGGCCATTCTGCAAAACGGCCTGACTGTCGAGTTGCTGGAAACACTGACCGACATTGACGAGTGGGCTGATTACCAACGCGCAACACAAGCATGAGTACCTGGAAAGACGCACTAGCTAACGCAGCTGTCTCGGCCGAAGCCCGATTCGATCAGCTAAAAGAAAAGCTGTTCGGTCGATTAGACGCCGACAAGCCGTATCGGATTGTTTACTATCGGGGCTTCGGCAGTCCGTCGGCGGTATGGCTGAAGGGGCGGGTACTGCGCGAACGTAATTTGAGCACGCCCTCCGATCAGGATACGTACTGGAATAACCTGCTGGCAACTTATCAGCGATTTGAAACCGACGAAGTACCGAACGTGGTGGTTCGCGTCGACGCGTTCGGGCAAACGCACACGACCACGACGGATAAGGAAGGCTATTTCGAGGTAACGATCAATCCGCCGAATGATCTGCCCCCCGGCCGGGTCTGGTTTCCGGTAACGTACTCGCTCGACGGTATCACGCAGCCCACAACGGGCGAACCAGTTCGGAAGGAAGGGTATCTGATGGTTTCGCCCGTTTTCAGTCAGTTCGGCGTTATCTCGGATATCGACGATACCGTGCTGGTAACGGGTGCGACGAGTCTACTGCAAACCGCCCGGTTAACGTTTCTGGGCAATGCCTACACGCGTCTGCCCTTCGCGGGTGTAGCCGCCTTCTACCGCGCCCTGCAAAGCGGGCCCGTCACGACGCTGTTTAACCCGATTTATTACGTGTCGAGCAGCCCGTGGAATCTGTATGATCTGCTGATTGATTTCTTTCGTATTCAGGGCGTTCCCAAGGGGCCAATCTTACTGCGCGACCTAGGGCTTGATCCGTCCTTGCTGTCGTCGCAGTCGCACCACACGCACAAGCTGGCCATGATTCGGAAGGTGCTGGACGTAAATCCGCAACTGCCGTTTGTGCTGATCGGTGATAGCGGGCAGCAGGACCCCGAAATCTACGCGCAGGTCGTTCGCGACAATCCCGGCCGGATCAAAGCCATTTACATTCGTGATGTATCGACCGGCTCCGACCGCGACGATTCGGTACAGAAACTGATTCAGGCGACCCAACAATTCGACGTACCCATGCTGCTCGTTGCCGACACGGTAGCGGCTGCCGAACATGCCGCTTCGCTTAACCTGATCGACTCGGATACCCTGCCCGAAATCCGCGCCGACCGGCAATCGGATAAAGGATAATTAATTGTCTCAGACAGCATCCTGCTGTCTGCGCCTGACAGGCCGTTATTGACACCGAAACAGACAGCAGGATGCTGTCTAAGACAGGTTAGTCAGCATTACCAATCAGCCGGGTCATCTTCTCAAAGGCCGTTTTGGCGACCGTCGGTGCATCCTGTGCGTAATATGTTTTGTTGAACACTTCCAGCGATAAGACGACGGTGCGGCCGGGAGACCGGATGGCGTTCAGGGCAGCCTTGATCGGCGCGATACCGTCGCCGGGGTAGATGCGGTCGGCGTCGGTGATCGTTTCGCGGGGCAGATTGGCGGGGTAATCGTTGACGTGGAAAATCTCGATGGCCGGTTTGCCCACAAACGGTAGCATACCAACACCCGATCCGCCTTTGTAGAGGTGATAAATGTCGAGCAGTACCCGTGCCGCCGGATGGCCGCTTTCGATGGCTACATACATCACATCGCTCAGCCGATTAAGGTTTTTGGCGAATCCCCACAGTTCCAGTTGCGGAATCACACCCATCTGAACGCCTATAGTCAGGATAGTGCGGTACCGCTCGGCGATGTCAGGTAACCGGACAATGGGTGCGTCGGGCGTGTGTGCGCCGATTGGTGGGGTCGCCATGCGTTTGCAACCGATTTCCGCCAGCTGGGTCATTTCGCGCGTTAACTGACCCACGCCTTTGCCGCGAACGGCAGCGTCGTCGACAATCCAGGGGGCAAAACCGATGGCGTTTTCAACCCGCAGGCCCAGATCACTGATACGTCGGCGGGTATCGGCCGGGCTGTTCGTTTTTAAATAGTCCTGAAATGAGTCGATCCAGATTTCGACGGACCGAAAACCAGCTTTTGCCGCTGTTTCCAGCTCACCCATAAACCCCAGCTTGTGTCCCCGAATCGTACTCATGTTCAGGCAGGGTACAAACGCGGGCGGTCCAGCCGTTGGCGACGGATGTATGGCTTGCGTTGACTCGGTCAACAGGCTACCGGCGGAAGCAGCCAGCGTGGTAAGGGCATCTCGGCGGATCATTCAGGCGGAACGACGGGAATAAGGGTCGTCAGCACAGAATGGTGAGCCGGCCGCGTTTCTACTCACATCGACGGCTCTTCCACATCCGTATCAAACACCCCCGTCAGCACCTTACCCTGCCGTTTCACCTGTACCCAGATGCGGTACCGGCCCGCTTTGGGAAACGAATACGGAAACGAGACCATGTTGTTGATCTTCATTTCGTGCGACGGCATAGCCGCGGCCAGTGCTTTATTCTTCTCCCCTTCGGGCAAAGTTTTCAACTGCGCCACATACCGATCGATACTGTCGCGAAACTGCTTCGGATCGACGTAAGGCGCAAATCGGGCGGTATCGGCAATGCGTTTTACCAACGACCCTTCGGCGGCCATTGAGTACGTACCGACCGGGTGCAGGTGGATGTAGACCGAGCCATCGTTGTGCAGAATAACCCCATGCCCGCTCATACCCAGATACGGCTCGATGGGCGTAGCCGTGCCCTTCGCATCAGCCAGCGCGAATTTTAGCACATAGGGTTTTCCGGCTTGCAGCACGTCGCCGGGTTTGTCCATCCAGAGCATACTCGATCCGTCGGACAGGGGCACCCGCGCACTGGGTTTGCCGCAAACGCTCATAGTATTATCGAGCCGGGCCATGGCTGTACGGGCCGGTTTCGTACTGATCGCATGGGTTACCAGCCAGCTGTCATCAGCGTCGATCACGGGGGCGGCTGCACCGGTAGGCGTGGGTATATCGACAGTATCAGTCAGTGTTTCGCTGAACCCATTACGGTACACGACATCCGAGAAAAGCAAGTACTTACCGGCGGGTAAACCCGGTAGCTGACTGTCGAATTGCAGCGAATCATGCCGAACAGGGTGCAGGTGCGCAAACGCATCCAAACCCGGCACCCGCACCAGAAACGTGTGCATCAGCTTACCGTGATCCGGTATCAGGTAATTCAGTTGTCGCCGTTTCTGACTGTTCTGTTGACCAAATCCCACGGTATCGAGCCGCATGGAGAGTCGCCGGTCATTATCGGGGCCCGACAATGTCGTATTCAGGCCTGGCTTCTGGTAAAGCTGTTCCATACGGTATACTTCTGCCGTATGGGTCCACCAGGTACGCCAGCCAGTCAGGATCAGTGTAATCAGTACCAGCCCAACACCCATGCCAGCCAGACGCCGACGCCGGAGTCTGGGCTGTGCAACCTGACCGCTGGCAGCAACGCCATCGGCATTACTGGCCCCGATGATGGTCACAAACATCGCAATCAGCAGCAGCCCCATTGCCGCCAGCCCGATACCTGTTCCAGCAGGCATTTCCCGCAAAGCCGTAGCCACAGAAACTACCGGAACAATCACTATCTGATGCCCATCAGGTCCATCGATACTTAATTCGATACTCGACGAACCGGCATCCATCAGCCAGACATCGGCCTGATAAGCACCTGCGCCCGACCTTGCCAGTTCATCGTGGATGGGTGCGCCTTTGTCGCCCGATAAAAAATAGATTGGCCGGGCACCGATGGCCGTTACCCTCCCCTGCTCGACGTAGACCGTCACTTTCGCCACACCCGGTATCACGTCGGGCGGCACTATGCTTACCAGCAGGCTGTACTTGCCAACCTGCTTCTCCACGACGACGCCCGCACTGCCGATGTGTGCCCAGGCGGGCATGACCAGCAATGCACTTATTACCAGCCAGATAACTAAAAACCGTTTCATTCTGAATATTTGTTGCTCGTTCAGCGGGTCTGTTACCGAACGACCCGCTTCATCCAACTACCCCAAACCAGTCCTACCCGCGCCGACAGCGTAGCGTACAGTATGGCCCACGCTATATTCGTCCAGAACACGCCCATCGGCTGTATGCGGCTGGGATTGAACGTATACCGGTAAGGCCAGTTCGGGTCATTGTCGTATGGCCACATATACGACAGAAAAAAGCCGTTCTGTGCGTGGGGCGACGTGGCCAGAAAGCCACCAAAGGGATACTGCGTCGCCAGAAACACCAATAAAAATGCCCCGCCATAGAGCAATGCCCGTTTCCAGTCGGCAAAGCGACCCAACGCGCCACTGGCGTTAAAACGGTGCATCAGCATGTCGACAGCCAGAGCCGGTACGACCAGCAGCAGCGGAAACATAAACGGCTGGTAGGTCGTGATCGGGTTCAGAACCGGACCCAGCCGGGGGGTTGCCGGGAAAAACTGGATCACCCAGCTTGGCACCACCAGCACCAGCATGTGCAGGGCGGCCACCGTCGTAACGGGCCACCGCAATTTCAACGACCGGCCGACGGCTATCAGAAAAAATGGGAAGATGATTGCTGCTGTGCTATAGTACGACGACCGGTGCGACGACAATCGACCCAGCGATTCGGATGCCAGCGTGTAGACAATCGTGAGCAGCAAACCCGACGCCAGCCCGAACAGCCATTTCAGCCGGGTCAGCTGAACCGGGTTAGCCGTAACCCCTTCCGACGACCAGCGGTTTTGCAGGGCCAGCAGGCTAACCATAGCGCCAAACTGAAGCGTCATAATGCCAATCGCCAGCACCGTGTGCGGGGGCGTCAGAATCTGTACGTCGAGGCCGTACGTGTTGTGCCACCAGTCGTCGAAAGGGGCAGACGTCAACATCGTCAGGGCACCCCATACGCAGAACATCGCGCCCAGCGGACCGTAGAACACGCCCCAGAATGGTACGGCTGTAGCCCGGCCGGGGTGACTTTTCGAGAATGTCATGCTCAGAATCTGGTAGGCCGAAAACAGCCCGGCCACCACCGCCCCGACATAAATCACCAGGTGGGGCGGGGCCAGCAGCCCATCGCGGCCGATGCTCATGTGCCACATGATATCCCACAGAAGCCCGACGACGATGCATAATGACGCGAACACGACGGCATAAATGTAGAGGGGAATCGTTAGTTCCGCCTGCTCAACAGCTGGCCGGGCTACCGATTCACGGACCGACACAATGGGAGAGGAGATGGCCGATTGCATATAGGTATGTATTGTCGATTTCGATTGAGAGAGAAAGTTACGAAAGATTAGAGCACGAATAGCCATCTTTTGATAAGTGGTTGACTATAGGGGCACTACGCCGGCCAAAGCGTCGCCGACAGCTTCGACCTGGACACGTCTTTACAACGACTTTTTTGGTCGGCAAGTACAGAGGCCGCTGTTGATAAGCCGGGCAGGCAGGATATGGTTTATCCATTTTATGGCGTTATTTGCCTGACCAACTATGCTTTTCGATGACTCCCCGGCAAACCACTGTTTCTTCCCCTATCCGCTACTGGCTGGCGACAATTACGTTGCTGGGTATGAGCTTGCTGGTAAACAGCTGCGTTCCTGACTTTTTACTGGCCGATCCCGACTGGGTCACCATCGAAGCGGGCGACCACGAACCCTTTCCCAAACGAAAAGCGGGGGTACTTATCAGCCCCAGCGAGATTTCGGCGGTCGTTACGTTCGACAGCAGCTGCATATATGATCTCAACTCGGTCGACAATCAGGACTGGAATAAAGTCATCGGGCTGGGCTTTGTTGGCTCAAAAGATCAGGATCTTGGCGAAGCACCCCATCAGGTCGACGGCGCGCGGGTGGGCTGGCGGTGGAGTCCACAACGGCAACGCATCGAACTGGCGTCCTATATCTATGTGGGTGGGCAGCGATCGATGTTTAAAGTCGCCGAAACGGCGATCAACCAGCCGACGAAGCTAACGATCAAAATCGACTACGACCGCAAAGTATATCAGGTGCTCGGCGGCACCCCCGTCCCGTTTACCCACGATAAAAGTTTTGCTTACAAAACGGGCCTGTACTTCGGTGGCGATTACCCGGCTCCCCATAAGATCCGGGTGAAGATCGTCGACTAGCCAATGGCCGAATACACCCCTCTTCACGACTGGAATTTGTCGGCGACTGAAGCCGTGGCGCTCCAGCAGCAGCTACGACACCAGATTCGGATCGAGCCACTTAGCAAGCCACCCGAAACCATCGCGGGTTGCGATATTTCGTTCAACAAGTTTGAAGAAACGGTGTACGCGGGTATCGTCGTGCTCCGGCTCGACACGCTGGAAACCATCGATCAGTCGGGCGTAGTCAGTACGGCGACGTTTCCCTACATACCGGGCTTGCTGTCGTTCCGCGAAATTCCGGCACTGCTCGACGCGTGGCAACAACTCAAAACAACACCCGATGTGGTCATGTTCGACGGCCACGGCACGGCGCATCCCCGACGGATCGGCATTGCGTCGCACGGGGGTTTATTTCTGAACGTACCGACCTTTGGCTGTGGCAAGTCGGTGCTGGTCGGTAAGTATGACGAACCAGCTCCCGAACGCGGATCGTGGTCGCCAATGCGGCACTATGGCGACATCATCGGCGCGGCTCTTCGGACCAAAAATAAAGTCAATCCCGTCTACGTATCGCCCGGCCACCTGATCGACCTTGACACGGCCATTGATCTGACACTGCGTTGTGATGGTAAGTACCGCATACCTGAGCCGACGCGCCGGGCGCACAATCTGGTCAACGCCCTACGCCGGGGCGAAGCCTGATCCGGTAGAATCCCGCACGCGTCGGCTTCTGGCCATACTATGAAAGTATTGATTCGTTTCCTGGTGAGCCTCGCGCTTTTCAGCGGTGTTTGTTCGCTAACGATGGCCGGGCAGGTCGATACGGTGCTGGTCAACAGTCCGGCCATGCATAAGTCGCTGAAATGCGTCGTTATCACGCCCGATCAGTACACCGGCACATCTGCCCGTTACCCGGTCGTTTACCTGCTGCACGGATACAGCGGTAACCACAGCGACTGGATCAAAAAAGTCCCCGCGCTAACAACTTTGGCCGACCGGTACCAGCAGATTATTGTGTGCCCGGACGGGGCCAACAGCTGGTATTTCGATAGTCCGCTGAATTCGACAATGCGCTACGAAACCTTCGTTGGTACGGAATTGCCCACCTATGTCGACGCGCATTACCGGACCACGGCCGACCGGCAACACCGCGCGATCACGGGCCTGTCGATGGGTGGGCACGGGGCACTGTACCTGGCCATTCGGCATCAGACTACCTTCGGGCAGGCGGGCAGCCTGAGTGGTGGTGTCGATATTCGTCCGTTTCCAAACAACTGGAACATAAAGGAATCACTCGGCGACGAAACCACCCATGCTGACAATTGGGAACGCAACACGGTCATCAACGTGGCCGACAGTCTGCACAACGGCGATCTGCGTCTGCTGATCGAGTGTGGGGTCAACGATTTCTTCATCGATGTCAACCGGGCGCTGCACCAGAAACTGCTGCAACAGAAAATCGACCACGATTACGCCGAACGGCCCGGTGCCCATACCTGGACCTACTGGGGCGACAATATCGAAAAGCACCTGCTCTTCTTCCAGACTGGTTTTGGAAAGTAATAGCCCCGACAGGTTTTACAGTGGTGTCAGGCCCCTGACCTGACACACTCGCGCCAGCACTTGGCTTCACCTGCCCCCAGCTGGTCAAATCTGGTTTTACCGCTCGTAGAAACGAAGTCGGTTCTGCATGGTCTGTAGTTGACCTTGCAGCGATTCCATGCGGTCGAGCAGGTCGGAAACAATGTCCAGATCGTCGGTATGAATGTGCAGGTCGCGGTGGAGCCGGACGAACTTTTCGAGTTGCGTCAGCTGAGTGGGTTCGACGTAGGTAGTTTGTTCAACAATGGTCGTCTGAATCAGTCCGTTGTCGGCCAGCGTTTCCACGAACGTGGTTTCGACCTGGTGGTATACGCAGAACTCGCGAATCGAAATCAGGGTGGTCGGATGCATGAGTTGGATCGGTTAGAGGGCGGCTAATTGCTGGAATAGTTCTTTCTGCTGATCGGTCAGATCGGTTGGTAACGTCACCTGCCACGTAATGTACAGGTCGCCAAACGAGCCGTCCTGTTTGTACACCGGAAACCCTTTGCCTTTCAGCCGCACCTTCGTACCGTTCTGCGTTTCGGGTTTTACCGTCAGTTTCACCTTCCCGTCCATCGTTTCCACCACCCGGTCGCCACCCAGCACCGCCGTGTACAGATCGATGACCTCGTCGACGTACAGGTCGTTGCCCATGCGCCGGAACCGGGGGTCGTCGTCAATCACAAACGTAATGTACAGATCGCCATTTGGACCACCGTTGATACCCGGCGACCCATAGCCCGACAGCTTGATTTTCTGCCCGTTTTCGACGCCCGCCTGCACTGTGATGCGGATGCTTTTACCGTCCACCGTCATCGTCTGCTTATGCGTCGTGTAGGCATCGCGCAGGCTCAGGTGCAGGTCGGCCTGGTAATCCTGTCCTTTGAACTGTGCCTGCCGCCGGCCGCGCCCTCCACCAGCTTCCTGCCCAAACATAGACGAGAAGAAGTCGGAGAAATCGGCCCCGCCAAAGCCATCGGAGAAGTCATAATCACCCGTTCCGCCTGCCGATTGACCGTATGCCTGCCGTGACTGCTGCTGTCGTTGAGCTTCTTCAAACTGATCCGCGTGTTGCCAGTCTTTCCCATACTGATCGTACTTCTTCCGCTTCTCGGGGTCGCTCAGTACTTCGTTGGCTTCGTTGATCTGCTGAAATTTCTTGTTAGCTTCCTGATCGTTGGGATTCAGGTCGGGATGGTGCTTGCGGGCCAGTTTCCGGTACGCCTTCTTGATCGCATCGTCAGAAGCGTCCTTCGGAACACCCAGCACACTGTAATAATCGATAAAGTCCATATCGTGTCGTGAATAGCTAAGTCGCCGGTTAGTGGGTTCACTCTATAGTAGTTGCTTAACTCAAAACGGGCCGGAAGGTTGGCCGAACACTGGCTGAGACAAACTGATGCCATTTGGGGTTATCAAATCAACACCGATTTACCTCATGGCTACTACACCTTCTTACACAATTCCCGACCAGACGCGCATTGGGCACGTCCATCTTAAGGTGGCTGACCTCAACCGGGCGTTGGCTTTCTACCGCGATCTGCTCGGCTTTTCCCTCGTGACGATGTACGGCACCGAGGCCGCCTTTATTTCGGCGGGGGGCTACCATCATCACATCGGCCTGAACACCTGGCACAGCAAGGGAGCACCACCCGCGCCGGTTCGCAGTCCGGGTCTGTACCATACGGCCATCCTCTACCCGACCCGCCGGGATCTGGCCGTCGCCCTCAAACGACTGATCGACGCAAAATACCCGATTACGGGCGCATCGGACCACGGTGTTTCAGAAGCGATCTACCTCAACGATCCCGATCAGAACGGCGTCGAACTGTATTGGGACCGCCCTCGTGAGGAATGGCCCCTTGACGATGAGGGTAATCTTACCATGTTTACGCACGCACTCGATATACCAGGCTTACTTGGCGAATTGTAGTGGCCCAAAACGAAAAAGACTCCCATCGTGGGAGTCTTTTTCGTTTTGGCGTTGTCCCAAAGAGCATCCTGCTGTCGTGTGACAGGCTCGTCCGACGACAGCAGGATGCTGTCTGAGACCGTGTTACAGCGGCTTCATGACGATGTCGCGCCAGCGGACTTTGATACCGCCCCCATCGTGAATTTGCAACGCAATGCCACCTTCGCCTGCACCAATCTTCTCGTCTTTCAGATCGACCATTTCCTGCCCGTTGAGGTAGGTCTGTACCCGGTCGCCGTTGGCAACGATGCGGAGCGTATTCCATTCGCCGGACTTGAGGATGTTCTCTTTTTCGTCGGGAATCTGCACCAGCCAATTGCGGCCGTACGACTCGTAAATGCCGCCCGTATCGTGGTTGGGCGGGGCTACTTCGACCTGCCAGCCTTTCACCTTCGTGCCATCGACCGTTGACCGGAAGAACACGCCACTGTTGCCGTTTGCTTCCTGCTTGAATTGCAGACTCAGATCGAAGTTTTTGTAAAACTTATCGGTCAGCAGGTAACCGTACTGCTTGTCGGGGCCGCTTTCGCAAATCAGTTCACCGTTGTCGACGTACCATTTTTCGGTACCGTAGACCTTCCAGCCATCCAGGTTTTTTCCGTTGAACAACTTGATGGCTTTTTTAGCCGGAGCCGCAACGGCCAGCATCGCCAGTATCGTGCAAAGCGCAACAGCGTATTTCATAAGCGTTGATTTGTGGGGGTTAATTCGTCAAATGAAGGAGATTGTGGGCGGAATTTACTGTCCCATAATCACGCAGACCGGTGCCGGTACCCGTACCGACTTACCCGTGTAGGTCAACAGACCGGTTTTTATGTCACGCCGGAAGATGGTGATATTATCGGTATCCTGATTAGCCACAAAGACAAACTCCCCCTTCGGATCGACCAGAAAATTACGGGGTGTTTTACCCTCCGTAAGCTGCTCACCAATGCGCCTCAGCTTACCGTCGGTACCCACGGCGAAGATTGCCAGTGCATTGCGTCCGCGATTCGACTGATACAAAAACTTGCCCGATGGATCGAGGTGAATATCGGCACTCGTGTTGGAACCGGTGAAGTCGGCGGGCAGCGTTTTCACACCATCCTGTATCAGCGTGAGCGCACCCGTTTTCGGATCCCGGCCGAATGCCGCCACCGACGACGTCAGTTCAGTCACCAGATACGCGTACCGTCCCGATGGGTGAATCGCTAAATGGCGCGGCCCCGAACCCGGTTTTACTGTCACATACGGTGTCGATGCGGGCGCGACTTTGCCCGTTTTTGGATCGGGCTTGACAATGCTAAGCCGGTCCGTTCCCAGGTCCGCTATATATACGTACTGATTATCGGGCGAAATGGTCGCCGAATGCACGTGCGCCCGCTCCTGACGCTCCTTATTCGGTCCGCTGCCGGTATCCTGTACGGTGTCTGTAGCAGCCGAGAGGGTACCATCGGCCTGAATGGGCAATACGGCCATATTACCCCCGCCGTAGTTAGCCACGAATGCCGTTTTACCCGTTTTGTCGATACTCACGTAACACGGGCTGTTGCCGACCGACGATTGTTTGTTCAGGAACGTCAGCTTACCCGTTCCTTTGTCAATGCCATACGCGCTGATCGTTCCGGCTTTAGCCACGCCATTCTCCGCGCCCTCATCGGCTGAGTACAGATACCGCCCTGACGGATGTACCGCCAGGAAAGACGGGCTTTTTTCATTCTTCACCGACTGAACCGGCGTCATCGTACCCGTTTTGCGGTCGAAACTAAACACGTAAATACCGTCGCTACCCCGCACCGAGTAGGTCCCGACGTACATCATCTCCCGCCCCGACTGCGCTTGTGCGCCAATACCGGCCAGCAGACTCAATGCTACCAAAATCTGTTTTTTCATCTGAAAATCGGAACTGTTAATGGGTGTACTTGTCGATGGCGTTGCGCACGTTGCCGTACTGCGCCAGTAGTTCTTCCGCCGTTGCCCGGTCGACGCCCGTTTCGCTCATAACCATCTTGGCAGCCCGGTCTTGCAACTTCACATTACTCAACTGCATATCGACCATTTTATTACCCTTCACCCGGCCCAGGCGAATCATCACGGCCGTCGAAATCATGTTCAGCACCAGTTTCTGCGCCGTCCCCGCCTTCATCCGCGTACTACCCGTCACAAACTCCGGCCCGACGACCACTTCGACCGGGTACTCAGCCGCCTGCGCCACCGCCGAATCCGCGTTACAAACGACGCAGCCCGTCAGCAGCCCGGCCGCCCTTGCCTGTTGCAGCCCGCCGATCACGTAGGGCGTACGGCCCGACGCAGCAATGCCGATTACGGTATCGATGGGCGTGGGTTGATAGGGGGCAATATCCTTCCAGGCCTGTTCGGCATCATCTTCGGCAAATTCGACGGCTTTACGAATAGCCCCGTCGCCACCGGCAATCAGCCCCACCACCAAATCGTGCGGCACGCCGTAGGTTGGCGGGCACTCCGATGCGTCGACAACGCCCAGCCGACCGCTTGTGCCCGCACCGATGTAGATAAGTCGGCCGCCCTGCTTTATTCGCTCTACGATAGGCCCGACCAATGCTTCGATCTGCGGAATTGCCTTCTCGACGGCCAATGGTACAGTTTGATCTTCGCGATTTATGTTGGTCAGCAGATCGTGGACCGACATCTGCTCCAGCTGATCGTAATGGGATGAAGTTTCGGTTGTCATGATTCAAAAATAGCTGAAAATCCGGCTGGCGTTTATTGAACACACCACCTGGTAAATCACTAAGTCTCCTTTACCTACCTGTGCGGGGCCATTATTCGGTTAAATCCTGTTTAAAACCCTTGCCTTTTCAAAAAAGTAGCATTTCCTTTACAGCGTTATTACACTACCAGCGAAAATTCGCTAATTGCTAATATGATTGCTGAAGAACCCGTTGCTACCGAGCTAAATCGTTTTAGTCGTACCCTTACCCAGGAAATATCGAATCCGGCAGCTAAAGCTATGCTGTTTGGTGTTGGCCTGACCGAAGATGACATGCAGAAGCCCCAGATTGGCATTGCCAGCACGGGCTACGAGGGTAACACCTGTAACATGCACCTCAACGGGCTGTCGGTCTACGTCAAGCAGGGTATTCAGGCAAACGGACTCGTCGGGTTGATTTTTAACACCATCGGCGTATCTGATGGCATGACCAACGGCAACGATGGGATGCGTTATTCCCTGCCCAGTCGCGACCTGATTGCGGATTCGATTGAATCGGTCGTGACGGCGCAGTGGTACGATGGCGTGGTAACGGTCGTGGGTTGCGACAAGAATATGCCCGGCGCCGTGATGGCGATGGCCCGGCTCGACCGACCCGGCATTATGGTCTACGGCGGTACCATCCGGTCGGGCCACTATAAAGGGCAGAAACTCGACATCGTATCGGCGTTTGAGGCACTCGGTAAAAAGTACGCGAACAACATTTCCGACGAGGATTACAACGGCGTTATCCGCAACTCGATTCCCGGCGCGGGTGCCTGTGGCGGTATGTATACGGCCAACACGATGGCCAGTAGCATCGAAGCGATGGGCCTGAGTCTGCCGTTCAGCAGTAGCTACCCCGCCACGCACGAAGGCAAACAGGAAGAGTGCAAAAAGATCGGTGCCGCGATGCGTGTGTTACTGGAACGGAATATCACGCCGAAAGACATTATCACGCCAAAGTCGCTGGAAAATGCGCTGACGGTGGTGATGGCGCTGGGTGGCTCGACCAACGCTGTGCTGCACTTCCTGGCTATTGCCCGTGCCGCCGACCTGTCGCTTACCATCGACGACATTCAGGCCATCAGCAACCGGGTGCCATTCCTGGCTGATCTGAAGCCCAGCGGTAAATACTACATGGAAGATATGCTGGCGATTGGTGGCGTTCCGGCCGTGATGAAGTACCTGCTTCAGAACGGTATGCTCCACGGCGACTGTCTGACCGTCACCGGTAAAACCGTCGCTGAAAATCTGGTCGACATTCCTGATCTCGATTTTGACACCCAGCAGATCATTAAGCCGCTGTCGAATCCGATTAAGAAAACGGGGCACATTCAGATTCTGCGGGGTAACCTGGCCCCAACGGGGTCGGTTGCCAAAATTACCGGTAAGGAAGGCGAGCGGTTTGAGGGCGTAGCCAAGGTGTGTGAACACGAAGGTGAGGTCATCGATGCACTGCAAAACGGCGGTATTCAGGCTGGTCAGGTTATCGTCATCCGCAACGCGGGTCCGAAAGGTGGGCCGGGCATGAGCGAGATGCTCAAGCCGACCTCTGCGGTAATGGGCGCCGGTTTCGGCGACAAAGTTGCCCTGATTACCGACGGTCGTTTTTCGGGTGGTACACACGGCTTTGTCGTCGGCCACATCACCCCGGAAGCGTTTGAAGGCGGACCAATCGCCCTCGTCAAGGACGGTGACCGGATCACGATCGACACGATTGGCCGCGAACTGACCCTGCACGTGTCCGACGAAGAACTGGCGGAACGTCGCCGGCAATGGACGCCCCCCGCTCCCCGTTTCGTAAAAGGCGTACTGGGCAAATACATCCGCAGCGTCAAATCAGCCAGCGAAGGCTGCGTTACCGACGAAGCGTGATTGATGTAATCCATTCAATCAATAATGTGCCCATACGTTTCACGGCTGAACGATGGGAACATATTAGAACAGGTCATCCTGAAATGGCAACGTATTATCAGGATATACTCGATACAATGCAAATGCCGGATATGATCTATGCAGGCGGCCGCAACGAATTATTAGCTGTTCGGGCTCTGCCTGCCAGCAACGATAAAAATCTGATCGTCGTTTATAAAGAAGTCGACGCGGCAGATGGCTTTATCATTACGGCCTATGTCAGTAACAAAGTCAACGAACTTCATAAACGTGTATTGGTATGGCAACGTCAGAATTGAATGAGTTGAATGAGGTGGTTCCTTATCTACTCAAACACAAGAATGTCTGGACAAGCTACGATGAGGAAGCGGATGTACTCTACCTGCATTTTAAGCAGCCTAATTATGCCAGTCATTCCGAAATGCAGGGTGACGACACGATCATTCGATATGCGAATGATGAAATTGTTGGTATAACCATCCTGAATGCCAGCCAGAGGTAACGAATCCTGACCGAATCAACAACGAATCAACAACAAATACGACCATAAAGCATGGAAGCAATTGCCAGTGTCGTTCTCGACTCTACCGGAGTCACCTCAGTTACTGAACTAGTGGCGCCCGAAACACCCGTAACGTTTCTGAGCGGTTCGCAGGCCCTGATGCACGCGCTGGTCGCGGAAGGGGTCGATACTATTTTCGGCTACCCCGGCGGAGCGATTATGCCCGTGTATGATGCCCTGTACGACTTTCAGGACCGAATCAATCATATTCTGGTGCGGCACGAGCAGGGCGCGGGGCATGCCGCCCAGGGCTATGCCCGGATGCAGGGTCGGGCAGGCGTTTGCCTGGTCACATCGGGGCCGGGGGCTACTAACCTTGTTACGGCCATCGCCGATGCGCTGATCGATTCGACGCCCCTGGTGTGCATCGTCGGGCAGGTTGGTAAGAAGTTGCTGGGTACAGATGCGTTCCAGGAAGCCGATGTGATGGGCATAACGATGCCGATTACCAAGTGGAACTATCAGATCACCGACGCCGACGAGGTACCGACGATCCTATCGAAGGCGTTTTACATCGCGCAGTCGGGGCGGCCCGGTCCGGTCCTGATCGACATGACCAAAAGCGCACAGCTGGAGCTAATGACAAAGCCGTTCAACTATGAACGCTGCCAGTCGATCGTCAGTTACCGTCCCCGACTCGTTCCCAAGGCGAATCAGGTTGAAGCGGCTGCCCGGTTAATCAACAATGCCAAACGGCCCTATATCCTGGCCGGCCATGGGGTTCAGTTAGCCAAGGCCGAAGATGAACTACGGCAACTGGCCGAAAAAGCCGGTATTCCGGTGGCAACGACACTATTAGGGCAGTCGACTATTTCGGTTGAGCATCCGCTCTACGTGGGCTGGCTGGGTATGCATGGCAACTACGGCACCAACGTATTGACCGATCAGGCCGACGTTATTATTGCCATTGGCATGCGCTTCGATGACCGCGTAACGGGCGACGCCAGCAAGTTTATCAAACAGGCGAAAGTCATTCACATCGAGATCGACCCGTCGGAAATCGATAAGATCATCAAAGCCGACGCCCCTGTCATTGGTGATGCGAAGGAAGTGCTTAAAGCCTTGTTGCCGCTTGTTGACGCCAATGATTTCACCGTGTGGCGCAACGAGTTTCGCAAGTACGATGCGATTGAACATGAGCAGATTACCGTCCCTGAACTATCATCCAGCGAGGGTAAAATCCGCATGGCGGAGGTAATCGATATGGTATCGAAGAAGACGAATGGCGAAGCGGTACTGGTTACAGACGTAGGGCAACATCAGATGATGGCGTCGCGCTACTACCAGTTCAGGCGACCCAACAGCCTGGTTACGTCGGGCGGGATGGGTACTATGGGCTTCGCACTTCCGGCGGCTTTCGGCGCGCAGGTTGGCGCGCCCGACCGGCAGGTTGTGGCCATCATCGGCGACGGTTGTTTTCAGATGACCTTGCAGGAACTGGGCACGATTGTGCAGAACAAGCAGCCTGTGAAGGCTATCATTCTGAACAACAATTTCCTCGGCATGGTCCGGCAGTGGCAGCAGCTGTTCCATCAGCGCCGGTACTCATTCGTGGAGTTACAGAACCCCGACTTCGTTACCATTGCCCGTGGCTTCGGTATGGACGGCCAAACCTGCGACGTCCGCGAAAACCTGTCCGATGCGCTGGATACGATGCTGGCGCACGACGGTCCCTATTTGCTGGAGGTGATTGTCGAAAAAGAAGAGAACGTATTTCCGATGGTACCAGCGGGTGCCAGTGTTTCGCAGATAAGATTGTCCTGATAGTGCCTGAACTGTGACTGTCCTGAACTATGATTTATAGGATTACACGGATGAGAGATGATTTCTTTTCCATTAGCATCAGCGGAATCAAAGCAATCACACAAATCACAGTTCAGGACAAATCGCTGTTCAAGACAATCAAGCAAAATCACAGTTTGAGATGACCACCTACACCATCTGCATATTCACGGAAAATACGATTGGACTGCTTAACCGCATCACGATCATTTTCACACGCCGACGCGTCAATATCGAGAGCCTGACCGTTTCGGAAACGGAGCGCAAAGGCGTGTCACGCTTCACAATCGTTATCAAGCACGAATCGCGGGAGGAAGTTGAGAAGCTCGTCCGGCAGATTCGCAAAATCGTCGAAGTCATGGCGGTCTTCGGCTACCTCAACGACGAGATCGTCTACAACGAAATCGCTCTGTTCAAGATCTCAACCCCGCTGGGTGGCAAATCGCTGGACGTCGAAACGATCAACAAGCAGTACAAAGCCTGGGTCGTGTATTGGGGGCTGGACTACGTCGTGATTGAGAAGACGGGGAACAACGAAGAGATTTTCGACTTCTTCGGTTACCTCAAACAGTACGAAATTCTTGAGTTCGTGCGGTCCGGGCGAGTAGCCGTTGGCAAGACCGAGAAAGGGCTGGTCGAGTACCTGCCCGAAGCCGACTGGGCTTATTATCTGTAGCCACCACAATCGACAATGCTTGAGCAACTCATCGAAGCCTACATAGACGCCTATAATCGGAAAGACGTTCCGGCCATGCTGGCTGTTTTGCATGACGAAATTCGTTTCGAGAACGTGTCGAACACCGGCGGTACGATGACACTGGCAGGCAAAAACGCATTCGGTGAACAGGCAGCGCAGGTGGTGTCTCTTTTTTCAGTGCGCCGACAGGAAATCGTTGCGCAGATCATAACCGACGACCGGGCCGCTGTTGAGATAAACTATAGTGCAGTGGTAGCGCAGGACCTGCCTAACGGCTGGAAAGCTAACCAGCAAATCGAGCTTCGTGGCGTCTCGATCTTCGAGTGCAACGACGGCAAAATCAGCCGTATCAGTGATTACAGCTAGTCAAAAAGTTAACCCTCAAAACAAGAGTACAAACCAAAAAGAGAATTATGGCAACGATTAATTTCGGTGGAGTTGACGAACAAGTTGTTACGCGGGATGAGTTTCCGCTCGAAAAAGCCCGCGAGGTGCTACACGACGAAACCATTGCCGTAATCGGCTATGGCGTACAGGGCCCCGGTCAGTCGCTCAACATGCGCGACAATGGCTTCAACGTAATCGTCGGACAACGGAAAGGCAAAACCTACGACAAGGCCGTTGCCGATGGCTGGGTGCCGGGCGAAACGCTGTTCGAAATTGAAGAAGCGCTCGAAAAAGGTACGATTATTTGCTTCCTGCTGTCGGATGCCGCTCAGATCGAGCTGTGGCCGACCGTAAAAGCCGCACTGAAACCCGGCAAGTCGCTATATTTCTCGCACGGTTTTGGCGTCACTTACAACGAAAAAACGGGCATCGTCCCTCCCACCGACGTCGACGTATTCCTCGTTGCGCCGAAGGGTTCGGGTACATCGCTGCGCCGTCTGTTCGTAGAAGGTAAAGGCCTGAACTCAAGCTTCGCCGTATACCAGGACGCATCGGGTAACGCACGGACCAAAGCGATTGCTATGGGCATCGGTGTTGGATCGGGCTACCTGTTCGAAACCGATTTCTACAAAGAAGTAACCTCCGACCTGACCGGCGAACGCGGTACGCTGATGGGTGCTATCCAGGGCATTTTCGCGGCTCAGTACGAGGTGTTGCGCGCCAATGGTCACAGCCCCTCGGAAGCATTCAACGAAACGGTTGAAGAGCTGACGCAATCGCTGATGCCACTGGTTGCCGAGAACGGTATGGACTGGATGTACGCCAACTGTTCGACGACTGCCCAGCGTGGTGCGCTCGATTGGTGGAAGCCCTTCCGCGACGCGACGAAGCCCGTTTTCGAACAGCTTTACAATTCGGTTAAAAGCCAGGAGCAGGCCGAAATCAGCATCACCCGCAACTCACAGCCCGACTACCGCGAGAAGCTGGAAGTTGAACTATCGGAACTGCGCGACTCGGAGATGTGGCAGGCTGGTACAGCCGTTCGTTCGCTGCGGCCCGAGCGTAGCTAGTTAGCTTACCCGAAGCAGCGGTGTCGGCTAACTAATTAAGTAGTCGACACCGCTGTTCCGTTTACTCCAGCCGCCCCCATGATTGATACCATATCCGATTTTGTTCCTGCCCATCAGGCCATTGTTTCAGCGTCCGCTGAGCTAGGCTTTTGGATGAATGCGGACGCGCAGGCGGCATCCCTGCTGCGGACATTGGCAGCAACTAAACCAGGCGGGCGTTTTCTGGAACTGGGTACCGGCACGGGTCTGTCAACGGCATGGATTCTGTCGGGCATGGACGAACGGGCTACACTAATTTCGGTCGACAACGATGCCGCCTGTCTGGCCGTAGCCAGTCAATTTCTGGGCACCGATAGCCGCTTACAACTGGTTTGTCAGGATGGTACCGAGTGGGTCACGTCGAATACCGGCCCGTTCGATTTCATCTTTGCCGATACATGGGCCGGCAAATACACCGACCTTGATGCGGTATTGTCGATGCTGGCACCCGGCGGTTTATATATCATCGACGACATGCTGCCGCAACCCAACTGGCCCGATGGTCATGCCGAAAAAGCAGATCGGCTCACTGACGAACTTATGCAGCGTACCGACCTCCTACTGACCAGAATGGCCTGGTCGACGGGCCTTATCATCGCGACCAGAAAGGGCTGAAGTTTTCGTATTTTTGTTGACTAACAGTACGTAATGAACATAACAACGGAAACAGAACCCAAGGTCACCGTCCCCGACCTCGACAATATATACCTCGCTGCCGACCGGCTTCGGGGCATAGCCGTACATACTCCCCTACAGGAGAATATCAACCTGTCGGATCGGTACGAAGCGTCCATTTTTCTGAAGCGGGAAGATTTGCAGGTTGTTCGTTCCTACAAGATTCGTGGCGCGTACAACAAGATGGCCAGCCTGTCGCCCGAGGCACTGGCGCAGGGTGTGGTCTGTGCCAGTGCGGGTAATCATGCGCAGGGCGTTGCCTATGCCTGTCGCAAGATGGCCGTCCATGGTACGATCTTTATGCCAACGACGACCCCGAATCAGAAGGTCAAACAGGTTAAATTATTCGGGAAGCAGTTTGTAGACGTAGTACTCGTCGGCGATACGTTTGATGATGCGTATCATGCGGCCGTCGAGTACGTCAATAACCACGACAGCACGTTTGTCCATCCCTTCGATGACGTTCAGGTCATGGAGGGGCAGGGCACGGTCGGGCTGGAAATTTTCAAAGATGCCAGTGTCAAAATCGACTACCTGCTGATGGCTATTGGCGGAGGTGGACTGGCGTCGGGGGTTTCGGCCGTTTTCCGGCAGCTGAGTCCTAAAACAAAGCTGATCGGTGTCGAGCCGCTGGGCGCTCCGTCGATGAAAGTATCGATCGATCAGGGGCACGTGGTTGCGCTGGACGAGATAAACAAGTTTGTTGATGGAGCCGCCGTCAAGCGCGTCGGCGACATGACGTTCGAAGTCTGCCGTACCAACCTCGACAAAGTTATCCTAGTACCAGAGGGTAAAGTGTGTACGACCATTCTGCAACTCTACAACGAGGAAGCGATCGTTGCCGAACCCGCCGGGGCCCTGAGTATTGCCGCGCTCGACTTTCTGAAAGATGAGATCAAAGGCAAGAACGTTGTCTGTCTGGTCGGTGGTGGCAACAACGACATTACCCGGACCGAAGAAATAAAAGAACGGTCACTGCTGTACGAGGGTCTGAAGCACTACTTCATCATCCGGTTTGCGCAGCGGGCCGGGGCCATGCGCGAATTCCTGACCGACGTACTGGGACCCAACGACGACATCACGCTGTTTGAATACTCGAAGAAAACGAACCGCGAGCGCGGTCCGGCACTGGTTGGTCTGGAATTGAAGAGCAAAGCCGACTTCGAGCCTTTGATCGAGCGGATGAAAGCGGCCCGTATTCAGTTTGAATACATCAACGACAAACCCGACCTGTTCGAATTCTTAATCTGAATCACGGCAATGATTACGGCTGTTCGGAAGTAATGAAATTGAATTCTTCCCCCTTGCTAATTGACTTCCTGAGACATATTCAACAGGAATTACTGTACATTATCCGGCAAACAGCGGGAAAAGAGTCACGTCAGGTACTGGACGATCCAACAAGACAGCGAGCACTCACCTACAGCCTACTGGTTATTGGTAAAGCCTGTAAAAATGTGGCTGTAGATTTTCAGCACGAATACGCGGCATTTGATTGGCGCGGGTTTGCCAATCTTCACGACCACTTGGTTTATAAGTACTGGAAAGTAGATCAGGATGTATTTTGGAAAGCTATTTCGGTAGACGTACCAATAAATAAAGAGTGGATCGATGTAATCATCGAGCAAGAATCGAATAAACTATGAACACACAACCCACTACACTATTCGATAAAATCTGGGACGCCCACGTCGTCAAATATGCCGAAGGCCATCCTGATGCACTATTTATCGACCGGCATTTCATTCACGAAGTAACGAGTCCACAGGCGTTCGACGGGCTGCGCAAGCGCGGCATCGGTATTTTCAATACCAGTCGCACCACCGCCACAGCCGATCACAACGTCCCGACGAAAGACCAGCACCTCCCCATCCGGGAAGCCCTGTCACGGCATCAGGTAGATACGCTGCGCCGGAACTGCGCGGAGTTTGGTGTCGAACTGTATGACCTGGGCCACCCTTTTCAGGGTATCGTGCATATCATCGGTCCTGAGCTGGGGCTGACGCTGCCGGGCATGACGATTGTGTGTGGCGACAGCCATACGAGTACCCACGGCGCGTTCGGAAACGTTGCCTTTGGTATCGGTACCAGCGAAGTCGAACAAGTGCTGGCTACACAGTGCATCCTTCAATATAAGCCCAAGCGAATGCGGATCAACGTCGATGGTACACTGGCCAAAGGCGTGACCGCGAAAGACATTATCCTGTACATCATCTCGAAGATTTCGGCCAGCGGGGCTACCGGTTATTTCGTTGAATACGCGGGCGAAACCATTCGGAACCTGTCCATGGAAGCCCGCATGACGATCTGTAACATGAGCATCGAAATGGGTGCTCGTGGTGGTCTGATCGCACCAGACAATACCACATTCGATTACATCCGGGGGCGTCAGTTTGCGCCAGCAGGCGACGCGTTCGAGCAGGCCGTTTCGCAATGGCGCACACTCAAAACCGACGAGGGGGCTTCGTTCGATACCGAACTGAATTATAAAGCTGAAGACATTCAGCCAATGATAACCTACGGTACGAATCCAGGTATGGGTATCGGTATTGGTCAGCACGTGCCACTACTGGCCGAAATACCCACTACGGAGCACGTTTCCTACTCGAAGTCGCTGGCGTATATGGGACTGGAGCCCGGTATGGAGTTGCGCAATAAAGCGGTCGACTACGTGTTTATCGGCTCCTGCACCAACGCCCGGATTGAAGACCTGCGCACGGTAGCGCAGTTTGTGCAAGGCAAGCAGAAAGCCCCCGGCGTCGAAGTATGGATTGTTCCCGGCTCGGTGCAGGTAGCGCGGCAGGCGGTAGCAGAAGGCCTGACAGACGTGTTTGCCAGTGCCGGTTTTGAACTGCGCGAGCCGGGTTGTTCCGCCTGTCTGGGTATGAACGAAGACAAGATTCCGGCCGGTAAGTACTGCATCAGTACGTCGAACCGCAACTTCGAAGGTCGGCAGGGACCGGGTGCGCGCACGTTTCTGGCAAGTCCGATTATGGCCGCTGCGGCAGCTGTATCGGGGCGGGTAATGGACGTTCGCGAGTTACTGTAACGTAGTTATACAGCGTCATGATTGCATTTGCCGACATCATTCTCGATTTTGGAAGTAAATTTCGTTACCAACATACTCCTCAAACGCATGAGTCAGGCCAAACAAACCGCCGAAAAAGTAGAGTACAATGGGTCCGACAATCTGGCCATCATGAGTCATGCCGTCAATTACAATGGTGGTCTGTATGAATGGGTTGCCCGCGATGTTCGACCGGGTGATGCTGTGCTTGACTTTGGTGCTGGCAACGGAGAATACGCGAATCGATTTCCCATCGGGAGCGTCGATGCTGCGGAAATAGACCCTGACCTGCTGCCCCTCATCAAGCAACCGGTTTATACGGACATCAATCTGCTGTCGAAACCGTACGACCTGATTTACACCATCAATGTACTGGAGCATATTGAGCATCATGGCGCGATTGTCAAAGACCTGTACGCTAAGCTGAAACCCGGCGGACGGATAAAAGTATTCGTTCCAGCCCGTCAGGAAATCTTCAGCAACATGGACGAGCACGTTGGTCATTACCGACGCTATGATAAGCGGCTCGTACAGCAAATTCTCGAAGAGGCCGGATTCCGCGTGACCGACGTTCGTTACTACGATTTTGCCGGTTACTTTATCTCGCTTCTTTACAAATGGCTGGGCAAAGACGGCCGGATCACCAAAGAATCGGTCGTGTTGTACGACCGGGTCGTGTTTCCCGTCAGCCGCCTGTTCGATAAACTGACATTCGGACGCGTTATTGGCAAAAACGTAATTGCTGAAGCCATCCGACCAAATTAATCATGAGCAAAGAAACTTTCCACGTGCTGACGGCAACGGCCGTCGCGCTGCCAATTGAAAACATCGATACCGATCAGATTATACCCGCCCGCTTTTTGAAAGCGACAACGCGCGAAGGGTTTGGCGATAATCTCTTCCGTGACTGGCGCTTTACGGCCGACAATCAGCCAATCGACACGTTTGAGCTGAACAACCCCCGTTATGCAGGTGCGCAGATATTAGTGGCTGGTAAAAACTTTGGCATGGGAAGCAGCCGGGAACACGCGGCCTGGGCAATTCATGATTACGGTTTCCGGGTCGTTGTCTCCAGCTTTTTTGCCGACATCTTCCGCAACAATGCGCTCAACACCTTCGTACTCCCCGTACAGGTATCGCAGCCATTTCTGGAATCGCTGTTAGCCGCCGTTGAGCAGGATTCCACCCTGTCGGTCGTTGTCGACCTGCCTGCCCAAACAATTTCGTTTGGTGATCAGTCAGAAACGTTTGCTATCAATACGTACAAGAAAACGTGCCTGATGAACGGCTACGACGACATTGATTACCTGTTAAGTCTCCAATCAGAAATTCGGGAATTCGACCTGGCTCACTCGTAAGTTACCCCCGGCTCATCCGCCCCGCGCACTATTTATTTATGAAAAAACACATTGTCGTTATTGCCGGTGACGGTATTGGTCAGGAAGTGACCGCCGTTGGCAAACAGGTACTAGAAGCCATCGCGCAGAAATATGATCACGAATTTACGTTTGATACGGCCCTGATTGGCCACGCAGCCATCGAAGCAACCGGGAGTCCACTTCCTGACGAAACAATTACGAAGTCAAAAGCATCGGATGCCATTCTGTTCGGCGCGGTAGGCCATCCCAAATACGACAATGATCCGTCGGCCAAAGTCCGGCCAGAGCAGGGCTTGCTGGGTATTCGTAAGGCACTAGGCCTTTACGCGAACCTACGCCCGATCAAACTGTTTGACGAGCTGCTTGATGCGTCAAGCATTCGCCCTGAGATTCTGAAAGGAGCTGACATACTGTTCTTTCGTGAATTAACAGGCGACGTATACTTTGGTGAAAAAGGCCGCAGCGACGATCATGATACGGCCTATGATACCATGATCTACAGCCGATATGAAGTTGAGCGTATCGCTAAAAAAGCGTTTGAAGCGGCTATGACGCGTCGCCGACGACTCTGCTCGGTTGATAAAGCCAATGTGCTTGAATCGTCGCGACTATGGCGGGAAGTGGTGCAGGGAATGGCTTCGCAGTATCCCGATGTAACGGTAGAGCACCAGTTTATCGACGCAGCGGCTATGCTGCTTATCAAAGATCCTTGCCGGTTCGACGTTGTCTTGACAGGTAATCTGTTTGGTGATATCCTGACCGATGAAGCCAGCCAGATCGCCGGATCAATGGGTATGCTGGCGTCCGCGTCAATCGGCGACACAACGGGTTTGTATGAGCCTATTCACGGTTCGGCACACGATATTACCGGTAAAGGAGTTGCTAACCCGTTGGCGTCGATTTTGTCAGTCGCGCTGATGCTTGACATTTCATTTGGCATGACCACCGAAGCGAATGAGGTAGTCCAAACCGTTGACACTGTACTGAAGGCGGGCTATCGTACGCGCGATATTGCCAACGCTGGTACAGCCAGCGAAAAGATACTTGGCACATCCGAAATGGGTGCTAAAATACTCGCACAGTTTCGTCCGGTAGCTGCGACAGCCCAGTAACCTAATGCACAACGTTACGCTTGACTATTAGAACTATTGATTACATTTGTAGTGTATTTACGCCGTTAGCGAATTTTCGCCGTTTAATGAGAATTATAATCAATTTCTATCGACTGCAACTGCTAGCACTATACTAGTGAAGAGGGAAATTGTACGCATAATTTAGCCCTCGTTCTGTACGGACAGGGCTTTTTTTGTTTTCGGAAGACTAACCATTTGTGCTAAAACAATGAGTCAGCGAGTCTACATATTCGACACAACACTGCGCGATGGCGAACAGGTACCCGGTTGCCAGTTAACTACAGAAGAAAAAATCGTTGTTGCGAAAGAACTGGAGCGACTGGGCGTAGATGTTATCGAAGCCGGCTTTCCTGTATCTAGCCCAGGTGACTTTCGGTCAGTAGTCGAGATTTCCAAAGCCGTCACGGGGCCTACCATTTGCGCATTAAGCCGAGCCGTGAAGGGCGATATCGATGCAGCTGGTGAAGCGTTGAAATTTGCCAAACGGGGGCGTATTCACACCGGTATCGGCTCATCGGATATTCACATCAAAAATAAATTCAACTCAAGCCGCGAACGTATTGTCGAGCAGGCGGTAGCAGCCGTTAAGCACGCTAAAACGTACGTTGAGGATGTAGAATTTTACGCCGAAGACGCGGGCCGAGCCGATCTGGCCTTCTTAGCCCAACTGACACGAGCTGTTATTGCCGCTGGTGCTACAGTCGTCAATATTCCTGACACCACAGGTTATTGCCTACCGGATGAATACGGTAAGAAAATTGCGTACATATACGAGCACGTCGACAACGTTCACCAAGCTACGATCTCCATTCACTGCCATAACGACCTTGGCCTGGCTACAGCTAACACACTTGCCGGGGTCGCAAACGGGGCCCGTCAGGTTGAGGTGACCATCAATGGCATTGGTGAGCGTGCAGGCAATACATCGCTTGAAGAGGTTGTAATGGCCTTGAAAGTACGTAAAGAAATGGGCTTCCACACCAATGTTGATTCAACCCGCCTGTATCCTGTCAGCAATCTCGTTTCTCAGATGATGCATATGCCCGTTCAGGCAAACAAAGCTATCGTTGGCCGGAATGCATTCGCTCACTCATCAGGTATCCATCAGGACGGCTTCCTGAAGCATTCGGAAAACTACGAGATCATGAATCCGCAGGATGTGGGTATCGATAAGTCATTGATTGTTTTAACAGCTCGTAGTGGTCGCCATGCCCTGAAGCATCGGCTGGAACTGCTCGGCTATCGATACGAGAAGCCGGACCTTGATTCAATATATGTCAAATTTCTCGACATGGCTGACATTCGAAAAGAAGTCAATGACAAAGATTTGATGGAGTTAGTCCGTTAAATGAAAAGCCCGCCTGTAAAGCGGGTTTTTTACGTTGCATTCAACAAATAAGCTCACAACTACGTTGGACTATCAACTATAAACAACACGATTATGGCAAACCCTACGCCGGAATTGATCGAATCGTTACGCCGTACAGCCCACAAACTCAAAACTGGTTCTCCATACCAATGGGGACACATGGGAGGCTGTAATTGCGGAAATTTAGCGCAGGAGCTAACAAAACTCACGCGTGATGATATTCATCGTTATGCGATGCAACGCTACGGAGATTGGAACGAGCAAGTTGACGATTTCTGCCCAACCAGTCAGCTACCGATTGATATCATTATCAATGAGATGTTAAACGCTGGCTTGACACTTGAGGATTTAAAACACCTCGAAAAATTAGATGATCGTGAGGTTTTAAGCCGTATTCCGATCGACAGACGGTTTTTGAAGCACAATGTACGCAACGATGTCGTCTATTACATGAATGAATGGGCTGCCTTGCTTGAAGAGCAGTTACTAAGTCGCATTACTATTCGTATACCAGAAGACATGGTATATGCTTACTAAAAAAGTCAATTTCTTAGGTACACGTTTGTAAGCGCATGAAATAAAGTCGATTCACATGGTACTAATGTTTTAAAACGCAACGTGCCGGTCAGCTTGTGGCTGGCCGGCACGGCTATTTCATCAGGTGGCACCTACCTACTCTCCCACTTGTGACAGCAGTACCATCGGCAGTACGGGGCTTAACGACTCTGTGCGAAATGGAAAGAGGTGTTCACCCGCCTTACCAGCACCAACCTGTTGACCCTTTCGAGATCGCTACGACCTCAATAGCTTTTCTTTGATACCAGCAGGGAAAAACGTTTGTAGAACACTAAGCAAATCACACATAAATTTTCGGCGTAAGCTTGAACTAGCTAATCAAACTACGCGTCCGGGGCCATTAGTACGGCTCAGCTCCATGCGTCTCCGCACCTCCACC
>CAZOQC010000032.1:0-24655 GCA_964581865.1 uncultured Spirosoma sp.
TGGAGGTGCGGAGACGCATGGAGCTGAGCCGTACTAATGGCCCCGGACGCGTAAGCATTGTTTGTTTGCGAGACGCTGAGTATGGATTATGGTGTGTGTGAAGGTTGCTGAGCGTTGGTTACGCTGATTCTCCCTACAGGTATAAAGACTATCATGATACTGAGGCTTTGTGAATCGAAGTTCTCAAGAGGGTCAACAGGTTGGTGCTGGTAAGGCGGGTGAACACCTCTTTCCATTTCGCACAGAGTCGTTAAGCCCCGTACTGCCGATGGTACTGCTGTCACAAGTGGGAGAGTAGGTAGGTGCCACCTGATGAAATAGTCGTGCCGGTCAGCCACAAGCTGACCGGCACGTTGCGTTTTAAAGCGTTGGTATTGTTTATAACGGGTTCAAAAACATGGATTTCTAGTATGTGTGTAACACGTTATGAACAGGTGATTGGTCACAGATGCTGTGCATACACCGTTAACATGCAGTTCACTATCTGTCTCCTTGCAATAGGATAAATCTAATTTGTATTTGTAGTATGATTGTTTATTATATTGAAAATACCTGTGTAATTAGATAGTTTCTTAAAAGGTGATTATAATTCTAAAATAATTTAATAAAGAAGAATATATTTGTTTTAAATTTTATGAGGGCAGAATAATATAGGGCGTGTTGATCCAACAGGCGTATATGCTAAAGCATTGTTTCTCAACGGAAAAAAGAAGAATAAATATGGTACTAACCTAACAAATTTTAAGGGAATGAAGCAGCGTGTCCGGGATTCAGTATTCAATTGCCCTTCGTTCAGTCGATGATTGATAACCAAGTAATGGTTTGGTAAAACAACTATTGATCTGCAATTCCGGCTTTCCAGTGAGTTCATTTGAATTTGCACAAAACTAATCAACTAAGATCTATGAAATTAATGCTACAAAGAACCTTTTCCAGGGCTTTGCTTGTGTTAGGAACTATTCTGTTCCTGACCGTATCATCGTTTGCTGCCGACCTGGTTATTACCGGTAAAGTGCAGGATGAAAAAGGAAATGAACTGGCCGGTGCGACTGTGACCGTTAAAGGTACCAGCAAGGGTGCCAATACCGATGCCAATGGTAATTACCGGATCAACGTGACCAGTGCAGAAGATGTACTGGTGTTTTCTTACATCGGCTACAACAAGGAAGAAATTATTGTTGGTAGCAAGTCAGTCATCAACGTCAAGCTGACACCTGGCGATGCTACGTTGAACGAAGTGGTTGTGACCGCGCTGGGTGTATCGAGAGAAGCCCGTACTATTGGTTATGCCGTAACGACTGTCAATGCTGACGTGCTGAATAAAGCCCGGGAAAATAACATCGGTAATTCGCTGGCGGGTCGGGTAGCTGGCCTAAACGTAAAAGGTACGAATGGCGGTCCTGGCAGTACGGCAAAGATTCTGATGCGGGGTATGCCCAGTATCAACTCGGCCGGTTCGCCCTTGATCGTTATCAACGGGGTGCCCATGGACAATACCCAGCGGGGTAGTGCCGGTGAGTGGGGCGGTGCCGATGGTGGCGATGGTCTTGGTAACCTTAACCCAGATGACATCGAGAACATGACGGTTCTTAAGGGGCAGTCAGCTTCGGCTCTGTACGGAGCACGAGCGTCTAACGGGGTTATTCTGATCACGACCCGCAAGGGCAAAAAAGGCGACTTTTCAATCGAATATAATGCGAACCTAACGGCTGACAGTCCAATCAATTTTACTGATTTTCAGTATGAATATGGGCAGGGTATGGGTGGTTTGAAACCGACTACTGTGGTGGGTGCTCAACAAACCGCCCGCATGAGCTGGGGTGCTAAACTGGATGGCTCTCAGGTTATTCAGTTCGATGGCAATCAGTACGCTTACTCGGCTCAGCGGAACAACGTTAAAAATTTCTACCGAACGGGTTCTAACTTCACTAACACGGTGTCGGTAACGAAGGGGGGCGATAATGGCTCATTCCGGATTTCGGCTTCGAACCTGGATAATAAGTCGACGCTTCCGAACAGTGGCCTGGTCCGCAAAACGTTTAACGTAACGGCGGATCAGAACATCACCTCTAAGTTGAGTGTCAGTTTGCTGGCCAACTACATCGATGAGCGTATCACAGCCAAACCCCAATTGAGCGATGGTCCGTTGAACGCAAACAACGGCTACCTGCTGGCTACCAACATCGACGAGCGGATTTTGGCACCTGGTTACAATCCGACAACAGGTCGTGAGGTTGTTTTTAGCGATGACAACTACGTAACTAATCCGTACTTCGTCATTAACAAGTATATCAATGACGTAAACCGGAAGCGCCTGATCTCGATGATTTCGACCAAGTATCAGTTCGCCAGCTGGATTTACGCGCAGGCTCGGGTAGGATATGACAACTCTAACGATCGTATCAACAACGTAACGCCCTACGGAACGGATTATTCGTATCAGTTCAAGGACGGTATTTTGCTCGGCTCCGGTGGCTTGAATGAACTATCGAACGCACAGCGCACGGAACTGAACATCGATGGGCTGGTTGGTATCAACAAAGCAATCACACCGGCTTTCACCATCGACGCCCTCGTAGGTGGTAATATCCGCAAGAACCAATACGAAAAAATCAGTATTGGCGGTGGTCCATTTGTACTGCCTGGCCTGTACAGCTTCAACAACGTAGTGAATTTTAACCGGAACTACGAAGTAGCCAACACAGAAGTACAGTCGGGTTATTACAGCGTTGATTTAGGGTATAAAAACTTTTTAAACCTGACCACAACGGGTCGTTACGATACCTATTCGACCTTGCCTAGCGCCAACCGGGGTATCTTCACCCCGTCGGTAAACGCGGCTCTGGTTTTCACGGACCTAGTGAAAGTGCCTAACCTGAGTTTCGGTAAACTGCGGGCTGGTTATGCCGTGACCAGCGGTGAGCCGACGACAGCGTACGGAACCAGCGTTTATTATGGTGTAGGCAGCGCGCTGAACGGAATCCCTACCGGTAATTTCAACTCGAACCTACCGAACCTGTTCCTGAAGCCATTTACCAAGACCGAATTGGAAGTGGGTCTTGAACTGAAGTTCTTCGGCAATCGCCTGGGACTTGATGCCGCGGTTTACACGCAGAAAACACGTAACGAAATTCTGCCGGCAAACTACAGCGCATCGACCGGTTACACGAGTGGCGTGGTTGGTACGGGTTCGGTGCAGAATACGGGACTTGAACTGTTGCTGACGGGTACGCCGGTGAAAACAAGCAAACTGGCCTGGAACGTGTCGCTCAACCTGACGTCGGTACACAACAAGGTTCTCCAGACCGACGCTAACAATAACCCGATTAGCTTAGGATCAAACCGGGCTACGCTGGGTAATGCGATCACGGCCTTTGTGGTAGGCGAAGCCGGGCCGCAGATTCGGGCCTACGATTACAAATACGCATCGAATGGCCAGATCATCGTCGACGCATCGGGCCTTCCGGTTCGTGGTGATCTGATTAACATGGGAACCGTGCTGCCAACGTTGTATGGTGGTCTGAACAACGAATTTATCTTCGGTGGATTCAATCTGTCGTTCCTGATCGACTATAACTACGGTAACAAGATTCTTTCGGCTACCGAAAACTACGCTTATCGCCGGGGTCTGGCCAAAGAAACGCTGGTGGGCCGGGAAACGGGCATCACAACGGGCGTTGTCGAGGGTGGAGCGGCTAACACGGTCAGAGCATCGGCTCAGGACTACTACACGGCGCTGGCTAACAACGTAACCAAAGTGAGCGTGCTGGATGGCGACTTTATCAAATTCCGCCAGTTGACGTTTGGCTACAATGTGCCAGCCGCACTGCTGACGAAAGTGCCCCTCATTCGGGCTGTCAACATCTCGCTGGTGGGCAGAAACCTGTTCTACATCACCAAAAAGGCAACCAACATTGATCCTGAATCATCATTCGGAGCCAATCTACGTTACTCGGGTATCGAAGGAGCCAGCCTGCCATCTGTTCGTAACTACGGTGTTAACCTGAACATTAAGTTTAAATGAAATCAATGATGAGAAAGAAACTGATCGCGTTAACGCTACTCATAGGGTCTGCCCAGCTTTCGTGTACGGATAATTTCGACGCGATTAATACGGACCCAACCAGAGCTTCGTCGGCTATTTTTGACCCCAATCTGCTGTTGCCCAGCATTCAGTACAACCACGTGAATGCCAATTCTGGCTACAACGGACCTATTCTGTTCCAGGCTGGATGGATACAGATACTGGCTTCTACTACGTCGGGAGCGGCCAACTACTATTCCAACGCCGACAAGTACGTTATTTCGAGCAATACCAACGACTATCTGCAGCGGACCTGGAGCATCGATTACACGGCTGCCAGTTATGCCTATGAGATGGAGCAGCTGACGAATAATAACGCGGCTCTGGTTAACCTGAACAACATTGCCAAAATCATGCAGGTGCAATGTTTGGCGAACATCACCGATACCTACGGCGATGTTCCTTACACGCAGGCGTTGCAGGCCAAATCGAATGGGGTTACGCTACCTGCCTACGATAGTCAGGACGCTATTTATAAGAATATGCTGAGCCGACTGGAAACGGCCACCGCTGCGTTAAGTTCATCGGCCGCACTGCCTACCAACGATGCGTTTGCCTACAAGGGTGACATTACCAAATGGAAAAAATTTGGTTACTCGCTGATGTTGAAGCTGGCGATGCGCCTGACGAAGTCTGACCTGGCTACGGCCAAAACGTATGCCGAGAAGGCTGTGGCTGGCGGAGTGTTTACCAGTGTAGACGACGATGCTTATGTGGTGGCTAACAACGCCAACGGATACGGCAACAGCAACGGGCAGGCCCTGACTACGGGCGCCGACATTTACCAGGTTCGCTGGAGCAAAACGCTGATCGACTACCTGAAAGCGACGAACGATCCCCGGTTGAGCGTGGTATCTGAAGTACCGGTTGATGGTCTGGCAGCTAACCAGTTGGTAACCGCTGGTAACTCTACGCCAAGCGCGCAGCTGGGCTTACCGAACGGCTATGACCTGAACGGTGGTGCGACTGACATCAGCAAATCACCCAACTATCCCGGTGGTACGGGCTCGGGTGCTGATGCTACGCCGATCGGCAAGTATTCGCGGCCTACTACCATTTACCGCAACCGCGATGCCCCCCTGTTTGTGCTGACCTATGCCGAAACAGAACTGCTCCTGGCTGAAGCCGCTACCCGTGGCTTCACCGTAGGCGGAACGGCTGCCGGTCACTACAAGAACGGAGTAGTTGCCGGGATGCAGTCTTTGGCAAAATACGGTACTGGTGGTACGATTAGCTCCACCACCGCGTCGACTTATGCCGATGCCAACCCACTGGTAGCGGCCAACGCACTGAAGCAGATCAACGAGCAGATCTGGGCAACGACGGGTCTGTTGATGAACTTCATGGAAAGCTGGAACAACTGGAAGCGGTCGGGTTTTCCGGCACTGACGCCGGTTAACTACACCGGTAACTTCTCGAACGGTCAGATTCCACGTCGGCAACCGTACCCAACCAACGAGGCAACCCTCAACACGGCTAGCTATACGTCGGCCGTTAGTAAACTCTCGGGTGGTGACAACTGGACCTCGCGCGTTTATTGGGATAAGCAGTAAGTAGTGCAGTCAGAAAAGGTAAGGTGGCTTTCGGGTCGCCTTACCTTTTTTATGACCAATGAATTATTCTTGATACGTTACTCGTTTCTACAATAACCCTACCTTAATTCTTTATCAGCGAGATGATTACAGCTATTCAGCCTCTTTTCCGCCGACTGCTGTCAATCGGATTGCTGTGCTTCGTCACTCTGATAACCAAGGGGCAATCGACGCTTTTTCAGTCGTTACCCGCCGAGCAAACGGGCATTACCTTCAGCAACAACGTAGACGAAAACGAGCAGCTGAATGTCCTGTCGTACGAATATTTTTACAACGGTGCCGGTGTTGCCGCTGCCGATTTTAACAGTGATGGGCTGACTGATCTGTTCTTCACGGCCAATCTCAACGCCAACAAGCTATACCTGAACCGGGGTAAACTGGTATTTACTGACATCACAAAAGCCGCCGGCACCGGACTTGGTGGCCGTAGCGGTGGCTGGAAAACGGGAGTGAGCGTTGCCGACGTCAACAACGATGGCCGACCCGACATTTACGTTTGCTATTCCGGTAAAGGCAGCGAAACGCTCCGCCGAAATCAACTCTTCATCAATCAGGGCAATCAGGCCGATGGGACACCGCAGTTCGTAGAGAAAGCGGCTGAGTACGGCCTCGATGATCCCGGCTACAGTACGCAGGCCGCTTTCTTCGACTACGACCGCGACGGTGATCTCGACATGCTGCTGCTGAACCATAACGTCAAGAAATACGACAATATGGAACTGGCCCGGCTACACAACGAAACCGATCCGCTGGCGGGTAACAAACTATTCGAGAACCAGAAGGCCAGGTTTGTCGATGTGACGGCCAAAGCCGGTATTCACCAGTACCCGCTGACGTTTGGGCTGGGTATGGCCATTGCTGACATCAATCTGGATGGCTGGCCGGATATCTACGTGACGAACGATTACAACGAACCCGATTACATCTACATAAATCAGAAGAACGGCACCTTTCTGGACGCGACGCAGCAGCAACTCCGGCACATGGCGCAGTTCTCGATGGGCGTCGATATTGCCGACATCAACAACGACGGACTACCCGATATTATGTCGCTCGATATGCTACCGGAGGATAACCGGCGGCAGAAGCTGCTTCAGTTGCAGGAGAACTACGAGTCGTTTGAACTGATGCAGCAGCAGAACCTGCAACGGCAGTATATGCGCAACATGCTACAGCTAAACAATGGTAACATAGCCGGTAACAACGGTATGTCGGTGCCGACGTTTAGCGAGATTGCGCAGGTGGCAGGCGTCTCAAACACCGACTGGAGCTGGGCACCCCTGCTGGCCGATTTTGATAACGACGGCTATAAAGACCTGTTCATCACCAACGGTTATCTGCGCGACTATACCAATAAAGATTTTCTGCGCTACTGGGGCGACTACAAAATTCGCAAGGCAATCGATCGGGAGCCAGTGCAGCTGATGGATCTGGTGAAGGCTATGCCGGCTACGAAGTTGCCCAACTATGTATTTCGTAACAATCAAGACCTGACGTTCTCGAATCAGCAACAGGGGTGGGGCATCACTAAGCCGACCATATCGAACGGGGCCGTGTATGCCGATCTGGACAACGACGGTGATCTTGAGCTGGTTGTTAACAATATCAACGAACCGGCGTCGGTATACCGGAACATGGCCCGTGAACAGGGGCAGCATGCGTATGTGCAGCTGAAACTGGAAGCAGAGAGTGGTTCGGCCAGTACTATTGGTGCTAAGGTTACGGTGTACACGGCCGGCAACCGGCAGTACCAGGAACTCAACCCGGCGCGTGGCTACCTGTCGACACAGCCGACGACGCTGCATTTTGGTCTTGGAGCCGCCACCACAATCGACTCTATTTCCGTGGTGTGGCCCGATCAGTCGCGGCAGGTATTGGTAGGGCAGGCCGTGAATCAGTTGCTCACCATTAAGCAGACCGCAACGGCGACGAAGAAGACAAAGGCGACACCAGCCGTGAATCAGTCGGCCAGTCTCTTCACATCGGTCGATCCGTTGCTACCGCACACCCACGAAGGCTACGTCGAAAACGACTTCAAACGGCAACCGCTTATGTTGTGGATGTATTCGCACACGGGACCGGTCATTGCCAAAGGCGATGTGAACCACGATGGATTGGAAGACCTGTTTATCAGTGGCGATCAGAAAAAGCCGGGGGCTGTCTGGTTACAGCAGAAGGGCGGCAAAAAAAATGATCCTGCTTTCACGAAGTTGGACGGGCTGACGATCGGCGACGAGACGGTATCGGCTGTTTCAGCCGCTGCTTTCTTCGATGCCAATGGCGATGGCTACGACGACCTTTACATCGCAAAAGGTGGCTACTCGTTGTTTGAGGCCAATACAGCTTCGCTACAGGACGAACTCTACCTCAACGATGGTCGTGGAAAGCTGAGCAAAGCAACGTTGCCCGCGCTAACAGGAAGCAGTAAGTCGTGCGTGCGTCCGGTCGATTACGACGGCGACGGTGATCTTGATCTATTCGTGGGCGGGCGGGTGGTGCCGGGCCGTTACCCCGAAACGCCACAGTCCTATCTGCTCGAGAACAAAGGCAACGCGCAGTTTAGTCTGGTCGACGTGCCGTTTGCGTCGGTTGGGATGGTGACGGATGCGCAGTGGAGCGATCTGGACGGCGATGGTCGGCCCGATCTGCTGGTGTGTGGTGAGTTTATGCCGATCAGGGTATACCAGAATACGAAGGCCGGTTTTGTCGATCAGACAAAGACGTATATGCCACAGGGTGAGACTGGCTTCTGGTCGTCGTTGACGGTAGCTGACCTAAACGGCGATGGAAAGAAAGATATTATAGCGGGTAACCTGGGACTAAACTCGCAGATCAAAGCATCGGTAAACGAACCCGCCGATCTGCTCTTCGCTGATTTCGATGGTAATGGGTCGGTCGATCCGTTTTTCTGCTACTACATTCAGGGTAAGACCTACCCGTTTGTCAGTCGTGACGAACTGAACGATCAGATTTATGCGATGCGCCGGAAATTTGCCTACTACAAAGACTACGCAAACGCATCGGCCACGGATATCTTCTCGGCGGAGGATCTGGCCAAAGCGCATAAACTTAGCGTGACCACTACGCGTTCGACCTGCTACCTGCGGCAGGGAAGTGCCTTCGTGCCGGGTAAGCTACCTATTCAGGCCCAGTTTGCCCCCGTCACCAGCACATTGACGGGTGACTTCGACCGGAACGGTACAACGGATTTGTTGTTGCTGGGTAACCGCTCCGACAACCGCCTGAAACTGGGTAGCATGGATGCAAACTACGGCTGTCTGTTGTCGGGCGATGGTAAAGGGGGCTTCTCGTATGTTACGCAACCGGTATCGGGACTAACCGTACAGGGCGACGTGAAATCAGCGATGACGATCACAATTGGCGGGCAGCCGTACGTACTGATCGGCTCGTTTAATCAGCCGCTGCAACTGTATAAACCAGCGAAACCATGAAGAAACTACTGGTTTTGTGGCTGTTGTGGCAAGTGAGCTGGGCGAGACCGACGCCGAAGGTACCCGATCTGGCCAACCGGTTGCAGCCGACCGTCTTTGCGACAACGATGGTGATGATTCACGATGTTGTCAATCCGCCCGCAGCCAGCCGGTTCTACACCTATTGCCTGCTGGGTGCGCACGAAATTGTTGCGCAGCAGCACCCTGAACAGGTCGTGTCGGCACAGCGGTTTGTGCAGCAGATGAACCCAATAACCGTCAGTGTACCGGAGCAGTACAACTATCAGATTGCGGCCTTGTACTGCATTCTGGAGACGGGTCGGCTGATTCTCCCGTCGGGATACATGCTGGAAGAAGAGCAGAAAAAATTACTTGAATCGCTGCAGAAAGCCGGGTATTCGCCGACGCAGATCGAGCAGTCGGTTGGGGTGGCGCAGCAGGTGGCTAAGCAGGTGATGCAGCGGGCGGCAGGCGACAACTATAGCAAACTGAGTGCGCAACGGCGCTACCGGCCTGCCAAAGACGACGCACACTGGTACCCCACTCCGCCAGCCTACATCGAAGCCATCGAACCGCACTGGCGCACGATCAAACCCATGCTGCTTGATTCATGCAGTCAGTTCAAACCCGTTGCACCCACGCCGTTCAGCACCGATTCGACGAGTCAGTTTTACCGAATGACCCGTGAAGTGTACAGCGTCGGCAATTCATTGACGCCTGAGCAGCGGTTCATTGCCTCGTACTGGGACTGTAACCCGTTTGCCGTCAATACGTCGGGGCACATGTCCATCGGGTTCAAAAAAATCAGTCCCGGCGGGCACTGGATGAACATTACCAACCTGGTCACCGGTCAACTCAACCTGCCGTTTGATCGGGCAATCGAAGTACAGGCGATTACAGCGATGACGTTGATGGATGCCTTTATCAGCGTGTGGGACGAAAAATACCGCAGCAACCGTATTCGACCCGAAACGTACATCAATCGGTACATCAGCCCGCGCTGGCAACCGCTGTTGCAAACACCCCCATTTCCGGAATACACGAGCGGGCACAGCGTTATCTCGACGGCCGTTTCCGAAGTGCTGACTTACCTGTTGGGGGATGGCATCGCGTTTACAGACAATACAGAAGTGATTTTCGACCTGCCCGAACGAAAATTCCAGTCGTTCAGGCAGGCAGCGGCTGAAGCAGCTATTTCACGACTGTATGGTGGTATCCACTATCGCGACGCCGTTGAAAGTGGGCAGGTACAGGGTAAAGCGATCGGTAGTTTTGTCATCGGAAAACTCCGGGCTGCCCATGTCCACCCTATAACGGTCACGGCCGGATATAAATGATTGCTTATGAAATTGTATTATTAATGGCCTGAAGGCGGAACCGACTCGAGAAGTAAGTAGGTGCGTACAGCTAACGACTTCTTTGGCCAGACCGATTTGTTCCACCGGGCATATATGCATTTCTATTCATAACTCTGTCAACCGCTGTGGCCGATGGCCGCAATCAAGCCGAATTCACACGCTATTATGCAGGACAATGTTGTGCTTTCCGTCATCGACACCAAGAAAAGTAAGCTCAAACGAAAACTGATTACTGAATTATACCGATCGGAGTCGCGTACGATTTCACAGCTGGCGGGGCTGCTACACACCAGCGTACCATCGACAACCAACCTGATCGATGAGTTAAGCAACGAACATTGGGTGCGGGGAATCGGTACGGGCAATGCACAGTTTGGGCGCAAGCCGTCGCTGTTTGCGCTCGATCCGAATCGATACATCAACATCGTCGCCGACATTACCGTACACGATATTCAGCTGCGGGCGATGAACCTGGCCAATGAAGTTGTCGAAGAACTGGACGTCAATCTGGGCCTCGATCTGTCGGCCGGTTTTCTGTCGGTACTGCGTGAGCCGCTGGAACAACTGGCACAACTTCTGGAAGTGCGCCACGTGCAGGTCATTGGCGTTGGTGTATCGATGCCGGGTCTGGTCGATCCCAAACGAAGCATCAACCATACCTATCCGAACTTGAACGGACCGGGCTTGTCGATGAGCCAGCTGTTTCGGTCGATCTTCGGGGCACCCGTTTATCTGGTCAACGACTCGCAGGCCATGATTATCGGTGAGCATCAGTTTGGGCTGGCGCAGGGTAAAAATCACGTCATGTCGGTCAATATAGACTGGGGTGTCGGGTTGGGCGTTATCGTCGACGGAACGATTTTTCAGGGTGGGGGCGGCTTCGCCGGTGAACTGGGCCATATTCAGATGAAATCCGAAGGGGGCGAACTTTGCCATTGTGGTAAGGTCGGCTGTCTGGATACACTCGCATCGGCGTCGGCGCTGATTCAGCGGGCGCGGGCTGGTTTGAAAGCAGGTGCCGTTTCGGTGCTGGCTGAGGAGAATCTGGCCAATCTGACCATTGAAACCATCATTACCAAAGCGAGTCTGGGCGACGCGTTTTCAATCGATCTGTTGAGTGACATCGGCAGTGAGTTAGGGCGCGGGCTGGCCACGGCTGTTCACCTGTTCAACCCGGAACTGATTATCGTCAACGGCGTACTCGCCAAAGCTGAAAAGGCCATCATCCGGCCCATCGAGCAGGCCATTGCCAAATACTGCCTGCCCAACTACCGCGACAACCTGACCATCGAGCAGTCGAATCTGGATGGTATGGCCAAGCTGTACGGTACGCAGGCTTATGTGTTGCAGAACCTGCTGGAGCAGGAGCTGATTCCGTAACTACAACAATGCGTTTACTCGCCAATCCTCAACGAATGAAATATGTTCTCGGTGCTGCGCTGACGCTGGCTCTATCGGCTGGTGCGCTGGCACAAAACGTGGATCGGGTCGATGATCCGGTCGAGTGGGTCAACCCGCTGATGGGTACCGATTCCAAACCCAGCCTGTCGACGGGCAACACCTATCCGTCTATCTCGCTGCCCTGGGGCATGAATTGCTGGATGCCGCAGACCGGCAAAATGGGCGACGGCTGGGCCTACGTCTACACCGCCGACAAGCTGCGCGGCTTCAAACAAACGCACCAGCCGAGCCCCTGGATCAACGACTACGGGCAGTTTGCGATCATGCCGATCACCGGCAAACGACGGTACAAAGAGGACGACCGGGCCAGCTGGTTTTCGCACAAATCCGAAATCGCCAAACCGTACTACTACAGCGTTTACCTCGCCGACCACAACGTCACGACCGAAATCAGCCCGACCGAGCGGGCGGCTGCGCTGCGGTTTACCTTTCCCGAAACCGACTCGTCGTTTGTGGTGATCGACGCGCTCGACAAAGGCTCGTCCATCCAGATTATTCCGGGCAAAAACCGGATCGTGGGCTACACGACAAAAAACAGCGGTGGCGTTCCGGCCAATTTTAAAAACTACTTCGTCATCCAGTTTGACCGGCCGTTTGCCAACACCGCCGTCTGGAGTGGTGATACGCTGTCGGCTACGCAGTTGGCGAAGCAGGCCAATCACGTGGGGGCCGTCGTCGGGTTTCGTACGCGCAAGGGGGAACAGGTGTATGCCCGCGTTGCGTCGTCGTTTATCAGTCCTGAGCAGGCTGAACGCAACTTAGGAGAGATCGGCAACGACTCGTTCGATACGGTGAAGAGCAAAGCGAAAGCGATCTGGAACACCGAGCTGAAGCGGATGGCCGTGTCGGGCGGTACCGCCGATCAGACCCGGACGTTCTACTCCTGCCTGTACCGGACGATGCTGTTTCCGCGTAAGTTCTACGAGATCGACGCGAAAAAGCAGATCGTGCATTACAGCCCCTACAACGGGCAGGTACTGCCGGGCTACATGTTTACCGACAATGGCTTCTGGGACACGTTTCGGGCCGTCTTTCCGCTCTTCAACCTGACCCAGCCGACGTTGAATAGCCATATCATGGCGGGGCTGGAAAACGCTTACAAGGAAAGCGGGTTCCTGCCCGAGTGGGCCAGCCCCGGCCACCGCGACTGCATGGTAGGCTCCAACTCCGCGTCGATCATTGCCGATGCCTATTTGAAGGGCAACCGGCAGGGTTACGACATCAACACGCTTTACGAAGCCATCCTGAAAAACACGCAGACCGAAGGACCACTGTCGTCGGTTGGGCGGAAAGGGGCCGCTTACTACAACAAGCTGGGGTACGTGCCGTACGATGTGAAGATCAACGAAAATGCGGCCCGGACGCTCGAATACGCCTACGACGACTTTACGATCTGGCAACTGGCAAAAGAACTGAAACGTCCGCAGGCCGAAATTGATCTGTTTGCCAAACGCAGCCAGAACTACCGCAACCTGTTCGACCCGAGTACGAAACTGATGCGCGGAAAAAACGAAAATGGTACGTTTCAATCGCTGTTCAACCCGTTCAAATGGGGCGATGCCTTCACCGAGGGCAACAGCTGGCATTACACCTGGTCGGTTTTCCACGACGTAAATGGCCTGAGCGATCTGATGGGTGGCCGGGCCGGGTTCGCGAAAATGCTCGATTCGGTATTCGTCGTGCCGCCCGTATTCGATGATTCGTACTACGGATCGGTGATTCACGAAATCCGGGAGATGCAGATTATGAACATGGGGAACTACGCCCACGGCAACCAGCCGATTCAGCACATGATCTACCTCTACAACTACGCTGGTCAGCCGTGGAAAGCGCAGTACTGGCTACGGGAGGTGATGAACCGGATGTATCAGCCCACGCCCGACGGCTACTGCGGTGACGAAGACAACGGGCAAACCTCCGCCTGGTACGTATTCTCGTCCATGGGCTTTTACCCCGTCTGCCCCGGTACCGATCAGTACGTGCTGGGTGCTCCGCTATTCAAAAAGGTGACGCTGCAACTGGAAAACGGCAAAACACTGACGATTAACGCGCCGAACAATGGCGAACAGAACCGCTACGTGCAGGACGTCCGGCTAAACGGAAAGCCGTACAATCCGAACTGGCTGAGCCATCGCGAACTCATGCAGGGGGCTACGCTCGACGTGCAGATGACCGACAAACCCAACACGCAGCGCGGTACGAACCCCGCCGACGCGCCGTACTCGTTCTCGACGTCAAAGAAGTAAGGGATAAAACGTAAAAAGCATGGGGGCTGTGATACGGAATCACAGCCCCCATGCTTTTTATCTGTTTTAGTACCGTGAGCAGTGGTGTCGGGTCTGGAACGCCAGCCCGGCCCAACCCGACACCACTGTTCACGGTACTAACCTACCGGCTACACCGCTTCCCAGAACTGCTGAATTTGGGCCATCGCTACGTCAACCGTATCCGCGACAAGTAACAACTCACGGTTTTCGGGCTTGATGAAGCCATCCTGAACACCCCGGTCGAGCTGTTGCAGCATCAGGTCGTAGTAGCCGTTGATGTTGAGCAGGACAATGGGCCCGTCGTAGAGTTTGAGTTGTCGCCACGCCAGAATCTCGAACAGCTCATCGTACGTCCCGTAGCCGCCGGGCAGCGCAATAACCCCCTTCGACAGTTGCACCATCTTGAACTTACGCTCGTGCATGGTTTCGACAAAGTGAATCTCGGTCAGCGTCTGATGGGCCACTTCCAGATCGGCAAGGAAATTCGGAATCACGCCCGTTACTTCACCACCATTGCGCAGCACTGAATCGGCTACGGTGCCCATCAGGCCGAAACCGCCCCCGCCGTAGATCAGCCGGATGTTGTAACTAGCCATCTTTTCACCCAGTTCGACAGCTGAGTCTTTGTAAACCGGATTCGTGCCGGGGCTGGATGCGCAATAAACAACGATACTATGCATAAATCGTGGGTTGAATACGTAAAGTCAATACGGGTTATAGGAGTGCGTCAGCCAGTTCGGTCAGGTTTAAATCGCCGAACGTGCCGGAACCCATTAGCAGAAAGATAGTTGCTTTGGCGCGCTGATCGAGCAGGTATTGACGTAACGCATCGGCGCTGGTTACGACCGTCAGATCAGGCCGCCCGAAAGCCGCCCGAAGCGTATCTGCATCCGCCAAAGTCTGCTCAGCTGCCGACAAAGCGGACCTGTCAATGAAGACAGCCGCCAGATCGGCCTGATCCAGCGTTTGTCGGTATTCGGCCAGAAAATCGGGCATTAGATTGGTGGCGTGCAATTCGGCCACGGCCACCAGCGAATCGGTGGGAAACTGCGCTCTGACGGCCTCCGTAGTGGCTTCCACTTTCGCAGGGGCATAGGCAAAGTCGCGAAACAACCGTTTGCCGTTGCGTTCCGTAACCTGCTCCAGTCGCTGCGTAACGGCCCTGAACGTGGGAATGGCCGCGTAAAACTGATCGTCGGTAATGCCAATGCGGTCGCAGACAGTCAGCGCAGCCGCGATATTTTTCATGTTATGTTCGCCAAACACGGGAACTGGTATTTTTCCGCCTTTCCGGGGTAAAAGGTACGTTTGCCCATCGATTATCTCGCTGGGGTGCGGCTGGTACGGCACTTTCGTAATATCCGTGCGCTCCTTCTGCCCGATGATGTCGAGCATATTGTCGGCTTCATCGAAAATGAGAATACCGGCTTTGGGCATGGCTTCGGCCAGAATCTCGAACTGATCGACGTACAGGTCCCAAGTCGGATAGATGGTGACGTGATCCCAGGCAATGCCGCTGATAAGCGCGATGTGGGGTTGATAATTGAGAAACTTGGGCGTCGCATCAATCGGTGACGAGGTGTAGGCATCCCCTTCGATCACGATCAGCGGAGCCGACGCCGACAGCCGTACCGTCGAGTCGAAGCCATCGAGGGCTGTACCAACCAGGTAGTCGAATGCGCGCTGATGAAACGTCAGTACGTGCATCAGCATCGCCGTGATGGTCGTCTTGCCGTGGCTCCCCGCAATAACAATGCGCTGCTTCTGCTGACTATGGTGGTAGATGTAGGCCGGCAGCGAGACGATAGGTAGTCCCAGTTCCTGCGCCCGCACCAGTTCGGGATTGTCGGGACGGGCCTGCATACCCACAATGACCGTGTCCAGTCCCGCGTGAATTTTGTCGGGAAACCAGCCCAATTCGGCCGGTAATAACTTATGCTCAATCAGCCGGGCGCGGGCAGGATCATAAATTACGTCGTCAGAGCCGGTGATGGTATGACCGGCCTGCTGAAGTGCCAGCGCCAGGTTGTGCATGACACGTCCCCCGACGGCAATGAAATGGATAGACTGAGGCATTGGTGGGTACATAAAGCAAACTAGAGTGCAAAAGTAGAGCATTCAGCCGGAATGGGGAAACGGAGGCCAGTGCGCAAAATCTTAACACCGTTTTTGAATCAAATTCTTGTTCGTCACTGTTATTTCCCAAGCGCGTGATCCAGGCTTGCAAAGCCCGGTTTTTACGACCATTTTCGCGCCTGTTTTTTTTAGAACAGTAACTTCTTTTTCGGAGCCAATCGTAGGGATGAAAACTTATTATGACCTGATTGACCAGACGTTTGAATTTCCCACGCGGGAGTTCAACGTCGAGAACAACGAGCTGTTGTTCAACAATGTACCGCTGATGGACATTGTACAGCAGTACGGTACGCCCCTTAAACTGACGTTTCTGCCGAAGATTACCGAGCATATTCAGCATGCCAAGCAGCTGTTTAAAAATGCGCTGAAGCGGTATAACTACAAAGGAAACTACACGTACTGTTACTGTACCAAGTCATCCCACTTCAAGTTTGTGCTCGATGAAGTACTGAAAAACAACGTTCACCTCGAAACGTCGTCGGCCTATGATATTCAGATTGTGCGCGAATTGTATAAGATGGACAAGATCAGCAAGCAGACGTACATCATCGCCAACGGCTATAAGCGTCCGCTGTATACGCAGTACCTGAGCGAGATGATTAACGAAGGCTTTAACGTTGTGCCGGTGCTCGATAATCTGAAAGAGATCGAAGCCTACGAGAACGCCGTGACAGCAGAATCGGTCAACTTTGGCATCCGGATCGCGACCGACGAAGAGCCTAATTTTGCTTTTTACACGTCCCGGCTGGGTATCCGCTACAGCGACGTCAACGAACTGTACCGGACCAAGATCGCGACCAACGAGCGATTCAAGCTGAAAATGCTGCACTTCTTTATCAATACGGGCATCAAAGACAGCGCGTATTACTGGAGTGAGCTGAGTCGGTTTATGTACAAATATTGCGAACTGGCGAAGATCTGCCCCGACCTCGACTCGATCGATATTGGCGGGGGGATGCCGATACAGACCTCGTTCCAGTTCACCTACGATTACCAGGCCATGATCGATCAGATCGTGGAGAGTATTCAGTGGATCTGTAACAAAAACAATGTGCCGGTGCCGCATATCTTCACCGAGTTTGGCTCGTATACGGTGGGCGAAAGCGGTGCGGTGATCTACAACGTCATCGATCAGAAACTACAGAATGATAAAGAGCTGTGGTACATGATCGACGGCTCGTTTATCACCCAACTGCCCGACTCGTGGGGGCTGGGGCAGAAGTACATCATGCTGGCCGTCAACAATTGGGACAACCCGTACCAGAAGGTCAACCTCGGCGGCCTGACCTGCGACTCGCACGATTTTTACAATACCGAAACGCACAGCGCCGACTTGTACCTTCCGATTTTTAATCAGGAAGACGAAGCGCAGTACGTGGGGCTGTTCCATACGGGTGCCTATCAGGAATCGCTGGGCGGCTATGGCGGTATTCAGCACTGCCTGATTCCGGCGCCACAACACGTAATCGTGGATATGGACGAAGATGGAAACATGCGGTCGCGACTATTCGCGCCGGAGCAGAACAGCGAGGTGATGCTGAAGATTCTGGGCTACGGTGGAGCCGAGCCGGGTATGACTGAGCTGGAAGCAACCGAAGCGGCTGAAGAACGCGAAGAAGCCGCTGAACTGGCGAAGGTTGACGAATAAAACGCATCGGCGCTGGTTTCGGGTTTGCCGATCAGTAAACTCGCAACCAGCGCAACATACGCTTCTGGCACAGAATTCGTTATCTGTCTGACACTGAACGCAACACATTATTCATGAAAAAACTACTTGTTCTGGTGACCGCGTTGGTTGCCCTGTCGATGGGAGCCTGTTCGCGCCGGTCGAACTGCCCGGCTTATGGCAGTGTACAAAAGCCCGCGTCTACGCATCAGATACGCGCTTAACTGGTACTGTGATACACGAATCGGCCCCGCCAATCCACTGATTGACGGGGCCGATTCGTGTGTACAACTGTTACTGCTGACTTAACACGTAATGCGACGCTTCCAGCAAACTGGCTGTGCGTTCTTCGCTATCCAGTAAATCCGTCGCGGTTGGTTGAGCGATTCGTACCGTTCGCACACCCGCCCGGCGCCCTGCCTGCATGTCACGCAGGGCGTCGCCGATCATCCATGATTCGGTCGGCTGAATGTTGTACTTGGCGATCGCTTTTTCGATCATCAGCGAGCCCGGCTTCCGCCGTAACGACTCCGTATCAAACTTCGGATGATGGGGGCAGTAATACATGTCATCGATCAGGTTGCCGCACTGTTGCTGCAGGTACGCATAACAGGTCATAACGTCGTCACGGGTGTACAGGCCACGGGCGATACCCGCCTGATTGGTAATTACGATCAGCAGGTACCCCGCGTTTTTGAGCAGTTGCAACGCTTCCGGAACGCCGGCGGGAATAATAAAGTCCTCGATCCGGTAAACGTAATCGGGGCGGTCTTCATTTAAGACACCGTCGCGGTCCAGAAAAATGCATTTATTCATAGTTGGAACAGTCTGTGATATATGGAATCGTTACTGTGGCAAAAATAGAACGATTCGATTTATTATATGAAACAAAATAAGAGAGTGGCCGTCAAGCTACTCTCTTATTTTGTTTTACAGTAGTACGTAAACTCATCTGTCAACCAGCACTCAAACTCGTAAGTCGCTCGGTCAGGGCCTGAATCTTGGCGTCGGCGTCGGCCAGTTTCTGCCGTTCACGCTCGACCAGTTCGGGCTTGGCATTGGCCACAAACTTCTCGTTCGACAGCTTTTTCTGCGTCGACTCGCGGAAACCGGTCAGGTAATCCAGTTCTTTCTGTGCAGCCGCGATCTCCTGCTCCGCGTCGACTTCACCCGCCAGATTGACGAAGAACTCGTCGGCTTTAATCAGGAATGCGGTACCGTCGACTTTCTCACTCGTGTACACAATGGCCGATACGTTCGCCATTTTCTGAATCAGCGGTTCCAGTACCTGAAAACGCTGACTATCAGCCGTGCGGATCGCTAGTGGCAGTTCGATTCGGGGCGAAAGCTGCTTCGTATTCCGAACGTTGCGGATGTTCGACACGATCTCAAACAGCGTTTCGAAGTCGGTCAGGACTTGCTGATCGACCGGGCCGGCTTTCGGGAATGCGGCTACGCATATGCTGTCGCCTTCGTTCCGGTCGCGGATGTCCTGCCAGATTTCTTCGGTGATAAACGGCATGAACGGATGCGCCAGGCACATCAGCCGCTCGAAGAAATCAATCGTGGCGTCGAACGTAGCTTTGTCGATGGGCTGGGCTGCCCCCGCTTCGGTGTCGTAGGCCGGTTTAATCAGTTCGAGGTACTGTGCGCAGAAGTCGTCCCAGATCAGCTTGTAGATGGCCTGTAGCGCGTCGGAAATGCGGAACTTGCCGAACAAATCTTCAATCTCAACCAGCGTCGCGTTCAGCTTCGCGTCGAACCACTGAACCGACAGGGCGTTGGCCCCGCCGTCCGCCGTATCCGCCGTTGTCCAGCTTTTGACCAGCCGGAAGGCGTTCCATATTTTATTGCTGAAATTCCGGCCCTGCTCAACCAGCTTTTCGTCAAACGGCAGATCGTTACCGGCGGGTGAACTAAACAGCATCCCCGTCCGGACGCCGTCGGCGCCGTACTGATCGATCAGGTCGAGCGGGTCGGGTGAGTTACCCAGCGATTTCGACATTTTCCGGCCCAGCTTGTCGCGGACGATACCCGTCAGGTAAACGTTTTTAAACGGTGCTTCGCCTTTGTATTCGTACCCGGCAATAATCATCCGGGCCACCCAGAAAAACAGAATTTCGGGGGCCGTAACCAGGTCATTGGTTGGGTAATAGTAGTTGATGTCGGGGTTGTTCGGCTCTTCGATGCCGTTAAACACCGAAATCGGCCACAGCCACGACGAAAACCACGTATCGAGTACGTCTTCGTCCTGCGTCAGATCGGCTTCAGTCATCGCGAAGAGCAGCTTTTCGTGCTGCACTTTCTCCAGTGCTTCGTGCTTGCTGCGGGCCACGATCACGGTGCCGTCCTGCATGTAGTACGCCGGAATCTGCTGCCCCCACCACAGTTGGCGGCTGATGCACCAGTCGTGGACGTTCTCCATCCAGACCCGGTACATGTTCTTAAATTTGGGCGGAACAAGCTGAATGGTATCGTCCATGACACCGTCGAGGGCGGGTTTGGCCAGGTCTTCCATTTTCAAAAACCACTGCAATGACAGCTTCGGCTCAATCACCGCGCCCGTCCGCTCCGACGTGCCGACGTTCGATTTGTTGTCTTCCGTCTTGACCAGATGCCCCGCTTCGTCCAGCAGTTTGATGATCGCTTTTCGGGCCGCAAACCGGTCCTGTCCGACCAGAATCTGCGCTTTCTCGTTCAGCGTACCGTCGTCGTTCAGAATATCGATCACCGGCAGGTTGTGCTTGATCCCCAGGCTATAGTCGTTCGGGTCGTGGGCGGGCGTCACCTTCAGGCCACCCGTACCAAAGTCCATCGCAACATAGTCGTCGGTAATGATCGGCACTTCACGGTTTATCAGTGGAATGATCGCCGTTTTACCGTGCAGGTGCGTATACCGCTCGTCGTTGGGGTTGACGGCGATGGCCGAATCCGCCATGATCGTCTCCGGCCGAACGGTCGCGATGGTGATGTACTCGGGTTCGCCGGTATCGGTCGTACTGCCCTTGATGGCGTAGCGGATGTACACCAGCTTTTGCTGCACCTCTTTGGTAATAACCTCCTCGTCCGACACGGCCGTGCGCCCCTGCGGGTCCCAGTTGACCATGCGAACACCCCGGTAGATCAGGCCTTTCTCGTACAGATCGACAAATACGTCGATAACCGACTGGTACAGATCCGGCTCCATCGTGAAGCGGGTCCGGTCCCAGTCGCAGGACGCGCCGAGTTTGGCAAGCTGACTCAGGATTATGCCGCCGTATTTTTCTTTCCACTCCCAGGCGTATGCCAGAAATTGCTCGCGGGTTAGGTCCTGCTTTTTGATACCCCGTTCAGCCAGCATCGCGACGACTTTGGCTTCGGTGGCAATGCTCGCGTGGTCGGTACCGGGTACCCAGCAGGCATTTTTGCCCTCCATTCGCGCCTTTCGGATGAGCACGTCCTGAATCGTGTTGTTGAGCATATGGCCCATGTGCAGCACACCCGTCACGTTGGGGGGCGGAATCACGATGGTGTACGGCTCCCGCTCGTCGGGCGTCGATTTAAATAGTTTATTGTCGAGCCAGTACTGATACCATTTGGCTTCAATATCCTGGGGTGAATACGTCTTGGCGATCATTCGTAGGGGCGGGCAGCGGCCCGTTTAGGGTACAAAAATAAGCCCGTCGCGGGAAATACCGGACGGGCAGCAGACTTGATTGGAATACGTATGCGCTCAGTCCGGCCAATACGGCTCCACCACCGGCCGGCCCACGCCTTCCTGCTCGTCGAAGAATTCGTTCATTTCCTCTTGCGAATTGTAGGGTATTACGCCCGAGATGTAAGCTCGCTCATCAGATGTTAGTATTCCAGAATGCAGTATATCTACAATAGTTGAAATTTTTGTTTTAACCGAAGGCTTGTTTCTCCAGGAGGGTACGACCACACCAACTAAAAGCGGCAGCTCACGATAACCTAGATATTCGGGCATAACTCTGTATTCCGAGACGGGATGTCCTGTACGCTTAAGTGCCCCGAAGACTTTATCTAAGGCGTTCACCAATACTTGCTTATCCATAGAATGATCGTATTAACTGATTCTACAAATTCACCAACAGCCAGAACAGATAAAAAGTCGATTCTGTAACGAACCTGCTCAGACCAATTCATACTTCGTACCCGCGTCTAGGCGATTTCGAGCTGACTATCCTCCGTTCTTGCCCTTTCAAATTTAGCCGAAAGCCCGGATAACACCAGCAAATCGCTGTAGTTGTGCGTTTTAAACTCTCTGAAAACGCGGTCCTGTACGTAACGCCCACCTTTGTTGCTACGGTCGGGCTGGTAGAAATCATCCTGATCAAGGGTGCGGCAGACGGCGGCTTTCAGGGCGCACTCGATAGCGTAACCGGCGAGGTAAAATGCCGTGTCGGGCTGGTTGACGGTCAGCAGGATAGCGGCATCGGCAAGCCGCTGATGGGTCAGTTTTTGCAGGGTCGGACGGGAGGGCATTCCGGTGGATTTTCAAACAAATATGCCGTATTTTCACTTGCTAAGCTACTTCATCTCAACGGCTATGGAATTCGGAAAAACGCCTAATCTTGACACGGTTAGCTTCGCGCTGCCACCCGGTAATTCGTTCAATGCGCGCGTCTGGACGGCCGTTGAACCCGCCGTTCGCCCACAGGTGTACATCGGCGGTCCGGTTTGGGCGAATAAAGATTACGTCGGAAAAGTGTACCCGACCAACGCGAAGGATAAGGACTTTCTGCACTACTATACCCGACAGTTCAACACCATCGAGCTGAACTTGACGCACTACCAGATTCCGACGCCGGGTATGATCGACAAGTGGAAAACGGAAGCGATGCCCGGCTTTACGTACTGCCCCAAATTTCCGCAACTCATCAGCCACGAGCGGCAACTCGTAGCCTCCGAATTACAGACCGAAGAGTTCATCAACGCGGTGCTGCAACTGGAGGAGTTTCTGGGCATGACGTTTCTTCAATTGCCGCCCTACTTCGGCCCAGACAAGTGGCCTGTATTGGAAACGTACCTCAAGCATCTGCCCGACGAGCTGAACGTGGCCGTCGAATTCAGACATCCCGACTGGTTTGGCAAGATGGTCTGGCCGCAGACACTCGAACGGCTGCACGCCCTGCATCGTCACGTGGTCATTACCGACGTGGCCGGTCGGCGCGATGTGCTGCACATGGGCCTGAGCAGTCCCGTACTGACGCTCCGCTTTATTGCCAACGAAGGCCACCCCACCGACTACACCCGCACCGATGCGTGGGTGCAGCGGCTGAAAACGTGGTTCGAGAAAGGACTGCAAACGGCGTATCTATTCATCCACGGCGGTGGCGACAACGATACGGCTCCCGAACTGATTCTGTACTGGATTCGCCAGCTAAACGAACACTGCGGGTTGCGTTTGCGCGAACCGGTTCTGCAACCCAAAGTCGTGCAGGGGAGTCTGTTCTGAGGGGCACGTTTTACGAAACCGGCGTGTTACGTAGATAATAATGATGTATCTACATTTAATACTTCTGGAAATACATGGAACTTGGTCTTAGTAGTTTCGGGGAAGTAAATCCCGATCATAAAGCCGGGCAGGCAGTCAACGCACATCAGCGGATGCAGGAACTGCTCGAAGAAATTAAACTGGCCGACGAAGTTGGCCTGGACGTCTTCGCGCTGGGCGAGCACCACCGTCCCGACTTCATCATTTCGGCTCCCGAAGTCGTACTGGCAGCGGCAGCGGCCCAAACCAAAAACATCCGCCTGTCGAGCGCCGTAACCGTGCTTAGCTCCGCCGACCCGGTACGCACGTTTCAGAACTTCGCCACGCTGGATCTGATCGCCAACGGCCGGGCCGAAATCCTGGCCGGGCGCGGGTCGTTTACAGAATCGTTTCCCCTCTTCGGTCAAAGCCTGAACGACTACAACGAGCTGTTCACCGAAAAGCTGAGTCTGCTTATGGCCATCAACGAAAGCGAGCAGGTGACATGGTCGGGGAAACACCGGGCGAGTCTAAAGCAGGCCGGCATCTACCCACGTCCGTTGCAGGAAAAGCTACCGATCTGGATTGCCGTCGGGGGGACGCCCGCGTCGGCGGTGCGGGCAGGGCGGCTCAACCTGCCGATGACAGTAGCCATGCTGGGCGGCACGCCGGAGCGGTTCGTGTCGTTCATCGACCTGTACCGGGAATCGGCTGCGCAGGCGGGGCACGATGTCAGCCAACTGCAACTGGCAGCCAACTCGCAGTTCTACATCGCCGACGATTCACAACAGGCATCGAACGAGTTCTGGCCACCCTACGAATTGCTGATGAACCGGGTCGGGCGGGAGCGGGGCTGGCCCCCCATCAGTCGCGAACAGTACGAGCATACCCGCAAATACGGCCCGCTGATGGTGGGTAGCCCGCAGCAGGTGATCGACAAGATTCTTCACTTTCACGAACTGTTTCAGAATACCCGCTACCTCGGCCAGATGATCGGTGGTCACCTGATTTCGCATTCGCAAAGCCTGCGATCCATTGAACTGTTCGGTACGAAAGTCGCTCCGGTAGTTCGCAAAGCGTTGCAGGCAACGCCGGTCGAAGCAATTGAGTAATTTGTCTCAGAGGTTGTTTATACTTGTGTTTTATGGCCTATTTTGTCATCC
>CAZOQC010000032.1:24755-43134 GCA_964581865.1 uncultured Spirosoma sp.
ATTTTGTCATCCTAAGCAACCCTGAGACTGTTTCAGCACGTCAGTTGATTTTGCGGGGTGAGTCCGGTACTTTTGTCACATGAGTTATAGCCAGACAGTTGCCTGTTTCCATCACCACCGTTAACGACGGGCGGTATAATTGCTTCTGGAATTTTCCTCACAGCTATATCAAAGCCCGGTTCATTAGCCGGGCTTTTTGCTTTATGAAAACGGTCATTATCAAATACAACGCGGGCAATGTGCAGTCGGTCATGTACGCGCTCGACCGGCTGGGTGCCAGCTATCTGCTCACCGACGACGAAGCCGAAATCCGCTCGGCCGATAAGGTGATCTTTCCCGGCGTGGGGGAAGCGAGTACGGCGATGGCATATCTACGGCAGCGCGGTCTCGACCGACTGATTCCGTCGCTGACACAGCCGGTGCTGGGCACCTGCGTCGGGATGCAGCTCATGTGCCGCCATTCGGAAGAAAACGACGCGACCTGCATGGGCATCTTCGACATCGACGTGCGCCGACTGCCGGGCGACGCGGGACTGAAAGTGCCCCATACGGGCTGGAACAGCATTCACTCGCTGACAAGCCCACTGACGGCAGGCTTGTCGGAAAACGATTACGTGTACTTTGTCCACAGCTATGCCGCCGATGTCTGCGAACACACGACGGCGGTTTGTGAGTACGGTCGGCCGTTCAGCGCGATGCTGCACCGGGATAATTTTTACGCGGCCCAGTTCCACGCCGAAATCAGCGGCAACGTCGGGCAACGCATTCTGGAAAATTTTCTGAAATTATAAGTTCAACACAGAGGTCGCGGAGGTTTTCACAGAGGAATAAAAGACTCTGTTTTCTCTGTGAAAACCTCCGTTTCTCCGTGTTTAGATAAACTATGCATATCATTCCCGCTATCGATCTGATCGACGGTAAGGCCGTCCGGCTGACGCAGGGCGATTACAGTCAGAAGAAAGAGTACAATGCCCGACCGCTGGAAGTGGCCCAGCAATTCGAGGGCGAAGGCCTTACCCGGCTGCACCTGGTCGACCTCGACGGGGCGAAGGCGAAGCGCGTTATCAACTGGAAAGTGCTTGAACTGATTGCGGGTAAAACCAGCCTGCACGTCGATTTCGGCGGTGGCGTTCAGTCGGATGAAGACTTGCAGATTGCGTTCGAGTGCGGAGCTAAACAGGTGACAGGCGGCAGCATCGCTGTGAAAGACCCCGACACGATGGAACGGTGGCTGTCGCAGCACGGTGCCGGTAAAATCATTCTGGGAGCCGACGCGAAGAATGAGAAAATTGCCGTCAGCGGCTGGGAAGAAGGCACCGATGTGTGGGTCTACGACTTTGTGCAAAACTGGGCTGAGAAAGGTATTCAGTATGTCATCAGTACCGACGTCGCCAAAGACGGACTGCTTCAGGGGCCGTCGTTTGAGCTATACCGTACCATGCAGGAGCAGTTACCCGGCCTGAACATCATCGCGAGTGGCGGGGTCAGCAACATGGCCGACATCGAGACGCTGGCCGATATGAATCTGTTCGGCGTTATCGTCGGCAAAGCGATTTACGAGGGGCGTGTGACGCTGAAAGAACTGTCGGCACTGAATCAGTAATGAGATGAGGTACGGACTACTGGTAATTACGTTGTTCTTCGTCAGGCCACTGATCAGCGCGCAGGCGACAATGACCAGTAACCGGTACGACGAAAAATGGCAGCTAGACCTGGAGCACCTTACTCAGCAACTTGGCTGGCGGACACCAACATTGACCGAGGGTGAGTATGAAGTGTATGTCTGGAACAAACAGGGTCTGGTACGAGGGGCCGCACACAGCGTATATCGAATCCGCAAAACCAACCGACGGCTTACCGTAGACAGATACTGGATTCGGTATACATCAGCAGGCACACCGAGCGTGAAGCGCAGTCGTCCGAAAACCGAAATGTCACTGGACGTATGGAATAGACTGGTTGATAGGCATTTACTCACATTACCGACGTGGTCAGATGTACAAGCCAGATACTATGCCAGTTTTCCTAAAGATTCGACCTGGACAGAAGTGTCGCCTGATGGAACGATAACGGTGAAAGCCCGCAGAACCCGTGGTCGAATGGCTGTCAGCGATGGAAAAGCTTATGCTTTCTCGATCTTCTGTTATAATGGTTTTCGATTCTACTCGTACAGTAATCCGTCTATTTTCTACAGAGAATACAGGGACATTCCAGAACTACGCGACGTGACTGGTATGTTGACAGAACTGAGTTCCCTTTTTTAAACCGATTCGTAAACGAAGCCCAGCGCGCTCAGAATAATCGAAGTAAGCCATGAACGACGACTACAGCATCAGCACGGACAAATCGCTTCTTGATCTGGCTGTTATTCACCATTTCCTGAGTCAGGAATCGTACTGGGCGAAGAATATGCCGCTGGAGCTAGTACGCAAAGCCGTCGATAATTCGCTGTGCTTTGGCATCTACGACAACGATCAGCAGGTTGGCTTTGCCCGCGTCATTACCGACTATACCACCTTTGCTTACTTGTCGGACGTGTTCGTGGTGAAAGACCATCGCGGGCAAGGATTGTCGAAACGGCTGGTGCAGTATATCATTGACCATCCTGATTTGCACGGACTTCGACGGTGGACGCTGGTCACGGCCGATGCCCATACGCTCTACGAACAGTTCGGTTTCGCCTTTCCCGACGATCCAAAGCTGTATATGCAACGAAAACTAATCGACAGCTACTGATGCTGACAAAACGAATTATTCCCTGCCTCGATATTAAAGACGGGCGCACTGTAAAAGGTACCAACTTCGTCAACCTGCGCGACGCGGGCGACCCGGTGGCACTGGCAGCCATGTACGCCGAACAGGGCGCCGACGAACTGGTGTTTCTGGATATTACCGCTACCGTCGACGAACGCAAAACGCTGATCGACCTAGTACGGAACGTGGCGCATACGATCAATATCCCGTTCACCGTCGGGGGTGGCATCTCGTCGGTGGCCGATGTATCGGCGCTGCTGAATGCGGGGGCTGACAAGATTTCGATTAACTCGTCGGCAGTGCGCAACCCCGATCTTGTAAACGAGCTGGCACTGGAATTTGGTAGTCAGTGCGTCGTGGTGGCGATTGACACGCGCTACGTTGATGGGGAGCACATTGTACACACGCACGGCGGCCGCAAGCCCACCGGACTGCGTACCCTTGCGTGGGCGAAAGAAGTGGAAGAACGCGGGGCGGGGGAACTGCTGCTAACGTCGATGGACGCCGACGGTACCAAAGCCGGGTTTGCCCTGGAACTTACCGGGCAGATTTCCGGGGCCGCCAACATTCCCGTTATCGCGTCGGGCGGGGCCGGAACAATGGATCACTTTGTCGACGTATTCACGACCGGTAAAGCCGACGCCGGGCTGGCTGCCAGCATTTTTCATTTCCGCGAAATCGATATTCCCGACCTGAAAGGGTATCTGCGGGAGAAGGGTATCGAGATGCGAATTTGATCCTGGCTTCAACACAGAGGAACAGAGATTTCACGGAAAAAACAGAGGAAAAAACCGGGCTTTAATCCGGCGCAAATAATTTGCTCTGTGGTGTCGGGTCCCCGACCCGACACGTTCCCGGGCGAAGCGTTTTGCTGTCGCGAGCGTGTCAGGTCGGGGACCCGACACCACATAAACGTCTCTTTTGCGCTCTGTTTTTTTCGTGAAACCTCCGTGCCTCTGTGTTGAAAAACTAAAACTGGAAACCCAGGTCAATCGATACCACCCGGTTCTTGGACACCAACTCCCGCCCACGAGCGACGTTCAGCAAACCGCGCTGATAACTGATGCCCAGATTAAACGCGTTGTTGCGGTTGAGTTTGTACTGAACCCCCGTGCCGAGCAGCAACTCAATATCACCGAAGCCATACTGCCGCCGGTCGCCACCGCTTTCAGCCAGATACAGTCCGTTACGAACCTTGTCCAGCGGTTTTTCGGCTAGTTTCAGACTTAGCAGCCCGCCGGTCTGTACGTAGAGCCGAATGCCCGGCGCGATGTCGTTGGCAAACAGCTTGACCGTAGCGGGTAGTTGCAGGTATTGCAGATTATAGGCTGATTCCTGCTCCGGCAGGTTAGGATTGAACCGAGACTGCCCGAAGGTGCCCGGCATCTGAAACCCCGACCGTTTGATCGTGTACCACAGCCCCGTACTGAACGCGTAGCGGTCTTTGAAGAAGTAATAATCGAGGGTCGGGCCAACACTAAGCCGCACCCCCGCGCCGTTGTTCCGAAAACCCAGGTACGATCCCGTACCGTCGGCGGTATTCAGGTCGAGCGAGGGCGCAAAGCGGATACCCATCTCAATCAGGTGCGTCGGGCGGGCGTAGTCGGGGCCGGAATAATCAGCTTCGCCAGTACCCGTGGCCTGCTTACGGCGTCGGCGTTTGCGGTCGTCTTCGTAGTCACGTTTGTTTTGATCCTGCCCGTCGTAATTATCGCCGAGAATTTTGCGAAACCGCTTTTCGGTAACGCTCGCGTCCTTCATTTTCGGTCGGTAGATGGCGGGCGACGTTGTCTGCGCCAGACAAAGGGCGTTCAGGAGCAACAACGAAATGAACCCGAACCCTGCAACTTTTTTCATAATTTTGTACGTTTTCAATACAGAAAACCGGTGATTTTCATGCAAATACGCGTTGCCCTGCTTGGGGTTTTTTGCGGGTTGTGGTTGTGTTCCTGCTCCAAACCCGACAATATGTCGGTTGTGCGGCTCGATCAGCAACTGTTTGCCGCCAAATCGGCCAGCGACATCCGCACCTTCCTGAATCAGCACCCCGACGTCGCTCAATTGTACTTTAACGCGAACCAGGCCGGTAATGATACGGCACTTGTCCGGGAATTGACTGACCGGGTCAACAATCCGGCTTTACAGGATTTTAATAAACAGCTACAGGCCGAATACGGCGACTTGATTGATCTGCGCACCCAACTGGCCGACGCCTTTGCTAACATCAAAAAAGACTTCCCCGACTTTAAGCCCCCCCGCGTCGAAACGATAGCGACCGGCTTTATGGGGCCTGATCTCGTCGTCAATGATAGTCTGGTCATTATTTCGATCGACTACTTTGCCGGTCCCCGCTCGAAATACCGTCCGCAGGGCCCGTCGTTTCCCCAGTATATTCTGCGTCGCTATCAGCCGGAATACATTGTTCCGGCTGTTATCTTCGCTTTGTCGGACCGCTACAATGCCACTAATCGTACCGATCAGACGCTATTGGCCGATATGATCTATTACGGAAAAGGCTACGTCTTTACCAAAACCATGCTGCCGGAAACCAGCGACAGCCTGATTATCGGTTATTCAGACAGGCAACTGACCGAAACGTTTAATGCGCAGGACATTGTCTGGGCGCATTTTATCGACGAGAAACTGCTGTATCAGACAAGCCCGGCAATCAAACAGCGGTACATGAATGAGCGGCCTTTCACGGCGGAGATTGGGCGTGCTGCCCCCGGTGCTATTGGCCGCTGGCTGGGCTGGCGCATTGTCAGTTCATATTACGACAAGCGGAACGTCGGCATCCGGGAGTTGATGCAAAATGCTGATGCCCGACAAATTTTCGAGCAGTCGGGCTATAAAGGACAACTTGAGTAATTAACTCGTGCCGGTCAACAACCGGTCAGAACAATGGCTAAACAACGAAACAGCGAAGCAGACGAAGCCGATAAAAAACGGGTGACAAAGGAAGGATTTCGCAAGACACTGAACATTTTTCGGTTTGTGCGACCCTACCGCTGGCAGTACATTACCGGGTTTGTGTTCCTGATCCTGTCGGCCGGTACGACGATGAGTTTCGGGCTGCTGATCGGGCAGATTACCAGCGTTATTCAAGGGAAGTCGGCCTATACGCTCAATCAGGTCACGCTCTTCTTTGTGGGCGTACTGGTAGCGCAGGCCATTTTCTCCTTCTTTCGGATCTACTTTTTCTCCCAGGTCAGCGAACGGGCCATGGCCGACGTGCGCCGGTCTACGTACAGCAAAATCATTACGCTGCCCATTCCGTTTTTTGAGCAGCGCCGGGTCGGTGAACTCACCAGCCGTATCTCGGCCGACGTGTCGCAGTTGCAGGACGTGCTGACGCTAACGGTAGCCGAACTGTTCAGGCAGGTAGCTACACTGGTTATCGGTACGGCCATCATTTTTTACGTATCCTGGAAGCTGACGCTGTTTATGCTGGCGACGTTTCCGGTTATTATCGTGGCCGCCATTTTCTTCGGCAAGTTCATTCGTAAGCTGTCGAAGCGGGCGCAGGACCATCTGGCCGACGCAAACGTAATCGTTGAAGAAACACTTCAGTCGGTCAATATTGTCAAGGCGTTTACCAACGAACGGCTGGAGATTCACCGCTATGGTTCGGCGTTGCAGCGGGTAGTTGGAACGGCCCTGCACGCGGCCAAGTACCGGGGGGCGTTCGTGTCGTTCATCATCTTTGCCCTGTTTGGCGGTATCATCGGCGTGGTCTGGTACGGCGGGTCGCTGGTGCTGCATAACGAGATGCCTTTCTCCGACCTGCTGACGTTTATTGTCTATACCACCTTCATCGGCGGCTCAGTCGCCGGTATGGGCGATCTCTACGCGCAGTTGCAGAAAACGGTCGGCTCCTCGGAGCGGATTCTGGAAATTCTGGGAGAAGCCTCTGAAGTCGATGCCGCTGATGAACTGCCGCTGTTTGTACCCGTTCAGGGTCATGTTCAGTTCGACAATATCAAATTTTCGTATCCGGCCCGGCCTGACATCGCGGTGCTGAAAGGCGTATCGCTCGACGTAGCGTCTGGCCGCAAGATTGCGCTGGTCGGGCAGAGCGGTGCCGGTAAGTCGACGGTTGTGCAGTTACTGATGCGGTATTATAACCTCAGCGGGGGCCGCATCACTATCGACGGCCGCGACCTGACGAGCTTCAACCTGACGGAACTGCGTAAGAACATCGCCGTTGTGCCGCAGGAAGTGATTCTGTTTGGCGGCACGATCATGGAAAATATTCAGTATGGTCGGCTGGGCGCGTCGGAAGCCGACGTGCGCGAAGCCGCCCGCAAAGCCAATGCGCTGAACTTCATCGAGTCATTTCCGGAAGGCTTTAAGACTATCGTGGGCGAACGCGGGGTCAAACTATCGGGTGGTCAGCGACAGCGCATCGCTATTGCCCGCGCCATCCTGAAAGACCCGGCGATTCTGGTGCTTGATGAAGCCACAAGTTCGCTTGATGCAGAATCGGAACAACTGGTGCAGTCGGCGCTGGACGAACTGATGCAGAACCGTACGACAATCATCATTGCGCACCGCCTGGCGACCATTCGTAAGGTTGATAAAATCTACGTGCTGCGGGATGGGCAAATTGCCGAATCTGGTACCCACGACGAGCTGGCTCTGCTGGAAGATGGCGTTTACGCGAATCTGGTCAAGCTACAGTTCGAGCCGATCAGCTAATCCGGAGCCGAACTACCGAACCTTATACCGTCAATCCGTATGAACGCTATCCAAACGCTTAAAAGCTTCAGTCTTCGCCATACCGCCGGGCGGGAGGAAGTGCTCGATCTGTTTTTGAAGGCGGGCTACGCACTGGCGCACAATGACGTAGAAAATGGTCTCGGTCCCGACCACGACCGCGTGACGATCTACCGTACCCTGCGCACGTTTCTGGATAAAGGACTGCTGCACAAAGTGCTTGACGACGAAGGCGGTACAAAATACGCCCTCTGCCGTGACGCCTGTACGCAGGGGCACCACCACCACGACCACGTACATTTCAAGTGCGAGAACTGCGGTCAGACCGTCTGCCTCGACAGCGTCCGCATACCCGCTCTGGCCCTTCCCGAAGGCTACGAACGACGCGAAACCAATCTGCTCATTCAGGGCACCTGCCGCGAATGTAAGCAGTAGTGTTTCTCCTAACTAGTATTTACTTGCCGTGGTGTCGGGTTCCCAGCCCGACACTATTCTTATGCACGAAATTCCGCTTTTCAACAAATGCTAATTGATACAGACGCTGTGTTTCAGCAGCGGCAACAAACGTTTTTACAACAGGAACAGGACGCGCAACAACGGCATAACCGGCTGGCCATGATTCGGTTGGTCTGGTTCGCGGTTGCCGCTGTGACCGTCTGGCTACTGGGTCAGGCGGGGCAGGAATTGGCGGCCGTGGGCGTGTTGATCGTAGGCGTTGTTGGCTTTCTGGTTCTGTTGCGGAAACATCAGGCCATTAAGCGCGAACGCGATCTGGCGCACCAACTGGCGTTTGTCAACGAAGACGAGTCGGCGCGGCTCCGGCGGCAGTACCGGCGACCTGAAACGGGCGAGTTATTTGCCTCAGCCATGCACCCTTACGCGGGCGATCTCGACGTGTTCGGTACGCACTCGCTGTTCCGGCTCCTCAACCGGACCCACACACGAGAAGGGCAGATTCGGCTGGCTACCTGGCTGCTCAACCCGTCGCCCGCCGACACGATCCGGCTGCGGCAGAGCGCTGTGCAGGAACTAGTGCCCCAACTCGATTGGCGGCAACAGTTCGAAGCGTTAGCTCGCACCGAAGAAACCATCGGGCGTTCGCCCGAATCACTTATCAACTGGGCCGAAGCACCCAATGCTCCCTTACCTACCTACATCAATGCCGGACGCTTTGTGCTTCCCGTGTTGACCGTTGTGCTGTTTGTGGCGTGGTTGACGGGCTACGTGCCGGGCGTCGCTGTACTGGTATCGCTGGCCACTGCGTGGCTGGCATTGCGCCAAACGACCGATCAGGTAAGGCTACTGAGCGAACAAACAGCTGAACTGGCGACGGCGTTGAAAACGGTCAATACGTTATTTGTGCAGGCCGAGCAGGTAACCGGCGAAGCGGTGCGGTTGAAGGCGATTCGACAAGCCCTGTCGAGTCAGGATCAGAAAGCGTCTGATGCGGTCCGGCAGTTGGCGTCGCTGGCCGAAGGACTGAACTTTCGGCTTAATCCTTATTTCTACTTTTTATTTGGTATCGCGTCGCTCTGGGACTGGCACTACCTGATTCGGCTTACTAGTTGGCGCAGACAGCACGGCACCGCGCTCCGACGCTGGTTTGATGCGCTGGGCGAACTGGAAGCCCTCAATAGCCTGGCTGGTTTTGCCTATGCGCACCCTACTTACGCCACGCCAACCATCACCGACGGGGAGCTGGCGCTTAATCTGCAATCGGCGGCACATCCGCTATTAGCCCCTGGCCGCAGCATTGCCAATTCGCTCAACCTAGGCGGTTCGGGGCAGACCATTCTGATCACCGGCTCAAATATGTCGGGGAAAAGTACATTTCTGCGGACGGTCGGGGCAAACGTTGTGCTGGCGTTGGCTGGGGCGGTCGTCAGTGCCGAACGGTTTAGCTGTTCGGTGGTGCAGGTTTTTACCAGTATGCGAACGCAGGATTCGCTGGAAGAAAGCACCTCATCGTTCTACGCCGAACTGAAACGCCTGCAAGCACTGATAACGATGACCACTACCCCGTCGACATTACCGGTGCTGTATTTCCTAGACGAAATTTTGAAAGGAACCAACTCCGCCGACCGGCACCGGGGAGCAGAAGCCTTGATCCGACAGTTGCACAAGACAACGGCTTCCGGTTTCGTGTCGACGCACGACCTCGAATTGGGCCAGCTAACCAACGCGGCTGCCTTTATTCGCAACTACCATTTTCAGTCGGACCTGCGCGACGGGGAACTCCTATTCGACTATCAGCTCCGCCCAGGCGTCTGTACCGCTTTCAACGCCAGTCAGCTCATGCAGGCTATTGGTATCCAGATGAATCTGGGTTAATCTTATCGTCTCCGGCAGCATCCTGCTGTCGAGCCGCGACAGCGGCTAAATATAGCTACCCCATTAGCCGCTGTCGCGGCTCGACAGCAGGATGCTGCCGGAGACAAATTACCTGGCCTATCTTAGCGAATGGTTTGACGTATCACTGGTGTAGAGGGGTCGTTGGTTTATGCTTTTTTCTCCTCGATTCATCCAAAACAAGGCTGTTTGTTGCTTGTTCTCTAGGGAGAAGCCTGTATCTTTGCTTGCGTAAAAATTAGTATGCTTGCATACTAATTAGATCAGTATGGCACAGCAGACGACCGAAAATTTACCGTACAGACATAAAAAAAGCCTTCCCATTGGGAAGGCCTACGTTAAGGTGGTGGTGATGGACGGAATCGAACCGCCGACACAAGGATTTTCAGTCCTTTGCTCTACCAACTGAGCTACATCACCTTAATGTGGGTGCAAAACTAGGCTTCTATGTGCCCTAAAGCAATAGGCTAGCCTGAAAAAATGGGAAAAATAATCGGTCAATGCCCAAATAGTATTGATAATCAGTTTTGTAAGCGCGTAAAATAAATGGAAATCGTACAGCAAATCTTGTTTATTCTAGCTTTGGTGATTACGGCCTGGTTCATCACCGGGCGTATAAAGCTTATTGCAAAGGCGATTCGGCTAGGTCGGGCCGAGAATCGCTTCGATCATGCCGACGAGCGATTGAAGACCATGCTGTTGGTCGCGTTTGGGCAGAAGAAGATGTTTACGAATCTGCTGGTGGGTAGTATGCACTTCGTCATTTACGCGGGTTTCATCATTATCAATATCGAAATTCTGGAGATTATTCTGGATGGTATTCTCGGTACGCACCGCCTGTTTGCGCCCGTTATTACGCCGGTTTACCCCGTCCTGATCGACGTGTTTGAGGTACTGGCATTCGGGGTACTGGTGGTCTGCGTCGTGTTTCTATGTCGCCGGTTTATTACGCGCGTCAGCCGCTTACAGGCCAATCGGCACCGGGAGTTGCGCGGTTGGCCTGTCTCCGATGCCACCATTATTCTGACGGCCGAAATCCTGTTGATGATCGCGTTTCTGACCTGGAACGCGGCCGACAGTGTACTGCGCGACCGGGGCGTTGGGCACTATGGCGAGTTGCAGGGCGTCGTGCCTGATTTTTTGATCAGTCAGTATCTCAAGCCGCTGTTTACCGGCTTTGGCGATACGGCACTAGTGGCCTACGAGCGTACGGCCTGGTGGCTGCACATTCTGGGCATTCTGGCCTTCGCTGTTTACGTAACGTACTCGAAGCACCTGCACATTGCGCTGGGCTTTCCGAATGTGTATTTCTCCGATCTGCAGCCGAAAGGCGAAATGCAGAATATGCCGGAGATTACGAAAGAGGTACAACTGGCACTAGGGTTACCGGTTACAACCGAAGCTGATGGCGAATCCACGACGGGATCACAAGCCAACGACAATGGAGAACAAGCGCCGGAGATTGGGCGGTTTGGGGCAAAAGATGTGGAAGACCTGAAATGGATCAATCTGATGAACGCCTACAGCTGCACCGAGTGTGGTCGGTGTACGGCCGCCTGCCCGGCGAATATCACCGGAAAGAAGCTATCGCCCCGCAAGATTATGATGGATACCCGCGACCGGCTGGAAGACATACAGAAAGGCTGGAAAGCCAATGGTCCCGACTACAAAGACGATAAGTCGTTGCTGGGCGATTACATCACGGCCGAAGAGCTGAATGCCTGCACAACCTGTCAGGCCTGCGTCAATGCCTGTCCGATCAACATCAATCCGCTCGATATTATCCTGCAGCTGCGCCGGTACCGGGTGATGGAAGAGTCGGAAGCACCAGCGTCGTGGAATGCGATGTTCAGCAACATCGAAAACAACATGGCCCCCTGGAAATTCTCACCCAGCGACCGCTTCAACTGGGCGGAGCAGGTAAATGAACCTTTGACAAAGTAAGAGTTTACGGTTTACAGTATTCAGTCTACGGTGGTTCGTCACTTGGAGGTCCGATGGGTCGGTAGCTGGCGTAAGAAAGGTTTTCCACTGGTAAACGACACTGTAAACCGTAGACCGTAAACCGAATACCAACAATGATTGCTAACGAAAAAACATACACCGTACCGACAATGGCTGATATGGCCGCGTCGGGCGATGAACCGGAAATTCTGTTCTGGGTAGGCTGCGCAGGTTCGTTTGACGACCGGTACAAACGCGTGACCATTGCGTTTGTCCGCATCCTGAATCACGTCGGCATCAAGTTCGCGGTGCTGGGGCCGGAGGAAGCCTGTACTGGTGATCCGGCGCGTCGGGCCGGCAACGAGTTTCTGTTCCAGATGCAGGCGATGTCAAACATTCAGGTGATGAATGGGTACAACGTCAAGAAAATAGTAACCGCCTGTCCGCACTGCTTTAACACGCTGAAGAACGAGTATCCCGAACTGGGCGGTAATTACGAGGTCATCCACCACTCCCAGTTTTTGCAGGGCCTGATCGACGAAGGGCGTGTGAAAGTCGAAGGTGGGCAATCGTTCAAGGGACGTAAGATTACGTTCCACGATTCCTGCTATCTGGGCCGGGCCAATAAGGTCTACGAAGCCCCACGTGAAGTGCTGGCGGCCCTGGATGCCGATCTGGTCGAGATGAAGCGCGTAAAGGCAAACGGACTTTGCTGTGGGGCCGGTGGCGGTCAGTACTTCAAAGAGCCGGAGCCGGGTAGTAAAGACGTCAACGTCGAGCGCGTCGAGGAAGCCCTGGCAACCGGAGCCGATACGATTGCCGTCGCCTGTCCGTTTTGTATGACTATGATGTCGGACGGGGTGAAAAACAAGAACCGGGAAGATAGCGTACGGGTGTTCGATGTATCGGAACTCATCGCGCAGGGGCAGGGGTTGTAATTTCGTAAACTAATAGCTTCGACGGTATGTACGTCCATTTCAACCAATTGCCCGATACGGCCCGAATCTGGGTGTATCAGGCCAGCCGGGCCCTGGCAGGCGATGAAAGCACGCTGGTTCGGGCCGCTATGGAACAGTCGCTGGTGGGCTGGGCTGCGCACGGGCAGGCACTGCTGGCCTCGGTGCAGGTGATCGATAGCCGCTTTGTTGTACTGGGTGTCGATGAAGGGTTTAACCTGCCCAGCGGCTGCTCTATCGACGCGTCGGTACGGATGCTCAGTACGCTGGCGCAGCAACTTAGTCAGCAGGGAGAGCCGATTACGTTTACGGATCGGGCCGTTGCCTTACCTGCCCATGATGGCACGGTGATAACTATTGCGTTGCCCGCCATCAAAGCGGCTGTGACGACAGGGCAGCTGACACCTGACTCAGTTATTTTCGATACGCTGGTGCAAACAGCCGGTGCCTTTCGGACAGGCTGGCAGGTGCGCGCAGCTAACAGCTGGCTCCGGCGATACTTCGGAGTAGTAGCTGCCTGAGCAGTACTTATAACACTGATAAAGCCGACTTTACTGCGCTGGATGGGCAGTAAAGTCGGCTTTAACGTTGGCTCGATTGGAAACGTTCGCTGACAAATCGGCAGGCAAACCCTTTTTTTTGAACAAAGGATTAATTTTTGCAGTCTCAACCAGATACTGATCAGTGCTTTACGGAGAAATTGCCGTTCTGATTGGCTAGTCATGCCGATGGTAAACGGCAATTAACGATTACTTTTATGGCGAACATACCCCAAGTTATGTCAGATACGCCGACTCGCGACGACGACCAAACGCAACAACCCGACAGCCCGCAGCCGGCAGCCGAAGCACCGGCTCGTGCCAGCTACACCGATCAGCAGAAGTACCAGATCTTCAACAAGGAGTTTATGCCGCACATCGACTCCATGTACAACTTTGCGTTTCGACTGACGATGGACGAGGATGATGCCAACGATCTCGTTCAGGACACGTACTTGAAAGCGTTCCGGTTCATTTCGTCATTTGAGCAAGGAACTAACGCAAAAGCGTGGCTGTTTCGGATCTTGAAGAACAGCTTCATAAACGATTATCGGAAGAAAAGTAAGGAACCGGCCAAAGTCGATTATCAGGACGTAGAAACGACCTATAACTCGGAAGACGCTGAAACCGAACACACTGTCGATCTGCGGGCCGAAACGGTCTCTGATCTGATCGGTGACGAAGTAGCAACGGCACTTAATTCGCTGCCCGTTGACTTCCGAACGGTAATCATTCTTTGCGATATCGAGGGGTTCACGTATGAGGAAATGGCCAAGATTCTGGACATTCCGATTGGTACGGTTCGGTCCCGACTTCACCGCGCCCGTAACCTGCTCAAAGAGAAATTACGTGACTATGCGTCGTCAATGGGTTATGACGAAGAAAGTGACGAGTAAAACGAACCTTTTCTATCGATTAATAGGTTGTGCTGATACATAGAGTAATATTATTCTTGGAATAAATAAGACTTTTCCAATGCAAACGTCATTGCCATCGTCGTCTTCATCGACCGACAAGCCCGGGATGAAACATGAATGCGGTCACCGGGCAGACTGCCTGAAGATGATTCAGTTGATAGTAGATGGGGAAGCCACCGAACAGCAGCTTGCCCGGTTGAAGGATAACCTGGAAACCTGCCGACCCTGTATCGAGATGTACCACCTCGAGCGGGAAGTGAAAGAACTTCTGACCAAACGAATGGAGAAGAAGTGTTGCCCGGATCAACTGATTGCGACGATCAAGTCCAAAATCCTGACATTCAGCTAAGACGAACTAATCATAAATTGGGGTGAACAAGGTGCCGAAAGTCACGTTGTTCACCCCAATTAGTTTTTTAACACCATTCATCTCTACCACCTTGGACGGTAAACTTATTATCTTCTCGGCCCCTTCCGGCTCCGGTAAAACAACCATCGTAAAGCATCTGCTGGCGGAAAATAATAACCTTGGGTTCTCGATTTCGGCCTGCACACGTGACCGCCGGGGGCGCAGCGAAGAAAACGGTAAGGACTATTATTTCCTGACGCCCGACGACTTCAAGCATAAGATCGATGCAGATGAATTTGTAGAGTGGGAAGAAGTATATACCGGAGCGTTCTACGGTACGCTTAAATCCGAAATCCAACGGCTGTGGGACAGTGGTAAGCACGTGCTGTTTGATGTCGACGTGCAGGGTGGGTTGAAATTAAAGCATTACTACGGCGACAAAGCACTGGCTGTATTCGTCAAAGTGCCTGACGAAGAGACGCTGCGGCAACGGCTTATCGGGCGGGGTTCGGAGACGGATGAGAGCTTATCGAAGCGGCTGTTTAAAGTACACTTCGAGATGAGTTTTCAGGATCAGTTCGATACTATTCTGGTCAACGACGACCTGGAAACATCATTGAAAAAAGCCCAGCAGCTTGTCGACAATTTTGTGCAGCGAGACGAGGTGCCGGAGAAAGGAATGACAATATAGAAGTTGTAAAGTTTTAGAGTCGTAAAGTTGTAGCGTTGGCCGACGCCGGAGGTGTTGGACGTGGAGCCAACTTTACAACTCTATAACTTTAGGACTCTACAACGTCACTTATGAATATTGGTCTATTCTTCGGCTCGTTCAATCCGGTTCATATCGGGCACCTGATTATCGCCAATACGATGGCGACGACGACGGATCTGGATCAGGTCTGGTTTGTGGTGTCGCCCCAAAATCCGTTCAAAAAAGCGACCAGCCTGCTTCATGCCTTCGATCGGTTCGATATGGTGCAGCAGGCCATCGCCGATAATAGCCGCCTGCGGGCTACAGATATTGAATTCGCAATGCCCAAACCCAGCTACACGATCGATACGCTGGCCCGGCTGGGCGAAAAATTTCCGCAGCATACGTTCCGGCTCATCATGGGCGAAGACAACCTGACACAGTTTGTCAACTGGAAAAATTACCAGCAGATTCTCGACGGCTACGGGTTGTATGTGTACCCCCGGCCGGGCGCGACCGGAGCTGACGCAAACAACCTGCGCCACCATGACCGTGTACAACTGGTCGACGCGCCCCTGCTCGATATTTCAGCCACCTTCATTCGCGATGCCATCCGGGCTGAACGCTCGATCCGCTACATGGTACCCGACGTGGTCGAGGAAGTGATCCGCCGGAAAAAATTTTACCGATAATATTGTCGGTTGGTCGATTCAAATAGCTGATTCGTAGATTGGTCTACCAAGTTAATCGTTTATTAACCGGTAGCAGGCAACAGCCTTCACGCGCTCAGCGTATTGCTTATACATACGATTATGAACAGCAATACGACTATGAAAAACAGTCTCCTAAGGGTGCGGGAAATGAAGCAGAGCCTCCTGTTAGCTGGCCTTGTACTAGCGGCAGCGGGCTGTAAAAAAGCCGACGATGCGGTAACCCCCCAAACAACAACGACAACGTCGACAAGCACGAATCAGACGGTTGATGCGTGGATTCTCGACAATATGCAGACGTACTATTACTGGAACGACAAGATTCCGGCTAACCCAGACAAAACACTGGCACCGTCTGATTTTTTCGATTCCATTCTGAACACCTATAACGCTACGACGAATCCCGACGGTGACCGCTTTTCGTGGATCGAAGAAAACGCCACGGATTTGACCTCCAGCCTGAGTGGCGAAAGTAAAACGACGGGGATGGAGTTTGCACTTTATCTGCGGGCCAGCGGCTCAACGGACGTGATTGCGCAGGTGCTGTACGTGCTTCCCAACTCACCGGCTGCCGTTGCGGGGCTGAAACGGGGCGATATTATCACCAAAGTAAATGGGCAGGGCATCACAACCACCAACTACCAGTCGCTGCTGTTTGATGATTCCGTAACGAATTATACGTTCGGGCTGGCAACCGTCAGCAGCCAGTCGATTGTCGATTCCAGCGTGACAAAAACAGTTACGGCCACCGTTTTTCAGGCAAATCCGGTTTATATGGATTCAATTTATACGGTGGGCAGCAAAAAAATTGGCTATCTGGTTTATAATCAGTTTGTGCCCGCGCCTAATGGTAGTAGCGGTACGGAATACGACAATCAGGTCGACGCTATCTTCGCTCAGTTCAAGGCCGCTGGTGTCAATGAACTGGTGCTCGACCTGCGTTACAATCCGGGTGGATATACCTCATCGTCGGCGAACCTGGCCAGCCTGATCGGGAAGGGCGTTGACGACTCGAAGCTGTATTTCCGCGAAAGCTGGAACAGTACCATTACGCCAGTCCTGCAAAAGCAATACGGCAGCGACTTCTTCCTGCAGAAATTCAGTACCAAAGCCCAGAACATTGGTGGTAGCCTGAGTCGGCTTTTTGTGCTGACAACCGACCGAACTGCATCGGCTAGTGAGTTGATTATCAATGGTCTTCGACCCTATATGACAGTAAATACGATAGGCACTACAACCTATGGCAAGAATGTGGGGTCTATTACGATAACCGACGATACGGGCAAGATTAACTGGGGGATGCAACCCATCGTGTTCCGGTCGTACAACAGTCTGGGGCAGTCGGATTATGCGACCGGTTTCACTCCGACGGTTGAGGTTGAAGAACCCATTACGCTCTACCCACTGGGCGATGTGCGGGATGCCCTGCTGAACGAGGCATTGTACCAGATTGCCGGTACAGCCGGATCGGGTCGTCACGCAGCGACAGCCGTGCGGAATCCACTGCCCGTGCTGGGGTCGTCGATTCAGCAGAAGGTGCGGGGCGGGATGATGGTGAAAAACATGAAAATAAGTCACCCGTAAACCGGGTTCCAGCGTTCAGTAGCGGAGGAAATAACAGACCCGCAATGTACGATGGTGCATTGCGGGTCTGTTATATAGATAGTTTCGTTTAATTTTGCCTTGTTTTCCGTTACGTTTCGCATGAGTTTGAATCCAATCAATTGTCAGGAGCCATCGGCTGGTACTCTTATTAATCGTTCATTTATGTCTCGTTTTCGTGGTCAGTGGGTCAACGCCCTGCTGTTCGTAGGTTGTCTGGGTTGGGCCGGTGGGCTGGCCAGTTGTAATAGTTCAAGTTCGACCGGTACGCTGGGCGACTGGACCAAAGGCTCATCGCTGGATGGTGTGGCCCGGACGGGGGCGGCCAGTTTTGTGATTGGTAGCATCGCGTACGTCGGTACGGGTATCGACTCCGATAACAACCGCCTGGCCGATTTCTGGTCGTTTGATCCGGCTCGTAATGCCTGGACCCAGAAAGCTAACTATGCTGGTGTTGGCCGTTATTATGGTGTCGGCTTTGCAACAAGCACGAAAGGCTACATCGGTACAGGTGTCAACACTAACGGCGACCGGCTCAAGGATTTCTACGAGTACGATCCGTCGGCTAATACGTGGAAGAAAATTGCTGACTTCGGCGGCACCGCCCGGCGTAATACCACTGCGTTCTCGATCAACAACATTGGTTATGTGGGCACTGGTTTCGACGGCAACTTCGTAAAAGACATGTGGTCGTACAACCCGACTACCGCAGCCTGGGTACAGGTGGCCAGCTACGGTGGCGACAAGCGGATTGGAGCTGTTTCCTTCGTTATCGACGGAAAGGCGTACATGGGTACCGGCAACAACAACAGCACGAACCTGCGCGATTGGTGGATGTATGATCCTACACAA
>CAZOQC010000033.1:0-37196 GCA_964581865.1 uncultured Spirosoma sp.
AGCCATAACGAGCCAAAGCACAAATATTAACAGACTTACTCACTCAGCAATAAGTGATGAACATGAATATGTCCATGACCAATTTCTCCATAAACTCTTTCAAAATCGAAATCACAAACACAGCATTTTGTACCATAATGTTGAATGCAAATCTCTCTTGCTCTGCTACTTCTTTCGTATGCATTCACTATCACTGTCTTTTCAGCCCCCTCTATCAACTTACTCAAGAATCTTTTTGGCACTTCATCAGCATTCCGTATCTGAGTACCTGATATGGACAGAAAATCAGAATGCGTATCAGAATATTTTGTTCTTATATCATCGGCGATACGTAAAATACTATGACCGCCGTACATATCTGATTTATCTAGCGCTTCGGAGTAATTATCAAATTCATTTATTGCTTGAGTAGGTTGGTTACCACGTGTTTTAGAGAGGAAGTCTAAGACTTGGACCATTCTTTGAGTTACATTCATCACTCTATTACCTTCCAGAGTTGACAACTCAATATCAGTTAATTTGATAACTATCTCACTATCATTGGCTTCAAGTATATCAAAGCCAATATTTTTCATCCTATAGTCGTCAATGTTGCCAATTTTAACTTTCTTGGGTTTGGGTAAAAGAAGTATGGCTGCAATCCAGACATATAGAAGTTGCGGTGTCGTTACTTCATTTGTGTCCGTCAAAAGACGAAGACGAATTTGATCACCTTGATATCTAAAAACGTTATGAGTATTTAAACGTTGCCCATTGTGCAGTTCGACTATCAACGGTTTGTCAAGAAGCCCCAAATTTTCAACACCACCTGATAACTGATATTCTCCTCCTCCTGTGCCCTGAACTTCAGGTAGTTTAAGTTGCATAGAAATCTTATTGAGTTTTAGTTGTATTGTTTTTTGCACAGGCCCTCAAAACGGAGATTCTGAGCTGCCTTACTGGAGCGTTCGCACTGTCAAACGGAGCCGACTTGCAAGCCCCAACTGCCCCAGCCGGGGCGTTCACTCTGTCACACAAAACCCACCGAATAAGCAAAAAGACTGACCTTAGAGCCGTGCTGTCTGTCGATCGAAAGCTGGAATTTGAAGCACTTTATGGACCTCCACCCAACGACCCAGGGGGTTGATGGCGTGGATGCCAGCTACCTGAACGAATGCTGCCCCCACCTTTACACCTCCTGCCGGTTGGGCTGAGGAGCTTGACTTAGCGGCCTGCCCCCTGTCGCCCGACAAGCCCCCCACGCGGAGCGGATGACTATACCGCCTGCAAACCGCTGGCTTGAGCGAAATGACGAACGGCTGACCGATTTACCTTGCGTTCAGCGTGCCATAACTCATAGTTCTTTTGCAGATTGACCCAAAATTGGGCCGTGTTACCAAAGGCTTCCGACAACTTCACGGCCAACTCCGGGCTGATGCCAGCCCGCTCGTTGACGATAGCCGATAAGTTAGCGCGGGCAATGCCTAAACCTTGTGCCACTTCAGTGATGGTCAACTGCCGCTCTTTAATATAATCCTCCCGAAGAATCTCGCCGGGATGCACTGGGGGTAAGTTGCGTGTCATAGTCAATGGTAATCTACGTAGTCTACATCGTACACATCACCCGCTTCGAAGCGAAACGTGATGCGGTAATTGGGTGTCACCGTCAGCGCCCAGAATTCCGCTAAATCGCCGGTCAGTTTATGAATGCCTGACCCCATTTGCTGAACGTCGCTGACGGAGGTAATGGCGTCCAACTGGTCGAGGATTCGGTTGATTTTGCGTAAGTACTGGGCGGGTAGTTTTGTGCCGTTACCTGTTTGGTAACATTGCTGAAGCCCTTTGTGCTTAAAGGTGACAATCATACGCTGTTTTGTAGCGTGTAATATTACACATTACAAAGCAGAAATAAAAACGGCGTGTCCTGCTGCTGTATTCCCTTTGTCGGCTGGAAGCTGCCCGGCTTATCAGACTATTTCAACCGAGACGCTTGCTCTGTCGACCGATGCCTGGAAACGAACACAAAAAGTTGACTGTCACTCAATTGCAATATGTCGACCGGAGCCGCAAATGCACGAACGAAACCCGCCCCGCGAGCCGGACGGCCTGTCGACCGGATGCTGGTAAACGAGCCACTGCTTTTATGAATCACCCAACGCCCCAGGGGGTTGATGGCCCTGCAAACAAGCCGAAACGAGCAAACGACTTGCCTGCCTTTACATCCCCTGCCGGTTGGGCTGCTTTGGTTGACCTTGCGGCCTGCATCCTATCGCCCGACAAGCCCCCCACGCGGAGCGAAGCCGCAGATTTAGTTAGCTCGGACGTTTCCGAGAAGGTAATTTCGCGTGCTTGAGCAGTTCGTTGGCTTTGGCTAACTTCTCCGGAAAAGTACCTTGTCTTGATATTGTTCTAGTGAAGGGTCAATCCGCACGATAGGCAGTTTGCTATTGTTTAATTCTTGAATACTTCTCATGGCTGTAAGATTAACTAACCTTTTTCAGGGCTAAAAAGCCCACGTACTCCTTTCCAACTGCAAATTCCGAGAATTCATCACCAACTTGGCCGTACAGGTCAAAATCTTGGCTCATCTCTTCGTAAAAACGCGTGATGCCCATACGATACAAGCGTGTGCGGGCTTTTGTACTCCCCGTTGCATAAACAAATGCATCGGGATGTTTGTCGAAGAATGCGTACAAAGCTGCTACCACAGTGGCAAGCACTTTATCCGTATCCCCATTATTGGATACAACTAAATCATCGATCTCACCAGTCTGTTCGCTTTTGTCACCGAACGCCAGATTATAGAGGTTGGGCTGATTGGTTAACTGAAACTGAATGAGTTTGCGAATCGTACGCTACTGAATTTAGTCAACACTAAATCAGTAAGCTCATGTATATTAGCGTATTACAACGAAATAAGAAAACTAGAAAATCGCTTCATTTCAAGCGACGTGTCGTGTCAATCTATCGAGCTGAAATTGCTCAGCCGGCCGACATCCAGCAGTACCTGCATATTTCGCTTAGCGAATTACGCCAGCTTAACCGCTGGTATTATAAACACCGACTAGCTCCTTTTCTATATCCTTACCGGTATTTCAAGCGGATGAAAAAACACAATCAGGAGGCCTACATCAAAGCACTTGAGCGACGATTGAGTGCTACCGAAGCCGAAAATCAGCACCTCAAACTCAAAGCTGAAGCCTTTGAAACGGCTATTCAAATTGCGGAAGAACAACTTCAGATCAAGATCCTAAAAAAGTCTGGCGCCAAACCGTCGACCAACTGACTCGTCGCTATCCCCTGGTGGGCATGGAGCAGTTGTGTACACTGTTTGGTTTGACGCGACACGCCTGGTATGCGGCTACCCGGCGAGAGCAAAAAGCGGGTTTTCAGGCTACTCTGGTGCTGGCTGAAGTGGTGCGGCTACGCCGGCAGGTGCCCGGCTTAGGCACTGCTAAATTGCATGAACTAATGCAGTCTTTTTTGACCATTGACCAAATCAAATTAGGGCGTGATAAGCTGCATAATCTGTTAAAAGTCAATGGTTTACTTCTAATTAAGAAGCGAGCTTATGTGCGGACGACTGACTCTGGACACGGCTTGAGAACTTACCCCAATCGGGTTAAAGATGTCAAACCGACCGCAGCTAATCAGCTATGGGTAAGTGATCTAAGCTACGTTCGAGCGGGTATCGGTTTTGCTTACGTATCCATTGTGCTGGATGCCTACTCGCGCAAGATTGTAGGCTGGTCAGTGCACAAAACGCTGGAAGCGAAGGGCCCATTGGCGGCTCTGGAGATGGCGTTGGGTGAGCGAGGGCAGACTGAAAAACCGCTTATCCATCACTCAGATCGGGGCGTTCAGTACTGTTCAGGAGCTTATGTGGCCCGGCTTCGCGATGCGGGCATTACCATCAGTATGACCGAGTCGGGCGACCCTAATGAGAACGCATTAGCCGAGCGAGTATTTCGCACGTTGAAGCACGACTTTCGACTGCATGGCTTTATCAATTTTGGCTTGGCTGAGACGGCCGTCGGACAGGCCATCCGAGGCTATAATTCGCTGCGCCCCCATGCATCGCTGAATTACCAAACTCCGAATCAGGCCCACCGGCAAGCTGGTCATCAGCGGTTAAAATGGTATCCTTACAAGCGGGTTCGGTTCGGAAATGTGCCATTGCAAACGGACAAGCCGTTTTGTTCCCCTTTGTAAACCTATTTCAGTAGCATACGCTCGCTGACGAATTCAAATACGGTTAAGCTACTTTCTGCTTTTAAGGGGTACTTTTCTAAAGTCATACCTTGCAAAGATAAGCAGAAAGGGCTACTGATTTAAGAGTGTGTTTGGGAATTGAAAAGAACTGGTAGCGGGGTCAACTTTGTGGTCGCCAAACAACAAAGCCATGACCAAACAGTGGGGGCCACTGACCGACTACCAGTGGGCCGCAATTTCGCCTTTTTTCAACCTTCGACGCAAACGGACCCACGACTTGCGTAAGATTCTCGATTGCATTTTATGGCTACTCCGCACGGGTAGTCAGTGGCGTAACATCCATCCTAACTGGTTACCCAGGCAAGCCGTCTACTATTATTTTGACCAGTGAAAGCGGGCTGGTCTCTTCGAGAAAATGAATGCGACCTTGAACCAACTCGATCGTCAGCAACAAGGCCGGCAACCATTCCCCTCCGTACTGTGCATTGATTCACAATCGGTTAAGCTGTTGCCCATGAGTGGTGAATATCGAGGAATGGATGCGCACAAGCGGGTCAACGGACGAAAACGTACTTTTGTAGTCGACACGCAAGGACGCTTGTGGCTCGTTGATGTAAATGCGGCTAATCGGGCTGATGGCACCTTGGCCGTTCCTCTTGTGAGCCGCATTTTGTGGCGATGCGGGGAGCGGCTGGAAAAGGTTTTCGGCGATCAGTCGTATAACGGGGTGTTTGCTGCTGAGCTAGCCAACTGGAGCATCGCTTTTGAGAAAGCGGCCCGCCCTGAATCCGCCCGGGGATTTGTACCGGTTGCCAAACGGTGGGTCGTTGAACCGGTCCGCCGGTGCGGGAGTATTGCCTGGACCAATTTTTTCCGTCGACTCGTCAAAGATTATGAATATACAGTATCATCTTCGGTGAGTTAGCTGTGCTTGGCTAACATTCAACTAATGCTTCAGCGAATCTAACTCTGTTACAGAATATAATTCCCCAACACGTTCTTAGCTTGACTTTATCCTTATGCCGCCCAAGCTAAGGCGTTCTGCCATAACTGGTACTGCTGTTGGCTCATTTTTACGTGTACCACGTCCGAACCTAATGTCTGAAAATTCATTTCCCGCCACAAATACCGACGAACCCCGGCTAAGGCATCACTGAACGTCAACTGCGGCTTGACATACCAACTACTCTGCTGAGACGATAATAAGCCTTGCCCTTGAAGCAAGTTGGCTAACAGTGTCACCAATGAAAACAGACCAATCAACACCGGCGTAGTACGCGCAATCGCCTGATCACTCCATTGGCGCTGTGTTTCTACACCCAGGTGCGCCCAGACTAAGGCAAAACTGGTTTCAATAGACCAACGACGCACAAAATAAGGTATCATCTGCTCGGCACTCAACCCGGCATCATTACTGACCAAGCCCGTTACCCTCCCGTCAACCCGGACAAGTACCCAGCGAATAGATACCGGCTGCTTGCCGGTGTGGTACCATATGGCAGTGTCGCTACAATACTCGACTGCCCGTGATGCACCCCCGTACCAATCGGCGACGACCAGGCTCTGCCAAGCTGTAGTCGGTTCCTGAGCTACCCGGAGCAAGGTCGGAAGCCGTTTACCTTTGAGTCTACTTCGGCCACGCTGCCCCACCGGACGGGAGGTAACCGGCTCATAAAGAGCAGCGTCCAGCCGAAGACGACTAATCAAACTGACTCGTCCCTGCAAGGTTTTCAGTAAGTCAATCACTGCGTAACTGCTGTCACCAACCGCGATTACAGCCCGATCACCCGCCCACCGCTTGACCTGTAAGAGTAACTGCCTGGCCCAGCGAGTGAGGTTTTTATGAGGTTGGTGCCGGTCGATATAATACCGCTCGGAAGGAGCCAAGGCAGTCAGAAAGGGCAAGGCCCAAACCCGGTTGGCCCAACTTACCTTGCTCAACACCGTGACACTTACCCACCGCAAGCCACTACACTTGACAAAGTGGCTGTCGCTACTGCGTACGGCGTCCCGATAAATGCCCCGTGCGCTGATTTGCTTGCCCCAGCGTCGTTCAAGGGTCTCGTCAATGCCAATGACTAAGGGGCCATCTTTGACAAATGCCTTTATTAACTGACTCATTAACAGACGACTGGCTTTCAGACTTGACCAACGGGCGTGACTCAGCACACGGTGGTATTTATGAAGTGCCTTTTCCTGACTCAATCCTACAATCCATAATAGGGCGGAGACCGTTCGTTTTCTAGGGGCGAGTATAGCCCCGGCGATCATAATCTGAACGTGGCCAAATACTCGTTTGCAAAACAGACCTGCATAAGGTAGTATTACGGATAGAAACTCGTCGGGAAGCGTAGGTATATAGGTGTAAGTTTGGCGACCTAAATCTACATACTAAAGCCCCGACGGGCTTCTTCTCAAACAGCTAAAGTCAAGCTCAAACTTCTCCCGGCCTGGAAAACCGACTGACAACCCGTTTATTGAGTCATTTAACGGGAGTTTTCGGGACGAGTGTTTGAACGCCCATTGGTTCTTATCCTTGGAAGATGCCCGTGAAAAGATTGAGCATTGGCGGAGAGAATATAACACGTTTCGACCACACAGTTCACTGAACGGGCTGACGCCCGATGAGGTCGGAAAGGGCAATGAAAAGAGAACAAATGACCGTCCGATCCTCAATCTGTAGGCGGTCCGGAAATTGGGGGGACCTCAGCACCAGCAACAGATTCGGCAGGCAGCAACCGAAGATCGGATTATTCTTCCGGTCTCAACTGGTCAGGCCATCACCATTCTAAAGGTGAGCACGGCCACGCAGCATCAAACCGTTAAGTTGGTTCGGCAATAGAGTCAGTAACCCACAGCACTCAAACAGATGAAGGCCCAATACTTGTCAGTTGGGCCTTCATCTGTTTGAGTGCTGTTGAGTAGCAATCCTAGCGGGACGGGTGCGACAATCGTTCAATAAATGCCCGTTTTTACGGATCGGTGAATCGGTTGTGTCCATGATAATAGCTCACTATCTATTCGATTCCGCCCGGCGGCCCGGTCAAATTGCCATCTTATTATTTAACGCGGCCACCGCGTGGTCTCTTTTTCGGGGATGAATTGAGTTTGTAAGACTGCTTCCTTCCAAATGATCAGATTACTGTGGTGTGGCTTGGCCTCTTTGCTCTGACATTGCCAGCCTAATAATAACCGCAAGCGGCAGCTCGGCCCGTCTGTTGATGACTTAATGGCTGCGATTTTTTGTCTATAAACGCATTCGTTGGGTTGGGAAACTACGTTCCCGTGAGCGTTTGATAGTGCGAATACTGATTTGAAAGGTCTTGTGAGTTTGCTCATCTTTTAACCAGTTTGGCGGGTTTACGTGCTGCTGCCAGCAGCACGTAAACCCGTTTAACAGCTTGACTATCGGCTTTCCTTTTTGCAATAACGGCTTTGATTTGGGTACGCTCTGACTCCATGCGGATGACGTGGTATTTCTTCATGATAACATGGGGATATCAGCAAAAATGCCCGTCAACTATTGGCGGTCAAAGCACTAGATGAATTACGTGATCGTTGCCTAAATCAACGCTCCGTTCAAGACACGATTCCTATTTTGCCCTGTCTTTAGATCGATCCCCTTAAATTGTTTCTGAAGCTGCCGGGTCTGCCAGGCGAAAAATACTTGCTAGCCCCGGCGGCTTCGGCGGTAGCGACGATCCCAAAAGGTGCTGAGCACGTAAACGCCACGGAAGGACAGAATGAAATAGCCATCATTTTTGCCGCTGTTACCACGCTGGGCACCGGGTCGATTGGGTGGTAGTCCTATCTCGGCACGTCTGTCCGACAATGCTGCAGCTAACGGGCTCATCTGGCTAAAATCAGGATAAACGGTACTTAGATCGTCGAGGTAATCGCTCGTCACGTGGGTATACGTACCTTCCACGTGTAGCCGCCATCGCTTGTCAGCTACTAATGGGTAGCCAAACCCGTAGCGGATGATGAGGGGCAACCGGTTGTAATCAACGCCTTCGGTGTGCATGGGGGCCAGTTCATACTCTTCACCCTGGTAGGTTGCTTTGGGCGACATATATGTCAGGCCCAGACCGGCCAGCATGTACGGACTTCGGGGGCGGGTACGGTGGGTCGTGGGCCACAGATCGACCTGCACACCCGCCCACACGTCGGGGTTCAGGCTGTGGAACGACAGGTTGTTATAATCGATACGGGTATGCTGATGACTGCCGTAGATGTAGTACAACTGCGCTTCGGCACGCAACACGGTGCGGGGTGTCAGTCGATACGCACCGGACAGGGCCACGGAAGCACCCAGCCGGAGATGAGCAAAATTGCCGGGTTCGTTCATGTCGCCGGCATAGCGGGTCGTACCCAGGCTGATCGATGCCAGCCATGTGTGGGTTTCTTCCTGATAGACTTGATAAGGTTGAGCGTCAGCCGAATAGATCAGGCACAGGCTGATCACCCCGACAAAGAGCGAGTGTGGGTAGTAATTCACGTGAAGATGGGTTACGATAGGCAATTCGTCACCAATCTACCACTTATCGTTACACCGACTCCAGACGAGTTCGTAACCGGTCAGGTATTCGTTTACAGTTTACGGTACTCAGCTTTCGGCGACATGCGTTGGTGAGGGTTAAATTCACCCACCAACGCATCAACCTGTCAGCTGACCAGCCCGTCGATCAATTGAGCCAGTTTTCGATCCCGGTCAGTGATGGTGTTACCGGCATCATGGGTGGTCAGCCTGATCGTGACCTGGTTGTAAACGTTCGACCACCACGGATGATGGTCCATTTTCTCGGCGGCCATCGCCACGCGGGTCATGAAAGCAAATGCCTCCGAAAAATCGGCGAAGGTAAACTCGCGTACTAACTGATTGGCTTCTTCGCGCCACATAGCGGTTTGTCGTTTGTCGTTCGTAGTTAGTGGTTATGACCGATCACACGCCTAACCAAGCCTTATTTCAGCACAGTGATGGAACCTTTGTACACCGTCGGGATGGGGGTGACTAATCGGATCTGGTACGTATACACGCCCGGCTCCACAACCTGCTGCTGGTAGGTTCCGTTCCAGGAGGTGGCATAACCCGTCGACCGAAACACCACTTCGCCCCAGCGATTGTACACAGACACTTCGCAGTCGGTAAAAGCCGCTGCATTCCGTACGTCCCATACGTCGTTTACACCGTCGCCATTCGGGCTGAAGGCGTCGGGAATATGAATCCGTTCGATTACCTCAACCATCGTTTCTGCCGATGCCGGGCACCCGGCTATGTCGACAGCCTGCAGGCGATAGGTCGTCGTCTGATCCGGGGTAGCCCAGGGACTGTCACGGGTCGGATCGTCAAGGCCGGTCGGGGGTGACCAGATCGCCTGCGCAATCGGGTAATTGGGGGCAGGATCAAGTTGCACCCGCCCACCGCGCGCCAGTGCGTAGCGGGGCGGTAGCCGGAGAATCAACCCATCAGAAACACCGATCCAGCGCACCGCTTCGGCCGGACATCCCTCACTCGATTGAATCGTGTAGCTCACCCGGTGTCGCCCCAACCCGGCCTTACCCGGATCGAACTGACCGCCCCCTACCCCCACCCCGGCATAGGTACCGCCGGTCGGGGTACCGCGCAGCGTGACGGGGCCGCCACCCGGCTGGCAAAACGGCGGTACGGAGTCGAGCTGAACGGCGGGTCGTGCCTTTCGCTGTAGGGTAATCCAGCCCGACAGGGCGGAGCAGCCAGTCGGAGCCGTAACCTGCACCCGGTACGTACCACCCTCGCGAACCGTCAGCCGGGAACTGCCTGCTACGCCAACCGGTAACCACTGATAGCGGTACCCGGCTTCCGAATTGGCAGACAGAAGAACCGAATCCCCCGCGCAGAACGACGTCGCCGATACCTGCAAGCGAGCGTCGGGGCGGGGTAATAACGTTACTGACATTGTGTCGGCATTGGTGCATCCGCCACCGGCTGCACTCACCGACACAATGTACGTGCCGCTCCGACTGGTTCGCAGCGATGATCGTTGCTCGGTGTTCAGTAGCTGCCCATCGCGACGCCAGCTGTACTGTAGTCCCCCCGGATCGGTGGTTTGCAGCGTAACCGTGTCTCCATCGCAGAACGGTGCTTTTTGGGCGGTCAGGTCGACGGGTGGGCGGTCACTGCGCCGAACCTGCACCCCTTCCGACACGGTATCGCTGGCGCAGGTCGTTTTGTAACTCCTGACAACCGTGTAAATACCCGGCTGCGCGGCCGTCAGGGAGTACGACGTCATACCCGTCAGCCGTACCCCGTCTTTTTGCCACTGATAAGCGTACAGCGGGTCATTGTCAACGGTTAGCAGGGCCGTTTGTGCCGGGCATATACTGACCGTAGTGGCGGGCTGACCGCTGTACTGGATGCGGGCCACGGGCGGCTTGCGGGGGGTACAGTCGATTACGGGCAGCTGAAAATCGCACCGGACAAGCCCGATCCGCTGCCCGTTGCGGTATTCCTCGACCTGCACCGTAAATAAGAAGATGCCCTGCCGCGACGCCCGTACGCTCAGCATCCCCGTTCCCGGATCAACCTGCAACGGCGGGTTGCCCAGAATCGCGTTCTGTGCGCTATACCCATTTTTCCATACTATTTCCGGGTAACTCAATCTGGCCTGTTCGTCGCTGTAAACCTGCTGCGTTGTCGTATAGCCCTGAAGCGGGGTCACCAGGCTGTACCGGAGTTCATCGCCGTCGGCGTCAACGGCATGCATATCGAAGGTGAACGGCTTGTTGAGGCAGATATAATCCCCGTTGGGCAGGGCAAACGACGGCGACGAATTGACGACAGGCACCCCGTTGCGCACCATGGCCGGAAACTCCATGTACATCGCCATGCCCAGCCCCGTCGGCGTAGCCACGTTGGTCGCGGTATTGTTGCGGCAGCAGCGCTCCCAGACCATATAGTAGCCGTCGGGATCGGCGTACTGCGCCACGTCGAACTGATAATCGCGGTAGTAAAGGGCCTGTGTCGTGCGCAGGTTCAGCTGTGTAGCGCAGGCTTCGTTGTCATACGTCAGGGGCGTAGTCGTCCGCAGATCGACCTGAATTTTCTCGATCAGCACCGGGTTGCGCTTTCGAAACACCAGCACGTTGATGACCGCGTCCTGATTGCCCGACACCAGCGTGGCCGTTTCCCAGTACTGCGTCATCTGTATCCGGCAATAACCCGGTCGGTTTCGGTCCAGCGCCAGCAGACTGATATCACCACCGACGATATGATTGGCCCAGCCAACCGCCGGACACCAAAGCAATAGTAATAATATACCAACGCGATTCATGAGCAGAGACGGCCACGGCTACTGGTCGATAACCAGATGAAAGCTAGTGAATTATACCGATCTCATCGACCAAAATCTAACTAATGGTCAATAATTTCTCGGTTAAACCCCAGGCTGCATAAACTGCTATCAGTCAGCCACTTACTCGTCCTCCTCGCTGTTGTTCAACTTAGCCAGTAAATTGTACGCACCCTGTACGACGATGGGCGTTTTGGCATAATCGACACCGGCAGGCAGCGATACCGCTACATAGCCCTTTTCCCGCACACCCGGCGTAACGCCCACCTGCCGGAAGGTGTAGGCCCCATTGGCCTGCGTTTCCAGCACATACACGTAGTTTTTCCCACCGAAGCTGACGATGGCCGCTTCGGGCAGTGTGGGCAGCGGGCGATTTTTCACGTCAACCTGCGCCGAGATGTAGCTCCCAGGAATGTACTGCTCCGGTGACCCAGCGGGGTGGACGAGCACCGAAATCGTGCGGTCGGGGGCAATCGACTTACCGATCAAAAATACCTCGCCCCGGTGCATAGCCGTATTTCCACCCAGCGTAAACTGAACGATCTGCCCCAGCCGGATACTGCTGATGTCTTTTTCAAACACACTCAGTCGGACGTGCGGATGACTCAGGTCCGAGATCTGCACCAGTACGTCAGCGGGGTTGAGATACCGACCATTGTTGACGGGAATATCCGTCACGAAACCCGACACCGGTGCCGGTACCCGAACTGTGCGGGTCAGCGTGGCGGGCGTCAGCGTGGCGGGGTTGATGTGGAGCAGCGCCAGCCGCTGGGTCATACCGGCCAGTTGCGCCTGTAGGCTCTGCCGGGTGGCGCGGGTCTGCTGAAACACCTTCAGCGCGTTGACATTGTCGCGGCTGAGTTCCTGCTGACGGGCAAAGTCCAGATCGGCGTACTCGAGTCTGGCTTTCGTGTCGAGATAATCCTGCTGCAACTGAATGTAATCGGGATTTTCGAGCACGACGAGCGTTTGCCCTTTCCGGATTCGCATCCCCGGTTCCAGGTCGATACTACGGATATAGCCGCCAAACGGCACCGACACCGACACCTGATTCTGCGCCGGCACGTCGAGTACGCCGTTGACTTTCAGCCGTGTACTCATCATCCGCTCGGTGGGTTGCCCCAGTTTGATACCGCCTACGGTATACTGGGCCTGCGTCAGCGACACCCGTACCGGCTCACCGGGTTTGGGTTCGGCTTCTTTGGGAGCCGCCTGCGCCAACTCAACGGCAGCACCGCTTTTCTCGGCCGACTGGCAGGCCGTGAACAGGCTCATACCAACCAGCAGCGTACTGAGCGGCCGGGTTACTCGCACTCTATGATTGACAAACATGGTCGTTAGGGAAAGGGCTGGTATCAGGCGTTACCCGCCAGGTAGTTGATGTAGAGAACGGATTGGTTGTACTGATTCAGCAGGTCGAGATAGGTTAGCCGGATGGTGAGTGCCTGCTGAATGGCCAGCGAAAACTCCACGTAGCCGATGTCGCCACTGCTAAACAACCGGCGCGCGTTGGTTTGAATCAGCTGCGCCTGGGCCAGCCCGGTTTGCTCGTAATAGGTCAGCGCGTCGCGGTATTGCTGGTACTGGCCCACCGCCTGCGCGACCTGCTGCCGGATGGCGAACTGCTGCGACTGCAACTGCTTTTGCGCCAGTTCCTCCCCTACCCGCGCTGATTCGATCCGGGCTTTGGTGGCCCCTGACAGCAGCGGGAGGGTAAACCCGATTTGCCCACCCCAGAACCGATAACCGGGACCGAAATACAACTCCTGCCCGCCGATCAGCTGGTTACCAACCAATGTTTGCGAGAAGATGCCGACCAGAAAATCGGGCTTCCGCCGGGCCTGCTCCACCACGCGGGTCTGCCCGGCTACGCGAATTTGCTCCTGTAACTGCCGCAGCAGCGGGTTCTGAGCCAGCGACACGCTATCGGTCGGAATCAGCAGCGGCAACCGGGGCAAGGCCTGCTCGGCAATATTGACTGGCTCGGTGCGGTACAACAGCGTTTGCAACCGACTCCGGGCGGCAAGCTGCGTGGCGTCGTTCTGCGCCAGTCTGATGCGCTGATCGGCCAGTTGGCTCTCGGCGGTCGCCTTTTCCAGACTACCCGCTTCCCCGGTTTTAACCCGCAGCGTTGCCGCCCGCACAAACTCCGTCAGTAGGGTGTCCTGCTGGCGAAACACCCGGGTTTTCTGGTGCAGATACACAAGATCGTAGTACGTCGATTTCACCTGGTAGGTAACGTCGTTGCGCGTTACCAGTGTCTCCGCCTGTCGCACCGCCACCGTCCGGTCGTTCAGGTCGGCCAGGCGACGCATCAGCGTCGGGTTCGGAATGACCTGCGTAACCGTCAGGTTGTTATCGAACCGGCGGCTGTTGTACTGCCCCAGCTGCGCCACCACCGACAGCCGCCCGGCATCATAGGCCGTCCGGCGCAGAGCCTGTTGCTGACTTACGGTCAACCCGGACAGCTGAAGCTGCGCGTTCTGACTCGTCGCCAGTTGCAGCGCCTGCTCGATGGTTACGGTTGGCAGCGATTGCGCCTGTCCGCTCAACGTGCTCAGCAGCAGCAACCCAACAACCGTCGTCAGCGTCGAGGCCGTTTTGTTGGGCGTTTGCCGGTGTTGCTGCGCTTCGTTGTCGATTGCCTTTTTCTCCAGCAGCGCGTACAGCACCGGCAGAATAATCAGCGTCAGCAACGTTGCCGTGAGCAGTCCACCGATCACGACCGTTGCCAGCGGTTTCTGCACTTCGGCCCCCGCCGAGTTCGACACCGCCATCGGAATAAACCCAAACGATGCAACCAGCGCGGTCATGATCACGGGGCGCAACCGAATTTCGGCCCCCTGCCGGATAATCTCGACAAGGTCGGTTAGTCCTTCTTCATGCCGAAGCCGGTTAAACTCCGCAATCAGCACGATACCATTCAGTACGGCCACGCCAAACAGGGCGATGAAACCCACCCCCGCCGAAATGCTAAACGGCATTCCGCGCAGCAGCAGCGCAAATACGCCACCGCTGGCCGCCATGGGTATGGCCATAAAGATCAGCAGGCTTTGCCGAACAGACCTGAACGTAAAAAACAACAGGATAAAGATCAGTGCCAGCGCAATCGGCACGGCGATCCCCAGTCGCTTTTTGGCGTCGACCAGGTTCTGAAACTGACCACCGTAGGTAACGTAATAACCCGTCGGAAACTTGATCTGCTGGCTTACCCGCTGTTGCAGTTCGGCCACGATGCTCTCCACGTCGCGCCCGCGCACGTTGAAACCCAGCGTAATCCGCCGGTGGGTATCGTCACGTTGAATCTGGTTGGGTGCCTGCTCCATCCGTACCTGCGCAATCTGCGAGAGCGGTACCTGCTGACCTGCGTGGCCCATCGCTGTAGGTAGGGCGATGTACAGGTTTCGCACGTCCTCGATGTCGGCGCGTTTGTCTTCGGCCAGCCGAACCACCAGATCGTAGCGTTTTTCCCCCTCAAACACCAGCCCCGCCGACTGCCCGGCAAAGGCCGTATTGATGGTCCGGTTGACGTCCGACACGTTCAGTCCGTAGCGGGCCAGCTGCGCCCGGTCGAGCCGGACCATGATCTGCGGTTGCCCGACGACCGGCTCGATGTACAGGTCTTTGGCCCCGTCGATGCGCCGGACGATGCCCCCTACCCGATTGGCGAGTTGTTCCAGCGTGGCCAGGTCTTCACCGTAAATCTTCAGCGCGACATCCTGCCGGGCACCCGTCATCAACTCATTGAACCGCATCTGAACGGGCTGCTGAAAACCGAACGTAACCCCCGGTATCACCGACAAGGCTTCGGCCATCTTTCCCGCCAGCTCGTCGCGGGTGGTGGCCGACGTCCATTGCTCTTTTGGTTTGAGAATCACCATTTCGTCGGCGGCTTCGATGGGCATGGGATCGGTCGGAATTTCACCTGACCCGATTTTAGCCACAACCTGCTCGACCTCTGGAAACTGCTTCAGCAGAATCTGTTGTGCTTTGGTCGTGGCCTCAACCGTTTCAGACAGCGAACTGCCCGTCAGCGTCCGCGTATCGACGGCAAAATCGCCCTCGTCGAGCTGCGGAATAAACTCGCCCCCCATGCGACTGAACAGGAGTCCCGCCACAACCACCAGGCTAACCGCACTGCCCAGCACAATAGCTTTATGGCGCAGAGCCCACAACAGCACCGGCTCGTAGACCCGCTGGATACGGGCAATCAGCCGGCTCGAGAAGGTTTCTTTGTGAACGACCTTCTTGCTCAGCAACAGCGCCGACGCCATCGGCACGTAGGTTAGCGACAGCATAAAGGCGCCAAGAATGGCGAAGGCCACGGTCAACGCCATTGGCCGGAACATCTTACCCTCGATACCCGACAGGGCCAGGATCGGCAGGTATACGATCAGGATGATTATCTCGCCGAAAGCCGCCGACGAGCGTATCCGGCTGGCCGCGCCAAACACTTCGTCGTCCATCTCCTGTTGCGAAAGAGTCTGGTCCCGGTTACGCAGAACGATGTGGTGCAGCGTGGCCTCGACAATGATTACTGCGCCGTCAACGATCAGGCCGAAATCGATGGCCCCCAGACTCATCAGGTTGCCTGATACGCCGAACAGGTTCATCATACCCAGCGCAAACAGCAGCGCCAGCGGAATCACCGACGCGACAACGACACCCGCCCGCCAGTTGCCCAGCAGCAGGATCAGCACGAAAATAACAATCAGTGCGCCCTCCGTCAGGTTGCGCTGCACCGTACCGATGGCACTATCGACCATTTTGGTCCGGTCCAGAAACGGAATGATCCGCACACCTTCGGGCAGCGTTTTCTGAATATCAGCGATCTTATCTTTCACCCGCCTGATAACCTCCGACGAATTACCGCCTTTGATCATCATCACGACCGCCCCCACCGTTTCGCCCTGCCCGTTGCGCGTGACGGCCCCGTACCGAACCGCCGAACCAATCCGCACCTGGGCTACATCGCGAATCCGCACCGGCAGATTCTGGTCGTTGAGCGTCACGACAATATTGGCGATGTCGTCAGGGGAGCCGATCAGGCCATCGGAGCGGATAAAGTACGCATTCGGTTTTTTGTCGATGTAGGCGCCCCCCGTATTCTGATTGTTCTGCTGCAGGGCGGTAAACAGATCGCTAATGGTCAGGCCCATACTCCGCAACCGGTCGGGATCGACGGCAATTTCGTACTGCTTGAGCAACCCACCGAAGCCGCTGACATCGGCCACGCCGGGTGTACCGAGCAAGCCCCGCCGGATAATCCAGTCCTGAATCGAGCGCAGTTCGGTCAGTGAATAGGTATGTTCGTGGCCTTTCGCGGGCGATACAGTATACTGGAAAATCTCGCCCAGCCCCGTCGTAACGGGGGCCATCGTAGGTGTACCCACTCCCGCCGGAATCTGCGTCGTGACGGTCTGTAGTCGTTCGGCAATCTGCTGCCTTGCCCAGTATACGTCGGTCGCGTCGGAAAAGACAATGGTAACGATCGACAGACCGAAGCGCGAAAACGAACGGAGTTCGATGATGCCCGGAATATTGGACATACCCACCTCGATCGGGAACGTCACGAGCCGCTCAATGTCTTCAGCCGCCAGTGACGGGCTACTGGTGATGACCTGCACCTGATTGTTGGTGATGTCGGGCACGGCATCGATCGGCAACTGGGTCGCCGACCAGCCTCCCCAGCCAATCAGCGCAACGACCAGCAAGCCAATGATAAGTTTGTTCTGTATGGAAAAACGGATGATCGCGTTCATTTGACGGTATACAGGTTCGGTATACGGTTTTCAATTTACGGCACTCGATACATGAGTACAGCGCGGGACGATTTGGACGTCCATAGCTATACGAGTCGTTTAGCCACGAAATGGCCTAAACGGACTGCACAGCAGACTGAAAGCAACAGGAAACAAAGAGAAGAAATCAGTACAGTCAGGAAGGGCTGGTACGCACATGTATCCGGCAATGGCTACCCGGCAACTACCACCAGCACGTCGCGTCGGACGACTATAAACTGACAAACGGACGGCTAGCGTCGGGGCGGATTGATTAACGAAAAGGTGCCCAGAAAGGAGTACAGATTGGCGTAGCCGAAGCAGCTTTTCTGCGGCAGGCGCACGACCGGGGAAATCGGCGCATCAAGTAAACGAAGAAAGGTCGGTGCAAACGCAACGACTGAATGACCGGCAACCGGCAAATTATGATGGCAGTGATTGGGGTGCTTCTGGTGCTCGGAATGGGGCCCGTAGTGCATTTCCAGAAAGTCCAGAAAGCCGAGATCGGGTTGCTCGTCCTGATGGTGCCCGTAATGCTGCACCAGCTCGACCAGCCGGGCCGACTGATCGAGGCCGAAACCAGGAATCAGACTGTTTCCCAGTAGCAGGCCAACCAGCAAATAGGCAACGAGTGCTTTCATCAGCGTTGTACGGTCGAACGACCTGCTGAAAGTACAACGGAACACAGTGGTTTGTTCCGAACAGCCCGAATTTAGAATCAGTCCGGTTTTGATTCATGTGGGTGTAGCCCAGACGTCCACGTCTGGTGGCCAACAGGCCAAAAGAGCGTCCGCCTACACCAGTTGGCCTGACGGCCACCAGACCGGGAGGTCTGGGCTACACCAAAAAGGGTTGCTGCCCAATCGAACAGCAACCCTTGACTCGTAAATCGAAAATTCTACTTGTCCATAAACCGGATGCTGCTCACCGACAGCAACGGCTGCATGGCTTTTGCCTTGTCGTTTTTAAAGACGAAATACAGATCATGAACGCCGTTGGTCGCTTTGACCGGCAACACGACGGGCGGAGCCGCAAACCGGTTGCGGGGTGGCTGCGGGGCCGCTTTGGCTGTGGATGCGCCAGTAGCCGAGCCGGGCGCAGTCGTCGTGGCTTTGTTGCCCGATTCCATTTCGGCCATCAGCTTCGTCATGTCGACTTCAGGGGCGATTTCCACCATCTTTTCGGCGACGATCGGGCCGGTCGGCGAATCCAGGTGCAGTTCAATCGTGCCCCCGGCATTCCCCTCCCGACGCTGCGCCTGTGCGCCCAGACTGATCTGTTTGATACCCGTCAGGTCGATCTGTTTGAAACCCAGATAGCCATTGTCGTACGGAACGGCCGTGAAATCCTTGCGCATGATCTGGGTTTTCATCTCGACGTTTTTCATCATCGGCGCATCCGACGGCTTGACGTCCGGGCTGCGCAGTACGATCAACTCTTCGCCCGTCTGCATCGGCACGGTTTTGCCACCCCGGTCAGTGTAAGCTGCCCGGATCAGCACCGAACCCCGGCCGTTGTCGCCGTCGGGCAGGGTCACGGTGTACGTGCCTTTGGCAGGCAGTGTGCTGTACGGCTTGTCGGTGATGTGCAGGATATACCGGACAATCGTGCTGGCGTCGGCAGTCGACATGGCGGGGTGACCGGGCATGGCCACTTCGCCCCAGACCCCTACCCCACCAGCCTGAATTTTCTTAACCAGCTTCATCGTCGCCGATTCATCCCCTTTGTACTTGGCGGCAATGTCGGTAAACATCGGCCCGACGGATTTGGTGTTGACCTGGTGGCACACCTTACAGTCGCTCTGGTTGATGAGCGCCTGTGCCACAGCGTACTGCGTGCTGGCATCGACACTGCGGTGACTCTGTTTGATTTCGGCGTAGTCGAACCCTTCCGAGGTGTAGTCAACACTCATAGCGACCCGCGCCGGAGCGATTTTCCCACCGGCCAGGCTACCGTCTTCCCGGTCGTCGACGGACACCGCATACTGAATGGGCTGGTCGGGGAAGAAAAACGAGCGGTTGTTGGTCAGGTTGAGGGCTACGGTGGGCGCTTCGTTACCGGCGATGATTTTCATCGACTGGCTGTTGGTGGCTCCCTTCGCGTCTTTTACCGTCAGCATGGCCGTATACACCCCCGGCTTCGCAAACGTCACCGATGGGCTGGCGGTGGTGAACGTACGCGGAGCCACACCGGCCCCCGTCACTTTCCACTGGTAGGTCAGCGCGTCGCCGTCGTAGTCTTTGGTACCGTCGGTCAGCAGGTTCAGCGTCAGTGGCACCGCCCCGCCGGGTTTGCTGGTCGACGCCATCACGACCGGACGCCGGTTGCCGCCGTTGTATTCGATGCGGATCAGCCGGGCGTTGTCGCTCTTGCGGAACCAGTTGCTGCCGTATTCAAGCACGTACATATCGCCCGACGGCCCGAACTTCATGTCGATGGGTTCGATGGGATGGTAGTTCGGCGTGACCCGCTCCATCGACTGGTAGTTGCCCTGCTCGTCCATCGAAATGGCCATGATCCAGCCCCGCGAGAAGTCGGTGACGAGCCACTTGTTTTCGTAATACGCGGGCCACGGCCGGGCGGCTCCTTTAAAGTCGGATTGGTGATACACCGGTCCACCCGTTGCACTGCGCGCGCCCGTCCCGACCAGCGGAAACTCTTCCGACACGGCGTAGGGGTAGTACACAAACGACGGAGCGACGGCCGGTAGTTCTTTCAGACCCGTGTTGTTGGGCGACTCGTTGACCGGGTGCTTCGGGTCTTTTTTGCCCAGCGGTTTGCTGGTGGCATAGTCGTACACGGGAAACGCCTGATCGTTGCCAACAAACCACGGCCAGCCGAAGTTACCCGGCTTCCGGGCCTGGTTCAGTTCGTCGTAGCCACGCGGTCCGATCTCCGAATCATTCGTTGCGTCGGGCCCGACCTCGCCCCAGTACACGAAGCCCGTTTTGCTGTCGACCGAGATGCGCCAGGGGTTGCGGTGACCCATGCTGTAAATTTCGGGGCGGGTTTGTGGGGTTCCTTTCGGAAACAGATTGCCTTCCGGAATCGTGTAGTATTTACCATCGGCTCCAGCAACATCCGTTGTGGGATGAATCCGCAGGATTTTACCGCGCAGGTCAGCGGTGTTTCCCGCGTGGCCCTGATCGTCCCAGCTGCTGCGACCGGGTCGCTCGTCGGTCTGGGCCGCCTGTTGGTTACCTGTGTTGTTGCCGACTGTCAGGTACAGGTTGCCCGAGCGGTCCCAGGTCATCCCCCCGCCCGTGTGGCAGCACACTTCGCGCTGCGTCGGTACGTCGAGCACCACTTTCTCGTCGGCCAGCTTGTTGTCTTTCAGCACCCAGCGTGTCAGCCGGTGTATTTTCTCGGTGGGGTGCGCGTAGTAGAGGTAGATAAACTGGTTTTTGGCAAAGTTCGGATCGAGCGTCATGCCCATCAGCCCTTCTTCAGCCTCACTCACTTTACCCTCCGGTGAGGTGTACTTCGTATTGACCGGAATCGTCGCGATCAGGTCGACGGTTTTAGTAGCCGCGTCGTATTTTTTGAGGGCGCCCTTGCGTTCGATAATGAACGCCGAGCCATCGGGCAGTACCTCGAACGTCATTGGTTCGTCGAGGTCTTCGGCCACCGTTACGGGTGTAAACCGGCTATCGTCGGGTTTCTGACTACCGGGGCCGTCCTGCGCCACAAACGACGCCAGACCGGCTACCAGTACCAACCCGAGGGGGAAGGAATATTTCATGTGTTAGTTTGTGGTTTGTCGTTTGTAGTTTGTCGTTCCTCCGGTGCACCGCTGGACGCGCCAGCCAACTACAAACCGCTCCGAACGACAAACCACAAACTGGTTTTACGCCAGCATCTTCTTCAGGTTGTTGTAACTCGTCGTGATGTCGGCGATGCCGTTGGGGGCCATGTCCTGTTCGATGAAGAAATACTTCATACCAGCGACGTTGGCCGACTCGAAAATGCGTTTGAAATCAACCACGCCATTGCCCACTTCGGTGATCGTCTGTTTGTCAGCTTTAATATCTTTGACGTGAAGCAGCGGGAAGCGGCCGGGATGCTCCTTAAACAGGGCCACCGGGTCTTTACCCGCCTTGGTCGCCCAGGCCAGATCCAGCTCCATTTTCACCAGATTTTTGTCTGTCTGCGACAGAATTAGCTCGTAAGGCGTTTTATTGCCCGCATCCGCAACGGGGTCGAACTCGGTCGCGTGGTTGTGATAGGCGAACTGGATACCCGCTTTTTTGCAGGCTTCACCCGTTTTCTGAAACACGTCAATCGACTTGCTGATCTCTTCTTTCGTACCAACGGGCGTACTGGCGCAGACCAGGTACGACAGTCCACCTTCAGCCGCCTGATCGACCAGTTGCTGGTAATTGTCGCGAAGGGTCAGCATGGGCGGCATTTTCGAGAAATCCATACGGGGGCGCGCCGGAGCCGCTGCGCCGGGAGCGGGTGCCCCTCCGGCTGGGGACGGTGTGGGCGCGGCTTCGGGGCGGGGACCATCCGGTCGGGGACGGAATGGGGCGCCCATGGCGTGGTGCGCCCGCCAGTGCATCCCCAGGCTTTCGACCAGCGCCTTAAATTCCTTCGCGGAGTAGCCATAGTAGCCCCCACGCAGACTGAAAGCCGACTCAATTTCTTTGTAGCCCACCTTCGCCACCTGCTCGAGCGTACCTTTGGGATCATCGTTCATGGGCCCGAATAAGGTAAATAACTGAATGCCCACTGGTTGGCTGGCCAGAGGAGCAGATAGCCAGTCGGCGGCCGAGGTCAGGCGGGGCAGCATCAGCCCGCTAAGGGCAAGGGCACCGGAATTACGTAGAAAGTCTCTGCGGGTAGTCATGCGCGGTTTTGTATACGTTTTCAGTAGTCGCAAGGGCCGTTGCCAGAGTGGCAGACGGACAGGCGAAGCGTATTCCATCAAAATTGTCCATTCCTGGGAAAATATCAGATTAAACCCGACTGAATGACCGTTTTTACCGACCGAACTCCCCGTTTTGTCGACCAGTCGCAAACCGACCAGGTCAACGATTCTTTGTTTCTGTCGATCAAAATGAGCGCTGGTGAGTTGTATGGCTATAGCAGCCCCCACAAACAAATGATTGTCGAACTATATATTGCCCCAACGGTAACCACTCCCCAACCCACCGAATCGCCCGTTTCCAACCCAAACGGCGAGTTGCCTGACCAGGAACCCAGCCTCTCACCCGATCAGCTGCTGGGCAGTTTCGACTCCCGCGACGAAGCCATTACATTCGCGAAAGAGCAGCTTATGGATGGCGATCAGAACGTTGTTGATACCCAATCGGGCCAGTTCAACGAATACACCCATATCGAGTGGCTGACGTTAACGACGACCGCACCGAACGGCGAGTCAACGCCAAAAACGTACTACCTCGTCACCGACGAAGGGTATTAATCAGCAGTCATACCCAGGTTTACTGTCATGACGTACACGCACTGCGTATGCCTGAAAGTAGATTTTCTCGTGCAGTTCGCGGCCGCGTCGACGGGTCTGCAATTAATTGATGAGCAGTTGATTCTGTTCAGAGCGCACTCAATCGAGGACGCGCACCAGCAGTTGACACACTACGCCGACCATATCGCAAAGCCATACCTCAACAGCGACAAACGGTGGGTTCGCTGGCAGTTCGACCGGGTGCTCGACGCCTACGAATCCGACCTGCCGGGCACCCTAGCGTTCAGCGATGCAGGTGGCACGGAGGTATTCTCCACGTTCAAACGCCGACGACGCCGACCAGCCGATTACTGGGCCGGGCCGTAATCAAAGCAATGCCGTGCTGGTAAGTTCGGGCGCAACGGTGGCACTATCCTGCCGGTGAAAAATGCGGTAGATAATTGGAAAAACAGCAGGATCAGGCTAGTCGCGGTGACTAAAACGCCGATGATAATGATGGTGAGGGGCTTCTGCGTCTCGGAGCCGATACCCGTCGAGACGGCGACCGGTAGCAGGCCGATGAAATGGGGTTCGTGGATAGTCAGTAATTTTTGACTTGCAAATGTCCCACAGGAGTAGCGTTCTACTGATGCACGGTTTGGCCGAACGAGTTCCAATCTGACGAACAGGTAGTTGACTACAAAACGGTAGTCTTATCAAAACAAGACACCCCTGCGTGGCAACGGTGAAATCCCGAACCAGTTTACAGCTAGTCAACCACCAGCCCTGGTATAGCGGTCCATTTAGTCCCGGATCTGTTTACGATGCATGGCTCCCCATTTAATCATTTCATTAATCATCGTATTCAACGATTGACAGTATTCTGTTCCTTCATATTCAATAGTAACCGGCGTAGTATCATACACTGTGCGGGTAATGAGCTTATTGAGTTCAAGGTCTTTTAACTCTTTGGACAGCACCTTGGCAGTAATGCCAGGAACACTTCCCTGTATCTCCTTGAATCGTTTACTGCCTGCATGGATGGCAGTCAGAATCAAGAGCTTCCACTTCCCTCCCGTTACATACAACGTGTCTTGCATGTAGCGCATCGCTTGTTCGGCAGAATAGTCTTCTTGCGGCATAGATAGTAAGTATCCTAAAGGTAATCGGTATCAGAAGTAAACCAGCCTGCCCATACTTTTGCAAAACTATTTATTTCTCGCCACCAGCAGTGAGGACTTGGGATAATCTTAAATCAAACGGGAGAAACGATGAATAATCATAAAATTTTGGTGGCTGGCGCTACGGGTCTTCAGGGCGGGGCGGTCGTTGAGGCCTTATTAGCTAAAGGTATATCGATACGAGCGATTGTCCGGAATAAAAACAGTGAAGCGGCACAGGCTTTGGCGGCCAGGGGTGTTGAGCTTGCTGAAGGTACTTTCGACGATACAGACAGCTTAGCAATTGCCGCCAGAGGAGTTACGGGTGTATTCTCGGTGCAAATGGGCTCTCAGCCATCCAATAAAGGTGAGGAAACCCGACATGCCCAGAACCTGATTGCGGCTGCCAGGGCGGCAGGAGTGCAGCAGATTGTGCATACCTCCGTGGCCCGTGCCGGTGAACACGAACGCTTCATTAACTGGGATAAGGGTATATGGGAGCCAACCTATTGGGAGGAGAAAGCAGCGGCTATCCAGGCCGTTAAAGAGGCTGGCTTCCCCTATTGGACGATCCTGAAGCCACCCTTTCTGATGGAGAATTTACTTCCGCCTAGAAGTGAGTTTATGTTTCCTACCTTTCCACAAGGCAAATTTATCACGCCGATAGCCCCTGAAACAAAAGTAGACTGGGTATCGGGCAATGATATTGGCCGTTTTGCCGCTGCCGCTTTTGCCGAACCCGATAAATTCAACAGGAAGGAAATCAGTCTGGTTAGCGAAAAACTAACCATGTCAGAACTCGCAAACGCGCTTTCAGCGGCTACCGGTAAGCACTTCGAAGCACAAAGCGTACCGGTGGAGGAAGCGATAAAACAGGGCATCTTCGAGCAACTGGTCGGAAGTTATCTTTGGCTGAACGTGGAAGGGTATAAAATTGACCCGCAGGAAGCGGCCGGTTATGGCATTCAGCTGGAGTCGTTGACCTCGTTTCTGGAGAAACATAAATCGGCGATATAACCCAGGCGTTTAAAGGAGGTATCAAAACGGCCTGTCTCGGTTGCGCCCATTGGCGAACAGGGACAGGCCGTTGTTCGTAATTTTTTGTCGGTTAAACCGAACTCGCCCTGGACGAATGCTACTTGCTCAGTGGCCGTTCATCGATTAGTCTAAAATAGCCAACTTGCGCGTAAACAGCTTTTCAACCCGCTATTTCACCAATCAACATCCAGCCAGAAAACTGCGCCTATGACGAAGATTCCTCACGAGTTCGTAACAATGAAGCCTCCCACAACTAGTCAGCCACGGAACGTGGAACAACGGGTATGGGAGGCTCGCGGCATTGGTAATCGGCTACCTTGCTACGACAGCGCAACGACCGGCTCGGGATTAGCCGTTCTTGTGTCTTTCCGGTAGAACAGCCGGTAGATAATGGGGAAGACCAGCAGCGTCAGGATGGTGGCGGTGATGAGGCCGCCGATGACAACGATGGCGAGGGGCTTCTGCGTTTCGGAGCCAATACCCGTCGAGACGGCGGCCGGTAGCAGGCCGATAGCGGCCATCAGCGCGGTCATCACCACCGGACGCACCCGCGACTGCACGCCCTCCCGGATGGCCTGATCGAGCGGGATTCGCTCCTTGCGGTTGTTGTTGAAAACCGTAATCAGAATCACGCCGTTCTGTACGCAGATACCGAACAGGGCGATGAAGCCTACCCCCGCCGAGATACCGAAGTTCATGCCCGTGACGTGCAGCGCCAGGATGCCGCCGATCAGCGCAAACGGTACGTTGAGCAGCACCAGCCCGGCGTCTTTGGCATTGCCGAACAGCACGAACAGGATCACGAAGATGGCCCCGATGCTGATCGGCACCACCTGACTCAGCCGATCGGTAGCCCGCACCTGATTCTCGAATTCGCCCACCCAATCGACTGAATACTCGCGGGTGGGCTGGAGTTTTTCGCGGACGCGCTGCTGCGCTTCGGCGATGGTGCTGCCCAGGTCGCGGCCCCGTATGGAGAATTTTACGCCGATGAAGCGTTTGTTCAGGTCGCGGTAGATGAAGGCCGGGCCCGTCACCTGCCGGATGGTCGCGATTTCTTTGAGTGGAATCTTACCCCCGCTCATCGTCGGCACCATCAGCCGCATAATGTCGGCTTCGCTTTGCCGGTATTCGGGCAGGAACCGGACGCGAATGTCGAATTTACGTTCGCCTTCGTAGAGCACCGACGCCGTTTTACCACCAATCGCCATTTCGATCACGGCCTGCGCGTCGGCCGTCGAGACGCCGTAAAGGGCCATCTGCCGGTCGTGCAGCAGCACGCTGATTTCGGGCTGGCCCACGTTGCGGATGATGCCCAGGTCTTTGATGCCGGGGACACCCTCGATAGCCGCCATCGCCTGAGCCGCGTATTTCTCCAGTTCGTAGACGTCAGGGCCAAAAATCTTGATGCCGTTGCTGGCTTTGTAGCCCGCCACAGCCTCGGCCACGTTGTCGACGATGGGCTGCGAATAGTTATAGAGCACGCCCGCGTAGTTTTTCAGTTTGGCGTCCATCGCGTCGGTCAATTGCTCCGTCGTGATCGTTCTCGACCATTCATTTTTCGGCTTCAGATCGACCTGAAACTGGCAGAAATAGAAGCCGTTGGGGTCGGTGCCATCGTTGGAGCGGCCCACCTGCGACAGCACCTGCCGCACTTCGGGAAATTGCTGTAAATCGTGCCGGATGGTCTTGCTCATCTTCACGCTTTCGGGCAGCGACATGCTCATCGGCAGTTCGGCCGTCACCCACAAGGCGCCTTCGTTCAGTTGCGGCAGAAACTCGGTGCCCAGCATCGACGCGGAGAAAAACGTAGCGAGCATGAAGCCCAGCGCGGCCACCAGACTCGTGCGCCGGTGCCGGAAACACCAGCCGAAACCGCGCATGACAACCCGGTCAAAGAAACGCACCAGCGGGTTCGATTTCTCGCGGACGTTCTTTTTCAGCAAAATCGAGCAGAGCACCGGCACCAGCGTCAGGGTGTAGAGCAGGGCACCAAGCAGGGCGAAACCAAGCGTCCAGGCGAGGGGCGAAAACATCTTGCCCTCCACTTTCTCGAACGAGAAAATGGGCAGCAGGGCGGTGATGATGATGAGTTTGGAGAAGAACACGGCCTTGCCCAGTTCCCCGCCCGTTTTGCGAATCAGACCCAGTTTGGCAAGCTGGTTGAACCGCGCCATCCCGACCTTGTGCGCCTTGTGGTCGAGCGCGACGAAGATGCCCTCGACCATCACGACGGCCCCGTCGATGATGATCCCGAAATCGACCGCGCCCATGCTGAGCAGGTTGGCCGACATGCCCCGCAGCCGCAGACACATGAACGCGAACAGCAGGGCCAGCGGAATGATGATCGACACAATAACGGTCGTGCGCCAGTCGGCCATGAACAGAAACACGATCACCGTTACGAGCACGATGCCTTCGGTGAGGTTGTGCAGCACCGTTTGGGTACAAAACTCGATCAGATTATCGCGGTCGTAGAAGGTCGCCATTTTTACGTCCTGCGGCAAGACGCTCGTGTTCAGCTCGTTGATTTTGGCTTTTACCCGACCCAGCACCTCCGACGGGTTTTCGCCCTTCCGCATCACGACGATGCCTTCAACCACGTCGTCCTGCGCATCCAGCCCCACCTGCCCCACGCGCGGCAGTTCAGACTCAATCACCTCGGCCACGTCTTTGACCAGCACGGGGTTGCCGCCCGCTTCTTCGATCAGGATGTTTTCAATGTCGGGAATGGCCGTCAGCAGCCCGATGCCGCGCACGACATACGCCTGCCCGTTGCGCTCGATCACGTCACCCCCGACGTTGACGTTGCTGCGCGTCACGGCCTGATAGACCTCCAGCGGGGTGATGTCGTATTTGGCGAGTTGGGTGGGGTTGACGCGCAGTTCGTAGATTTTGTCGCGCCCACCGAACGCTACGATGTCGGCCACGCCGGGTACGCTGCGGAGCTGCCGGTCGATGAGCCAGTTTTGCAGGGTCAGCAGGTCACGGCTGTTGCGGTTCCTGCTTTCGAGCGTATAGCGAAAAATCTCGCCCGTCGGGCCGTAAGGAGGCTGAATTTCGGGGTCGATACCGTCGGGCAGCGACACGTTCTGGAGCAGGTTGTTGACCTGCTGCCGGGCGAAAAAATCCTCGACGCCATCGTCGAAAATGATCTTCATCACCGACAGGCCAAACATGGTCGTGGAGCGGACGTTGCTTTTGCGCTGCACCGAGTTCATGGCCACCTCGATAGGCACCGTCACGAATCGCTCGACTTCTTCCGCCGACCGCCCGTGCCACTGTGTCACGACCACGATCTGCGTATTGGTGACGTCGGGAAAGGCTTCGAGCGGAGTCCGCAGGTAGCTAAACACGCCCGCAATAACCAGCGCCCCCGTCATGAAAAAGACGAAGAACCGGTTCTTCAGCGAAAAGCCGACGATAGTACGAATGAATCTGGACATGGGTATTCAAAGGCGAAAGAGCGAAAGAGTGAATGAGCGAAAGGCAGGGCCTTCGGGGTGAAAGAGTGACCATCCAGAGCTATCGCTCTTTCATTCTTTCGCTCTTTCACTTATTTAGTGCGTTGAAAACCAGCAGCTGATCGTTGGATATGATGCGCTCGCCGGGTTTGACACCCTGCCTGATGTAGGCGACGTCGCCCAGCGATTTCAGGACGGTTACCTCCCGCGTTTCGATGTTGGTGCGGTCGCGGAAGACCATGACGTATTGCTTCGACCGCTCGAAAATCACCGACCGCGTGGGGACCGTTGCCAATTGACCGCCGTCTTCGTAGCGGAGCGTAACGGTCGCGTGCATCTCCGGCTTGAGCTTCAGGGCATGGTTTGGCAGGCGAATCCGGACGGTCATGGCTTTGGTGGCGGGGTCGAGTACGGAGTAGATTTTGTCGACCTTGCCCCGGAACAGGTCGTTGGGGTAACTGAGCGTCTGGATGCTGGCGTCCATACCGGTACGTACCCGCCCGATGTCGCTTTCGTTGACATTGGCCAGTACCCACACGTCGCTGATCTGCCCGATGGTGAACAGGTTGTCGGCGTTGTCGGAGCGGAGTTGCGTACCCCGGTTTACGTTTTTCTCGATCACGTAGCCGTCGATGGGCGCTTTCACCGTGTACATCGACGATTTGCCGATGCCGTAGATGCGCGACACCGCCGATACCCGGTCGACGTCGGCCTGTGCTTTGTCGACTTCCTTCTGGGCCGCGACCACCTCCCGCTGCGAGTTGAGTTTGGTCTCGAACAAATCCTGCGCGACCCGCAGGTTCTTTTCGGCCAGCAGCAGGTCCGACCGCGCCTGAATACCCTGCCGCTCCAGATCGGCCACTTCGCCCGACCGGATCGACGCCAGCGCCTGCCCCTTCTGTACGTAGTCGCCCAGCTCGACATTGACGGCTTCAACGTCGCCCCCCACCAGCGGAAACACCTTGATGACCCGATTTTCGTCGGCCATGACCTTACCCACCAGCGTCAGTTCGCTACGGACGGGGCGGCTCACGACGCTGTCGAGCTGAATCCGGCGCATCATCGTGTCGGAGAGCCGAAACGCTTTTTCGTCGTCCGCTACCGTCTCCGTTTTTTCGGGCGAACAGGCCGTGAGCAGGATCAGGCTGATGAGGAGTAAACTCAGTTTATTTTTCATGTATGTTATCTGAAATATTCCAAATACTTCACTGACCATTAGGCTATTAAATACTGGCCCGTTTACCCCCCAGCCCCCTAAAGGGGGAGCGTTCTGCAAATAGACTTCTCCCCCTTCAGGGGGCCGGGGGGTATATCAGCCAACTAAAAGCTGGCTATTATCAGTCCTGACTCAAGAACTTAACAGCCCTGCCCTGAAGGGGAAGCATTCCGCAAATGAACCGCCCCGAACGGCTGTAAGCGGCCAGGGACAACCAACCTTAAACATCGAACTACAAACCTCAAACCCTCCCTAAAACAACTCCTGCCCCACCAGGTAATTCAGTTCTTCGTAGGCCTCCACACGGTCAGCTTTGAGCCGATTGAATTGCTGCACGCTGTCGTTATAGGCTTCGATCAGGTCGACAAACTCGATCAGGCTTAGATTGCCCTTCTGGAAACTGGTGACCACGCCCCGGTTCAGTTGCTCAAACTGGTCGGTGAATTGCGGCTCCATCGTCTGCATGCGCCGTTCGACCTCCCGCACCTTCGCCAGTACCGCGTCGACTTCATTACTTACCTGAATGACCCGCTGCCGCTGCAACTCACGCTGATACCCTATCTGTGATTTGGCGGCCCGTATAGCACCCTGATTGCGGTTAAACATCGGCAGATCAGCCGACACCGACAGGCCGGCATAGTGCTGCACGTAGCTCCCCGCCTGATCGTAGGTACCACCCACGCGCAGGTCAGGTATGGCCAGGGCCCGTTGTAAGTTGTGGTTGAGTTCGGCCTGCCGCGTCAGCGATTCGGCCGCCCGCAGATCGGGGCGACTGCGCAGGGCCTGCTGCCGCAATGAATCGTCGGACAACCCAGGCAAGCGATAGCGCGCCAGCATGTCATTGGTCACAACGGGCTGAACGGGGTTCGTAGTTGAGAGCAGCGTCTGTAGCTGTTGCTGATCGTCGGCGAGTTGAAAGCGGATGGCCGTGCGCTGATTGTTTAGTTCGAACAGCAGGGCTTTCAGCCTCAGCAATTCGCGCAACGACACGTTGTTACGCCCATACTGCACCTCGTAGGCCGATACGGTCGTCTGCAACGTATTGATCTGCTGATCGAACCGACTTAGTGTCTGCTGCTGAAAATAGATGGCGTAGAAACGACTGCGCAGATCGAAACGCAGGCTCCGCAACAGGTCGAGGAGTTCAAATTCGGTCAGGCGGGTGGCTTCCGACGCCAGGGCGACGCGTTTGTTGCGCTTCCCCGCCGTATAAAGCAGTTGCTGCACCGACACGATTTTCTGCCCCTGCCGACCGATGTCGGGTATCCGCCGGGTTTCGGGGTTGTAGGTACTCAGTTCCAGCGTCACCGTCGGGTTATCGTACAAACCCGCCTGTAGCACCTGCGCCTGACTGGCATCGACGCGGAATCGTTCGGCCAGCAAAAGCAGGTTGTTCCGAAGAAACAGACTATCGGCCTGCCGCAGCGTCAGCACCAGCGAATCAGCCGGGGGCACCGTCCGGGCGGACGTCAGCCGGGGGAAAATCAGTAAAAAAAGCAAGGCAATCAGCAGCCGCATACGGTAAGTCGAGTACGGCAACAAAGGTCTTCTTCACTGCTTAGAGGTGGCTTGCAACCCGTTTAGAATGGCCTTAGAAATTGATTAGAAAAAGCTTAGAAGCCCCCCTGTCTATATCGGCTTGCCCAAACAGGCAGGGGCGGATAACGTTCGACACTGTAGGACTTAGTGAGACTCCTCCATGCATCTACTCCGTTTCTCGCCGTTTTGACTTTTACTTCACAAACATCGGAGCCCTTTCCCGACGAAACCGGGCCCCGGCGCATTCCTTCACGGGATCGCGCGCCCAGACGGCACTTGCGGTAAAACTGGATACATCTACAACTTAACCTGTCACTATGAGTTAGTTAAATACAAACGACCTGAACGAGTACGTAATGATTGCCAGTGAAGAAGTAAAAGATAAATCGATTCGGGGGATTGAATGGCTGGCGCGGGGTAGCTACGTTGCGAAGGGAATATTGTACGGAACCATTGGGGCATTTACACTGGAGTTTGCGCTGGGTTCGCGGGGGGCCGATCCCAACCGGAACGAAGTGCTGACGCAACTAACCGGCAACACGCTGGGTCATCTGCTGCTGGCACTGATGGTGCTGGCGCTGGCGGGACACACGCTCTGGCGCATCGTCGAGATCTGGAACGACCCCTACGAGAAAGGCTGGGGGCCGTGGGGCATTCTGTACCGCATGAACTACCTGCTCAGCGGCATCACCTACGCTGGTCTGGGTATCACCGCGTTCCGGCTGCTGACCGGGCAGGGCAGTGGCCCCGACGACGCTAAAAAACTCTGGGTTACCCGGCTGCTCCGGATCGAAGGGGGCGACTGGCTGATTATGGCGGTGGGTGTTATCTTTCTGCTGTGGGCCGGTTTACAGGCGTACAAAGGGGTGTCGGGCAAGGTCTATAAAAGTCTGGAACTACCGCAGGAATCAAACAAGTACGTCTGCGGGTTTCTGCGGTTCAGCAGCCTGGTCGGCTTTCTGACCGTTGCCTGTACCCTGACGATTACGGGTTGGTACCTGATTAAAGGCGCGCTGGAAAAAGATCCCGACTGGGTGCGCAGCACCGACGATCTGATCAAAGCGATGGAACATCTGCCCGGCGGGTGGGGCGTTCAGCTGGTAGCCGCGCTGGGCTTTCTGCTGATGAGCGTGTTTATGCTGGCCATGGCCCGGTGGTTCCCCCTGAAAGCCGTGGATTGATTGTGTATCACGTTACAGATGCGGCAACGACACGGTGAAGGTACTCCCCTGCCCCGGTTCGCTCTTGACGCTCAACGTGCCGTGATGGAGCTGAATCAGCCGGGCCGTGATCGACAGGCCAATGCCGAAACCGGGATAGTCGAGCGCGGTAGTGGCCCGGTAGAACGGCTCGAAAATGCGGGTAATTTCCTCCGGCGTCAGGCCGATACCCCGGTCGCTGACGGCAATATGGCAGTGTGTATTGTCGGTACTGATCCGGACGCGGGCGGTGTGGTCGGGTGAGTATTTGCAGGCGTTGTCGAGCAGATTGATAAACACCTGTTTCAGCAGATCGTCGTTGCCCGCCACCAGCGTTTCGGTTTCCGATTCGGGAATATTGCCGTAGTCGATGTCGATCTGATACTGCGGTCGGGCGGCTGTCAGTTCATCGCGGGCGGCAAAAAGCGAATCATCGGTGCGGATGGGATGTCGTGGCAGCTGGTCGATCGTTTCGAGCGTCCGGGCCAGTTGCAGCAAACTATTCGTCAGGCCGATGAGCCGGTCGGCATCGCTCAGCAGATTTTGCAGAATGGTTTCGTGTTCAGCTACCGTCAGAGGATGCAACAGGCCCAGTTGAATTTCGGATTTCAGCGCGGCCAGGGGGGTCCGCAGTTCATGCGACGTCTGCGAAACAAAGCTGCGTTGTTGTTCAAAGGCCTGTTCCAGCCGACGCAGCAGGTCGTTGACGTTGATCGCCAGCCGGGCAATTTCGTCCTGCCGGTTCCCTTCATCGAGCCGCCGTTGCAGATTCCCCGCCGTAATGGTCGTTACCTGCTCGTTCAACTGGCTGATGGGACGCAGCGACTGACCGGCAAAAAAGATACCCAGCCCGATTGTTACGCTCAGGCCCACCAGCAACCCCCACCCCAGCGTCAGCCGCAGGTTAGCCAGTTTACTACGCCCAAACTGGTCGTAGGCCGATGCCAGAATGACCAGATCGCGCCCGTTTTGCCGGTACAGCAGCCCCACCAGTTCGTTGCTGCCGCTGTGCGTTTCAATATCTTTTTCCCGACGAACCTCGGTTAACAGCGCGGGCGAATAATCGATCACCTGATCGTCGACGCTACTGTATATCAACTGGTTGTGTTCGTCAAAGATCAGCACTTTCTCATCGAACAGAGCCGTCAGCGTATTGCGGTCGATAATTTTGAGCAAGGTCTGATCGACTTCCTTGACTTCGACCAGAAACCGCACCGTAGTCCGCCCCTTGTTTTTCAGCCTATCGTAAAATTCCTCCCGACGGTAGGTTGCCGATACCACGTAGATCAGGACGGAAAAGATGACCAGTATCGACGCGACGATCAACGAAAACTGGAGCGCGATGCGGTTACGGATGGTCATGACTCTTCCTTTAACACGTACCCCATGCCAGGCCGGGTATGGATCAGCTTCGGCTCGAAATCACGGTCGATTTTTTTGCGCAGGTAGTTGATGTATACCTCGACCACGTTGGTCCCCGTGTCGAAATTCAGATCCCAGACGGCTTCGGCAATATCGGGTTTCGACAGGACCCGGCCCCGGTTGCGCAGCAGGTATTCGAGCAGGGCAAACTCGCGGGCGGTCAGGTCGATGGTCGTGTTGTTGCGCCGAACTTCTTTCCGGGCCAGGTCAACGGTTAGATTAGCCAGTTGCCATACAGAATCAGCAGCGTCGGCGGAATCACCGAGCAGGGCCGACCGGCGCAGGCAGGCAGCCACGCGGGCGATGAGTTCGCGGAAGTCGAACGGTTTCACCAGGTAATCGTCGGCTCCCAGGGCCAGCCCTTCGACTTTATCGTCGATTTCATCGAGTGCCGTGAGCAGGATAATCGGTAGATGAGGTCGTTCAGCGCGCACCGACCGGCACACTTCAAACCCATTGATTCCCGGCAGATTAATGTCCAGAATCAGCAGATCGACGCCGGGTTGCAGGGCCATCTGCCGCCCGTTGCCGCCCTCGTAAACGACCTCCGTAGCGTAGCCCTCCTGCTGTAGGCCACGACTGATGTTCTGCGCAATGCGCCGGTCGTCTTCGATGATGAGGATCTTTTTCATGGCCACGTAGCAGGCGTTGACATCGGCGCACCGGTTCTACATTATCGCGTCGGTACGCGCCAGGTGCTGCTGGCGCTGCTTTGTTGCCGACGTATACGAACGGTCTTGCGCAGGCTGGCAAAGACACCGGTGGAGTTGTAAAAAAGCTGACCCTGATCGTAAGCAACCGACGCCGATACATCGCAATCGCCCAGTACCGGCAACGTTAGCGGTGAACTGGCCGACAGGATGCCCGAAAACTGGTTGGTACGGGCGGGGTACGGGAAATCGTAGGTTCCGAAATTCTGGCTGTACGACAGTTTCATCTGCCACTGCACCCGCTGAGCCACACGCCCCGACAGCCCGGCATGCCACAGGGCTACCCGGTTATTGACGATGGCCCGGCCGGTACGCAGGTTGGGCCGTACGTCGGTCTGGGGCGTCAGAAAGGGCGTGCCGATGGTGTGACTCTGGTAGATCCAGCCGTCCTGGTACTGCCCGTGATTGAAATAGTTGACCTTACCCCGGCGCAGCGGATCATCGATAACGAACTCCGGCCCGCCCTGACTTTTCGAGTAAAACAACTCCAGCAGCACATTGTCGACCGTCAGAAAACCGTCGCCGGGTCGGTTGTTGCGCAGCCGGATACCGTTCAGCCCGTCGGCAATGCTGGTCAGGTAAAAAATCGACCCCGACTCAACCAGACTCTGCCGGTACATCAGCAGGTTGAACGACCCGATGTTGACATCGGCCCCGACATCGATCGACCCCAGGTGATTACCCACCCGGTTGTCAACGTCGATAGTCGACAGGTTGGGGTCGATGGTGAAATCGGGGTATGCCTGTGCCGTCACAACGTATTGGTACGCCCGCAGACTCGACGGCAGGTATCCGTTGTTGGCTAGTCCGGTGGGCAGCGAGGGGGCATACCCACCCCATTGCACCTGGTGGTTGACCCCGCCATAGAGCCGAAACGCCCAGCTTGGTTTCCCCAGCCGGACATATAGTGTTTTCTGGTGCAGGTACGAGTTCCGCACGATCAGTTCGCGGCCCGACGCGTCTTTGTTGGCAAACCAGCCGTGGTTAAATATGGCGTTGAAGGCCAGCACGCCCTTAAAAATGGGTACGTACCCAATGGTGCCAAACTGAATTTTGGGTAAGGGCAGCGCATTGCCCGACCCGATGTAGGAACCCGACGTCAGCAGCGTGTCGCACAGACCCACGATCTGCCGTCGCCGACCCGCGAACAGTTCAAATTTACCGAACCGCACCCCGGCATAGGCTTCGGGAATCAGCACCCGGGCATCCAGACCGGAGTTAGCCACGACATCGAGGCCGTAGTTCCAGCCAAATTTCGGACGATCTGCCGTGCTGTCAGGCGCATTCCCGTTATGATCGCCCCAGATACCGACGCGGATGGTACCGGCCGACCCGCTCAGCGGTACACTCCCCCACTGATTTGAACGCAGCCAGAAGGGCATCTGCGCCCCGTTGACACCGTAGCCGCCTACTTCCACCCGTACCGTCGTTGCATTGGCCGTCACGGGATCGTAGGGAACGTACGACTGCGCGTACTGGGCATAGATGGCTGGTGAAACCAGAATCAGCATCGTCAGCAACGCCGTTAGTCGCCCCCCGTTTGCCTGCCGGTTACGTCGCGGGATCGACGCACCAACAGTCACGCCGAGCGTTGGTTTCCGTACTATTCGTTTTTGCATTCGTTCGTTTATCGCCTGACCAGACTGCCCGTTTGGTGAACCGACTAAAGCTGCAAGAAGCATCCGTTCGGCCAATCCATCGATTTCGGTCGGCAATTTACGGGATTAAACGTCAATTAAAGCGCATTGATACACGTTCAAACAAAACTTGTTTAAACAAATGTCTGTTCTATATTTGCGCCACCAACAAGACCCATGGACAAGACCTATCGTAACGAATACCACCGCCTGATCGGTAATCTGCACCGCACCGACGGCTACATTTTCAACCATTTTTCGCAGAAACTGGCCCCGTTCGATCTGTCAGTGCAGCAGTACGTGGTGCTGCGGCTGCTGGCCACCGCCTACCCCGACAGCCTGTCGGCGGGCGAACTCAAGGAGCGGATGACCGATCTGAATTCCGACGTGACCCGCCTGACGGACCGGCTGGTTGCCAAGAACCTGATTGTACGGGAAGTGGACCCGCAGAACCGCCGACGCGTGAATCTGCGGCTGACCGACGAGTCCAACCAGTTTATCGACAAAGTGGCTGTTGAATTCAGTGATTTCGAGTCGATTGTCAGCCACCTGACCGACGATGAGGTGACTACCCTGAATACACTCCTGGATAAAATCAGAAACCGATAATATGAAGAAGTACGTGATTGGGGCGGGCCTGTGGCTGTCGCTGCTGAACGGGGCAATGGCTCAGACAGCTGCGCCGGTAATGCCGCTGGACAAGGCCGTTCAGACCGCCCTGCAAAACAACAAAGGTATCCGGCTGGCCGACACCCGTACGCTGGCGGCCGAAGCCCGCTCGCAGGAAGCCAAAGACCGGAGTCTGCCCACGGCCTCGGCCTCGCTGGCTTACTCGCGCTATAGCCTGACCGGCCCGTTTGCTTTCGGCGAAGGCAGCGACGGCAAACCCCTGTTCGGCATCCCGGCGGGTGCGTTCAACGCGACCATCGGCGGGGCCACGATCAGCAAGGAAATCTTCGGCGGCTTTGCCGAAAAGTCGGCGGAGAAATCAGCCGAGCTACTATCGAAAGCCAGCCGACTCGATGCCCAGCGCAACCGCTCCGAACTGGTCTACACCGTGACGGATGCATACTACAACACCATCAAGCTGATCCGGACGACGACGGTC
>CAZOQC010000034.1:0-36097 GCA_964581865.1 uncultured Spirosoma sp.
GACTTTTCTCACGGCATTAATCGATAAGAAAAAAGCAGACGCAGCCTTAGGGTAAGTAACTTACGATTGACCAAATCTCAGTAAATGCTCCATTCAGGAAGCAAATACATGTGCGATAGATTGGCTTAAACCAATACCTTATTCACAACTTATCCAGGGCCAGTCACCCATCAAAAAAGCAATGTTAGCCCTCCCTTGCTTTTCAGTGGATTGCTTGTTTTAAGCGATTGGGGAGTGCTCAATCGAGCGGTCTCCTGGAGTAAAAATTGAGTGAGCTGGCCGTACATAAAATCGGCTATCGGCTTGGTATCCTCCTGCCGACGCGACTCTTCCAAGGCGGCAATATAAGCCGTTCGATCCTGGGCATAGACTAAACTCAAGGGCAGACCATGATATTGCTGAACATAGTTCATTAGCAGCCGGGAAGTGCGTCCATTGCCGTCGCCGAAGGGATGTATGCTGACCAACTGAAAATGCACCTGAAAGGAAAGATCATAGACTTGCCGGACGGTTTTGGCCGCGGGCAATAACGTATTCATTTCTTTAAGCAGCATATCAACGGCGGCCGGCACCTTCCTGGCATCCATAAACAGGCGACTGCCAGCCATGGCGCTGACCGTACGAAATTCGCCTAGACTGGAATCAAATGTGCCTAACAGGGTGTTGGTCGGACCTCCCGTCTGACGCATAACCGCTGCGGCAATAGCCTGTATGCGGGCCCGGTTTAGGGGCTCGTGTTGCGTGGCCCAGTCGAGGACCAGTTGCTGAGCGACCTGATGGTCAACAACCATTAAGTGATGCTCCAGTGGTTTTCCCCCCGCGGTAAGTCCTTTTTCTAACAGGGTCTGCGTCTCTAGCAGAGTTAGTGTACTGCCTTCGATGGCGGTCGAATGGTGGGTATGCACCATTTGATTATACAGTTCGAAGTTGATGACACCGGTGGTCAGTGCTTGATAGTGCTTAATTAATTCGGGCAATGTTGGGGCGGCAGGGGGTGTGTTCTGTGCCATGACGACGAGTTGCGCAGTTGAGCGAGACAGGTTGCTTAAAGATACGAAAGACGTCGATTCATGGCGCGAACGACTACTAAAACTACCCAACCCACTGCTTCGACCTGTTCATTGCATGCTCCTGCTACCTGATCCTACTTGAGCAGGTTTGTTGCTCCCTTGAGATAAGCGCGTGCTTCCTTAGCGAACCAGTACAGCTTGATAATAACTCCAGCGTTCTTTTGATGAAGCGTTCTAATCTTTATCGATGCTAACTTGTCTCACAAATAGGACCTATTATAAATTACTTATAGAGAGCCCTAAAAATGACTCTGCCGGTACAACGGAACCTAATTAAAATGAATAGTCTGATTCGTTGGGCAAACCAGCTGGTGAACCTGCTTTGGTCTGTCTTGTGTATTGGTCCCCTGGCGTATTACTGCTATTATAATCTGGCTCCTGCCTGGCTATATGCTTTTTTGATTGTAAGCTTTATCCCGTTTCTGCTACCAAAGGTCTTTTTTGATCGAATTCAACTCAGCACTTCGACCAAAGCCTATGGTAGACTTGGTATCCGAATCGTTAGAAAATTTACCCAGGATGGTGATCTGATTAATCACTGGCTACAGCTAAAATTCCCGGGTTACAGCCCGGCTAAGCGCGTATCACTTCAACAGCATGTTGTCAGATCCTACATCAATGAGAAGTTTCACGTTGGCTGCTGCTTATTTTTTCTACTAAGCAGTCTTTACGCTGTACGTCAGGGCCATTGGGGTTGGGTCGTTAGCATCCTGATGAGCAACTTAATCTATAATCTATATCCAATCCTACTTCAGCAGTACAATCGGATCCGTCTGACCCAACTTATTCAACGACGGTTATTGACTAACGAGCAGTAGCTATACTGGGGAGTCATCCACATTCGTACGATCGGATCGCCGAAGCGAATGTTCCATCAAGAATTATTTGTACAGATAATCAACATGTTACGAGATTAAGTAAAGAAAACGTCGGTATTTTTAATCAGGCAATTACACCAGTTCGCTTCTCAGCGAGTTAACGCCACAGCCAGATTCAACGGACAAGGTTTTTCTGTGAGATAAGTGTTACGGTACAGCTTACTTTTTTCAAGATTTCCAATTAATTTTTCGGATACAAACGGTCGCGAACTGTACCTGGCGGGGCCGCCGGAGCGGTCGGATAGTTGCTTACCGGGGCCAGCTACCGCCTTGTTTGGTTATGCCCAACAGTTTCATAAAAACACTCTCATCAGGGACAAAGAGGTGCTTGTAGATTTACTGCTGAGCAGGACACTTAAACAATCGATCAGGCTTACCTCTCCACCCGTTTAAACCACAGATCATCATACGTGTGACTCTGCGGGAAGGTCAAATCTTGAAGCACGAAGCTGCCCTCAACTTCTCCGAAGGAAGAACTAAAACGAAGTAGCGCGCCATCGTCTAACTCGACATTCTCCCACTTCACGACAAACTGGGCATTCCCAAACCAATACAGTGGGCCCCGTAACTGGGGCGAGCGTTCGGCGGCAAACCATAATTGAGCATGGCGCAAACTAATGCGTACCTTACCTAACCATTGATCCTGGTAAATGCCTACGTAAGACGTTAAATCAGCGTTCGATAAGGGCGATTGCCGGGCCAGTTGCCGCTGAACCGAGTCCAAGATGGTCTGTCTCATTTGGCGCCCCAGCTGCTCTCGTTGATCCAGTTGAGCCGTTCGATCTTGCTTCCTTATACCCACATAACTATCGATGATCTGATCCGTGATGGCGTTAGCCGCCCCACTTTCTGAGTTGGTTAGCACCAGCACGCCCAAGCCTAGTTCGGGCAATAGAGTTATTGCCGAAACCATACCCACATCCTGGCCCGAATGAGCAATTTCCTTATAGCCTTTCACGTCACTCAGAAACCAACCCAGCCCATAAGCAGCAAAATGGGTTTGATACGAGCCGGGCTGGCCAACCGGGATGATCGTTTGGGGGGCGACCAGCTCGGCCATCAGCGACTCAGTCAGCAAGCGCTTGCTCAAAGCAGGGCCATACCGACCCCGGTTCAAAAACAGCAGCATCCATCGACTCATTTCCTCGGCACTGGAGTAGATGCCCCCGGCCGCATCATTTTTAGTCGAGCCATAGCGAGCCACCACCCGAACCGAGTTATTGATCCGTTTGTGGGCGTCAATCCGATTTGGATTCGTCTGACAGCCCTGGAAGGAGGCCGCACTATGGACCATGCCCAGAGGGCGAAGGATACGTTGCTCGACGAAGGCTTCCCAACTCATCCCACTGACCTTAGCCACAATAGCTCCAGCCACCAGATACCCGTTGTTGGTATAGGCAAACTGGCTTCGCAAAGAAGAAGTCGGCTTGATGAAGCGTTGATTGAACAAAATCTGCTCTAGGGTAAAATTAGTTGAGTCAGGATCGTGCATCAAATCGCCAGCGGTGGATGGCAGTCCACTGCGGTGGCTCAACAGATCCCGAATCGTGAGGAGTTGGGTTGCTACGGGGTCGTAGAGCCGGAAATCAGGCAGATAGTTGGTCACTAAATCGTCCCAGTGGAGTTTGCCTTCTGCCACGAGTAAGCCAACGGCAGCAGCGGTGAATGCTTTCGTGTTGGAGGCTATACCAAACAAGGTTTGGGTTGTAACGGCTTGTCGGGTGCGCAGCGAACGCAGGCCATAGCCTTTATTGAGGATGAGTTTACCATCCTTGATGATGGTAACGGCGATGCCGGGAATGTGAAACAAGGCCTGGTTGCGCTGGACTAATTGGTCCACTTGGCGGGCCGTTATAGGCTGCGTCAGCGCTTGGCGGACTGGGGTAAGGAGTAGCACAACCACTAGCCCAGCGGTCCGTACGTTGTTCATTCGAGTCTGTCAGCGGGGTTCAGTGAAAGCGAGACGTGTGGACCTGTAGTTGATCGGCTACCTGTTCTGAGGGTAGCTAATCTACCCAAATTTAAGATTCTCACAATCCGCTCCTTTTGTAGGCTATTCGAAAGACTGTGATTTCGTAAAGTTGATCCATCGTTTTTCTGAACCTAAATCTGTACAGTTTAAGTGCTAAAATTGATATAGTAAGTAAAACAGAAACCCCGTCTCCAGGCTGGAAACGGGGTTTCTGTCTTTAGTGGTAGGAAGTAGCGGGCTCGAACCGCTGACCTCTGCTCTGTCAAAGCAGCGCTCTGAACCAACTGAGCTAACCTCCTGTAATTGACAGGGGCAAAATTAAGCAACTTCTTCAGCTTCCCAACGTGGCCGGTAAACTTTTTGCGAGGGAATGCGCCACAGCAGCCCCAATCCAATGATAAACAGCACCAAAAGGCCCAGCACTGAATTGCGCATACTACCCGTTAGTTGCTCAATCAGTCCGTAAACAAGTGTGCCCAGCACAATCGATAGCTTCTCGGTGATGTCGTAGAAGCTGAAATACGACGCGGTGTCGGCGGTGGGGGGGATGAGTTTGGCGTAGGTTGAGCGGGAGAGTGATTGAATGCCGCCCATAACCAGTCCGACAACGGCCGCCAGTCCGAAAAACTGCGTCTCGCTGTTGACGTAGTACGCCCCCGCGCAAATGCCGATCCAGATGACCACGGCAATCATCAGGGCGTGCGTGTTGCCAAGCGCTTCCGATAGTCGGGAGAACAGGTAGGCACCGGCAATGGCAACGAGCTGGATGAGCAGGATCGTGACAATCAGGCTGGTCGAGGGGAGTTTCAGTTCGTCGCTGCCGAAAATAGTCGCCACGTACATGACCGTCTGTACGCCCATGTTGTACACGAAAAAGGCGACGAGGAACCGTTTGGCCAGCGGCAGGGTATTGAGTTGCTGCCAGACCCTGCGCAGTTCGCGGAATCCATTGAGCAGGTAGCCGCCCGCCTGCGCAACACCGGCAGTGGCTTTGCGCACCCCGTCGGGTAGTCGGCGGAAGGGAATCTGGGCGAAGCCGATCCACCAGAGCCCTACGGTCAGGAAGGCCAGCCGGGAAGCCAGTCCTTCGCTGATGTTGCCAAACCAGTCGCGTTTCAAAATAACCAGCAGGTTGAGCACCATCAGCAGTACCGAGCCGATGTACCCCATCGAAAAGCCCCGCGCACTGACCCGGTCGAACTGATCTTCGGTAGCGATGTCGGGCAGGTACGAGTTGTAAAAAACGATGCTGCCACTCCAGCCGATCAGGCTAAGCCAGAAACAGATGATGGCGAAGGTGGTGGTTTGCTGCGTAAAGAAAAACAGCAGACTGCAACTGATAGCCCCCGTGTAGCAGAACGCTTTCATAAACGCTTTTTTGCGCCCGCTATAATCGGCAATGGCCGAGAAGATAGGGGAGAGTAGCGCTGTCAGCAGGAAAGCGGCCGAGATGGTGTACGAGAACAGCACCGTGTTTTTAACGGTAAATCCCAGAAAGTCGATCATCGGACCGCCCGCGTCATTGAGGGCCGTTGCCGAGAAATAGACCGGAAAAATGCTCGACACGATCACCAGCGCGTGCGCCGAGTTGGCCCAGTCGTAAAATGTCCAGGCGGTAAGCGTACGCGGGTCGTTTTTCATGTCAATGCGTGAATGAGCGAGTGCGTGAATGAGCGAATAAGTTGTTACCAGTAATTATTCGCTCATTCACGCACTCGCTCATTCATAATTGGTTACAGTACCGGTTTAAACTCAAGATTGATCGGTGTCGTTTTGCCGTCGACGGGGGCCTGCTGGCGGAGAATCAGCGTGCTGCGATTGAGTTGCATGATGGGAAAATTGCCGTTGAACCCGGTGACAACCACGTCCATCGACTGACTGTCGCCGGCTAGTTTCCAGGTGCCCTGGTTGATGACCTGATTCGATTGTTTGGGGTCGAGGGCGCGAACGGTGTTATCGTTGCGAAACTGCATGCTGAGGCTAAACAGGACTGACGTGGCCAGGTTGAGCCGACTTTGATTGATCGTCTGCCCATCGGTCGTGGTTACGTTACTGACCTGCCAGTTGTTGGCGACCAGTAGCGCTGTCTGCGAATCGGTGGTGGGCGTGGGGTTGTTGTCGTCCTTATTACAGCTTGTCGTGAGTGCCGTAAACAGCAGGGCGACGGTCAGCAGGCGGAGGGTGTATGCGGAAAAACGGGCTATGGTCATGATCGTTGATTTGCTTGCCTAACGAACGGAATCGGGCTGGCATTGTTAGGCTACGGCCCGCCAGCGTCGGCGGCTACGGGGCTAAATTTCCATAGATTTGCCTAAAATACAAGGTATGCGGAATCGATTGAGCGTCTGGTACGGGTTGGCGGCACTGGTGGGGCTTCTGACTGGCGGGGGCGCGTCGGCCCAGCAGCAGTGCGCTACGTCGCTGAATTTCAGTCCCGTTAGCCAAGTCAACCGGATCGAATGGAGCAAGTTTCCGACGTTTTCGCTCCCCTTTCCCGTTATTTACAGCGGTCCCCGGCTGGGCGATACGCAGGCTAGCCCGCTGGCGCACGGCTTTACTCAGCTGGGCAACATTACGGAGCGCGAAGCCGCACTAACGACCAGCGCGCAGCGGGCAACGATCTATTACGGTGTAGCTTACGGACTGGGGCAACCGTGGGAGCAGATCGAAAGCCCGTGGAATAATGACCTGACGGCCTACCGCGCCAACTGGGAAAACTGGATGATCGGCGTGTCGGGGGGGCAGAAAAACGCGGCCGGGCAGTACGTGCTGCCCATCAGCCGACTTGTGCTCGATGTGGAGCGGATTCTGGAAACCGACACGCAGATTCTTCGCATCAAAACGAATAGCCAGGTGCCGCAGCCGTACCGGAGCCTGTCCGATGCTGAATTTCTGGTGGCCTACAAACAGGCCATTCGTGCCCTGTACGCTGAAGCGGCCCGCTACATCCGGCAACGGTCCGACCTGAGTAGTATCGCCCTGAGCGGGTATGCCGATACACCTGTTCTGAACAACGCGCTCAATATCACCACCTTTTCCTGGACCGACTGGACGACCAATTTGAACCGGGTCAATTACCTGGTGAAAGATTCGACTAACAGCCGCGTTGGCGGGTCGTACTACGATCAGCTGACGGAAATGGCCCCGTCGGGGTATTACTACTACGATTACCCCAACCCCTTCGCCCGCGATTATTTGCCGTACCTGCTGTTCCAGATTGAAGTCAACCGGGCGTGGACCAGCAAACCGGTCGTGCCGTTTGTGGGGTTGCGCTATCACCCGTCGTCCAGTAGTTATCCGGGTTTCGTACAACCGTTTATGGCGGAAGCGACGGCTATTTTTCCCGTCTTTTCGGGTGCAGCCGGCCTGTGGCTCTGGGACGACCCAACACTGGAAAGTACCCGCTCCGACGTATATGCCGCCTACGAGTATTTCACGCATGGCCTGTACCGGCTGTCGCAGTTCAGCGATATGTTTCAGGGGAGCTACGAACGGGTTATCGAGACGCCCGCCCGCGACCTGATGGAGAAGCAGTTACCGGTATGGCGAGGTATCGTGAAAGGTAATAACATACTGATTGCGGCCCATAACTCCTATGCGGCCGAAGGGCAGCAGACCAGCCTGACGGTACGCTACAAGAACTGGCAGCAAACGATTCAGCTGACCGGCCGGGAAGTCTACCTATGTCGCTTCGACATGAGCGTTGTGACGGGTACCGAGCCGACGATGTCCGCCGTCAGCGTATTCCCCAACCCGACCAGCACAAGCCTGACGGTGTCCTTCGGTCAGCTACCCACCAGCCCGGCCAGCCTGCGACTAGTCGACGCAGCCGGTCGTGCCGTGGGGCAATGGCCCGTCACGAATGCGACGCAAACGCTGAACGTGGCCGCGCTACCCGCCGGAACGTATGTGTTAACGATCAGTACCGATGGCGGTAGTCAGACACACAAGGTGATTCTGCACCGCTGAGTTCTGAACCGCCGGGCGGCCCCGTGTGATTCAGGTGATTATTTTGATGGGCTGTGATTAAGGAAAAAATCAGGACAATCACAGTAATCAGACGAATCACAGTTCAGACAATCTTGAACCGTGATTCGTCTGATTGATTTGATGGACTGGGATTAAAAAATCAGAACAATCATAGTAATCAGAAAAATCACAGTTCAGACAATCATAGTCCATCAGTGCAATCAAAAAAATCACAGTTCAAGACGAACAGTCCGATGCCCAATCAACTGCAATACGAAACGAGCCCATACCTGCTTCAACACGCCAACAACCCCGTCGACTGGTATCCGTGGGGCGAGGAAGCTCTCAACCGTGCTATCGACGAAGACAAGCCGATACTGGTCAGCATCGGCTATTCGGCCTGCCACTGGTGCCACGTGATGGAGCGCGAATCGTTCGAGCGGGACGGTGTCGCGCGGGTGATGAACGAGCACTTTGTTTGTATCAAAGTCGACCGGGAGGAGCGGCCCGACGTCGATGCCATTTACATGGATGCCGTGCAGGCAATGGGTGTGCAGGGTGGCTGGCCACTCAACGTGTTTCTGATGCCCGACGCCAAACCGTTCTACGGCCTTACCTACCTGCCGACCCAGCAATGGGTGAACCTGCTCGCCAGCATCAGTAACGCCTTTATCGAAAACCGCGACGATCTGAGTCAGTCGGCCGAGGCTTTTGCCCGCGAACTGAACCTGTCCGATACGGAGCGCTACGGCCTGTCGGGTGCCGATTTTCGCGTAACACCCGATTTTCTGGATGTGCTGTACCGGAAGATTGCCGTGAAAGCCGACGACGAAAAAGGCGGTATGCGCCGGGCTCCCAAATTCCCGATGCCGACGATCTGGCGGTTTCTGCTGCGCTACCAGGCGGCTATCGATCATGTCGACCCCGACGCGCCCGAAATCAGGTCGGCCCTGCACCTGGTCACGCAAACGCTCGACCGGATGGCCCTGGGCGGCATCTACGATCAGCTCGGCGGTGGGTTTGCCCGCTACTCAACCGACGCCGACTGGCTGGCCCCCCACTTCGAAAAAATGCTCTATGACAATGGGCAGCTGCTCACGCTGTATTCGGAGGCTTATAGCCTGACCCGTAGCCCGTTGTACAAACAGATCGTTTACCAGACCATCGCCTTTGCGCAGCGCGAACTGCTTAGCCCCGAAGGAGGCTTCTATTCGGCGCTCGATGCCGACAGTGAAGGTGTCGAAGGGAAATTTTATACGTTTACCACGCCCGAACTCCGCGAATACCTCGGTGCCGATTTCGACTGGTTTGCCGATCTGTACCACGTTACGGAAGACGGCAACTGGGAGGAACGAAACATTCTGCACCGCGTCGAAACAGACGATGTGTTTGCGAAGCGCATGGGCTGGTCGACGGACGAACTGAGCGCGAAGCTACAGGTGATCCACGAGCGGTTGATGGCGGTGCGCGCTACCCGTATCCGGCCGGGGCTCGACGATAAGATTCTGTGCTCCTGGAATGGGCTGATGCTGAAAGGGCTGGCCACGGCCTACCGCGTGTTCAACGAGCCGGAGTTCCTGACGCTGGCGTTACGACAGGCGTTCTTCCTGCTGCGTAAACTGCGCGACAGCCGCAACGGTCGGCTCTGGCACACCTATAAACTGGGCCGGGCCCGGCAACCAGGTTTCCTCGATGACTACGCAGCCGTAATCGACGGCTTGCTGGCGTTGTACCAAGCGACGTTCACCGAAAGCTGGCTGACTGAAGCCGATCAGCTGATGCAGTATGTGCTGCTCAATTTCAGCGATACGGGTGAAGAAGCTGACCCCATGTTTTTCTTCACCGACAAAAACGGGGAAGAACTCATCGCCCGCAAAAAAGAACTGTTCGACAACGTGATTCCGGCCTCGAACTCGATGATGGCCGAAAACCTGTTTGTGCTGAGTCTGCTGCTCGAACGCCAGCCGTACGCCGACCGTGCGGACCAGATGCTGGGACGGATGCAGCCGCTGGTGCAGGCCAATGCCGATTACCTGTCCAACTGGGCCGGTCTGTTTGCCCTCCGTTCCCGACCGACGGCTGAAATCGCCATCGTCGGTCCCGACGCCGAGCAGTTCCGGACGGAGATCGACGCGGTCTATTACCCCAACAAAGTACTGAGCGGGACTATCAGCCGGAGCGATCTGCCGCTACTCGATCAACGCGGACCCATCGACGGTAAAACCGCGATCTATGTGTGCTACAACCGTACCTGTCAATTGCCCGTTACGAGCGTCGACGCTATCTGGCCGCTACTGTAAATACCCGATGTTCTTCGTGCCCCTGTATTTTTTCAACACAGAGGCACGAAGAACACCGAGTAAACCAAATCAGGCCGGGGCGGTGTAATCGCGTTCCTCGACCAGATTTTCGACGTCACCGTCTTTATCGGCCAGCAGGTCATCGTGGACAACCTCAGTATCGGTCGTCGTGTCGTCGTTGGCTTCGTCTTTTTCCGGTTCCTGATTCGTAGTTGCCATGGGGTAAACGTTGGTTTTCACAATCAACTAATCCGATGAATCAAGGTTCAGACAATCTTGACCGCTGATTTTTGTTTACGCTGTGTTCTTGAACTTTGATTTATGTGATTGGTTGATTGCGCTGATTGTTTAAATCATAGTCTATCCGTGAAATCACATAAACCAAAGTTCAAGACGAATCACAGTTCAGATAATCCCCAGGCCGTCAGGACCAGCGTGCGCCGGCCACCATGGTCGCGGTGTTCGCCGAGGTAAATCCCCTGCCACGTGCCCAGATTAAGCTGTCCGTTTGTAATCGGTATCGTGACGGCATGACCGAGCAGGGCCGCTTTCAGATGCGCCGGCATATCGTCGGCCCCCTCGTAGTTATGCTTGAAATACGGCGCGTTCTCCGGTACGATGCGGTTGAAAAAGCTTTCGAAATCCTGCCGGACGGTCGGGTCCGCGTTTTCGTTGATGCTTAGGCTGGCTGATGTATGCTGGATAAACACGTGCAGCATACCCGCCTGAATCTGGCGCAGGTCAGCAAATTCACGTTCAACGATGCGGGTAATCAGGTGAAAGCCGCGTGAAAAGGCAGGGAGCAGAATCGTTTGCTGATACACAGACATGGGCAGATAAGTTACATAGAACTGATTGATTGTCAGTGATATACCGTTTAATCAATCTGGTGTACAGACACCTGAAAAATTTCTGAATATCACTGCGTAATCGGGCCGGGCAACGGTAAACACTACGTTGGTCGGGCACGTGATCAGATCAGCTAGTTTCTAAACCACCAACTGCCATGAACCGTTTACTGTTTTTCTTCCTGCTGGGATCGCTTTCGGGCTGTATCGACCACCAAACTCCGCCTAATCCGACGCCCGACCGGTTGCGGCCCAAAACGCTTACGCTGGTACTGCCGGATAATCTCGCCAAAGTGAGTACGCTCACTTACGACAGTCAGGGCCGTATCGGTACGATTGGTACGTATCAGACGCCCGATAGTACGGTGGCTGAAACGGAACTGAGCACCTTGCAGTACGACAGCCAGAGCCGCCTGATCCAGCTGCGCCGGGAGGTAACCCGCTACCCGCGTGGAAGCCAGCCCAACGCCGTCGAACTGTACCAGTTGTCGTATACGACGGGCAATCAGTTGAGTGGTATCTCGTACGCCAACGGATTCTCACTGGGCTACACCTACGGAGCAACGGGCAACCAGCCTGTCTCTGCCGGGCGGAACTTCTCAACCGGTGGCCTGATTATCACCGGTGGTGACAGCTTTACATTTACGGGGAGCAACCTGACCAGATACACAACCGCCGTCAGCATTGCCGGGCACGGCGGCCCTGGCAGCCCCCTCAGCGGACCCACGACGACGTTTACGTACGATAGCCGCACCAATCCTTTTTTCGGCAATTACATTATTCCCAAGCCGTACCCCGCCGGTTTTGTCAACCTGACGTTTGGGGTGAACATGGTCGATACGTACTTCGGCGGTGTCGACAATGTGCTCAACCTCAGCGCGAACAACGTGCTGTCGGCGGTGTCGAATAGTGGTGCCACCATGACCTATCAGTACCAGTATAATACGGCGGGGTTGCCGACGCTACGCACAAAAACAACAACGGACAACTCCGGTGGCAGCAGCACGACCGAAACGCTGAAAATCGATTACGAAACGTACTGATGAACTAAACAGTACCGCCGGATTGTGTAACCCCGTGTCGGTTACATGATCCGGTCGCTGTTTTCGCTGGCAAATGCGCCCCACGCTCCCTTTTTCGTCTTTTTGTTCGACACCATTGGGATCGCATTTTCGTGAAAGTGGTGGCAGACGGCGATCGCCAGTGCATCGGTGGCGTCGAAGAATTTGGGGTGAAGATCTTCCTTCAACAGGTGGCTGACCATGTGTGACACTTGATCTTTGCTGGCATTCCCATTGCCCGTCACCGACTGCTTAATGCGCCGGGGAGCATACTCAACAATGGGTATGTTGCGCGATAGCGCAGCCGCCATGACTACGCCCTGCGCCCGCCCCAGCTTCAGCATGGCCTGTACGTTTTTGCCAAAAAAGGGGTCTTCGATCGCCATCTCGTCGGGATGGTATTCGTCGATCAGCCGGAGGATGGTGTCGAACAGTTTCTGGAGCTTCAGCTGGTAGGTACTATATTTGTTCAGCTCAACGACGCCGTACTGAATCATACTCATTACTCCGCCTTTGATCGAAATAATTCCGTACCCGGCTATCTGTGTGCCGGGGTCAATTCCCAGAATAATTTTTTCGGGGGTGACAGGGGCTGATTTTGGATCGACGCGCATTGGTACTTCGTTGAGTGTTTCTGCAAAGTAACGTATTCAGCCCAATTTTGTCGTTTAATCTGTCAAAGAAACTCCAGCTCTGGCTCAAGCTAGCCACGTTTTGTCTGCTGCTGGCGTACATCGGCTACGTCCTGCAACAGCAACCGTTCGACTGGACGCAGGTACAGACGCAGTTCCAGACCGTGCGCTACCCCGAACGCTGGGCCGCGCTGCTGGTGCTGCTCGCCCCCGTCAACTGGGGCCTCGAAGCGCTGAAGTGGCAACTCCTGATCCGGCGGATTGAGCCGGTGTCCTTTGCCGGTGCGTACCGGGCCGTACTGGCTGGTATGACGCTTAGCTTCGCCCTGCCCGCTCAACTGGGCGACGTAGCCGGGCGGGTACTGTCGCTGCGGTCGGCGGGGCGGGGGGCAGCCGTGGGCGCGTCGATGGTAGCGGGCGGCATGCAGACCTATGTCACGCTGGTGATCGGGACCGTAGCACTGGCCTGGCACCTGCACCACGTCCCCGCCCGGCAGACCCCGGCGGGCGGGTGGCTGCTGGCGTCGGCGGCAGTACTATCCGGGCTGGGCGTCGTCTTTGGGCTGATGCGCCGACGGGCACTCAACCGGCTGGCCCGGTGGCGTCGGGTGCGCCGGTTTGCCCCCTACTGGGCCATCGCAGGCGACTACACCGACGCTGAAATTGGCCTGGGGCTGGGTGTGGCTACGGTACGGTACGGTATCTTCGCCTGTCAGTTTTACGTTGCCCTGCGGCTGGTCGGTATTCAGGCACCGGACCATGAACTGCTGGCTGGTATCGGGGTGATCTATCTGCTGAAAAACATGGTTCCACCCATCAATATACTGAGTGATCTGGGCGTCCGCGAAGCGGCTGCGCTCTGGGTTTTTGCTCCGCTTGGCCTGCTGGCTCCCGTACTGCTGACGGCTACGCTGACGCTCTGGCTGGTCAATATCCTGACACCCGTACTGATCGGGCTGATCTGGGTGTGGCGGCTTAATCTCGCAACCGAATGACGCTTTTTTTGTTGATTATCAGTGCTCTGTATGCGCTGTTTACTCTCACGCTCTGGTGGACCTGGCTGCGCATGCCAATCACGAAACCCACGGCCAGCCAGGCGGATGGGCCGTCGATTACCGTGATCGTGCCGGTGCGCAACGAAGCCGCCAACATCAGCGCGTTGCTGGGCGATCTGGCCCGCCAGTCGTACCCTGCTTTCGACGTCATTATTGCCGATGATGCCTCAACCGACGACACGCGACTGCTGGTGCGGGAAGCTATGTTTGGCTTTCGGCATCCGCTGCATCTACTGTCACTGACCGACAAACCAACGGCGTCGCCCAAGAAACGGGCCATCAGCCAAAGCATCGAGCAGGCGCGGGGCGACCTGATCGTAACGACCGATGGCGACTGCCGCGTCGGGCCTGACTGGCTGGCGACTTTTGCTGCCGCCTACCAGCAAACCGGGGCTAAGCTACTGTCGGGCCCGGTGACGTTTACACCCGAACGGACGCTGACCGATCACCTGCAGACTGTCGAATTTGCCAGTCTGATCGGGTCGGGGGCGACGACGATGGCGATGGGCCGACCAACGATGTGTAACGGAGCCAACCTTTGCTACGAAAAGCGGGTCTTCATGGAGGTGGGGGGCTTCGCGGGTGTCGATCACCTGGCATCGGGCGACGATGAGCTGTTGATGCACAAGATTGCCCGGCGGTATCCGAAGGGTGTCCGGTTTGTGAAGGCCGCATCGGCGATTGTGCAGACGGGGCCGCACCGATCCTGGGGGGCGTTTTACCAGCAGCGCCGGCGGTGGGCGAGCAAGTGGCGGGCCTACGAATCGTACGGACCGACCGTTTTGGCCGTGTTTATTTTCCTGAGCAACCTCGCCCCCGTGCTCGTAGTTGCGGGCTGGCTGCTCGGATTTTTAAACGTTTCGGTACTACTGCTGGTTGTCGGATTGAAAGCCCTGCCGGAGTTTTTGTTTTTACGACAGGTTCTTGTTTTTTTACAAAAAAAATCGTCGGTCCGCACCATTCCGATTACCCAGCTGGTTTATCCGTTTTACGTTGTCTTTTTCGGATTGGCCGCGCAGGGAAAAGGGTATCGATGGAAAGGCCGGAAGCTTGAATAGGGTTCGTAGTTTGTTGTTCGTTGTTTGTAGTTGGTTGCCGCATCAGTCAGCAACTACCCCCAAAACGGAACCAGAAACTACAAACCACGAACGACAAACCATAAACTGCCGTGAGTTTCTTTCTGCACAAGTCGAATTTCCTGCTCAGAACGGTCTATCCCGAGTTTTGGTGGAAGGTAGAGGGGGATGTTGACCCAACGATATACCTGACGTTCGACGATGGCCCCATTCCCGATGTAACCGAGTTTGTACTCGAACAGCTCGATCGTCACGCGGCACAGGCTACGTTTTTCTGCATCGGCGACAATGTGCGCAAGCACCGCGATGTACTGTATCAGGTGCTGGAAGCCGGGCACATGGTCGGTAATCACACCAACAATCACCTCAACGGCTGGAAAACAGAAGACGCCGTCTATCTGGAAAATATACAATCCTGCCAGGATGAGCTGGGTATCGAAACGGCCCTGTTTCGCCCGCCTTACGGCCGTATTCGGAAAGCTCAGGCCGCCCAGGTGATGGAGCACCATTCCGTTGTGATGTGGGATGTACTGACCGGTGATTTCGACCAGACCCTGCCCGCCGACGTATGCCTGAAAAAGACCATTCAGCACACCGAACCCGGATCGATCGTGGTCTTCCACGACAGCCTGAAAGCGTGGCCGACGATGCGGTACGTGCTGCCCCGAATGCTGACCCATTTCGCCGAGCGGGGCTACGCCTTCCGGGCCGTACCACAGCCGGTCTACGCCGGTTTCTGATGAACCGACGCGCCCGCCCCGGCGTTGCCCGTACATGACTTACATTGATACGCACGCACACGTCTACGATGAGCAGTTTGCCGCTGACTCGCCCGACGGTGCCGATGTGGTTGGCCGTGCCCTGGCCAACGGGGTAACGCAGGTCTGGATGCCCAACTGCGCCCGCGAAACGATTCCCGGTATGATGGCTCTGGCTGAGCAACATCCGACGATCTGCCTGCCCATGATGGGGCTGCACCCCGCCTACGTCAACGAAACCGTCGATGATGAACTGCTGGCGGTAGAACAGTGGCTGAACAAACACCCGTTTATCGCCGTCGGTGAAATCGGGCTCGATTTTTACTGGGATATGACCCACGTGGATCGGCAGTTTGCAGCCTTTGAAACGCAGTTGCGCTGGGCGGCTGAGCGGGGTTTGTTCGTGTCGATGCACACGCGTTCGGGCCACGACCGCAACGCCTTTGCTGAAGCCGCTGATCTGATCGAAACGCTGGCCCTGCCTGGTCTGACGGGTATTTTTCATTGCTTTGTCGGCACGGTTGACGAAGCCCGTCGGGCCGTCGATATGGGATTTAAACTGGGCATCGGGGGCGTCAGTACGTTCAAGAACGGCGGTCTGGATACCGTGCTGCCCTACATCGGGCTGGAACACCTGGTGCTCGAAACCGATGCGCCTTACCTGGCCCCGGTGCCGTACCGGGGCAAGCGCAACGAGCCGGCTCACATTCCGTTGATTGCCCAGCGTATCGCCGACCTGAAACAGTGCTCCCTCGCCGAAGTGGCCCGCCAGACCACCGCTACGGCTACGAGTCTGCTGGATCGGGTTTTGTCAAACGAGGTATAGTCGGGTTGAACGTCGGGCCGGTAGTCAGTGAGCAGATTGGCAGGGGTTTAGCAGCGTGCGGTGGCAACGGGCTATGAAAATCCGCAATCGCTGTGTCGTTCACGTACCACAAAATCCTGTCAATCCTGTCATCCTGTCGATAACTTGCGGCCTATGCCGTACAAAACAATCTGCCTGACGCCCGCTCAGCCCCGAAACGACGTAGCCTCGACTCCCCCGCGTTCGGTGCTGGTTATCTACACCGGAGGAACCTTCGGGATGGTTTACGACCCCAAAGCCAGTCAACTGATCCCGTTCGATTTTGAGGATGTGCTCGACCGGTTGCCCGAACTGAACCGGCTCGATTTTCAGATCAACATTACGATGTTGAGCGAGATCATCGACTCGTCGAATATGACACCCGCCATCTGGGTCGAACTGGCGCAACTGATCGAAACCAACTACGCGCTGTACGACAGCTTCGTCATCCTGCACGGTACCGATACGATGTCGTACACGGCTTCGGCGCTTAGTTTTATGCTGTCGGGCCTTAACAAGCCGGTAATTCTGACGGGGGCGCAGTTACCCATCGGGGTCGCCCGCTCCGACGCCCGCGAAAATTTTATCACAGCACTGGAAATTGCAGCCGCGCAAATCGACGGGCAACCGATCGTGCCGGAGGTATGCGTGTATTTCAACTCGCTGCTGCTGCGCGGCAACCGCTCGACCAAGCAGGAGAGCGTACAGTTCAACGCCTTCGCGTCGGAAAACTACCCGCACCTGGCCAATGCGGGCGTCAGCATCGACTACAACCGCCCGTTTATCCGCCCCGTTGCCCCCGACCAGCCACTGACGCTGCATACGACCCTCGACCCGAACGTGGCTATCCTGAAACTGTTTCCGGGCATTACCCCAACCGTGGTAGAAGCCATTGTGCTGAATCCGGCCCTGCGGGGCGTGGTGCTGGAAACCTTCGGGGCGGGCAACGCTACTACCGAACATTGGTTCCTGGACCTGCTCAAAACGGCTATCGAACGGGGTCTGACGATTTTCAATGTCTCGCAGTGCGAAGGCGGACGCGTGACCCAGGGGCAGTACCAGACCAGCAAGCGCATGGACGAACTGGGCGTGGTCAGCGGGGCTGATATTACGACCGAAGCCGCCATTACGAAGCTGATGGTGGTGCTCGGGCAGGAGCACGATCCGGCGCGTGTACGAACGCGGCTTAGTCAGCCAATTAGCGGGGAAATGAGCGTATAGCCACTTTTTTTGCGGCAGGGGCTTGACAATAGCTGTTCAGACGTGCATCTTTGCAGTCCCAAACCACACAGAGAGCTGCCGGAGTGGTCGAACGGGTCTGATTCGAAATCAGAAGTACTCGCAAGGGTACCGGGGGTTCGAATCCCTCGCTCTCTGCCAAAAAGCGGATAATGTACTGACCGTCAGTACATTATCCGCTTTTTCTATTGACCTTATGTTTGCTTTGACTGCCTGAACAGGTGAACTATGTCGGGTAAATAGCGACCTAACAGCCCATAAAAGTAGGCCAGTAGGCCAGATCAGACCGCTGATCGGCCGACGTCAGTATCGTTTCCTGCTCAGTGGGGATCAGTTCGATACCGCAGGGAGTGGGTGCTCCCGAGTCAGCCTGAAGCGAATAGACCAGCCTGATCCGGCATTTAAGTGTCTCGGCCTGTTCAAGCATGTCAAACAGCCGGGTGATGCCAACCAGGTAAAAAGCGCTGACCAGTACCTGCCCATACGACCAATCGGATGTTCCTCTGTCTGCCCGCTCTCCCCTCGCCACGTACTCTTTGTACAGTTGAAATCCGTTCATAGGTCTAAAATGATTCAAGTGTAAATACAAGTTAACACATACGAAAAATAGGATATAAAATTTAAACTAGCTAGACTAAGTAGTGAAAATCATAATTAAAAAGTAGCTACATGGCTAAATAAGGCGATGAAGGCACTTTTGTGGGTGTCTGAACAAAGTATCGACTCAATGGGTCATGCCGGTATGGCTGCCCGGTCAGGTACGCGTCAGCACAGTACGTAGGTTTTGGAACGGGCGTCGGCGGCTCTGCTTGCTCAACTCACGAGCTGATCGTGAGCTGGGTAGGGGATCAGATGACAACCTGCCCGGCTCTAATTAGGCACCGGTAAGTAAACGGAGAAGGTGGCTCCGTGGCCGGGTTGGCTGTGGGCTGTGATACAGCCACCATGATTGTCGGCCACCCGCTGGCAAATGGCCAGCCCTACACCCGTGCCTGCATACTGTTGCTTCCCATGCAGCCGCTGGAAGACCTGAAAGATCCGGTCTGTATATTTCTCGTCGAAACCAATTCCCTGATCGATGACCGTGAGCTGGCAGAATTGCGTGGCCGTACTGGTCGGGCGCATATGGGCTGGCAAGTCATTGCGCTTGCAGTAGCGGGTCTGCACGGAAATTACCGGCCGTTGGCCGGCTGGTGTAAACTTGAGAGCGTTGGAGAGCAGATTCTGGAGCAATTGGCTGAGCTGCGACTCATCACCGCTGATGATGGGCAGTTCGGTGATTGTCAGTTGGGCGTCCCGCTCGGCAATGGTAAGTTCCAGGGTGCGTAATACATCGGCAACAATCGTTTCCAGCGATACCGGTTCGAACGCCTGCTGCCGGGTGGCAATGCGCGAGAAGGCGAGCAAATCCCGAATCAGGTTCGACATTCGGGCCCCCGCCGAGCACATTCTGGTCAGGTAATCACGCCCTTCGTCGCCCAGGGTATCGCCAAACCGTTCGGCCAATAACGTGCTGAATGATTGAATTTTACGCAGCGGTTCCTGCAGGTCGTGCGACGCAACATAAGCAAACTGCTGCAAATTCTCGTTGGAACGCAGCAGGTCCTGATTGACGTGCGTGAGTTCCTGCGTGCGCTCGCTGACCCGTTGTTCCAGTTCGGTGGCCAGTAGTCTGTAGCGGCTCTCGCTAGCTGCCAGCGCCTGGCGATCTCGAAGCTGTTCGGTAACGTCGGTCGCCATGTTCATGATGGCATATACCTCACCGGCCGGGTTACGCAGGGGTTTAAACGTGTAGTCGAAATAAGAGGTGATCGGCTCCCCATTGACGATCAGGTGGGCAGGGGCGTTTCTGGCTTCGTACGTTTTACCGGTGGTAAATACGTCATCCAGAATGGCCAGAAAAGGCTGACCTGTCAACTCAGGCAACGCAACGGCCAGCGGCTTGCCGATAACCGACGGGTTTTTTCCCCAGTAGGCCAGCATGGGCCAGTTGGCCAGTTCGATACGTAGTTCACGGCCTACATACAGACTGGTGGCTACGGGCGCTTCGTCGATCAGGCTGCGAAAACTAATCTCGCTGGCCGTGAGTGCCTGCTGCGTCTGTTGTTGCAGGTGAATTTCAGCCTGGATGCGCGCTTCACGTACAGTCAGATCCCTGTTGGCTTTGCGCAGTTCCAGCAGGGTCATTACTTGTCTGGCCAGTGCTTCCAGGGCCTGTAGCTGGGAGGGGCTAAGCTGCCGGGGTTCGTTATCGATTACGCACAGCGACCCCAGCGCAACGCCCTCTTTAGTCACGATAGGAGCCCCCGCGTAGAAAACGATATTGTACTCACCGGTTACCAGCAGATTGTCGGCAAAGCGGGCGTCCTGCCGGGCATCAGCCACTACCATCGTCTGGGCGGACTGCGTAATCGCGTGTGCGCAGAAGGATTGTTGAATAGGCGTTTGCACCAGCGGGAACCCCTGACGGGATTTGAACCACTGGCGATCTTTATCAACCAGTGTGATCAGCGCCACTGGCATCTGGCAGATTTCAGCGGCCAGCCGGGTAATGTCGTCGTACTCCTGCTCGGGCAGGGAATCAAGGATATCGTATTGATTAAGAACGGCTAATCGGTCTGTTTCGGCCAGTAACTGTGGGTTGGCATTCATTGCTGTGGCAGGTCAATTCATATAGAGAAACACATAAAGTTAGCGCATGTTTTTGCTCAGGGGCGGAATGGGCTTCGACCCGGCAATAGCAGGATAACGTGGCGGGTGGGCCAATCAGGAAGGTAGCCGCGTATACCATCGTGTCTGATACAGCCGACGCGCAACTGGCAATCAACCTACGCTTACTGGCAGTGGGCTGTTGAGTGAAGCCTGTTGGTGAGGCATCGACGGTTAAAAACCATTGGTGTAACGACATGGTTTAAAAAAGGCACACTGGCATCGAAGCGGATGGTTCGGCGTCAAAACGGAGTGCTGTACCGCTGCTGCCGCTGCGGAGTCTGTGACAGGGTGCGCCGGTATTCTGCGCGAATGACAGCCAAACAGGGCTATTATATACGTAGTCGAATGGATTGGCGGACCATAGGCTCATTTATGCGGACTGTATACGCAACAGAGAGTTTATTATTAACGTATACACGTATGTACCTTAACTCAACGATAACGGATAATGGTGGTGAAAGTGGGAAAATTGAAAGGGCCCTTCCGGGGCTTTCGGAATGTAGACACTCGGTTTACGTTTGTCGATGGTAGCGTCTGGCGGCAATGTGAACCCAAATATTTGTACTTCTACGCCAATATGCCCCGTGCGCGGGTCGTGTATGATAACGGGCGGTATATTCTCGAAGTCGACGGTACCGACGAGACGGTCGAAGTGATCGAAGAACTGGCGCCGTTCCAACCGCTGCGTCGTACCCGGCGCGTTGTGCGGGTCGCTTAAAAAATAGCCGATTTCATACGGGCAGTGGCGCAAACCGGCGTATCTTCGTCGGGACTGAGCCACTGCCCGTATGTCGTTTCGCCACACGGTTCGTCAGCGAACCTACGTTTTTAAAGACCTGAAAACGCTGATGGCCCGGGCTAGTCCGCCCCGGTCAGGCGATGAACTGGCGGGTGTGTCGGCGCAGTCGGCCGAGGAGCGCGTGGCGGCTCAGATGGCCCTGGCCGATTTGCCACTAGCCCATTTTCTGTCGGACGCCGTCATCCCCTACGAGCAGGACGAAGTCACCCGGCTGATCGTCGATACGCACGATCCATTGGCCTTCGCGCCTGTCCGCCACCTGACGGTCGGGGAGTTGCGCAACTACCTGCTCAGTTATACCACTACCTCCGACACGCTGCACGCCCTGCACCGGGGTCTGACGCCCGAAATGGTGGCGGCCGTTTCGAAGCTGATGCGTAATCAGGATCTGATTGCCGTGGCCAGCAAATGTGAGGTCGTGACGCGCTTTCGCAACACCATCGGGCTGCCTGGACGGCTCAGCACCCGACTCCAGCCCAATCACCCCACCGACGATGCCCGTGGTATTGCCGCCAGTCTGGTCGATGGGCTGCTCTACGGTTCCGGCGACGCCGTTATCGGCATCAACCCCGCCACCGACCACCTGCAGACGACCATCCGGCTGCTGCACCTGCTCGACTCGGTCCGCGACCTCTTCGCCATCCCCACGCAGACCTGCATTCTGAGTCACCTGACCACCACGATTCAGGCCATAGAACAGGGCGCACCCGTTGATTTAGCGTTTCAGAGTGTCGGCGGGACGGAAGGCGTCAATGCATCGTTCGGGGTGAATCTGGCGCTGCTGCGCGAAGGCCTCGACGCAACCCGGTCACTGAACCGGGGCACCCTGGGGCAAAACGTAATGTATTTTGAAACGGGGCAGGGGAGTGCGCTGTCGGCCAACGCGCACTACGGCGTCGATCAGCAAACCATCGAAACGAGGGCGTACGCCGTCGCGCGGGCGTTCGACCCCTTACTGGTCAATTCGGTGGTTGGGTTCATCGGACCGGAATACCTCTACGACGGCAAGCAGATCATCCGGGCGGGTCTGGAAGACCATTTCTGTGGTAAGCTGTTAGGTTTGCCGATGGGTGTCGACATCTGTTATACCAACCACGCCGAAGCCGATCAGGACGATATGGACACCCTGCTGACGGTGCTGGGTGCGGCCGGGGTAACGTTCATCATGGGTGTCCCCGGTGCCGACGATGTGATGCTGCATTACCAGAGTACCAGCTTTCACGACGCGCTGTACCTTCGGCGACAACTGAACCGTCGTCCGGCCCCGGAGTTTGAGCAGTGGCTGCTGAACATGGGCATCGTCAACGACGAGTTACAACTGTTGCCACCGCAGCCGGGTCATCGGCTGGTAGCATCGGTATCAACGTTCTAACTCCATAGTCATGGTCATCTGGCGCGTATTAATGTTTGTCTTCCTGCTGGCAGCAACGGCCTGCCAGAAATCGATTGTCGCAGGCGTAAGTCCAGGGGCGACAATTTTACAAGTCGATAATCGACAGCAGGACTGCTCAGCGGGCGTGTTGCAGCGCAAATGCCTGTGGGTAAAGGAAAATAATGCCGCTAACTGGCAGTTGTTCTACTACGACATCGACGGATTCACCTACGAGCCGGGGTACCGGTATCGGCTTGAGGTCAAGCGGGAAACGCTTCCTATTGAAGGGTTAATGGATGCACTACCGCATAAATACACCCTGATTCGGGTGATCGATAAAGTAAAGCAATGAACCTGATTGTAACCGCTGGTCGACAGCGATAACCGATGATAGAATCCTGTAGCTGGAAACGCTGGTATCAAACCGGTTTTCCTAACTTGCTGCTGGGTACGGCCAATATACCGTTTGATTATACAACACTAGAGCTTTTTCATTAGATGGTCGCTTCTGTTGTACTATCATTGGTTGGTTTATTTTTCGTCGGCTCTGGCTTCCTGATCTGGTATTTCAAGATAGCAAGTGTGATTGCGGGTTATGGCGCCACAAAAATTACTGACCCCGATGCCTTAGCTAAGTGGGTGGGTAAATGTATGATGGTTACGGGGGCACTAGCTTGGAGTATTAGTCTGATCAGGCTCCTATTTGAAGGTGAGCGAGCGGATTTATTCGCGTTCACAGCTTTCATGGTTGGCTCGATGCTAAGTGTGGTAGTTACTTTGGCTGGTACTCAACGGTATAACAAGTAATATACATTCATCTTGATTAACTTATAGACACTTATACAACAAGAAACTACCATAACCTAAATAGCTTGCTGTTTATGGCCTTCACTTTGTTTTATTCGCGTGTTGTACGATCCATTTTTCTCTAAGAGGTTGTTTGGGATTGTACTTCACAGCCTACTTTGTCATCCCGAGCCTGCGAGGGATCTTCGCTAAAAGTGAGCAAAACCGCCTATTAACGAAGATCCCTCGCAGGCTCGGGATGACAAACGGGCAGTTTTGATACGAACAGTGAAATCCTAAACAACGTCTAAGACATAACTTTACATCGATGAAACTAGTCACGATAGCGATCCTTTTTAGCGGCTTGCTGAGCCACGTTGTTCTAGGCCAACAGCCAATGGCATCCACTCAGGAAAAAGGGGCAACTCGGGTTGGACCCCAAACCAGTAAACTACCAACCCCTTCCGACGAATTTCATAAAATGCTCGCTCGCTCGAATGGAGCCTGGACCGGCCAAGCCACCATGACTTTCGCGGCCGACGCACCCCCTGTGACCAGTACCTCCACACTGACCAATACAATGGCGATGGGGGGGCTCTACCAAGTTTCGGAAATTACATATAACATCATGGGTAAACGTATCACTGGCATCCGGGTGACGGGCTATGATGCGGCCAAGAAAATCTTTACCCGCGCCATGATCCAAGATGGGGGCAACGGAGTGGCGATGGAAGGGCCTTGGGACGAAACAGTCAAGTCGATGACCTTTCGCTATAAGCAGGCGAATTCATCCACTGGCCGTGAAAGCGAGATGAAGGAAGTCTATACCATCATCGATGAAAATACCGAGCTTCTTGAATTGTTTCGTCTTGATCCGCAAACTAAAAACGAATCTAAGATCCTAAACGTAAAGTGGACAAGAGACAAATAAGCAGTAGGTTCCCCGTTATTGAATCCAGAAAGCGAAGTATATAATTTTGTATAAAATCAGGAAAGTACTTAGTAAATAGGGAGTTGATGTGGTTAAAAAAGTCGAATAACATATTCATAGTTATTCAACACTTCTGGGAAAAATACAGATAACGGCACACAAGCTCGTCACTTTGATTTTATATCTTACGAGGAAGAGTGATGCTCACTGATTCAACAACCGGTAGTAGGACTGCTTATCGATATACCGTGGAAGTCAGGCGGGAAACGTCGACTGTCGACGGGCTGATGGATGCACTGCCGTATAAATACAGCCTGATCCGGGCAAAGCAATAAACCCAGACACAGGTTTCTCAAGGAATGCTGGTAAAATCTCAACTGCCACTGACAAGTGAGCGGTGCAGATCCGGCGTAGCTTTGGTGCATTGACGACGGACGAAAACCAGTCAGTAAGCCATGGACTATCAATCATTTATTCGTCAGCTTTACCAGGACTTCAACGCCCGGCACGTCGATGCCGTTCTGGCCCATTTACATACCGATGTGGCCTGGCCAAATGGCTGGGAAGGAGGCTATGTGACAGGGCATGATGCGGTACGCGCTTACTGGCTCCGTCAGTGGCAACAGATCGACCCCACGGTGGAACCGCTTGCCGTCGACGTACGGTCAGACGGCTCGGTTGTGGTTGAGGTCCGCCAGATCGTTCGGGAGCTAACGGGTCAGCTGGTGAGCGACACGCAACTCAACCATGTCTATCACATCGATACCGGTAAGGTGCGGACAATGGTTATCGAACGCGACTGACCAGCCACACCCCGCTGGCCTGGAGGGGCCAGTGCGGTTATTCGTCAGAATCGGGTACCTTTAGCCACCCACGTCGGTATTACCGGGACATTCAGACCGGGCAGGCGGGCGTACGGTCGATCAGTACGGATGCATACCATCGATAAACGGGCGTGATGAGCAACGCGAGCGAATACCCTGACGGTGTTGACCCCTGGGCGTTTCTGCGCACACATACGGCCGCACGCATCGCGCAGGGACGCGCTGGAAACAGCCTGCCGACCCGCGCCCTGCTCGATTTCCAGCTCGACCACGCCCGCGCCCGCGACGCTGTGCACGCTACCCTCGATACGGACGCCCTACAGACTGCACTTGCCCGGCACGGCATTGAGACACTGCATCTCCACAGCCGCGCCCCCGACCGGCCTACCTACTTGAAACGACCTGATCTGGGTCGGCAACTGAGCGAACTATCGATAACGCAGCTACACAAGCGCGATCAGGAAGCCACGCTGGTAATCGTTATTGCCGATGGGTTGTCGGCGACGGCGGTACAGCTACACGCCCTGTCGGTCGTGCTGGGACTGGTGGGCGGAGCCGGAAGCCGGGGCTGGTCACTGGCTCCGGTCTGCGTCGTGGAGCAGGGGCGGGTTGCCATCGGCGACGCGATTGGCGATGCGTTCGGGGCGGCTTTGCTCGTCGTACTGATTGGCGAACGGCCGGGTCTGTCCTCGCCCGACAGTCTGGGTGCGTACCTGACCTGCCAGCCCCGACCCGGCCTGACTGATGAGTCGCGTAACTGCGTATCCAACATCCGGCCGGAGGGATTGCCCGCCGAAGCCGCTGTCGGGAAACTGCTTTGGCTGCTCGATCAGATGCATACCCGTGGCTTGTCGGGCGTGCACCTGAAAGACGAGATGCCTACGCCAGCACTGCCGCAAACGTCTTTCCCGGCTTTGCCCGGACGAAGCCCTGAAACTCCAGATTGAGCAGCAGGGCCGCCAGCCGGTTCATTGGAATCTGCGTCTGCCAGCTCAGCTCGTCGACGTGCAGATCGGTATGCTGCCGCAGCAGGGCCAGCACCTGACTTTCTTCGTTGGTCAGGTCAAGCGGCAGGGGTGGCGGGGTGCGTTTTGTTGACGTCGTTCCTGCCGACTGATCCCAGTTCATGGCATTAATCAAATCAGTGGGGCTGGTGTAAATCTGCGCTTTGTGTTCGCGAATGAGCTTATTGCAACCGGCCGAAAATGTCTGGCTGAGTTGCCCCGGCACGGCAAATACGTCGCGGTGGTAGTTGTTGGCGTATTCGGCTGTGATGAGTGCCCCACCTTTCGCGGCTGCTTCCACCACCACGACAACATCGCTCAGTCCGGCGATGATGCGGTTGCGGGCGGGAAACAAATGCGGGTTTGGCTTTGTCCCCGGCGGACTTTCGGTAAGCAGCCCACCCAGCGCCCGCATATCCTGCGCCGTTTTCTGATGCACATTCGGATAAATAATATCGAGCCCGCTCGCCATCACACCGACTGTCGGCAGGCCGTGGATCAGGCTGGCGCGGTGGGCGGCAATATCGATCCCGTACGCCAGTCCACTAATAATGTTGACGCCCAGCGGGGCCAGTGCTTCAACCAGTTCGGCGGTGGTGCGTCGACCATAGTCCGTTGCCTGCCGTGTCCCGACCAGGCCGATAGTACGGGTCGCGTTGAGTGAACCCCCGCCCTGCCAGTAGAGCAGGGCAGGCGCGTCGTAAAGCCCCTTCAGGCGGGTAGGGTAGTCGGCATCGGTGTAAAACAGGGCCGTGGCCTGCATGGCGTCGAGCCGTTTCAGTACGGCTTCCGCTTCGCGTTGTACGTCGGCCCGGAGCAGTGCGCGGGCCGTAACCTCGCCAATGCCGGGAATCCGCAGGAGCCGGGCCGGGGGCGTGGTGAATACGTCGGCGGGGGAGCCGCAATAGCTGACAAGCTGCCGTAGCAGAATACTGCCAACGCCCGGTACGAGCGTCAGCGCAATGGATGATTGAGGGTCGGTGGGCACAGAAACGGTGTTAATGGGCCCCCAAACTACGAAGTTTTTGGTTCGACAGGATTACAGGATTGACAGGATTTACTAGCACGCAGATGACGCGGATGTTGCGGATTTACGGAGATTATCTTTTTTTGATCAAAAGAAAATCAGCGGTCATCCGCAGCATCCGTGTCATCCGCGTGCCATACCATCCTACTCATCCTGTAATCCTGTCGAACCAAATGATAGCAGTCCGGTAATGATATGGTTACATTGGGGTAATGTGCGAATGGTTACTTTGTGAATCGTTTTAATCCTTATTTAACGACTATGCGCGTCTCTATCGCTCTATCATCTACCGTATTACTGTCCCTCTTTGCCCTCGCTGCCTGTAACACGACCGACAATCCGGGCACCGTTGTCAACTCGGATATCGCCCTGAAAAACCAGTCGGTAACGCCCGTACTGGCCAAGAAAATGGCGGGCTTTGAGAATCTGGAACTGTTCTCGCTCATCAGCAGCGACGACCAGCTGACTCAGTCACCCAGCTACGTCTTCGGTGGGTCGGCCGACGGCGAGGGTATCCTGAAAAATACCGACGGCACCTATACGATGCTCGTCAACAACGAAGACAATTTCGCCGTGTCGCGGCTGACCCTCGACAAAACCTTCAAACCCGTCAAAGGCGAATACATCCTCAACTCCGACGGGGCGCAGTGGCGGCTTTGCTCGGCGACGATGGTGACGCCGGAAGAGCACGGTTTCGGCCCGACGTTCCTGACCTGCGGTGAAAGCGGACAGGAGTCGCGTACCCACGCCGTGAACCCACGGGCTGACGTTGGTTCGGCCAGTATGTCGAAAGAAGTGGCCGGGCTGGGTCGCTGGAGTGCGGAAAACGCGGTGCCGTTGCCTAAAACGGCATTTTCGGGTAAAACGGTGATCGTGATCGGCGACGACGATTCGGATACGTATGGCGGTCAGGTGGCCATGTACGTGTCGAACACGGTGGGTGATCTGGACAACGGTACGCTCTACATGATGAAGCGCACCGACGGCAACCAGAAAGAAATGGACATGAAAGTCGGGACGAAGTACCCGGTCGAGTTCGCTAAAATCGACAACCACAAAACCCTGACGGGCGCGCAGATCAACGCGAAAGTCAACGATCTGAAAGCCCTGAAATTTGGCCGGGTAGAAGACGTCGATTACGGCAAAGGCAGCGATGCTACCAACGGTCGTAACGTGTATTTCACCGTGACGGGGCAAAACAACACCGGCACCAACGCCGACTATTCGCGCTCGAAATACGGCCGGATTTATAAGGTTACGCTCGACGCCAACGACCCGACGAAGGGCTCGCTGGAAGTGCTGCTCGACGGCGACGACCGTACGGGCGTAGCGAAAACATTCCAGGACCCCGACAACATTACGATTACAGAGAACTACGCCTACATTCAGGAAGATCCGAACGGCTACGGCGACGAAACTCACGACGCCTACCTGTACCAGTACAACCTGAAAACGGGCGATTTGAAGCCTGTATTGGTCATCGACCACCGCCGGACCGAAACCGACGCGGCCAAATACAACGTCGGTGGTACGTCGAAGCTGGGTGCCTGGGAAATCAGTGGTATGGTTGATATTTCCGATGCCATTGGCGTACCTAATACGTTCTCTGTCGGTATGCAGTCGCACACCTGGACGGCTGATAAATACAAGAACGCTGACGGAGGCTCGAAGCGGCCCAACGAGAGTCAGGCCAGCCAGATCGTCATTATCAAAGGATTGCCCCGGTAAAATTTTTTAAACACGGAGTCACAGAGATTTACCACGGAGAAACTAACTCGGTGATTCATCTCTGTGGCTCCGTGTTTAACCCCATCAACCGCAATACCATGCTTGCTCAGCCAACCATTCCCGTACCAGCACCCCGACTCGCCCGGTTTAGCCCGTGGTGGCTCATCTGTTCACTGGCAATTGTGGGGCTGCTGGTGGGCGTCTACGGATTGTCGCGTCCGACGGCAGCGCCCCTGCAACGGGTGCATCAGCAATACGTAGCCGACATCGCCCGGCTCGATTCGGCGGCACATCAACTCAAACGGGTCGTCGACAGCCGACAGCCGGAGCGGGTGTTGCGGCACCGCCTGGTCGCGACCCGGCTGGCCTGGAAGCGGGTCGAGTTTCTGACGGAACTGTACAACCCCGAAACGGCGAAAAGCATCAACGGGGCCAACCTGCCCGAAGTTGATGAGGTCGATAAAAAGGTGGAGCAGCCCGAAGGCTTACAGGTGCTCGAAGCAGGACTGTTTCCCTACGATCCGGCCAATCAGGCCGAGTTGAGTCAGCAGGCGGCTGTGCTGGTGTCGAACGTCGGGCGGCTGGGTAAGGTGGCCGCTACCAATGAAATGACCGACAGCCACGTGTTCGACGCCATGCGGCTTGAGGTGTTTCGGATAATCTCGCTGGGTATTTCCGGCTTCGACTCGCCGTTGGCGCACACCTCGATTCCGGAAGCCGCAGAAGCCCTCGAAAGCCTGCAACAACACCTGCGTTTTTACGACCTCTCCAGCCACGACGAATTACTCAGTCAGCAACTGGATCGGGCCTTCTCAACGGCCATCGCGCAGCTCCGAAAAACCCCCGATTTCAACGGCTTCGACCGGCTGACGTTCATCGCTGCCCGCGCCAACCCGTTGAGTAGCCTGCTGCTCGACGCCCAGCAATCGCTCGATATTCCGGTTTTTCGCGAAAGTCGTCTACTCTCGCCCTCGGCCCGGACGCTGACCGATGCCGACGCGTTCGACCCGGCCTACTTCGTCAGCAGCACCGACGACCGACCAACTACCGACCGGGTGGCACTGGGTAAACTGCTGTTCTTCGACCCGGTACTATCCGGCAACGGGCAGCGAACCTGCGCCACCTGCCACCAGCCTGACCGCGCCTTTACCGACGGCGAACCGAAAAGTTTGGCGTTTACAACCGGCTCCGCAGCCCGCAACGCGCCGACGCTGCTCAACGCATCGCTTCAAGCCGCGCAGTTCATGGATTCGCGGGTGGTGTATCTGGAAGATCAGGCGGGCGACGTGGTGGCCAACAAAACCGAAATGCACGGTTCGCTCAGTACGGCGGTTCAGACCATGCGGCAACAGACGCACTACCGGCAGTTGTTTGCGAAGGCCTATCCCGCTGGTGTTACCGAACAGACGATCAAGAATGCGCTGGCGAGTTACGTACGGTCGCTGTCGGGCATGGATTCCCGCGTCGACAAGTACCTGCGCGGGCAGGCTGTGGCGCTGACGCCCGATGCGCAGCGGGGCTTTAACCTGTTCATGGGTAAGGCGCAGTGCGCGACCTGCCATTTCTTCCCGCTATTCAACGGAACAGTTCCCCCGGCTTTTGCCAAAACAGAAAGCGAAGTGCTTGGTACTCCGGCAACGGCAGCCAACAAAACACTCGACGCTGACCTCGGCAAGTTTCGTACGACGGACATGGTCGAGCACCGCTACGCGTTCAAAACACCGACTGTCCGGCATAGCGCACAAACGGCGCCCTACATGCACAATGGCGTCTATCGGACACTCGAACAGGTCATCGATTTTTACAATCGGGGGGGCGGACAGGGACTCGGCTTCGACCTGCCCAATCAGACCCTGCCCCCCGATAGCCTGCACCTGACCCGATCGGAGCAGGCGGCTCTCGTCTCATTTCTGAAAGCGCTGTAACGGCAATCAGTGGTGTAGGCTGGGGCGTTCCAGAGTTTACACCACGTAGGAAGTATAACGATCCAGCTCTATCGTGGTGCCAGGTCGGGGACGCCCGCCCGGCCCGACCTGACATGCTGGCGACAGCAATCCGCTTCGCTCGGAAGCCTGAATACCCCCCGCCCCCTGAAGGGGGAGAAGTCTATTCGCGGAACTCTCCCCCTTCAGGGGGCGGGGGGTAAGGTTGACCAAGGCTTAAAAGCCCTGCCACACTACCGCTTTCCTACTACTCATCGTCGTCATCTTCAGCGGGTTTGCTGGGGTCGGGCGGGTCGAGGCTGGTGCGCATCTGCTCCAGAAACGACTTTAGTTCGCGGAGTTTCCCCAGAAAGCGAGCGTTTTCGTGGCGCTGCTGCTCGCGCTTTTTCAGTTCTTCCCGTGCGCCCGCCAGCGTAAACCCCTTTTCTTTGGTCAACGTCAGTATGTCGCGCAGCAGCGTAATATCGGTAGGGGTATAGACCCGGTCGCCTGATTTATTTTTTCTGGGTTGTAACGACGGAAATTCCTTTTCGTAGAAACGGAGCGTCGGTGCTGTAACGCCGAGCATGTCCGCCACTTCCCGGATGCCGTAGTACATCTTCTCCGGTTGTTCCATAGTTGGGTTAGGTAAGCCCCTGAAAAAACCGCAAGATTCTCTGTAAATTTGCGACTCAATTCATTTGTTTATTAAACGGTACTTGTGCTGTTACAACAGGTCATCGAATCGGTCGAATCAGCACGAGGCTGACGGCCTCCGGCTGACCCTATTCATACTATGACTTCTTCCGAAATACGTCGGCATTTTCTCGACTTCTTCCAGTCCAAGCAGCACCTGATCGTTTCGTCGGCTCCGCTGGTTGCCAAAAACGACCCCACGCTCATGTTCAATAATTCGGGCATGGCGCAGTTCAAGGATTTCTTTCTGGGCAACGGAACACCACCCGCCAAACGCGTCGCCGACACGCAGAAATGCCTGCGCGTATCGGGCAAGCACAACGACCTGGAAGACGTAGGCTTCGATACCTACCACCACACCATGTTCGAGATGCTGGGCAACTGGTCGTTCGGCGATTACTTCAAGAAAGACGCCATCCACTGGGCGTGGGAACTGCTGACGGAGGTGTACGGCCTGCCGAAAGACCGGCTCTACGTGTCGGTGTTCGAGGGCGACGAAAAAGATAACGTCCCCTTCGATCAGGAAGCGTTCGATTTGTGGGAACCCATCGTCGGCAAAGACCGGATCATCTACGGCAACAAAAAAGACAACTTCTGGGAGATGGGCGATACGGGTCCGTGCGGTCCCTGCTCGGAAATTCACGTCGACCTGCGTTCCCCGGAAGAGATCGCGGCTAAATCCGGTAAGGAACTGGTCAACGCCGATCACCCGCAGGTGGTCGAGATCTGGAACCTCGTGTTCATGCAGTTCAACCGCAAGGCCGACAGTTCGCTGGAGCCGCTACCCGCCCGCCATGTCGATACCGGCATGGGCTTCGAGCGGTTGTGCATGGCCATTCAGGGCAAAAAATCGAACTACGACACCGACGTTTTTTCGGGTACGATTAAGGTAATCGAAGAACTGTCGGGCAAGCCGTACGGTGGCACGATGGACAAGTCGGACGTGGCCATGCGCGTCATTGCCGACCATATCCGGGCCGTCTCGTTTGCCATTGCCGACGGGCTGGTGCCGAGCAATAGCAAGGCGGGTTATGTAATCCGCCGAATTCTGCGCCGGGCCATCCGCTACGGTTACTCGTACCTGAACCTGACCGAACCGTTCATGACCAAGCTGGTGCCGACGCTGGCGATGCAGTTTGCTGAGGTATTCCCCGAACTGAACGCCCAGCGCGATTTCGTCGCGACGGTGATTCGGGAAGAAGAAATCGCCTTCCTGCGCACACTCGGCACGGGGTTGGGTCGGCTCGATCAGATCGTTAATGATACGAAAGCAACTGGGAGTGAGGCCATTGCTGGCGAAACGGTCTTTGAACTAAACGACACCTTCGGCTTCCCCGCCGACCTGACCGCGCTGATTGCCCGGGAAAAAGGGCTGGGTATCGACGAGGCTGGGTTCCAGAACGCGTTGCAACAGCAGAAAGTCCGTTCGCGCAAAGATGCCGCATCGTCGGCTGGCGACTGGATCGATCTGACCGAAACCGGGGCGAAGTCAAGTTTTATCGGTTACGATCAACCGACAGTGACAACCAGCCTGATCAAGTACCGCAAGGTGCAGAACAAACAAGGTACGCAATACCAGCTCGTGCTGGCAGAAACGCCGTTTTACGCGGAGTCGGGCGGACAGATAGGCGATACGGGTACGCTGACATTGCTGGTCGCGGAAAAACCAGTTTGCCGGTTGACGGTCATCGATACAAAGAAAGAAAATGACCTGACTATTCACATTATCGATCCGGCCCAGGCAGTTGGCTACACATCTACGGTGATGGCGAACGAGCCGGGGAAGAAGTGGGGCGTGTTTCCACCGAAATCAGTTGTCACTACGCTTGGCAACGGCGATAAGGTGGTTAGCTGGCCATCTGGCGATGCCGTTGATGCCGATCAACTGGAGGATCAGTTTAAACAGGCGGAATCGGTCAACGCCAGAATCGATACGACGCGCCGGGCGCAGATTGCCGCCAATCACTCGGCTACGCACCTGCTGCACGCGGCCCTGCGGGACGTGCTGGGGACGCACGTCGCGCAAAAGGGGTCGTACGTTGGTCCCGACGCCCTGCGCTTCGACTTCTCGCACTTCTCAAAAGTGACCGATGAGCAACTGGCCGAGGTCGAGCGGATCGTGAATGAGAAAGTTCGTGAAGACATCCCGCTCGATGAGCAGCGCAACGTACCCATCGAGCAGGCAAAAGGCATGGGCGCGACGGCCCTGTTTGGCGAGAAATACGGCGATTTCGTCCGGGTCATCACCTTTGATCCGAACTACTCCGTCGAGCTTTGCGGTGGTACGCACGTCTACCGGACGGGCCACATCGGTTTGTTCAAGTTCACCGGCGAAGGCTCCGTGTCGACGGGTGTTCGGCGCGTGGAAGCCAAAACCGCCCTGGGTGCCGAAACGCTGGTCAACGAGCAGATGGCGATTGTGACCGAGCTGAAGGACGTCCTCAAAGCGCCGAAAGACGTGGTGAAGGCCGTGCAGGATTTGCTGACCGAGCGCAGTGCGTTGCAGAAGCAGATCGAAGCCCTGCAAAACGAGAAAGTACAGCAGATCAAAAACAGCCTGCTCGACAAAGTAACGCCCTCCAACGGGCACATGGTGCTGGTGGAGCGGGTCGACGTACCGTCGGCGGATGCGCTCAAGCAACTGGCCTACGATCTGAAAGCCAAAGTCGATAACCTCGCGCTGGTGCTGGGAGCCGACATCAACGGCAAGCCCCAACTGGCTGTGATGCTGCCCGATTCACTGATTCAGGACCGTAAGCTGAACGCCGGTCAGGTGGTGAAAGAACTGGCCAAAAACATCAAAGGTGGGGGCGGTGGCCAACCCTTCTTCGCGACCGCCGGTGGTTCCGACTCGTCGGGGCTGGACGCGGCCCTGGCGCAGGGGAAAGAACTTCTCGCGTAAGTTGTAGAGTTAGACAGTTGATATAATTGACACGTGTAATGGCAACTATCGAACTGGTGTTACCCAAACAACAGCTGTCAGCGCTTGAACAGAAAGCGCGGGCGGCTAATCTGACGGTTGATGAATTATTGAAGGAGATGATTCGTGCAGCACTCGCGCAGCCGTCAGCTACTGAGCAGGCGATGAATTACGTACTGACAAAAAATAAGTCACTATATGAGCGGCTGGCTTAATGGTTTTTCTAACGCTTGAGGAGACGTTTCGGCTGCATGAGCGTATTATTCAACAGTCAGGTGGAAGCTCTGGAATTCGCAATCGAGCCGATGTAGAATCGGCTCTTTTACAACCTTTTGCTACATTCGACGGGCAGGAACTATATCCTACAGGAGAACATAATTCTGCGAGTGGCTGAAGGTATGTTGACTCGACAACAATTCACTGATTGGGTGAATTCGATGGTGGTCAGGCTGTAAACCAAAAACGTCCCGATTGGCTATTGGCCGGTCGGGACGTTTTCGGTTTGGTGTAAAGAGTTATATTGTCATAAAATCAAGCAGGTCGTTCACGCATGTTTCCCCAACTAGTCACGTATTTTCATGACAAGCCTGTTAAGCGGGCATACGTGTTTGGCTCCGTCGTCAGGGGAGAGCAAACAGACGGTAGCGACGTAGACATTCTGGTGGAACTCGATTACTCAGGCGGGGCTGATTTTTACCAGTTCCTGACTATGCAGGAGCAACTGTCTGAATTACTTGACAGGCCTGTCGATCTGGTTAGCGCAAATGGTCTATCGCCGTTCATCAAGCCATTCATTGACCGCGAAAAGCAACTGATTTATGAAAAAGTCGCTTAGTGATAGAGCACGGCTGCTTCATATCCTTCAGGCGATCAACTATGTTGGTGAATTTCTTAATGGGAAACCCAAAGAAATTTTGTTCGAAGAACCGATGGTTCGATTTGCCGTAGAACGGCAGTTGGAAATCATTGGTGAAGCTGTTAATCACCTGTCTGAAACTACGAAAGCAAGTGCTCCTGATATTGAATGGCGTAAAATTGTGGCCTTCCGCAATTTTGTATCGCACGAGTATTTCGGCATGGATATAGAGTTATTGTGGGACATTGCTACTAATAAACTCAAACCTCTTGAACTGATAGTTAGTCAATTATTGACCGAACAGGCTGAATAATCAATCAGCGAAACGATAACGTAAGCGTCCCGATTGGCTGTTAGCCGGTCGGGACGTTTGGCGTTTGGGGAAGCGTAGACCTCAGCAGCAACTATTCAACTCCATAATTTATACAACGTAGCGTTACCGTTTGCTCAGTCGATGTTAGCGAAAAGGGTTGGATTGCGACGAATGGAATCGAACAACCAATCTATCGATTCCCATGAAATCTATCGCACTCTGTGGTTTGTTGATGGCCGGCTTATTGAGCCTGACCAGTTGCCAGAAAAAGGAGGATGCCGCCAAACCCGCCGAAACCCCCATCACGAGTTTTATGACGTCTGAAACAAGCGTCACGACTGGCACCCGCACGTCGGGACCGTGGGAACTCGGTATTGTGATGAGCGCGTCGACGGCCGGAAAAATTACGCAGGTAGGCAGCCGTATGCCCGACCCCGGTAACTACCGAATCATTATTGCTGAGTGAGTAAGTCTGTTAATATTTGTGCTTTGGCTCGTTATGGCT
>CAZOQC010000035.1:0-31365 GCA_964581865.1 uncultured Spirosoma sp.
GGCTTGTTTATTAATCAGTTTTTCTTTGCCGATCAACGCAATTAAGCCACTACCGAATAGTCAATAATTTCATTAGCAAGTTCATGTGTTAATTTAATATTTTTTTTTGGAAAAGATTTGATATTAAAAAAAGTCTAATAGCATTCTGTTTCAAGTGAGTATTCATTGATATACTATCTCATAATTGATGACATGTTATATTATTCATTTATTACAGTGATTGAATTGGCTAAACCGCATCAGAGTAGCCGGTAAGCCATCTGCTTAACCAGCGGGCTAACTCACCATCTATCTTTTTTCAACAAACATGGAACCAAGTCTCTGTTATAAAAGTTAACACCGTTATAAAAGCGAACGCTTAGTAAGATGGGACTGGTTGAACGCCGACAACGACAGAAAGAAGAAGTCAGAAACAGCATTCTGACAGCCGCCTGGGAACAGGTGCTGGCCGAGGGCTGGGCTTCCCTGTCGATCCGGAAAATTGCCAACGCCATCGAATACAGCGTGCCGGTGATCTACAGTCACTTCGATAGTAAAGACGCCATTCTGCTGGAATTCACCCGGCAGGGATTTGAGCGACTCATCGGGCAGATCAAACAGAGTGCGCTTTGCGATAAAGCACCGGCCGAACGACTGGAAGGGATCGCGCAGACGTACTGGCAATTCGCGTTCGACAATCGGGAGTACTACCAGCTTATGTTCGGGCTGGGCATTCCGACCTGCGAAACGGCCAATCATGTCGGCGCGATGCGGCAGTTCGGTGAAATTATCATGTCGACGATCAACGACCTGATTGCCGGTGGGCCGAACACCGATGCGGATGTTTACCTGAAATTCAAAACGTACTGGTCTATCCTGCACGGGCTGGTGTCGATTCAGATGATCGACCCCCACGTATCGGCGACGGATAAGCACGGACAACTGATTCTGCATGATGCCATGTCGGGCTTTATCAAATCGCTGCGCCACTAATTTTTTGCCTCTAAGCTAACACTGTTATTTTTTATACGACTGTACGTATGTCAACCACAACATCAACTACCCCGACGATGGACGTCGAAATCTGGAGTGACGTCATGTGTCCGTTCTGCTACATCGGCAAACGGAAATTTGAGCAGGCTCTGGCGGAATTTCCGCAGCGTGAGCAGGTGCGGGTGGTCTGGAAAAGCTTTCAGCTAAACCCCGACCAGAAAACCGAGCCAAACAAGTCGATCAACACGTATCTGGCAGAGGTAAAAGGCTGGAGCGTGGCGCAGGCCAAGAGCATGAACGACCGCGTAACCGGCATGGCCCGCGAAGTGGGTCTGGCGTACGACATGGACCGGGCCGTTGTTGCCAATTCGTTCGACGCGCACCGGGTCATTCAGCTGGCGAAAACGCAGGGCCTAGGCGACGCGATGGAAGAACGACTGTTCCGGGCGTATTTCACCGAAGGACGCAACACCGCCGATCACGCTACGCTGCTCGAACTCGGCACCGACATTGGTTTGTCGGCCGATGCTGTCGCGCAGGTGCTGAGCAGCGATCAATTTGCCGACGCCGTGCGGCAGGACATTTACGAGTCGCGGCAGGTAGGTGTGCAGGGGGTTCCGTTTTTCGTGCTCAATCAACGCTACGCGGTGTCGGGTGCGCAGGCTCCCGAAACCTTTCTCGGGGCGCTGAATACGGCCTGGGGTGAGTGGTCGAAGAGTCAGCCCAAACTCACCAGTCTGTCGGCCGATGCCCCGGCCTGCGACATCGACGGTACCTGTAATTAATTACCAGTCCATTTTTATACAACCTGAATTGTTTCAAAACACAATGGAACTCATTGATGCCCTGAACTGGCGCTATGCCACCAAAAAAATGAACGGTCAGGCCGTTCCTGCTGAGAAAGTCGACAAAATTCTGGAAGCCATTCGGCTATCGGCTTCGTCGGTCGGTATTCAGCCCTACAACGTGATCGTGGTGGAAAGCCACGAACTGCGCGGCAAAATTCACGAGCAGGCCTGCCCACAGCCACAAATCGTGGAAGGGTCGCACGTGCTGATCTTCGCCAGCTGGACGGCCCTCGAAGCGGAACATATCGATCGATACATGCAGCTGATTGCCGATACGCGGCAGACAGATGTGGCCTCGCTGACGCCTTTCGCCGATTCGGTAAAAGGAACGCTGTTGAGCCGGACGCCCGAAGCCCGTACCGAATGGGCCGCTCGTCAGTCGTATATCGCGCTGGGTACGGGCCTGATCGCGGCTGCTGCCGAGGGCGTCGATGCCACACCGATGGAAGGCTTCAACGCCGACGCCCTCGACAAACTCCTTGACCTGCCCGCCAAAGGCCTGCACAGTACGTCGATTCTGGTGCTGGGTTACCGCGACGAAGAGAAAGATTACCTGGCGAAAGCCCCAAAGGTTCGCCGGTCAGCGGAAGAGTTCTTTATCGAAATGGCGTAATTTTTCTATCGCACACCAGTCAGAAGCGTCGACCCGAGCGGGTCGGCGCTTTTTTTAGTAAAAAACGGATCATTGGCTCGTCGGTGGCCAGGCGACAGTAACCGATGCACCCAGGTTCCGAATCGTAACAATATGGGTTTCAATAGTTCGGCCCGTGTTATCGGTTCCGGTTTCCTCGTCGGTTTCACCATTGGCGCAACGGCCTTATCTTCGTCTTTTCTAACGATATGCTTACTCATCTCAAAACCAATCTGGGTCGGTTACGACTCCTTGCCCTGCTCGAAGGGCTGTCGCTGATCGCGCTGGTATTCATCGCTATGCCGGTCAAGTACATGGGCAGCGACCCCACGCTGGTCAAAGTGATTGGGCCAATTCACGGTGTGCTGTTTATCCTGTTTGTGCTGTACACCATCAACGTCAGTATCGAGGAAAACTGGTCGTTCGGGCGCACAACCTGGAAGGTATTACTGGCGTCGATTATCCCGTTCGGCACGTTTTACGTCGACCGGACAATTCTGCGTCGGCAGGATCAGGCGTAACCACCAGGCCGATGCACAAAACTACACCGAGCGTCTAACTTCAAAGTCTCTTCAGATTGTCGACCGTGCTTTGCGGGCAAATACAAGCTGACGATGCTGTTCTTACCGGAGTTATTGTTGTTTCTGGGGGCGATCCTGGCCTTTTCGCTCAGTGCGGTCTGTGGCGGTGGGGCCGGCCTGCTGCTGCTGCCACTGCTGGGGTCGATGCTGCCCGGCGCACAGGTACCCGCTACCCTGTCGGTTGGTACCCTGTCGAGTTCGCTGTCGCGGATTGTGGCGTTCTGGCGACGAATCCGGTGGGACGTAGTCGTGTGGTTTGTACCACCGGCGTTGCCCGCTGTCTGGCTGGGAGCGCGGCTGCTCAGCTACATCAATCCGCTCTATCTTGAGCTGCTGATGGGCTTGTTTCTAATGGCGAACCTGCCACTGATTTTCCGCCCGTCGGCCCAACTCGACACAGCCCGGCCGCTGCCAAAATGGGTGCTCTCGCTGATTGGACTGGCGGCCGGATTCGTATCGGGTCTGACGGGAGCTGTGGGGTTACTGTTCAACCGGTTTTACCTTCGCTACGGCATGGCCAAGGAAGAAATCGTGGCCACCCGAGCGGCCAACGAAGTGCTGTTGCACGCGGTGAAACTGAGCTTGTACGCGTCGTTTGGCTTGCTCACAGACAGAGCGTTACTACTGGGCGGTCTGGTAGCCGGGGCTGCGCTGTTATCGTCGTGGAGTATGAAATGGCTGCTGCCCCGGTTGAGCGAAGGCTTGTTTCGGCGGATCGGTTACGCGGCCATGGTTGTGTCGGGATTAAGTTTATTCACGGAGGCATCCGCCCAGGTCATCGGTCAGAACCCGGTCGATCTTGATTTTTCGCCCGTTGCCAATGGCCTGACCACGCAGTTGCAGTGGCGTAACAACCTGTTTTCGCTTGAATTTGAGTACGACGAAGGATTCGAGTTTGAACACAGTATTGCCTTCAGCGAACTACCGCCTGACAAACAGGCTATGGTAAGACGACTCAGTAAGGGAGCCGATCATGTATTTCTGGAAGAGGTTTTTGGCGTTGGCCGCCACACCTACGAAGTATATACGTATCGCCGGGGCAAGCTTACCAAATTTGATATCTGAGTCCTGACGGTACGTTGCCATGTCTGCGATCCAGCAGATAAAACTACGAACCATAAACTACAAACCACAAACTTTTTCCGTACCTTTGCGGCCACGTTTTACGCAGGGGGTTCGTCCTCCAACCAAAACCAACAAGCACAAATGGCTGTTAAAATTCGTTTAGCGCGTCGTGGACGCAAAAAAATGGCGATGTACGACATCGTGGTAGCTGAATCCATAGCACCCCGCGATGGTCGGTTTATCGAAAAAATCGGTTCATACAACCCCAACACCGACCCATCGACGGTCGTATTGAAATCGGACCGGGCCGTACATTGGCTTATGGTAGGCGCGCAGCCCACCGACACGGCCCGCTCGGTATTGTCGCACGAAGGGATCATGTACAAGAAACACCTGCAGGTGGGTGTAAACAAAGGCGCAATCACGCAGGACCAGGCCGATGAGAAATTCTCGAACTGGAAAGACGACAAAGAAAATCGTAAAGCTGATGCTGCCGATGCCAAAACGCAAACCAAAGAGCAGTCTCGTGCCGCTCGTCTGGAAGCGGAGCGTAAGGTAAATGACACCCGCGCAGAAGCCATTGCCAAGAAAAACAAGGTTGAAGAACCAGTAGTGGAAGCTGCCCCAGTGGAGACTGCCCCAGTGGACGAAGCGCCGGCTGCGGAAACCACCGAAGGGGATGCTCCTGTTGCCGAGGCTCCGGCTTCGACCGAAGAAACGACCAGCGCCGAATAAATTTTCCGCGCTCAGTGTTAGTAAAGAGCCTGTTCGCGACCGGACAGGCTCTTTTCATTCCCAGTCACGACCATGACCAAAGACGATTGCTATCAGGTAGGCCATATCACCAAGACCCACGGTGTCAACGGTGAGCTGGTTCTTTTTCTGGATGTCGACGATGCCAGCGAGTACGCCGATCTGGATTCGGTACTGCTGGAAGTCAAAAACGAACTGATTCCGTACTTCATCGAGTCGATTGCTATCGTGAAAGGTAGCCGCGCCATCATCGCCTTTGAAGACGTCGATACCATCGAGCAGGCTGAGCGACTAATCAACTGTGGTGCTTTCCTGCCGCTCGATAACCTCGAACCCATCACCGACGAAACGCGCTTTTACTTTCACGAAATCGTTGGCTATCAGGTGATCGATGCCCACGAAGGGCCGCTGGGTACGGTGCGCGGGGTATACGCCATGAACGCGCAGGACCTGATTGCGATGGATTATCAGGGCAAAGAAGTGCTGATTCCGATCAACAGTGATATTGTCAGGACGATCAACCGCGCCGAACAGAAGCTGAACGTGGCCCTGCCCGATGGGCTGCTGGCGATCTACATGGAAGACAATGCGGCCGACAAAGCCGAGTTTGACGGAGACGCTGACGACACCCATGCGAATTGATATTATCACCTGCCTGCCCCGGCTGCTCGATAGCTTCTTCGCCCATTCGATTCTCCAGCGGGCGCAGACGGGCGGGTACGTAGAAGTCGTCGTGCACGACCTGCGCGACTATACCCTCGACAAGCACCGACGCGTAGACGATTATGCGTTTGGCGGGGGCGCGGGCATGGTGATGCAGATCGAGCCGATTGCCCGTTGTATTCGTGCTTTGCAGGCCGAGCGCCCCTACGACGAGGTGATTTACATGACGCCCGACGGTGAGCGGCTCAACCAGCAGACAACCAACGCGCTGTCGTTGCGGCAGAACCTGATTATTCTCTGCGGGCACTACAAAGGCATCGATGAGCGGGCACGGCAGTTGTTCGTGACGAAAGAAATCAGCATTGGTGATTATGTACTGTCGGGGGGCGAACTGGCGGCCTGTGTACTGTCCGACGCGATTATCCGGCTGCTGCCCGGTGTTCTAAACGACGAGACATCGGCCCTGACGGATTCGTTTCAGGACAATCTGCTGGCCCCGCCGGTATACACCCGTCCGGCGGAGTTTGAAGGGCACCGCGTTCCCGATATTCTGTTGTCGGGTCACGAAGCAAAGATTGACGAATGGCGACATGAGCAGGCCCTCGAACGGACCCGCACCCGCCGGCCCGATCTGCTCGATTCGTAAGCCGGTTTCTAAAAAAACAGCCCGTTGGCGTCAGACGACATTGTCTGAATCCAACGGGCTGTTTTTTTAGAAACAATGGGTTATAAGGCTATCGCCTTTCTGGGCCGCTACGGCGTTCCGTTGTCGAGAACCTGTCCGGCTTCGCGTTCGCGCCGTTTGCGTTCGCGCCGTTCCAGCCGAAGCTGCTTGCGGGTTTTTACCGTGTCGGCTGTGGGTGTAGCGGCATCTACCGTGGGCGTTTCGGGCTGAACGGCGGGTTGTGGTTCGTCGGCGTTGCGCTCGGTGCGGCCTTTGAACAGTCGACGGAAGAAATTGCCGATGCCTGTACCGTCGCCGTCCGCATCGATGTCCGATTCGATTGGGTCGACCATCAGGCTATCCGACTGCATGAGCGTATCGACAGGGGGTAGTGCCCGGCGTAGTCCTTCGCGCAGCCGTACGTCATAGAAGCCATACGCGCCGGAGTCGGGTGCCGTCAGGCCGCGTTTCGCCATGATCCGGCCGATAATGCGGAAGTACCCCCGCACGTTACGCACCTGCAAACCGCCCCCCGGCACAAACCAGTTCAGGGCCGCTTTGGGGCGGGGTACGACGAAGGCCAGGAAGATACTTTCGCCCAGTGACAGCTCCGACGGGCGTTTGGCGAAATAATAGCGCGATGCTTCACCGATGCCGTAGATGTTGCGCCCCCATTCGATGATGTTCAGGTATACCTCGTACATCCGCTCTTTGGGTACGATGTGCTGATTTTCGATCAGCCACACGATCAGGATCTCCTCGACCTTCCGCGAGAGCGTTTTGTTGCGGTTCAGAAACACGTTCTTCACCAGCTGCATCGACACCGTACTGGCCCCACGCTTGAAGGATTTCTCTTTGAAATTTGTCGCAATCGACACCCGGAACGCTCGCTCGTTGAAGCCTTTATGGGTGAAAAAAGTATAGTCTTCCGACGTGAGCAGGGCGTTGCGCAGGTCGGGTGCAATGTCGTTGAGGGGGGTGTAATCGGGGTTGCCGGGACCAACGTAAACCGTGCGGACAGGCTTGCCTTTTTCGTAGGGCGTGTAGTTGAATGGCTTGTTGATCGCGCCGAAATCCGTTCGGCCCATCTTCAGGATTTTAAAGTTGTCGGGTGTCAGGCCAGAGTCGAATTTGACTGAGTCGGGGAGAGCCGTGTCGAACTGAAACGCCAGGTCGTACTTGAGCTTACCCGCCACCTGCATGCCTTCGAGCGACTCGAACAGCCCCTGCGGAAACGAATTGAACAGCGCCTGAGCATTCATCGGATCGGTGTGCAGCTGCACATCGTACAGCTTGCCCGAACCGGGTTGCCCCTCCGGCACCGTCCGGTCGGGAAGGGTATACTTCACAAAGGGCCGCGCACTGACTTCGCCCAGCCGCAGTGTCGACGTGCTGTCGATACCGACATAGTCTTTGCCGACGAACAGCCGGGCGTCCATCGACGCCTGCGGCACCAGCACGTCGGTGCGGGCAATGGCCGGGTGATTGACGCGCAGATTTCGCACCGATCCGGCGCCTTCCAGCCGAAACTCGCCCCGCGACCGGTCGACGTCGCGCAGTTGCGCCCGCAGCGTGTCGGCCTGTAGCATCAGGTTGTAGCGTTTCTGGATGTAGGCCAGTTCGAGCGGTTTGGCGCGACCATTGGGCTGATTAGCGTACAGGGCCAGGTCGTACTCGCGGTCGGCGGGGTCGGCCGTGCCGGTCAGGTGCCAGATGGCTTCGTTGTTGTTCAGCAGAATGGTCGACTGTACCTGCTCATTGTGGATAGTGGCCGTCTGGGTAAAAAGCCGGAGCGTATCGCCGTTGTTGATACCCACTACGTCCAGATTTTTCACGTCCAGATCATCGGGGATTTTCGACAGTACATTGTCGATCAGGTTTTCGGTAACGTCGGCCAGATCGGTTTTTCGCGTTGGCTTGGGGCTGTCGGTAGCGGTCGAGTCTTTGCGCGGGTGCAGCAGGAAATCGACGTTCGTCAGGGAGTCGCGTTTGATAACCTGAATCCGGGCATTTTCCAGCGCCATTGTCGACAAACCGATCTTGCCCAGTAGTAGTGGCCACAACCGTACCGATACTTCCACGCGCTGAATCCGGGCGAGGCTGTCGCGTTCCTGCGGTACGACGGCAATGTCGGTGAAGGCAACCGAGGTCAGGCCGGTGAAGCGGGCGGAGCCAATGGTCAGGTCGATGTTATAATCCCGCTCCGCTTTGCGGGTGATTTTGGCAAGGGCGGTCTGAAGCAGACTTTCGCGTTTTGAAAAGGCAATGCCTGCACCTACGCCTGCAATCAGCAGGATACTCAGAAGAATGCCGCCTGTAATGCGGAACACTGTACGTTGACGATCCGTCATGCTTTAACTGGTAGTACGCAAAGATAGGGAATATTGGCAGGTGACTATTGATTGGCGGGTTATAAACGGTGTGCGGGACGGATTCGGTATCGCCCGTCGTCTTCCTGATCCGGTGAACCGATTGCCTTCGGGCGTTTGCGGGCGTCGCTTATAGTCACCCCGACCGCCGGATGCTTTTGCGATGAATGTACTCCGCCGACTGGACTCATTCCCAACTTATGGCCGAAAAAGTCAACATTCATCCGACACTGCCTGTTCTGTTAACTGGTTGGGGCGACGATAGTCTCCGGCTTTCGCGCACCAACCGACGCAACGTTATCCCATAAACCGATGAGTGACAATCAAGTAAACCGACGCCAGGCTATCGGCGGAATTGGTAGCGGCCTGGCTGCTACGATACTGACAACCCCCGTGCTGGCCACTGCCGGCGATACGGCTTCCACGGTTCCGGCGGGGCTGGTCGATCCAACCACGCGCTACCCCAAACCGCCTTTCAACACGCCCATGCAGCCCTGGCCGGGGCTGGCCAGTAAGATGAATCCCCGGCCCGATCATGGCGAGACCAGCTACAAAGGCTCCGGGCGGCTGGCTGGCCGCAAAGCCCTGATTACCGGGGGCGATTCGGGTATGGGCCGGGCGGCAGCCATTGCATATGCCCGCGAAGGAGCCGATGTGGCTATCAATTACCTGCCCGCTGAGGAAGCTGACGCAAAGGAGGTAATCGACCTGATCAAAAAAGAAGGCCGCAAAGCCATTGCCATTCCCGGCGACCTCCGCGAGGAAGCTTTCTGCCGACGGCTGGTCGATGAAGCGGTGAAAGGGATGGGCGGACTGGATATTCTGGTTAGCAACGCCGGTCGGCAACAAGCGCGGGAATCGATTCTGGACCTGAGTTCGGACGATTTCGACGCAACCATGAAAACAAATATTTACGCGCCTTTCTGGATTATCAAAGCGGCTTTGCCCCATATGCCTCCCGGATCGGTGATCATCGGTACCACCTCCGAGCAGGCCTACGATCCGTCGGCCAACCTCTACGACTATGCCCAGACTAAAGCGGCCACGATGAATTACGTCAAGTCGCTGGCCAAACAGCTGGGGCCCAAAGGAATTCGGGTCAATGGTGTGGCACCGGGACCCATCTGGACACCATTGCAGCCGAGCGGTGGGGCTACGGCCGAAAAACTCAAAACCTTTGGTGGCGACACGCCCCTGGGTCGGCCCGGCCAACCGGCCGAGTTGGCTTCGATCTATGTTCAGCTGGCGGCCAGTGACGCCAGCTACGCGACGGGGCAGGTATACGGCGCGGCCGGGGGACACGGGCAGCCCTGAACCCGGAGCAGATCAGCCGGTCTGCGCGTTCCGTACGTTTCGGCCACCCAAAACAAAGCCGTCGTCAGCTCATGCTGACGACGGCTTTTCTGGTAAAAACCAGTCTGCCAGAGCCGGTGGAATGCCGGGTATGAATCGGCACCGACGGGGCGATACCCCTGTTGCCGCTGGCTAGAAGTCGAGGTGGCAGTTGGTCCAGCCATCGTCGAAGCGGGTACCAAACTGCTGATAGAAGCCAATGGCGGGCTGATTCCAGTCGAGTACCTGCCACATCATCCCCGTGCACTGGGTGTCGCGGGCGGTTTCGACGGTTGCGTCGAGCAGTAGTTTTCCGATGCCGTAGCCCCGGTATTCTTCCGTCACGATGATGTCTTCCAGGTATAGCCGCTTGCCTTTCCAGGTCGAATAGCGGAAATAGTACAGGGCCATACCGACGATCTTTCTGGTCGCTGTTTCTTCGGCCACCAGCATCCCGTAGAGGGGGTTCGGGCCGAACCCATCGAGCGCCATCTGCTCGACGGTGTTGGATACCTGCTCGGCGGCACGTTCGTACACGGCCAGTTCAGTGACAAGGGCAAAGGCGTCGGGAACATCGTCGAGGACGCCGGCACGGATAGAAATCATGGGTGAATTTTTAGCGTTGTAAAGTTATAAAGTTGGCTAGTTATGGGGTCGTAAAGTTATAAAGTTGGCTGGCGCGTCAGCCCATCCGGTGGTGGCAACTTTCCAACGCTACAACTTTACGACTTTACAACTCGTCAACCAGTTACCAGTCCACGCCACTTGTCGAGGACGGCCTGAAAGTCGGTGGGCAGGGCCGAGTCGAACTGAAGCCACTGTTTGGTGCGGGGATGTATGAACCCGAGTGATTTGGCGTGCAGCGCCTGCCGGGGCATTAGTTTGAATGCATTCTCGACAAAGGCTTTGAAGCTGCCCACGGGCTGTCCGCGCAGTACCCGGTCGCCCCCGTACATGGCATCGTTGAAAAGCGGATGGCCGATATGTTTCAGGTGCGCCCGAATCTGGTGGGTGCGGCCGGTTTCGAGGTTACATTGCATCAGGGCCACGTAACGCAGCTGCTCCAGCGTTTTGTAGTGCGTAACGGCCCACTTGCCTTTACTCTCGTCGTCGTAAATAGTCTGCACCTTGCGGTCTTTCGCGCTCCGCCCGATATAACCCGTGATCGTGCCATCGATCGGGTCGGGGAGGCCCCAGACGAGGGCGTTGTACGTCCGTTCGATACTATGCTCGAAAAACTGCCGGGCTAGGTGTGTCATGGCATACTCCGTCTTGGCGATCACCATCAGGCCCGACGTGTCTTTGTCGATGCGATGGACCAGACCCGGCCGGATCGCCCCGTTGCGGGTGGTGGGCAGGTTCTGGAAATGGTACACCAGCGCGTTGACCAGCGTGCCGTCCCAGTTGCCGTGGGCGGGGTGAACGACCATACCGGCGGCTTTATTCAGTACCAGTAGTTCGTCGTCCTCGAAGACAATGTTGAGCGGAATATTTTCCGGCAGGATGTCGGTTTCGCGGGGCGGGTGGGGCAGCGAAACGGTGATGACATCGAGCGGTTTGATGCGGTAACTGGCTTTGACGGGCCGATCGTTGACCCGCACCGATTCAACGTCGATACCGGCCTGAATCTTGGTGCGCGACGCGTGGGGCATCCTATCCATCAGAAACCGGTCGACGCGCAGCAGGCTCTGCCCTTTGTCGACCACGATGCGGTGGTGTTCGTATAATTCGTCGTCTTCGGGTAAATCGTCGTCCAGTTCGGCCACCGCAGTCAATTTGTCTGTTATTTCGGGCAAAAATAAGTTTTTATGGACGAACTCGAACGGCAATTGCGTGATTTGGCGGGTCAGTCGCCCCTGACGCTGCTGTCCGATCCGTTTCCCGAAACCGTTCCAATCCGGCTGCTGCTCAAACGCGACGACCTGCTGCACCCGCTGGTGTCGGGCAACAAATGGCGTAAACTCAAATACAACCTGCTCGATGCCCGCCAACGGCGTCTGTCGACGTTACTGACTTTCGGCGGGGCGTATTCCAACCATCTCTACGCGGTAGCCGCAGCGGGGCAGGTGTTTGGCTTTCAGACGATTGGTGTGGTCCGGGGGGATGAACTGGCCACCAAACCCCGCAACGCAACGCTGGCACGGTGCGAACAGATGGGTATGGTTCTGCATTTTGTCAGTCGTGCCGAGTACGACCGAAAAACCGACCCGGCTTATCTGGCCGCGCTGCCCGACCGGTTTGGCCCGATCTGCGTAGTACCGGAAGGTGGTACCAACGACCTGGCGATTCAGGGAACGGCTGAAATCGTGCCCGAATTGCTGGTGCAGCTAGGCTACGTGCCCGACTTTGTTTGCTGCTCCGTCGGGACGGGTGGTACAATCGCCGGGTTGATTCGGGCGGTGGCCGATGCCGGGTTATCCACGCAGGTGCTGGGGTTTTCGGCCGTTGGCGCGCTGACGAATCTGCCCGCGCTGCCCGAACCTGATGACCAGTGGCAACTCATCGCCGATTACACGTTTGGTGGCTACGCCCGTACGACGCCCGACCTCCTCGCGTTTATCCGCACCGTTGAACAGCGTACGGGTATTCTGTTTGAGCAGGTGTATACTGGTAAGATGCTGTACGGTATTTACGCGCTGGCAAAGCGCGGTTTTTTCCCGGCGGGGGCTGTGGTCGTGGCCGTTCACACCGGCGGGTTACAGGGCCGCAGCCCGGCGCTGGACGAGCAGGGGGGATAGCTCATGTGTATATGTAGCCTGGACCCGCGCCGGCGGACCGGTCCAGGCTACATATACACACCAGACTACACAACCGCCAGACTACGCGGACGAATGCTCCGCCTTGAGTAATTGGCCTGGTAGTCTGGGCTACACCGTCTATGCCTACCCCGGCAAATACACGGTGAACGTGGTGCCCTGACCGGGCTGGCTGGCCACGCTGATAAGGCCACCGTGGTTCTCCACTACCTTCTGCACAATGGCCAGGCCGATACCGGTGCCGCTGTACTGATTACGGCTATGCAGTCGCTGAAACACCTGAAAAATCCGGTCGACGTATTTCTCATCGAAACCAATGCCGTTATCGGCAACTGTCAGTTGATGATAGTGTCGGGCTGGGCGTGGAGGGGTTAGCTGCGTGGGTATTTCAGCGGCCGAAATCCGCTCCGAACGAATCGTAATGCGTGGCGGCTGACCGGCCTGGTGAAACTTGAGCGCGTTGGAAATCAGGTTCATAAACAGTTGATCCAGCTGCCCTTCGTCGCCTACTACCGTTGGGAGCGGACCGACATCCAGCCGCGCACTGGTTTCCTGAATAATCAATTCCAGATCCGACTCTACATCCGCCACGACGCGCTGTAGCGGTATCGACCTGAAGGATTCCCGCTGGGTGCTGATTCGGGAAAACGACAACAAATCTTTAATCAGGACCGACATGCGCCCGGCCGCCCCCTGCATACGATCCAGGTAAGAAAGACCGTCGCTCAGCTGATCCCCGTATGTACTTTTCAGAATATCACCGAACGACTGAATTTTGCGCAGCGGTTCCTGCAAGTCGTGGCTGGCGACGTAGGCAAATCGTTCGAGATTTTCGTTGGAGCGTTTCAGGTCGAGATTCGCCAGTTGCAGGGCGCTGGTCCGTTCTTCGACCTGCTGTTCCAGACTGGCTGACAAGGTTTTCTGATCGTGAATATCGGTGCACGTGCCAAACCAGCGCAGAATCCGGTTGTCGGTTTCGTCGCGCAGGGGTAGTGCCCGCACCAGCAGCCAGCGGTATTGCCCGTCGTGGCGCTTCATGCGGTACTCGATCTCGTAAGGATCACCGGTTTGCATACTGCTGCGCCAGGCCTCGATTGATCTGTCGAAATCGTCGGGATGCAGTACACTGGCCCACCCTCGGCCGACCGAGCCTTCGTGCGTCAGTCCGGTAAAATCGAACCAGCGCTGGTTGAAAAAATCCTGCCGCCCATCGGGTAGCGTCGACCAGACCATCTGGGGCATAAAGTCGGTGACGAACGCGAAGCGCCGGATCTGATCGAGCAGGTCTTCGTTCGCTTTTTCCAGTTGCTGCTGCGCCGTTATTTCGGCCGTAATATCCTGCAGTGTCCCGCTGAATCGGTGGGCGATGCCGTTCCGGAAATGCGCCTGCCCCCGCGCCCGTACGGTTCGCTGTTCCTGCGTAGTCGGATTGATGATCCGGTAGATGATGTCGTATTGCCCGCCCGACACCGGGTTGAGGGCAAAGGCGATGGCGTCGGAAATACGCTGCCGGTCGTCGGGTATGATCGTCTGACGAATTAGTGCCCGGGTGAGCAGCACATCGTCGGGCTGGCCAATCCAGGACCGGAGTCGCTGGTTGCCGTCGATGATTTCTGTAATCGGGTCGAAGTTCCAGGTGCCCAGTTCGGCCGCGTTGATGGCAAATCGCAATTTTTCTTCCTGCTCCTGATACCGTTTGACCACGGCTACGGTATGCGTTGTTTCGGTGAAGGCAACCAGCACACCGGCGATCCGCCCCGTCTCGTCGCGAACCGGGCTGTAGCTGTACGCCCAGTAGGCGTCGACCTGTTGACCGTCGCGTACTACGGGTATCAGCTGCTTATCGTCTCCACCCGTCTTACCCTGTAGTGCATCGGCAATCAGCGGCTGTACGGTTGGCCACAGGCTGGTCCAGCATTCGTCGGCTCGCTGGCCCAGCCCGGCCGGGTGTCGGCCAGCCATCTGAATCGTGCTGGCGGCAGCGTTGTTATAAAACTGAATCAGGTCGGGGCCCCAAAACAGCACGACCGGAAAGCGGGATGGCAGAAACGTGCTGAGTGTGGTTTTCAGACTTTGTGGCCATTGGTCGATCGCGCCCAGGCTGGTTGTTGTCCAGTCTTTCTCCCGAATCAGAACGCCCATGTGTCCACCATCGGCCAGAAATGAATAGGTATCGGTAAGGAAAGTGTCGTTCATCGGTAATCGGAAAAGAACTGTACTGGCAAAACCTATCTGCTGGTCGGCGAAGAAAGCTAGTGGACACTGGCCCGCCGTAGTCGGTCGTTGATGGCGGCTCCCAGTCCCTGCGCTGGTACGGCTTCGGCATAGAGCAGGTCGAGGTCGAGGGCGTCGAGCTGGCGCAGGTAAGCAAACAAATTCTGGGCCGCTTCGGTCAGGTCGCCCGTTTCGGAGAGAATTCGCTGTTGCGCAGCGGGAATGCCGCTAAACGGCTGCCGAAAAGCCAGCGCACCGGCGCGGGTCGACGGTGCGGGATTGCTGCCCGTGGGCAGGAGGATCAGCGGGACACGCGGGGCGTAGTGACTGCTGAGCATACCGGGGGCTTTGGGGTTGGATGTTGAATGGCTCCGCACGTCGACCGGCCCGACGACGGCTTCGATCTGATCGAGGGCCATGCCGCCCAGCCGATACACAACCGGTTTTCCCTGCTCGAAGCCGACGATGGTCGATTCAAGGCCCACCGTGGCCGGGCCGCCGTCGAGCACGTACGGCACCTGGTCGCCCAGCTGATCGGCGACGTGCTGCGCGGTAGTCGGGCTGATATAGCCGAAGGGATTGGCACTCGGAGCCGCCAGTGGAAAGTCGAGTGAAGCCAGCAGGGCCAGTGTCAGCGGATGATTGGGTACGCGCACGGCCACCATCGGCAGGCCTGACGTGACCAGATCGGGAACGCGCTCGTGTTTGGGCAGCAACAGTGTCAGCGGGCCGGGCCAGAAGGTTTCGGCCAATCGGCGGGCGGGCTCCGGCAGGTCTGTGACAAAGTCACTGAGCCGGTCGAGGCTGTTGGTATGCAGGATGAGCGGGTCGAAGGCGGGGCGGTTTTTGACCCGGTAAATGGTCAGCACCGCCTTTGGGTCGAGTGCATTGCCCGCCAGTCCGTAGACGGTTTCGGTCGGTATGCCCACCACGTTTCCGGCTGCTAAAAGTTGACCAGCCTGCACTACATCCTGCCCAATCTGCGTTTTCATACTCCGACAAAGGTAAGCAGAATCGCTGCGTAGTACCGAACGCATTGATCTGAACTATCTTTGCCCTAAAGACCAACCCTGTATGAACGACCGTATCAAACAATGGCTCAAACGGGTCGGCTGGCTGGGCTTCCTGTTTTTCTTGGTCAAAGGCTTACTCTGGCTGCTTATCCCGTACCTGATCGCCAAGGGGATATTATCTAAATGAAAGAGCGAAAGAGTGAAAGAGCGAAAATTGCTGACGCAGGCAATCGCTCTTTCACTCTTTCGCTCTTTCACTCTTTAAACCTAGTGCACCCCGCCTGGTCCGTGGACGTGGCCGTGGTTCAGCTCGTCGGAGGTAGCGTCGCGAATATCGAGAATTTCGACGTCGAAATGCAGGTTCTGATCGGCCAGCGGGTGGTTGGCATCGACGGTGACCGTGTCGGGACCGACGTTGGTAATCGTGATGAGTTCGCCTTCGTTGGTTTCAAACTGCATGCCTACCGCTACGCGCTGATCGCCAAAGGCTTGTTTGGGCACTTCCTCCACCAGCGCAGCATTGCGCCGACCGTAGCCTTTCTCGGGCGTTACGTCGATAATAAATTTATCGCCTTTCACGTGGTTTTCCAGTCCTTCTTCCATGCCCGGAATCAGGTTGCCCTCGCCATGAAGGTAATAGAGGGGTTCGTTGCCGACACTGGAATCGAGTACGTTGCCCGCGTCGTCGGTCAGGGTATAGTGGATAGCGGCTACTTTGTGTTTTGAAATCTGCATAATAAATCGGCCAGGCCGTTTGTGTCTGTTTATAGAACAAACCTACGCCGGAAAAGTCTGCATTTTAGCCCATTTTTGGCACAAAGTAGTTAACAAGGTGTCGACGGCCAGCCGGTTGATTAGACCGAAACCCAGAGCAGCGACACAAACGACAGGTATATGAGCAGTTCGCTCAACTGCTGTACCGCTCCCAGGCCGAAGCCCGTATAGCCCCCTGCTTCGCGCCGGAACCGGCCCACCAGCCACCCGCGCAGCAGCAACAGGGGAATCAGAAACAGCCCGTAAATCCACAGCGTCGTCAGCCCGATGAGGACCAGCGTTGGCAGGAGCCCCACCAGCACAGTGACTACCCGCGAGAGCAGCGATGGTGACGTGCTGGCGATGGCCGACGTCTCGTCAGAGCTGGATGACCGGGGTAGCGACCAGCTTACCGATCCGGTCATCAGGTGACTCAGGCTGTGGGCCATGACATATTTCAGGGCGACCACCGGGCCAAACGCTTCATTGGCGAACAGCGCCTGTACAGCGAAAAGCCGGGCCGCGACGAGCAGTACGAGCCAGACCACACCGCCGGGTTGCGTGTGCGGAGCGGAGCGGGTCGGTAGACCACCACCGGCGAAACGGATAAAACCGCTTTCCGGCCAGCACTGCGTCAGCCCGGCCACCGCAGCCATACTCAGCAAAACTGGCAGGTAAGGGGGTGGAAACAAAACCGTGCCGAGCCAGTACACCCCCAGCCCGACCAGCCCCGCGACCAGCCCGGCCAGGGGAAGCAGGGGCGAAGAAGGTGCATCGGTCGGATCGGTGTAGGTGGTTCGAAAAATACGCGTGGGAAACATAAATCGCTATGAATAAGGTAAGTAGCTAGCGTAGTTTACTGACGAGCAGGCTGATCAGCAGGTTGACCAGCAACGCCAGTAGAAACGATAGGGCAATCGATAACCCGGGCAGGAGAAACGCCTGTAGGAACAGAAACGTCGTGTAGCCGAGGAAACCCAACATACTGCCCCGCAGCAGCAACACCGTCGCCGAACGGCCCTGCGCATAGTGGGTGAACACGGCCAGAATCGACGTGATGACAGGGAAGGGCGTCAGGATGCCGCTCCAGGTCGGGCCTATTCGCTGGGCCAGCGTGGTAATCAGGACGACAAATAACGTGGCCGCCACCATCCGCAGAAGCATGTCGTAGGGCAACCGGCGGACCGCCACGGACTGGATTGCCGGGGTGGGCCAGAAGCGTAGTGCCACCAGAATGCTGCCCATAGCCATGGCGTAACCCGTCCATAGCCCCACGCGTACCTGATTGAGCACCAGCGCGATAGTAAAATAAACGGCGTAAGCGAGCAGGAGCGCAATTGGCCAGTTGAAGCGGTTCGCGAGCCGGGCGTAGCTGTAGCAGAAACCGACCAGCGACACGATACCCACCAGAATTCCCGGCACCGACTGTACACCGAAGCTTTTGCCCTGTTCAAGAATGAAAAAGAGCAGAACCGGCCCGGCAATCCAGGGCAGACTGGCAATCAACCCGCCGATCGTGTGCCCCCACTTCCGGCTGGCCTGCGTAACAATCGCCATGACGACGGGCATCAGCGCGACTTTAATCAGCAATGTATTCATGTAAACCGGTAGTGGGTGGCAGACTGGGCAAAAGTAAGCGAATCTGCTTTATCCGGTTGTGTAGTCTATTCGCCGTCTGTCATTAATTAGATGATTGTCTAATTGCTTAATTAGACGTTTGTCTAACTAATCGAGTACGCCTGGCCGGTTGCCCGGTTCTTCGATAGCCGCATAACCGTACCAGACAGGCAGCCAACCACTATGAACCTGCTCTTCAAAGCCCTCAATGACCCGACCCGGCGGCAAATTCTCGACCTGCTGCGGGCGGGCGATCTGAACGCCGGTGAGATTGCCGAGCGGTTCGCTATGTCGAAGCCCAGCATCTCGCACCACCTCGATCTGTTGCGGCAGGCTGGGCTGGTGGAGTCAGTCAGGCAGGGGCAGTTTATTACCTACTCGCTCAACACAACTGTACTTGACGAACTGCTGGGCTGGTTGCTCAGCTTTCAGCAACCCACCCCCGTCGCGCCCGAAAACGAATCAACCCGTTCTGTCAACCAATAACTCCTTTGCACCATGAACACGAAATCTACGTCCGTTGAATGGCTGATAGTAGCCCCCTGCCTGCTGGCGCTTGCCTATGTGGGTCTGATCTGGCACCAGCTTCCCTCGACGATTGCGTCGCATTTTACCCTGGATGGGCGTGCCGATGACTGGATGCCCAAAGAAAAACTGGTGCTGACGCTGGGCAGTGCGGCACTGGCAATCTATCTGTTGCTACGCTTCCTGTCCCGCATCGATCCAAAAGGCCAGCTACAGTCGACGCTATTTCCGCGCATCCGGTTTATCGTTAGTTTGCTGATGGCTATCATGCTTGCCAGCGTATTTTACGTAGCGGTCCATCCCGGCGACAAAGGCGCGGGGCAGGGGGCTACACTGGCGATGGTAAGCCTGGGAATAGCCGCGCTTGGTAATTACATCACAACGGTAAAGCCCAACTGGTTTATTGGTATTCGTACCCCCTGGACACTCACCAGCGACCGCGTCTGGACCCGTACGCACCGGCTGGGTGGCCGACTGATGATGGCGGGTGGATTGCTGGCTGCCCTGCTGGCCCTGCTGGTTCCGGCTCCGTATACGGTCGGGGTGGTCGTCGCTGTAATGCTGGCAGTATCCCTGATTCCGGTCGTGTATTCATACGTTTACTTCCGGCAGGAGAAAGCCCACAGCCACGGATAGGTAGACCAGCGAAAATAATGTCGCCAACGACAAAATTGATCCCCACAGCGAAAACAGGTTATTGACACCATGCGACTTCTCTTACTACTCCTGCCTGGACTGGCAAGCCCCATATTGGCCCAGACCAGTGAACCGATTCACTACGCCATTACCCAGCCCGCCGGGGTGAGCCTGACGCTTGATGGCACGCTGACGATGCCTACCGGTGTGAAAGGCCCCGTGCCGGTGGTGTTGCTCATCGCTGGCTCCGGCCCCACCGACCGCGACAGTAATTCGCCGTTGCCGGTGGGTGGTAAACCCGTGCAAGGCAGTCCGTTTCGTATTCTGGCCGATAGCCTGGCCCGGCAAGGCATCGCTGTTGCACGGTACGACAAACGTGGCTCAGGCACAAATCGACAAGCGACGTTGGCAAGATTGAAGCAGGCCGACGGACGGTTTGATCACTACGTCAGCGATGCCGTAGGTATTATCCGGCAGTTGCAGGCCGATAAGCGGTTCTCGCGGGTTGTAGTGACCGGGCATAGTGAAGGATCGCTCGTCGGGATGCTGGCCGCTACGCAGACAAAAGCCAATGCCTTTATTTCGCTGTCGGGGCCGGGTCACAACATTGCCGATGTCCTGAAACCGCAGCTGGCAAGCCTGCCGGACGATCAGCGTGAACTTGCTTACCGCGACCTTGATTCATTACGGGCGGGGCAAACAGTTCGGAAACCGCCCATGGTACTTATGTCAGTAGCCAATCCTTTGATTCAATCGTATATGATGTCATGGATGAAGTATGACCCGGCAGTTGAGATCAAACGGTTTCGCGGCCCGGTGCTGATCGTGAACGGGAAGCGAGACATACAGGTAAGTGTAGCCGAGGCTGAAGCTCTCAAAGCGGCCCGCCCCGACGCCCGATTAGTCCTCTACCCCGATATGACCCACATGCTGAAAGATGCCGATAGCGCGTCGATGCCGGATAACCTGAAAACGTACCATGAGCCTGCCCTGCCACTGACGCCCGGCCTGGCTACCGAGATCGCGCAGTTCGCCAAGCAAAGAAGATAATTAATTGATGTTTAATGGGTTATGGGTAGATAAAAGCGGTGTCTGTGTAGTTAGTGTTCAAAACAACACATCCCCTGCCATGCGACCATTTCCCATTCTTATTTTCACCATATTGCTGTACCTGACTACTAGCCCGGCCGGGCTGGGGCAGGCGCAGTACGGTAGCCGTGGTGCCACGGCTACCGACGCGATGAAATATCGGTTGCAAGACGCCCGCATCGTCAGGCAGGACAGTGCCGGGCGGGTGTATACGATGTTTAACTCGGGTAGGCGCAACCCGTGGATTATGTTCGGTACGCCCTACCTGACGTTTCCAACTTGGCAACCGGGTAGCGTGCAGCTAACCGACGACTCGCCGATGATGCCCTGCTCCATTGCCTACGACGTACTGTCGAATAGAGTGCTGTGTCGCTTCAATCAGGATACGACCACCTACGTACTAAAACCGGTTGCGTTTACCATCGAGGGTAGGCCATTTGCGCGACTGTCGGACAAAGGATACCCGTTTTATTATCAGGTGCTACACAAGGGCGACGCGCAGCTCTTCGAAGGCTATAAGCGGAAAGCGAAGATGGTCAGGCCACAGTCTTATGACACTAGTGACGCGCTGCTGGTTGGCTACTTGCTGGGCATGGAACGGTATTACTACCTTAAGCTACCCAATGCGCCAATGCGAACGTTTCAGTTGACCCGGCGTTCGTTTATGCACGCAATGGGCGACAATGTCGATACGCGGCTGCTACCGCCGGGCGATACGCTGAGCGTGGCCGACGTGGTCCGGGTGCTGGCCGACTATGATACACACGAATAAACCCGTCAGTAAATTTCGTAGCCACTTAATCCCTACTTTCAAATGTTTGCTGTTATTGTTATGAAAACAATTGGCAAAATGCTATGAAAACGGTGTTGATCTGGTTAATGAGCGGTTCCGTTGCGCTGGCGCAAACGATTGTGCCACGCACGCTGATACACTTATCCGTCGATCACGACAGGATGTATCTGGCCGGTGAGCCGATGGTGGGGCAGGCGCGGGTTATTAACGCCCTGACCGGTCAGCCCGACTCGACAGACGCGGCCCTGTACATCGACTGTATCAATGCCGACCGGGGAACGTTGCTTCGGCGCGTCATCGTCCGGCCTCGAAACGGACTGGCCCGGTTTACGCTGAATCCGCCCGACTCACTGCCCAGCTACCACTGTCAGCTACGTGCCTACACCAACTGGATGCGTAATTTTTCGACCGATGCCTTTGGTCGGCAGAATCTGCTGGTTGTGTCGCCGACCGATCAGCAACGTCCGGCCGTGTCTACAGCTACCGTAGCTGCGACGGTCAGTAGCGTTACAATTTGGCCCGAAGGGGGCGCATTGGTGGCTGGTCTGCGCAACCGACTGGTTTTCTGCGCACGCGACACGTTTGGCGTGGGTGTACCGGCGACCGGGTTTATCGGGACTAGTGCCGGCGATACACTCGCAACACTAACAACAGACAATACCGGGCTGGCGTCGGCCGACTTCAGTCCACAACCGCAGACGGCGTATTGGGCCGTGCTGGGTGGGAAACAGGTGGTCCTGCCGCCGGTACAGCCGACCGGGAGCGTACTGCGCTGCAACGACCTGACGTATGCCGACCGTGTTCGGGTAACCATTGAAAACGGCCCGTCGCCTGCCCTTGATACGCTGACGTTCATCGTGCAAAGTCGGGGGCGCATTTTGTCGTATGCCAGCGTACCCCGGCAAACGCCCGTGTCGGTGTTCAACATTGCCCGGTCGAGTCTGCCGTCGGGCCTAATTAGTATGGTGCTTGTCGATAAGGAGAAAAAACGAATTGGCGAACGGCTGATTTACCAACCGGCGCGCAACGGCGACTCGACCGAACCCATCGATCTTGAACTCGATCAGCCCCTGCCCAGCCTGACCCCCCGGCAACTCAGCGACGCGCTGGTGCTACGACAGAATACGCTGTTTGGCTGGGACGAACTGACCGCCGAACGCACCTACACGTTTCCGGCGGAGCGGGGCATCCGCCTGTCGGGGCAACTGGCAAAGTGGAACGACAAAGCCGTTGGCGCACCGGTCATGGTATCGCTGATTGCTACGCCGGTGGGCGACGATTCGCTGAGTCAGCGGGAGCTGTTTGTGGCCCAGAGTGACGCCAACGGGCGGTTTGCGTTTGAGAACATGAACCTCTACGGTACGTACAGCGGGCAGCTGACGGCCAAAATCGGCAACATCGACACCCGCATCCGGCTCGATTCCAGCACCGTGCCGCCCATCGTTGCGCAACCCCGCCCCATCGACTGGCGCATCCTGCCCGATACCCAAACCCTCGTGGCCCGCTACGATACACTGTTGACGACGCGGCAGCGAAACGCCATGCAGGCCGGTACGACCTTGCAGGCGGTGACCGTAACGGCTAATAAAGCATCAGGTCTTCAGCAACCGGTTTTTTCGACAAAGCCTGGCACCGTAATCAGTCGTACGAATGTGCTGAGTAACGGGGTAGGCGGTATGCTGAGTGCTGTTATGCCCCGCTACCTGGAGTATCGAATCATCAAATATGTCAAACCCGATATCAAATACTATGTCGATGATGTGTACCAGCAGGGATCGCTGGCGATGAACGACATGGCGGTGGGCGAGATCGATCACATCGATATTCACGAACGGGACGCCGACACCATGATGTACAATGCTGATATCGTTGTCGCGATCTATACCATACGCAGCACTAACCTGACCCGAACCCAATCAGACAAGGCCACTTCTGGTAAACGGATCGTGTTGAGGGGCTTTCAGCGTAACCTGGCCAGTAAGTAGCCGGTCGGAGGGCATCCAGTTGTTTCGCCCAAGACCGTACGATTCCATTCTGCAAACAGCCGGTCGGGTGTGGAGTTATTACAATCAGTAAACAACAGAACACGATTGTATGACGACCAACACGGAATCAGTACCCGCGAAGCAACACACCTGGGCAAAGCAAAATCTGCCCGATATTGGCCTGGGCGGAGTCGCTATCGGCAACGAATTTGAATACGTCTCCGACGAAGCGGCTCAGCAAACGCTCGAAGCCGCCTGGAACGCCGGGGTGCGCTATTACGACGTATCGCCCTGGTACGGGCTGGGGCTGGCCGAACGACGCTACGGCCATTTCCTGCACAATCAAGACCGCGACGAGTATTACATTTCCTCCAAAGTGGGTAAGCTGCTCCGGGCCAGCAAACACAGTAAGGGTGCCGAATACTACCCCCACGCGCACTCGCCCAACGACGTTATTTTCGACTATACAGCCGCTGGCGTTCGCCGGTCGATCGAAGACAGTCTGCAACGGCTGGGTATCGACAGTATCGACATCGTTTTCGTACACGACCTCTCGCCCGACAATAAACTGCTGCCAACCGATTGGCTGGAGCAGTTCGCCATCGCCGAAAAAGGAGCGTTTCCCGAACTGAGCCGAATGCGTGACGAAGGGATCATCAAGGGCTGGGGGCTGGGTGTCAACTGTCCCGAACCGATCCTGAAAGCCATCGACGTCGCCGACCCCGACGTGTTCCTGCTGGCGTCGCAATACTCGCTGATCGACCACGAGAACGCGCTGAAAAACGTATTCCCGACCGTGCGCGACCGTAATATATCGCTGGTGATGGGCTCGAACCTGAATGCGGGCTTCCTGTCGGGCAGTGAGCGCTACAACTACGATCAGAAAAAGCCGATCGACCCGAAGAACCTTGAAAAGCGCGATAAACTACAGGCCATTGCCCGGCAGTTTGACGTTGATCTGCGGACGGCTTCCCTGCAATTTGCGCTCTTCCCCGATGTGGCCGTGTCGGTTATCCCCGGTGCGCGTACCCCTGAGCAGGTGACGGAAAACGTCGAATCGCTGAAGGTGCAGATCCCCGACGGCTTCTGGCAGGCCCTGAAAGAGCAGCATCTGATCGACCCCGACGCCCCGACACAGCGGATGTAACCGTCCCGTGTATATCGGCTGCATGTACCGGCACTAAACCGACCGGCCACGGCGGAAACATATATTCTGGTACTACCTTTGCGCGGGTTCGGCTCAGTTGAGTCGGACCCGTCTGCGTATTTACCACCGGGCCAACGCCCCAGTTATGAACCATAGCCTATCACTACGCACCGACGATGCGCGGACCAATCGGCTCCTGTTGATCGCCTTCGTCGTGCAGCTTGTGTTTTGCCTGACGCAGGTCGGGTTTCTGCATCCCGATCAGCACTTTCAGCTCATCGAATTTTCGTCGTGGCGGCTGGGCGAGCCCTCCGGTGCGGAAAGCGTCTGGGAACTGAAAAGCCACATCCGGCCCACGGTACAGGTCTACGTCTTTTCGGGCTTTGTTCTTTTCTGCCGCGCCATTGGCATCACCGACGCGTACACGCAGCTAACCATCCTGCGGGTCTTGTTTGGCATGGGCGTGCTGGTGGTGTTTAACCGGCTGGCACTGCACTATTTTCGCGCCGACCGGAAGGTACTGTTCTGGGTGTTGCTTCTGCTTAATTTCTCGTGGTCGCTGCCCTACGTTCGTACGCTGTTCAGTTCCGAACTGGCGTCCTCGGTCGTATTTTTCGGTGCTATTCTGCTCTACGAGCGTCGGCGGGAGCGGGTGGGATCGGTGTTTCTGGTTGGGTTGCTGTTCAGCCTGGCGTTTTACCTGCGTTTTCAGATCGCGTTCGGGCTGGTGGGTTTCGGGTTGTGGCTGCTACTGATCGAAAAGGGGTATAACCGACTGTTGCCGATGGCGGCTGGGTTTGTCCTCGGCGTACTGGTCAACACGGCGCTCGATTACCAGTTTTATCACCAGTTCGTTTGTACACCGTACGATTATTTCCGGGTCAACATCCTCGAAGGGAAAGCCGCTGAGTTCGGCACGGCTCCGTTCTACTGGTACATCGTTATGCTGGCACTGGTGGTCGGGGCGCCCCCGATTAGTCTGTTCCTGTTTTACTACAGCCTGAAAAGCAGCCCGGCGCACCTGCGGCAGCCGCTGCTCTGGGTGGTTTTCTTTTTCGTACTGGGTCACTGCCTGGTAGCCCACAAGGAAGAGCGATTCCTGTTTCCGGTGGTCAACGCGATGCCCATTATTGCGGGCTGGGGTTTACCCGCTTTTATCGCGTACTACCAGCGCGCCCGGTCGGGGGTCCGGCTGGCGCTTAAAGGCGTTTTTTACTTCAGCGCTGGTCTGAACGGGCTGATTCTGGCGCTGTTCCTGATCCTGAATCCCTACTACCAGCTGATTGAGTTCGGGCGGAAGCTAAACAACCGGTTCTCGGGTGAAACCGCGACGATTTACTGCCTCAACCGCACGCCTTTCGAGACGGAAAGCCACCTGCCGCTGACCTTTTACCGCAAAAGCGTGCCCAACCTGAAACTGATACCGATTCAAACCATCGACTCAGCCCGGTACCTGAACCATGCGTGGCTGGCGACGACCTACAACGACGCCAAAGGGCGCATGGGGCTGCTGGACAGTCTGGGCTACAAACCGCAGCTGTATTCGTCGACCCCGTTGTGGCAGGTCAATACGCTGCTGGACGCCAACAAGGCTAATACGATTAATGAGATATGGGTGCTGTATCGGAAAGAATAACCCGGGAAACGTCGCTGGTAACTGGTTGGCCGACTAATTTTTTTTAGACCAATTTAAAAAAATAGTGTTACTACTTCAGCCGTACTCACAAAGCACCAGACGATGGAACAAGAATACCCCTTCGTGATTCTGATTATTGATGATGAACCGCCCATTACCGAGATACTGACACGTGTAGCAAAAGACTCATTTCCGGAGGCAACGTTTATCAACTTACGTTCGGCTGGGGAGACGATGGAGTACCTTGACCAGCCATCAAATAAATTGCCGCAACTGGTGCTGCTGGATGTTGACCTGCACCAATACCCGAACGGACTGGACCTGCTGCCCAGGCTGCACGAACGGTTCAGGGGGCTGGTGCCTATCGTAATGCTTACCATTTCGCAGGAGCAGAACGCTGTTCGCAAAGCAATTGCTGCCGGTGCGGTCGCCTTCACCCGTAAGCCCGAAGATCTGGCGGGCTGGAAAGCGTATACTACGATGCTTCGGCAATACTGGTACCAGACGGCCCGCGTTCCCATGCGTGAAGACCTCGACTGGTAAGCCATCCTGACCCGTAGTCAGGCATGAGTGGCTTGTCTGGTAGCTGTGCGTTTGGCGTCTACCGGTCGGCATCCATCAGTCTAAACAACACCTAGGGATGGCTGGGCAGCAGCGATAACCGAAACCAATAGTCGCGGAGCAGCTTCACGTAATCGGCCCACCCATCCAGATCATACGGTTTGCGGGTATAAGCCGATGCCCCATGCGTATAGGCCTGCGTGATGTTGGGGCGGGTATCGGATGTTGAAAACATAATAACGGGCGTCAACATCCGGGTGCGTTCCCGGATCTGCGGGAGCAGTTCAATCCCATTGATCGTGCTGTGCAGATCGATGTCGAGCAGAATCAGGTCCGGCTGAGGCTGTGCCGTGTTTTCCAGATAAGTCAGGGCTTCCAGGGGCGAATTGGCACTGGTAAAGACAGCTTCCGGGAAATGCTTCTTACCGACACGCCGGAGAATATCGATGATCGGGGGCTCGTCGTCAACAATAAGGATCAATAGCGAAGAGGCCGTCATAGAGCTGTTACGGGAAAAGAATAAGTAAACCTACCGAAAAACGTCCGATTCATGGCTACGTACTTCTCAACATAAATAAACCGTATACTAAATTGACGATCGACTGGCCCTCACCGCTAGTCGTCGTCAGGGACTCAGATGGGTTCTTCGTGCGGGGAGGGCAACGTCGATTTTCTCAAACAACAAACACCCCGGTAGTGGCCGCGCCCGCATTGACGGGGCCCCGAAGGACATTCCTGTATCCTGCTGTCGACCGAAAGCAGTATCCGTACGGTTTCAGCATAGAGAAGGGCTGGCGAGCAGACGACCCCCTAGTCGAACAATCTGCTCAATAAGTGAACAAACAAAGGCGTTTGCTGTTCATCCGATAGCGAACGACGGGGTTACTACCTGCTCGGTCAGCTATTCCCGGTGCTGGAGTCCACCGACTCAGCCATACAGGGGCGACGAACGGTCGCAGACACGCTTACCTTCCCGGCAACAAGTCGTTGCCAGATCTCCGAAAACAGCGGCCTGACGGCCATAGATTGCCAGGCGTAACACCGCCCGCTTCACCTGTTGCTCATTGCCTCATTGGTTCCGGTAAAAACGGGTGTTTCCAGCAGGAACGATCACCACAGGTTAGCCCGGCATTCGTTCCAACGGGCCAGTCAGAAGCATCGATGTTATGCTTCTGACTGGCGATTCAATAAACGCGCTGGTTCATTGCTAGTCAACGTATCCATTAACTCAATCACTGTGCATACCAACACGCTAGTTATTATTACGGGGTATGGGTCTGTTAGCCCCAAACCCCTGAAGAGGGCCTATCTCAATGTGAGCGAACAGGAAGCTGAACAGCGCTTTCTGGCGGAATGCCCAAACGCCAGAGACATAAGTTTACAAGCCATCCGCTTTACCGACGAGTTAATCATCGGGGCCAACGGAGCGATCTCATCGGCCTCAACTATGATGTCGTACTAGCATACTACCTGTTTACTTCTTCATTTATCCGCTCAAGGGGCCACCCAACTAACCCGATCGAGGCAAAACAGCGTTGGTTAGCGCACCTTCAACTGATTTCCCCGGACAAACACCCGTATGTGGTACAGGGTAGTCTGGGCATCAATCTGCATCTGACTGAGGAGCAGGCCGGTAAGCGACTCGATCTGATTCCTCAGTTCGTAGCATCACCGGTGCCACCGATTCTGTAGCGGGCTGCCGATTGGCCGCACGTCGTACCGAAAAAATTACACTAGATGGCCCGTAATGGCCCACTCATTTATGAAGACGTACACCGCAATACCTGATACCAGTGATAATGAGTATTGGCAGATCAAGCCCAACGACGGACAGCTCCGCAGTACAACCTTTATTCCTCGGGATCGGCAGTTGCATCAACAACTTAAAGTTCAGGCATGGGCTGTCATTCAGGCCGCTCAACCCCGCCGAAAACGGAATGCCAAAGATTGACTGGTTGTAACGACCCCGATTCATCCCGGCGGATTGGTAGTTTATGGGCTGACCCGGCGCAGTACACGGCTGAATTCGCCCAGCTCACAGCGCCGGAACCGACGCAGCACCAGCGTATACCACCGTGCCTGTTTCGGGTAGCGTGCCTGATCCCGGTCCACAGCCATGATCGAACTAACCAATTCATAGAAAACCGGGGTCGCAAGCTCGGGATGACAAACGAGGCCGTGAAACACAACCCTAAACAACCTCTGAACTAGTGTTGGGCTTCGAAAATAAATAAAGCGTTTACAGCGGGCTAGTGTTCATTCATAAACGGATCCTGATGGCACACGAAGAGAAGAAGAACAAGAACGTCAAGAAGTTGGCTACCAAAGCGCTTAAAGTACACGGGGCCCCTAAAGTGCCCAAATACGAGCAAAATGAATCCGGGCTATTGCTTCCCAACCTGGCTCCCAAGGGTAAGAAAGGATAGCTTTTGGACCCCTTCAGGTGCTGGGCTACGAAGCTCAGCACCTGTCAAAGGGACAATCCGCTTCAGCTACCCTGGGCCTGGTGACCACTCCCTGCTGGTCGGGACGGCTCGATAGGACTCACTAACTAACTCATCGGGTATACTACCCAGACTATACGATGCCTAAATTCATCACTGTGCTGGTAGAAGGCCAGCAAGAACTTGTAAACGTTGACCACATTCAACGAGTCCGACCCGCAGCGGAAGGAGGTACCTGTCAACTTATTTTTGGTGGCTACAGCCCCGACTTTGCCCAACCCGGTGGGGATTTCCTGCTCATCAGTGAACCCTACGCGGCCATTACCAAACGAATCACACAAGCCCACGGGTAAGGCAAAGAGCGTACGACTCCTGTAGGGCCGGGGTCTGGTAATTCACGCACTGCGCCGACATATACTCATTATCGGGCCGGGTTAGATAGAGTGGCGCGAACGGATACCGGCCAGACTCGAAAATAAAATTCACGGTTTTGTCATAAAAAAGTCTGTAAGTCCATGACTCATAGACTTTTTATTCAGTGGAGACGGTGGGTAAGCAAAAGCCCCGGTCGTTAGCCAGGGCTTTTGCTATTAAAATCACTGGTGTAGCTTATGTACTTCAATGAATTTTTGCCATATCCTGAATGAATCATCAATCAAGTCGTCTAAATAGCAGATTAAATTTCCATCTCTGTCTACTATCTCTGCATCTATGACAGTTTCTGTATTATCACCTGCTATAGTCGTCACTTCTCCCATGCTAAACTTTTGAGGTTTAGATTCTTTAAAGGTTGTAGCAGGTCGGTTGTAAATTCTCACAGCTACTCTGATATTAATTACATCAATTGGACCTTTATCGTATCGAGTTCTATTTAAGGGGATACCATGCTTATACTGATTGTCTAGGTCAGTGACAAGTTTAAGTACGAGAAATTTGTTTATTTCATCTTCTACAAGTTTTTTATCTAATCCTAAGAAAGACACTCTATTCTTTAAATTGTCTTTTAAGGCTCCTAGATTACTTATGACGCTAATTATTATAGTTTCATTTTCCTGCTCATTAGTTGAGCCAAAATTGAAGTGTATAGTTCCATCTGCATCTTCAGATGTACTGCAATTGTCTACAAAGTCTTTTACTTTTACTATTTTAATAGAATGGTTTATTCTTTCCATTCTGAGATTTATACTTTCAAAGTTCATATAAAGTTTATTAGTTTAGTTTGCTTATTGAATGTATAGCTAAAACAGTTCACTTAACTCTACTAGAAACAGAATGTTACTACCAGTAAGATTTAACCCGTACCGAGTTAATTCGTCAGATGCATCAACAACTGTGTGGCCTTGACCGTGCGCGGACATTTTATTTCTGATGGTAGCTACACCACTTTCTAGTAAAGATCTCAGTGAAGTAAATTGATTTTGCATTGAGGTAGGAATTAGTTCTTTTTCAAAACAAATGCTAATCAACCTTTTGAGCGTGTCTCCATCATTATATGGCCAATCCTTTGCTTTACATATAGTTTTGATAGTACTTTCAACTGACTTCAAACATTCGTTTAAGCATTCTTTATTTCGTCCTCTCTGTAATGTTTATGAGCTGCTAAATATTCGCTGTTAGCTCCCACGAATATTTGATTGTTCAGTAAATTAATTGTGGGAAGTACAATTTCACTGTGAATGTATGTTGAATCAATCCTAATTATGTTTGATCCTTCGTACTGATAACCTACTGTACTCTCTTTGAACCTTTTATTTAAATCATCTACTGCCTCAGATAGCGAAAGATTATAGTCAACGTTGTTCCTGTATCTAAGGTGAATATAGTCATCCTCGTAAGTAGGAACAATGTATTCTTCTGCATATCTTAAAGATTCTTCTACTATACTTAAAACTTTATTTACGTCTGAGTCATCTAATATTGCCGTCAAAATGTGCCCTCTGTCGCTAGCATCCTTTGCGTTACTGATATAGAAGACTCCGTACTCTCTTTTTAGAATATCGTGAATATGTTTAAAGCCATCTTCTGCCCAATAGCGTCCAACTTCTTTATCTTTTCCTATTACGTCGTTTAAAATATGTACAATCTGAACCCTCAACTTTTTCGGAAGTTCGTCGTAAGTGTAAATGTCCTGAGAACCTTTTCTTAATCTTTCTTCTCTATTAGAATATATGTCATGTATTGGCATGGCTCGAAAAATTACATTTGCTAAACTGTAAAATAGTGATAAACCAGTAACTATACACAAAACCTCAATAGATACTTCGTTATAGTTCCGTGAATTAGTCCGTGAAGAAGGCAACTTCTTTCTTGCGGAAGAA
>CAZOQC010000036.1:0-29268 GCA_964581865.1 uncultured Spirosoma sp.
GGCTTGTTTATTAATCAGTTTTTCTTTGCCGATCAACGCAATTAAGCCACTACCGCCTTTTTGATCAGCTTCTTGATGTCGGCCTGACCGTCGAGCAACGAGTACTGAGTATGCGTGTGGAGGTGAGAAAACTGCATAGTTCTGAACCGGGATTCGTCTGATTTTCCGATTGCTCAGATTGTCGACTTACCCAATAATTGATTGGATTCGCGTCCTTAAAAATAAGCGAATCCGGCGGGGCGATGACTACTCCGGGATGAGAAAATTTGCGGCTACTTCGCAACCGGCTGATTCTATACGAGTTGCCGGACGGTATTGATAAACGTCGGTTCGACTAAAGAATAGACATGCCACGTACGATAACGACGAGGCTACTTTTTGACTGGTCAGCCTCGCCGTTACGCCTGATCAGGATCTATAAATTGTTACTCAAACTTCTTCGGGTCGAGCCGGAAAAAGCGGACGGCGTTGTTGAACATGATATCGCGCTTCTGATCGTGGGAAAGGTAATCGGCGTTTTCGATGACGCTGATCGACGTTTCGAACAGCCGGGGCCAGACCAGAAAATCGGTGCCGTAGAGGATTCGTTTGCCGAAACCGGCCTGCACCAGCCGCTTCAGGTACATATGGATTTCGGCCTGCGGATAGCTCCAGATAAACCCGGCCAAATCGACATACACATAGGCATTAGCTCCCATCAGGGCAATCATTTCGTCGACCATTGGGTAGCCTGCGTGCATAACCCATATTTTCAACTTCGGGTGTTTAGCCAGCAGATCTTCCAGCAGAAATGGCCGCCCAAGCGATGCGCGATATTTGGCCTGCGTCAGGTTGGCCATGCCATTGCCGCCAGTGCCCATGTGAATACCGACGGGAATATTCAGTTTTTCGGCAGCGGCAAAATAACCGTCGAGGGCGGGGTCACTCGGGGAAAGTCCCTGATACTGCGGAGCCACTTCGCCCATCACCTTATAAAAACCCGACGACAGCGAATCGGTGAAAGCTTTTACGCTCATCTCGCTGGGCGAACTGACACCGATACCCGGAATAACCCGGCCGGGTGCGGCTTTCTGCCAGTTCCGCAGGATGGTCGGGTCGCCGTAGGCGATGACGGTCATGTTCAGCCGCTCCATCGTTGCCACAACGGCGTCCTGCATCTCTTTGTCGGACTTTGCCGGTTGCAGCGGGTCAACACACTCGGTATTCAGAAACGCCCGCATCTGCTGATTAGGGTCGCCACCGGGCATATCACGCAGAAACCACGGGCACATCTCCAGCATAAAACTGGGATTTACCTTCATGGCGTGGACATGCACGTCGATAATCGGCAACGGCCGGCGGGGTGGCACAGTCTGGGCGGAAGTCAGACCCGAAATCAGCAGACCGACGAGGAACAGGAAACAGTTTTTCATTGACAGATAAGGGTTGCGCTTCTGGATGAGTACACCTATAAACGGGCCGGGCCGCAGCCTTATACTCATCCAACTAACCCGGCCCGCCACACGGTACAGCGAAGCCCTGTCTGTCTTTTCTGCCAAACCAACGCTTCGACTTACATTTTCTGCTGCGCCCACACGTAGCAGCCTGAATTGCTGGTGGCGCGCTTGACGAAAGCGAAATAATCCGAATTGCGCTCTTTACCCTGGCAGTTGAGACTCACCCGCGCGATAAATTTAGGCGCATCCTGTAGTACAGTGGCACTGACCAGAAATCGCTCGCGGGTGCTAGCACCGTTTTTATACGCCTTGACCGACAGATCTCTCGACAGCGTGTCTTTCTGGGGGAAAATTTCAAATAAAAACGGACTCGATTCTGACTCAAAATCAGATGCGATCAGCAGAACGCCGGGGTAACCGCTTTCGCAGGGTGCCTGCGCAGCCATCGACCGGGGCGGCTGACAGGCGTCGGCTACCGGTTCGGTCGTGGCATCAGGACGGCAAGTCAGGGCTAACCCCGACAGAGTCAGGGTATACAGTCCCTGAAGAAGTAGTGCTTTCATGGTTTGTTGAGTAGATAGTCGGTTGCTGACGGTCTAGGCTGTAACGCATATCCGTATAAGACCAAAATTTACTATTTATACGTCAACAAAAACCATTTATTATCCTACTATTTTCAGAATTGTGTATTATCTGGCGAATGTTAGCCAGCTACTTTTAACTTTTCAACTGCCCCGCCATCACGGTTTCCATGTGGCGAATCTTGGGCATCGATACGGTCTGAATGTACAGTTGCCACGGGTGCACCTTGCAGTAATTCTGGTGATACCCCTCGGCCGGATAGAACGTTTTAAACGGTACGATCTCCGTTACAACCGGATTTTTGAATTGCCCGGATACGTTCAGTTTTCGGATAAACGTTTCCAGTTGTTGATGCTCGGTTTCGTTTCGGTAAAACGCCATCGACCGGTAATGTTTACCCACGTCCGGTCCCTGTTTGTTGAGCGTGGTCGGGTCGTGGGCGGCAAAGAACGCGGTGAGTAATTGCCCGTAGCTGATCTGTTTGGGGTCATAGTACACCTGCACCGATTCGGCCTGGTCGGTCTGGTCGGTGCTGACATCGGCATACGTGGGATTCGGGTAGTCGCTGCCCGCATAGCCCGACACAACTTCACGTACGCCTTTCAATCGATCAAATGCTTCTTCGGTGGCCCAGAAGCAGCCACCGGCAAACGTGGCTACCATTTCCCCCGGTTTCAATACCGGTAGTTTAGCCGGTTTGGTATCGGGTGCCTGCCCTATCGAACAACCGAGCAGCAAGCCGGTGAGTAGAGCAAAAAGCCCAATTGTTGCGTGTCGTTTCATTACCAACAAAACACAAAACGGAGCGGCTAAATTCAGCGAAACGACCCGGCCGAAAACATCCGCCGGGTTTCGCTGGTATGTAGTGAATCCGTCGCCGGGCCATCCGGCGACTACCGTAACCTCATTCCGTGCTCACCATGCGCTACGTCTACCGACTGCTGTTCGCGGCTGTCAGCTGTACCCCTGCCCTCGCGCAGGACACCATTCAGGTCATAACACCCCACCGCGATTCCATCAACGTCGTCGTTCCACAGAGCGATTCCGTGCAAGTCAACACCAACTTCAAAACCAGAGTCGTCAAGAAGCCCGACACAACGTACTGGCAACGGTCGTTCGTGGGCAACCTGAACTTCAATCAGGCCAGCTTCAGCAACTGGTCGGGGGGCGGCACCAACTCCATCGCGCTGGGGGGCGTCATTACGGCCCGTGCCCTTTACCAGCGCCGGGCCATTTCGTGGGACAACACCGCCGACCTGCAACTAGGCTACAGCCGACAGGCCGGATCGACACTGAAAACGGGCGATCAGATCGTACTGATTTCCGTGGTTGGCGTGAAGGTGGCTCCGAAGTGGGACATCATTGGCTGGGGGTATTTCAACACGTTTTTCGCGCCTGGCTTCCGCTACGATATGCTTCCCGCCGACCAGCCCCGTCTGCAGATTTCCAACTTTCTGACCCCGGCCCAACTAACACTTGCCCTCGGCGTTTCTTACAAACCAACCACCTGGTTTGCCATCCGGATGAGTCCGTTTGCGCCCCGCCTGACCTACGTTGCCGATCAGACTGTGCGCGTCCGGCAGGATGCAGCGGGCCTGTACCGACCCGACCCCACGGCCACTGTCTACGGCGTGCCGCCCGGCCAGAATCTGCGGGGGCAGGTGGCGGCATTCCAGCTTCAGGCGGTACTGAACCGTGACCTGACGGAGAACATTTCGCTGAACGCCCGCTATCAGTTTTTCTCCGAATATGCCCGGCTGAATTACGCCGTTCACCGGCTCGACCTGACGTTTACCGCCAAAGTCAACCGCTACCTCAGCACGACCTTCAACCTGATCGGCCTGTACGACCGCGACTTCAGCGACAAGCTGCAACTCCAGCAGACACTGGCGCTGGGTCTGGTTTATAACGCCAGCACGTTCCGCCCGGCGAAAAAGAAAAACACCGATTCCAAAACGATTTACACCATCCAGCCGGGCCGTTTCTGATTACGGAGGATCGGCAGTGTTGCACACGAATTTCAGACCTGCATATGCTCGGCAATCCAGACAATCAGCTGCGCGGCCGGTACCAGCAGCAGCTGCGCCAGCAACGTACCGACTAGCCGGGCCGCCAGGATCAGCACGATATACCGGCGGAAGTAGCCCTCGCTGAACCGGCCCGCAACGACTTCGTCACAGAGCAGGGCAATGTCGGGATCGACGAAAATAACCAGTATGATGGTCGACAGACCATTGATGACGCCCGCCAGGGAAGCCGCCGTCAGCCGCAGATCGGCGTTGAGGTAGCCCGCGTAGAGCGTTGCCAGCACCCCCACCGTGATGATGGCGTTGGCCAGTACGTTCAGCCCCAGCATCGACACCGACACGTTGGGCGAACCCCGAAAGTGCTGCCAGTTGGCGCGGTCAGGCCATTTCAGGTGCGCGGGAATCTGCCGGGCCGTGCTGATGGTCAGGCTGTGCCAAAGCAGCCGGGGCAGCGACCGATGCTGGTAGTATCGCTCAACGGCCCGCGCCATCAGCCGCTGAAACGACGGGAACAGCCCCGTGCCGACAACCGTTGCCAGCGATGCAAACGCGATGATCCAGCGGAAATCGGCCGTGTCGGGCGGCAGACCATCTTTGATGTGCGTTTCGACGGTTTTTGCCAGTAGCGGGGCCTGCAACGTATTGGCCAGCCGCGACCCCAGCACCATCACGTTGAACAGGGCAAACGACACGGCCCAGCGCGTTGTCCGCAGCCCCACAATCCGGACGCCCAGCGACAGCGTCGCAGTCAGGTGGATGACAAACGTCATCAGGGCGACGATGGCGACCTGCATGCTCATGCGTCAGAACGGCAGGTCGCGCTTATCCCAGTCGAGCCGGAACCGCAGCTGCCCGTAGAGCCAGGGGAGCAGCGTGGGGCCGGGTTTGTCGGTGCGGAACAGCCGGTGCGCCAGCCGGTGTTTTTCCAGATACCGAACCGTTTTTACGAGCGGATTACCCGTTTTGCGGGGCAACAGGTCGAAGTACGTTTGCTCCTGCGCACTGATTGCCAGCCGGTCCAGCCGGTCGACGACATCGGGCGGCAGCACCAGCCGGAAATCGGTTTGCAGCAGACGCAACGACTGCCGGACGGGAAAGCTGAGCCGGAAAGCTTCGGTCAGGTCAAGCAGTTCGTGCCAGTCGATCAGAACGCCGGGCTGCTGGTAGATCACGTAACTATCGGCCACCCAGCGAATAGCGGGTGTCATGCCCCAGCCGAAGCCGTGAATCAGGTTATGAAATAGCTGATGCGTCGGCGACAGCGTGTGTGTCGTCAGGGCGGGGGTCAGCGTAAGCGGGTCGCGGGACGCCCAGAACGGCGCGTCGGCTCCCGCGTACGCGTGCTGACTCATCAGATTCCAGTGCAGATCGACGTCGACGCTGTTGGTATCGAACAGGTGCATGGCGTGGAGCAGGTGCCGGTATTTGTATTCGTACTCGCTCCATTTCAGGGCCAGCGGTTCTTGCGAAAGCACCCGGATCGCGTCGGCAGCCCGGTCGGTCGGCACCAGCACGTCGAGGTCCGACATCAGCCGGACGCCCATATCGCCATAGTAGCGCAGCGACAGCGGAATGCCTTTCAGCACCATCGTGTCGATTCCCGCTGCCTGCAACGTCCCGACCACCTGCTGCATCTTCAGCATAAACCGCTGATTGCTCATCCAGGTGTAGCGATAGATGCCCCGCAGGTGCGGAATCAGCGGATCGCCCGACTTTTCCAGATGGCGGTATACCAGCGGCATCAGTCGCTGCGAGTCATAGTCGAGCGGGTCGAAGACAGCGGGCAGCAGGTCGGGGCCGGCCGTGTCGAGCTGATCGAGCGATTGACCTTTTTTCCAGTGCTGCCAGCAGGTCAGCGCGTCGTCGGGCGGCAGCAGAGCCGCCTTCAGCAGCAGCGTCTGATCGGGCTTGAGAATAGCGGGCGAAACGCGAAAAGCCATGCAGGTCAGTGAGTTACGCGCCGGTCGAGGGCGGCTTTCAGGATATGGGCAAATTCATGATGGTACTGCGTCTGCGATACCAGGCCACTGCGGTGCAGCCGCCGGTAGGTGGCCAGCCTGTCTACCATCGTATAGCGCAGGCCCGCTTCTTTGGCCCGGATAAACCAGTCGATGAAGTCGCCAACGTGGTAGGCTGGATTGAAGAGCCCCGTTTTGGCGAAAGCCGTCCGGCGAATCAGCATCGTCTGTTTCAGCCAGCCGGGTTGCGGGTGGTCGGGACAGGCAATACCCGCCTGCACCTCGGCGGGCAGGTCAGGACTGATAAACTGCTGCACAAGGCCAAAACAGGCATCCAGACTGGGGTTGTCCAGCAGACAGGCTACCTGATCAGCCAGTTTCTCGGGTGTCCACAGGTCATCGGCATCCTGAAAGGCCACGAGATCACCGGTCGCCAGACTGATTCCTTCGTTCAGGGTCCGGGCGAGGCCCTGATTCGCGTGGCTGCGCAGTTGAATGGCTGGTGTTACCGATTGCTTCAGAAACGTCACCAGCTGACCGACCGACCGATCCGTCGACCCGTCGTTGATCAGAATCAGTTCAGTTGCCGGGTAGTGTTGCGCCAGCACCGATTCCAGACAGGCGACGACGTATTTTTCGGCGTTGTAAATCGGGATAATAACGCTGATTGTAGGGGTACTCATACCGGATTTTGTGGGGTGGGCGTGGGTTGACTCAGTTGAACAAACGTCGGCAGTTGCCGTACTTCCTCCGACTGCGCGCGTCGGCGGTCGAGCGACTGCTTGAGGGTTTTAAACATGGTGTGTTTCACCGTATCCAGGTCGCGGGTCATGTTGGTTTTGTGCTGTCGGTAGTACAGCAGCCTTTCATCGACGGTACGAATCCGTAGCCCCTGTTCTTTAGCGCGGTTGTACCAGTCGAGGTCTTCGCCCATCCACAGCGTTTCATCGAACAGCCCGATCCGCCCGAAAACGGCGCTGCGAATCAGGCCCGCCCCCAGCAGAATATTCCACACGGTCTGGTTTCCGTCGGGGAAATGATACCGCTCCGGCTGCGAACCATCCATGAATACATATTCGGCCTTCCCAAACACAATGTCGAGCGTCGGGTCGGCGTCAAAATACGCCAGCTGCCGGGCAAACTTTTCCGGCGGATATACGTCATCCGCGTCGAGGAAAGCGACAAAATCGCCCGTCACGTACGGGAAAGCCGCATTACGGGCCGCAGCCGGACCCCGATTTTCCTGCCGGACGTACCGGACTGCCGCCCCAAACGACTGCACAACGGCCGCCGACCCGTCGGTCGATCCATCGTCAACGCAGATAATATCAACCGGCGCGGGCTGCTGCACCAGTACACTCTCAATGGCCTCGGCAATGAACCGGTCGGCATTGTACACGGGGATGATGACGCTGATGCGGGGTGTTGTCATGGGCATGGGGTTGCTACCGGGCAGGCCGACAGCAGGGCAAGAATCGTGGCCGGAATTTGCGGCAGGTCAGTACCGGTGTCGAGCCAGAATGCGGGCAGCTGCCGGACCAGCCGGGTCATTTTCTGAAACGTTCGTCCGTCGGCTTTCAGCAGTGCCAACGTCGACGGGGCCAGTGCCCGCAGCGCATCAGCCGCCGTGGCCGACTGGTAGGTGGTATCCGTTCCGCCCGTAAACCGGGGCAGCAGAATGGCCCGCAACGGAAACCCGGCCGTGACGACGTCGGGGTAATGCTGGTGCAGAAACACCTGTGCTTTCTGGTCAGGGTCGGCACCGGGGTTGGCAACCAGCGGTTCGAGCTGTGGAAAGCGACCAATCGTATCGGGGGTCAGCTTGGCGACATTGTACAGGCTATGCACTACCAGTTGCTCCGTGTCGATCAGCACAAAATCGTCGCCCGCGTAGTGCAGGCTGGAGTGCAGGCAGGCCAGCGTACTCGTTGATTTCCCCGACCCACCCCGTCCCGTCAGCAGCACCCCACCCACCGGCGTACCCACCGCCCCGGCATGCACCAGTACGTAGCGGTCGTTGTCTTCCAGCCATTTGTGCAGGATGTAGCGCAACGGAAAACTCCGCTCCCAGTCCGGCAGCTGCGTCCGGTCGGCCAGCCAGAGAAAGGCCGTCCGTTCGGGTCGCGCCACCCAGGTGAACACGTCTGTGTCCTGCTGAAAATGGCCGCTGTACCCAGTAGCATGCGTATCGATCATGCCGTGCCCGTCGGCCTGCTACCAGGTCCAGTACGGCACCGGGGGCCGGATTCCCGACGTTTGCGCATCGACTACGTACACGGTCAGCTCCGCCGGTCCCGGCCCGACAAAGCGGTGCGCGATGGCGTCGGTCAGAAAACCGGTGTTGCCCCGCCCGATAAATACAACGGACAGGCAGGTATCGCCGAACTGAACCCGCTGCGCCGGTTGCCGGCAGTCGGCCACCTGACAACGGCGGCTAAATTCCTGGGTAAACGCGGGGGCATCGACGGGGACGGTTACAGTATCCGTCATGCTTATTTTTTGGTAGGCCAGCCGTCGACCGAGCTGACGTCGTGAATGGGGTCGAGGGCCAGCAGATCGGCCATATCGGTGTACACTTCCAGCACGGGCGCAACAAACGGCAACCGACCAGCCACCGGTTCGCCGACGTTTGGCAGGGTCGCCGGGGCTGTTTCCGACGAGATGATGAGCTGCTCACCGGACAGCTGGGTCAGAAACGTCATCAGCGCCGACAGCGCATCGGCTGCCTCAACGGTGTATCGGGTGGCCAGGTACTGACTCAGCGTATCGGCCGTAGCCCCCTGTTCGAGGGGTTGCCAGAGTACAGCCGCTGACCCACGCAGGCTGTAATAATGGCCCCGCGCCATATTGACGATAATCACTTCATCATCAAACCGTTCGCTGACAACCGACGGGGCCACCAGATAGTATGGAATAGTAGTCATAAAGAGAGCTGTTTCAGGTATGTCGTAGCGAAACTCGTGCCTGAAGTTAGGTTACCCTGCCGCTTGTAAACGTGTAGTTACAACCGGCTATCTGTTAACATCTGCGACACAGAACGCCGAAAATTAGCATAGTCTTACGGCTCTTCCAACATAATTACCGAGTAAACGGTACTAATCAGGTAATAATACCATAACACGCGTAGTCAGCCAGCCCATAACCGGTCAACCAAGCCCTTTAGGGTGCCCGCTTCTCCATGTCGGTCAGGGTCACGTCGATAAGGCGTCCAACGGGTTTACCATTCCGATAGGCCATGACCTTTAACCGGTCGGCCCCTTTCGGCATTATGAACGGCTACGTGTACAGCGGAAAATGGTCGTCGGGTACGGTATTGTCGGTGGAATAATACAGGTAGGCGTCGGGCAGTTCGTGGCTCAGGATCACTTCCATCACGTTCATCGGGTGCCGCTTCAGCGCGACGATAGGGTTATACACCGACCGGGCGTAGTTGATACCCTGCGTGTCGAAACGCCGGAAATGCCCTTCCACCCGCCCCATAAACTCCGGCCAGTTCCGGCGGCTTTTCGGCGACCATAGCACCTCGGCGATGGCAAACGCACGGGGCCAGGTCATGTAGTTCGCGTGCCGGGTGTTGGGGACGTTTTCGGGCTAGAAGTCGCCCTGCCAGCCCAGAATCAGCCCAGCGTTTGCAGGCCGTAGAACAGCCCGGCAGCTTCGGGAGCCGTCAGGGCGATGTTACGGAGCGTCGGTACAGGTAGCCGTCGGGTCGTATTTTTAGCCTGAAAGTCCAGGCTACGCTACTTCGCAAATTTCACCTCTATGCCCTTTACGTCGCGAATCCAGCGGGCGGGTTTCTTCTCACCGGGCACCACAACGCGGTACGGACCGGTTCCCGCAGCCAGCGGGGTACCATCGACGCTATCGGCCAGTAAAATGGTGCGTGTCGAAAAATCCGGGTCGAGTTCGGCAATCGCGAAAACGACCTCGTAACCGTCGGTGGCTTTTACGACAATGTATTTGGTCAGGTTCTTCCCCTTCAGTTCCGCCCCCGTACTGGCCCCCGCCTGCCGCAGCAGTTCGATCAGCGGAATGCCCGAATAGGTATGTTCTTTCCCATCGCGGTCGGCAGCCGTGATCTCCGTGTGAGGCAACCCTTTAACGTCCGCTGCTTGCAGGGTCAGCGGCCTGGTTACTTCGCCAGTAACCGTCAGGGTCTGGGCAATGATAGCATTGGTTGTCAACAGGATCGTACAGAGAATCAGCAGGTGGCGCATAGTAGTTCACAAGTCTGGCAAATCGTTATAGTCTGGCAAATATAGCGACCTATCCTGTAGCGACTGCACCGGCAGACCGGCAATATCCTGCGTTTCACCGCCGGATGGCAATACCGCCGGATGATACGTCCATGAAACGGTCATCCGTTGGCTTATGGCTTAGTGCCACCGGCTGGGGCTGACCAAAAAAAAGAGACGCAATATCTTGCGTCTCTACAGAGCGGGGTGTTGCCCGTTCTATTTCATTGTCCACTGAAATCCGTCGTCCTCGATCAGTTTCATAGCGGCCTCCGGGCCCCAGGTACCGGGTTCGTAATTCGGAAAATCAGTTGGTTTCGTGTTGTCCCAGGCCTCGATGATGGGCGTCACCACTTTCCAGGCGGCTTCAACCTGATCGGCCCGCATGAACAGCGTCGCGTCGCCGGTCATGGCGTCGAGGAGCAGCGTTTCGTAGGCTTCCGGCTCCTGCCCTTCGTAAGCCGTTTTGTAGCTGAACACCATCTCGACAGGATCGATCGCCAGGGTCTGACCGGGGCGCTTGGCCTGAAACTGCAGCCGGATGTCCATGTTCGGCTGGATACCGATAATCAGCCGGTTGGCCCGCCACTCTTTCGATGCTTCTTCCGGAAACGCATAGTGGGGGGCGGGTTTAAACTGAATCGTAATAACCGTCGCTTTCTCGGGCAGCACCTTACCCGTCCGCAGGTAGAACGGTACATTTTCCCAGCGCCAGTTGTTGACGTGCAGTTTTACGGCCGCAAACGTCTCCGTCGCCGATTCGGGATCAACCCCTTTCTCTTCGCGGTAGCCCGGAATGTCCTTGCCGTCGACTTTGCCGGGACCATACTGACCGCGCACGGCGTCGGCCGGGTCGATCGGGCGGATGGCGTTGAGTACTTCGACGGTTTTGTTGCGCACCTCGTTGGCATCGAACGAAATAGGGGCTTCCGTCGCGACCATGCACATCACCTGCAGGAGGTGGTTCTGAATCATGTCGCGCAACGCACCCGATTCTTCGTAGTAGCCGCCCCGCCCTTCCAGCCCGACTGTTTCGGCCGCCGTAATCTGCACGGACTCTACGTACTGCCGGTTCCAGATGGGCTCAAACAGGGAGTTGGCAAAGCGAAGCGCCAGAATATTCTGCACGGTTTCTTTACCGAGATAGTGATCGATGCGGTAAATCTGTTCTTCGGCAAACAGGCCACCGAGCAGGGCGTTCAGCTCCTGCGCCGTTTTGAGATCGTGGCCAAACGGTTTTTCTACCACGATTCGCACCCGCGCCTTATCGCCACAGAGTTGCAGCTTACCCAGATTCTGCGCAATGCCAGGCACCAGCTGGGGCGCAACGGCCAGGTAAAACAGTACGGTAGCCGGGCTTCCCCACGTGTCTTCCTTTTGCTTCACATAATCGGATAGCTTGCTATAGGCATTCTCGTCGGCCGCGTCCATTTGCAGGTACGACAGGCAGGGCGCAAACTCATTCCACGGGCCGTCTTTGCGCCGGGAGAATTTTTTCACCCCGTCGAGCAGCCGTTCGTGAAAGCTTTCATCGGTATACTCGCTGCGGCCCAGTCCTACCACCGCGAACTGCTCAGGCAGGTATTTCTCGATGAACAGATTATAGAGAGCAGGCGTCAGTTTACGAAGATTGAGGTCTCCGCTACCACCAAAAATAAACAGGACGGTAGGTCCTGGCCGCTGGTTCGTTGCTGGAATCATAGATTAGCAGGTTGTCTGTCTGACCAAAGGTCGGCGCAAGTTACCGACCTTTCCGACAAACACTCCTACCCGGCCCGGTGTTTGTTTCTCAGTCACTACCAACTCCGCAACACCCTATGACTATCGCTATCGGCTCCGACCACGCGGGTTTCCACTACAAAGAAGCCATCAAAACCCTGCTTACTGACCTCGGCCACACGGTTGTCGACAAAGGCACCTACGCCGAAACCCCGTCCGTCGATTATCCGCTGTTTATCCGCCCCGTCGCCGAAGCGGTGGCTGCCGGCGAAGTTGACCGGGGGGTGGTGCTGGGCGGATCGGGCAACGGCGAAGCGATGACCGCTAACCGCGTGAAAGGCGTTCGGGCGGCTCTGTGCTGGAATGAGGAATCGGCCCGGCTGGGGCGGCAGCACAACGACGCTAACGTTATTTCGCTGGGCGAACGGATGATGGATCAGGAGACGGCGCTCAACTTGGTACGAATCTGGCTCGACACGCCGTTTGAAGGGGGTCGCCACCTCGCCCGGATTCAGGAACTGGATCAGTAGGCGCATGGTTCAGCAAGCCCCGATGAACCCCGCCCCCCTACTCCCGCCATGAACAGACCCACCCGTCAGGTCGGTTATTTTTTATCCAGCCAGTACTTTTCCGACGGGCTGCGCACCACGCTGGCTATCCTGCTGCCATCGCTGGTGCTGGCGCAGTTCGATCAGCTGACGACCGGTATGGCCATGTCGCTGGGCGCGTTGAGCGTTAGTCTGAGCGACGCACCGGGGCCGGTCATGCACCGACGCAATGGCATGCTGGCTACGGTTTTATCGGCGGTGTTTGTTACGCTGCTTACCGGCTTCGCCCGGATGAACGATTACACGCTGGCGCTGGAAATCCTGATTGTCAGCTTTATCTTCTCGATGCTGGCCGTCTACGGCACCCGCGCCACCTCGGTCGGGACGGCGGCTATTCTGATTATGATTCTGATGATGGAACGTCCGCTCGATGCAGCGGGCGTCATCAAAGAAAGCGGCCTGATTCTGGCGGGGGGCGTCTGGTATACCGGTATCAGCCTGCTGGCATCGCGCCTGCAACCCTACCGGCTGGCGCAGCAGACGCTGGGGCAGTGCATCCACGAAGTCGCCAAATTCTTACAGGTAAAGGCCGAATTTTATACGCCGGGTACACAACTCGACACCGACTACCGGCACCTGGTGAGTCAGCAGGTAGCGGTGAGCGAAAAGCAGGATGCGGTTCGTGAAGTGCTGTTCAAAAGCCGCCGATTCGTGGCCGAAACCACCCGGATGGGTCGCCTGCTGGTACTGACGTTCGTTGACATTGTCGATCTGTACGAACAGATGGTGGCGATGTATTACGACTACGAAGCCCTGCGCAAACGCTCCGGCCACACAGCCATACTGCCGATGATCGCCAGCCTGATTCGGCAACTGGCCAACGAACTCGACCACATTGGCCTGGCCGTACAGTCGCCGGTAGCCGTACCTGACCGCCCGGCGTTCGACCTGACGCCCCAACTCGAAACGCTGAAACAGGCCATCGACGAGTTGGGCGACCGGGAGGGCAGTACGATTGTGCTGAAGAAAATTCTGGTCAATCTGCGGAATCTGGGGCAGCGCATCAGCACCATTCGCAGCAATATGAAAGCGCCCGCTTCGGCGCTATCGAAGAACAACGACGACCTGGAGTTTGGCCGATTCGTATCGCACCAGGAGATCGATTTCAAGTCGATCCGCAACAACCTGAGCTTCGATTCGTCGGTATTTCGTCATTCGCTGCGACTGGCGCTGACGATGCTGGCGGGCTTCGTACTGACGCGGCTGCTCGACTACGGCCACCATAGCTATTGGGTACTGCTGACGATCTCGGTGATTCTGAAGCCTGCCTTTAGCCTGACCCGTCAGCGCAATTTCGAGCGCATCGGCGGTACACTGGCCGGGGGACTCGTAGGCGGCCTGGTGCTGACGTTTATCGATAACCGACCGGTACAAATTGGCTTTATGATCGTGTTTATGATCGGGGCTTACAGTGCGCAGCGGGTCAACTACATCGTCATGGTCTTTTTCCTGACCCCCTACATCCTGATTCTTTTCAACTTTCTGGGCATCAATTATCTGGGTGTAGCCGAAGAGCGTTTTCTCGATACACTCATGGGTGGGTTGCTGGCGCTGGCGGCTGGCTATGTGTTGTTTCCCCGCTGGGAATCCGATCAGTTGCAGCAGCCGATGCGGAATACGATACGGGCCAATCTACGCTACGTACAGGTGCTGCTCGACTGCCTGACGAGCCGCACACCCAGCCTGGTCGATTACAAGCTGGCGCGCAAAGACGTGTATGTGTCGTCGGCCAATCTGTCGGCCGCCCTCGACCGGATGCTGTCGGAGCCGAAGCGCAAGCAACGCAATGAAAAGCTGATTTATGAATTTGTGGTGCTGAATCACATCCTGTCGGCCAATGTCGCCACGCTGACGTCGGATCTGCTCAACGAACCGTCGAAAACGTACCCCGCTCCGGTACAGCGCCCCGTCCGGCGGGCGATCATTAGTTTAACCGACGGGCTCCATCGGCTCGGTGAACCTCGTAGCGGCCCGGCTGAAACGCTTACGGTGGAATCGCCCCCCGCTCCGCCCCCACCCGACGACGCGCAGCTCAGCGAGCACCTCAACTTCGTGCAACAGGTCAGCAGCGACATCAGCAAGGTTATCGACCGGATCAACGGGCGGTAGTTGTGTAGCCCAGACGTCCACGTCTGGAGGGCGCGATAGCGACCAGAAAAGCTACCGCCCGAAGAAGTTGCCCTGACGGGCACCAGACGTGGACGTCTGGGCTACACAGCTACCGCCCACCGAAAACCGTAAACCCTATTTCGCTTCCTCGACTGTTTCCTGGGCTTCGTTGAGGTCGTTGCCTTCGGGGCGGGGCTTTTCGATGTGCGGCCGTTCCGCGTCGGGAACGTAGGTCAGCTCGATAAACATCGGGAAGTGATCGGAGCCGACGCCGGGCAGCCGCCTGATGCGCTGCAACTGGAAGTGACACGACACAAACACGTGGTCGAGGGGCCACCGCAGCAGCGGATACTTCGCATGAAACGTATTGAACAGCCCCCGGCCGATGCGCGGGTCAAACAAACCGCTGATGCGTTGGAACAGTCGCGTCGTGTGCGACCAGGCTACGTCGTTCAGATCACCCGCAACAATCACCGGCTCCGACTGCTTCCGCGCTTCCCGGCCAACCAGCACCAGTTCGGCGTCACGCTCCGTCGAGCGGTAGTGTTCAGTAGGGCTGGGCGGCATCGGGTGAACGCCATAGAAGTGAATCGGTATACCCGACGGCAGCTTGAACTGCACGTAGACCGAGGGAATATCGTCCTGAATCAGATGGCGCAGTTCGTGGCGCGTCATCGGCAGCTTCGAGTATAGCAGCAAGCCATAGGTGTTTTCCAGCGGGTGCAGAATCTGGTGCGGATACCGGCTTTCGATGGGCTGCATGTCGTTTTTCCAGCGCTGATTCGTTTCCAGCAGCATGACTACGTCCGGCTCGTACTGGTCGATCAGCGACAGCACCTTGCCCGACTCCCGATTGTACTGGAATACGTTTGACACCAGTAGCCGAATCGTGTTATCGGCGTCTGACGGTTCGCTGTTCGTGCGCCGGATGACCTGTTTTTTCGCCAGTGCCGTAAACGGATAAATCAGCCACGACTGGTAACAGAGCGTTATCAGCAGACCGATCGGTACCAGCACCAGCCAGTCATCGAAGTAATGATTGCCAAACCATCCCCACCCGATCAGGCCCAGAGCCGCCAGCAGGGTCAGTTGCAGGTGCGGAAAATCCCAGATACGAATCCACCAGTAATCGAGCGGAATGAGATTGATAAATGAGACGACAACGATAAAAACAGTGTAACAAATCAGCACTAAATCGGGTGTGGGCATACACGTAAACTCGTAAAGCAACTGGGTAAAACCGTGAACCTATCGTTACAACAGCGCGATACCATCGTCGCGAATCTCGATTTTGCGGTCTTTGTAGAGGGTACCAATTGCTTTCTTAAACGTCTTCTTACTCATCTCCAGTACGCGGTGAATCTCCTCCGGCGGGCTGCTGTCATTCAGCGGCAAAAAGCCCTTCTGCTGACGTAACGCGTCGAGAATCCGCTGCGCGCTGGGTTCGACGTTTTCAAAACCCATCTGCTGCAAACTTACATCGACCCGATCATCGTCGCGGATACGTTTGACGAAACCGGGCATCCGGTCGCCTACCTGCACCGGCCGAAACAGTTCGTTGTGATACAGCAGCCCCTGATGTTTGTCGTTGATAATTACGTTGACACCCAGATCAGTAATCTCGTAGGCCAGCAGATCGACGGGATCATTGGCTACCAGATCGGACGCATCGGGATCGAGGAAGCGACTGACCTTGCTCGACGCCACCAGCCGACCGGTCTCTTCGTCCAGATATAGATAGACCACATACCACTCCCCTTCCTGCATGGGTTTGCTCTGCTCACGGTAAGGCACGAGCAGGTCTTTCTCCAGCCCCCAGTTCAGAAACGCCCCAACGTTTGACACGGCTACCACGGGCAGCGGGGCAAATTCGTCGCGCATGATATGGGGCGTCAGCGTCGTGGCGATGGGCCGGTCTTCCGAATCCGTGTAGATAAATACATCGATTTCGTCGTCGACCCGCAGGTCGTCCGGCACGTACTTGTTGGGGAGCAGCACGTCGTCGCGGTCATCGGTGGGCGTTCCCAAGAAGAACCCGACGCTGGTCTGACGCAGGGCAATAAGTTTGTTGATTAGGCCAATTTCGAGCATAAGCGCAGGGAGCTTGTCCGGCAAAAGTAATGATAAACTGACGCGCAACGGGACTTTCGTCCTGTACGGTTGGAGCGACTTTTTAATAAACCATACGTAGGCAACGTAGTTAATTACGTAGCCGCCACCAGCGGTTTTAATCGCAACAACGTATGAATACCGAGCAAAATCTAAGTGGTAAAAAAGTAGCCATCCTACTGTCGGAAGGCTTTGAAGAAGTGGAAATGACCAAGCCCCGGAAGGCGTTGCAGGATGCGGGCGCTACAGCCCATGTCATTGCGCCTAAAGGTGGTGACGTGAAAGCCTGGGACATGACCGAATGGGGCGATACGTATGACGTAGACCTGGCACTCGACGCGGCCGACCCGACCCAGTACGATGCATTGCTGCTACCCGGTGGCGTTATCAACCCCGACAATCTTCGTCAGGATGACAAGGCGGTTGCTTTCGTAAAGCATTTTTTCAATGAGCAGAAGCCCGTGGCGGCTATCTGCCACGCGCCGATCATGCTGATTGAAGCCGATGTTGTCAACGGCAAGACGATGACCTCCTTTCCGTCAATCAAGACAGATCTGAAAAATGCAGGGGCTAACTGGGTCGATCAACAGGTGGTGACCGATGGTAACCTCGTCACGAGCCGCAACCCCGACGATATCCCAGCCTTCAACAAGGGCATGATCGAGCTGTTCGCTACGGGTGTGAAAGCCAACGCCTAATCAACAGACAACCGATCAACGCAAACAGGGCCACGGCTATAAGTCGTGGCCCTGTCTTTTTGTGTATAAACGCGAAATCTCGCGTCCCAGCGTGCGTCAGCAACAGCCATCCGGGCGTAGAGACGCGAAATCCCGCGTCTCTACATTAGTCGATCTTCATGCGAAACACCTCATACGGGCGTGTTCGGGTCGACTTGCCGCCGTTGTTCTTAGCCATGTGATCGATCTGCGACGTCGTGATGTACAGGTATCCGTTGTAGATCGCGTATGTATCGGGCCACTGCAACAGCGTTTTGTCAGTTACCAGCGTTTCGCGTTTCAGCGGGGCTTTCGTACCGGCACTCACGTCAAGCCGAAGCATGGTGTAGTTCAGAATATCGCCCAGATACAAGCGGCTCTTGCTGTCGATAATCATACCGTCGGTCGTCGTGTAACGGCCCAGCGTGTCGACCTTCCCGGCCAGATCTTTATCACCAATTTTTTCGTCGAGCAGGTACTTCGTCTCGATTCGAAACAGCCGGTCGTCCGACAACGCTTTGTAATACAGCGTGTTGCCGTCGGGCGTCAGGGCCAGCCCGTCGGAGTTGAACACGACGGGGCCTTTGTTGTCGCGCAGTTGCCGACCGTCGATGACGAATTTGAATTTCGGGTCTGCCTTTACCGACGGGTCGCCCTGCAACGCCATGCGGATTTTGCCGCTTTTGATGTCGACAATGGCGATGCCGCCCTGCTGCGATTCGGTGATGTACACGACCTCGCGTTTGGTGTCGACACGAATGTCGTTGAGGTAACTCTGCGGTCCGACGATCCCTTTAAACGAATAACTCTTGATGACTTTGTTGGTCGACAGGTCGAAACAGACCAGCTTGTGTGCATCGCGGTAGACACCCGCCTGCTTGGGGCTGGCCGGATCGATCACCCACAGCCGGTCTTTATCATCGACAAACTCCGACTGCACACATACCCATTTATTAGTCGGGTCCTGACCCATCTTCCAGTTGTTCCAGCTTTCGTCGGGGTACGGTTTTTTGGTACCGTCTTTCATCACCTCCACCAGCGCGTACTTGTACGTATCGGTCCAGTACGGGTAATTGATAAACATCCGCCCCGTTTTCGACACGGCGATACCAGTTATCTGATAGGTGTCGTCTTTAAAGACGGGTTCGAGTTTGGCGTTCTGCGCCGAAGCGGTTAGTGCCGAAGCAAACAGCAGACCCGCAACGGCTGTCTGCCGAAAAAAAGCATGTATCATAACGTTATAGAAAATGAATACTGTGCGCTCAAAAGCGAAGCACACAACCTGCTTAGTAACTTGTCAGGTATCCATTCGGTTAGATAGCAGGCTGGATATTCTATTCGACGGGATATTTTCGGGATCAGGCGCGGATAGTCAAAAAAACGTCCGGCCATCGTAGACGGCCGGACGCAGGGAACAGGTTACGGTGATGAGTGCTAGAAAAGATTTGGGTAATCGGTGATGATGCCATCGACGCCCAGTTTGACCAGACTTTCTATTTCCGGCTTCGTATTGACCGTCCACGGGATGATCTGCATCTTTTTATCGTGGCAGAATGTCACCGTTTCGTCCGTCACCGTTTTGTAATACGGACTGTAGATGTTGGGCGTGAAGCCGAGCGTCGTCAGGTTCTCCGCTACTGTTTTCGGGTTGGCCGTCAGATACGCCAGCGTTACCGACGGGTACTGCTTGTGAATGAGTTGCAGCGGCCGCGCATCGAACGACTGAATGTTGTAGCGGTTACCCAGTTTCTGCTGACAGATCGGCATTACCAGCCGGACAAACTCCGCCGGGCCGGGGTTGTACACGCTGTCCGTCTGCGGACTCATCTTGATCTCGATATTGTAGCGCGGCATGGGCAGCTTTTTCGCTTTTGCATACGCATCCACCGAATCGATCAGTTCAGCCAGCAATGGTTTATACGCCCGAAAATTCTGCTGCTCCGGAAACTGTGGGTGCTTCCGGCTGCCTACGTCGTACTTCTTAATCTGATCGTAAGTCAGCTGGTACAGGTTGATGCCTTTCTGCTCATCGGCCGTCACGGGCGTGCCATCGGGTTTGGTCGTGATATCGGCCGACATATACGGATCGTGCGACACGACGACCTGCTTGTCTTTCGAAATAATCACATCCAGTTCCAGCGTTTCGACCCCAATATCAAGGGCTTTTTTCATGGCCTGAATCGTGTTTTCAGGCATCAACCCCCGCGTACCCCGGTGCCCCTGCCGGTTGAGTTTGGTCTGCGCCAGCAGTGGTTGCGTGCTGATAATCAGCAGGGCAAGAATCAATTTTTTCATGGAGAATAAATCTTGTTTACCTGTCTCAGACAGCATCCTGCTGTCGTGTGCGAAGTTTGTAATCATCCACACGACAGCAGAATGCTGTCTGAGACAGTTTTATCAGAAACTATACCGAGCGCCAAGCTGAATCTGGAACGGATCGCCGGTCGGCACGACGGCTCCCGTGTTGTTGACCCGGTAGTTGTACTGCTGCGTCGACTGACTGAAGTTAGGCACAGCGGCATTTCCTCCGCTAGCCGGAATACCCAGTGCGTACAACGCCTGCGACGACAGCGACCGGTTTGTACCCCGGTTGCGGTTCAGCAGGTTGGCGAAGTTGAAAATATCGGCCGATACCTCGATTGCGTGGTTTTTGTAGATACGGAACCGCTTCAGTGCCCGGATGTCGAGTACGCCGTAGAAGCTGTTGATACCGCCATTCCGCTGCGCAATCTGACCCGAGTAGGTTTCGATGTAATTCTTCAGGCTTTGGCTGGCGTCAGGGTTGTCGAGCAGGGTTTGCAGCCCCGTACGGACGTTGGCCGGTACTTCCGAATTGTTGCGGTCGAACACAAAGGCAAGGTCATTGGTCCCGACAAAGTCACCGTTGGTGTTAGCCCCCGACAGCAGCGAATAGCGCGTTCCGCCGATACCCGTGTACCGAACGCCCAGCGTGATGCCGTAGAACGACGGCAGCGTACCGTAGAACACAACCTTATTGCGGAAGTGATTGTCCGAATACGTCATGTTGCTCAGGTTGCGCGGATCATCTTTCACGGGCAGTACCAGCGTCGCCGTGTTGGCCACGTTACCGTTGTACGTCACGTTGTCGCGGGTGCTGTTCCAGGTATAACTCGCCGTGATTTCGCCATCGCGGAAATACTGCCAGGTCGCGTCGACAACGGCGGCAAATTGATTCACGCGTCCCTCGCTGTTCAGCTCCAGCACCCGACCCAGCCTGTTACTGAGCCGACCCAGCTGCCAGTCGCCGGCTCCGTTGGCAGGCATCGACGCCAGCGGCACGTATACACCCCGGTTGGCTTCGTTGGCCAGCCGGAAGAACGGATCGGCCACCATGTTCCGGTCGACGTACATGTAGTTGTTACGACCCAGCGACATATAACCCGAAATACCCACCTTCAGGCGATCAGTCAGGAAGCGCGAGTACGATACGTTGGCCTTGTATAGGGTTGGTACCTTGGCATTCGGCCCCGTCATGTTGATCGTCGGGACCTGATTTTGCGCCAGCGTCGGAATGCTGGCGTAGTTGCTCCGGTAAGCCGCGAAATCGGGCGTCGGCACGTTAGCGCCCCGCACATCGACAGTCGCAAAATGCTTGCCGTCGAAGGTCAGGTTGTTAATCAGCATGTAGTTGTTGATGTCCGACGCAAATACCCCGGCCCCGAACCGGATGAAGTCGCGGTGTTCATTGTTGACGTCCCAGTTAAACTGGATACGTGGCTGCACGATCAGCGTTTTGATTTGATTGTCGGTACGCAGACCCAGTTCACTGAACACCAGCTCGTTGAACTGCGCTTTCGGGTAAGCCGAATAATCGACGCGCAGACCAGCGGTCATTTCCAGCCCTGGCATCAGGCTCGTATTCAGCTGTCCGTAAGCCCCCATGTTCACGATATTGCTGTACACCGTCGGGTCGGCTACGAGCGGTACCTCCCGGTAAAACCGGTAGGGCCGCAGGTTGTTGAAGTTGTCGAGCGCCGTACCGTTTGCATCGTTGATGTAGTGGAAACGGCCGTTCACTTCGCTACCGTAGAGCGATTTGGCATGTGTATACATCAGATCGACGCCAAACGTGTACTGAATCCGGTCGGTGTTGTAGTAAAAGTTATCGACCAGTTGCAACACATTGTTCGTAAACCCTTCCTGCGCAAAGCGGTGACCACCCATCTGAATGTTGGTCGACAACGTCCGTCCATCGACCGTCGATACCACGTTCTCCACGATGTTACGCGGGATGTTAGAAGCAGGCAACTGATCGCCGGGGCTGCTTTTCTGGTACGTGAACAGGTGTTGCAGCTTCAGTTCGTTGGTAATCTTGGGCGTAAAGGTCGTACGCAGTGTAGCCAGCAGGCTGTTGTCGACGTTGTAATCGTTGCCGTACGATTCGTAGAGGTTGATCGCCGTGTTGTCGGCAAGGCCCAGCTTATTGCGGTCGTTGGTGTAATTGTCGCGGATCGTCAGCAGGTTATTGGCATTGATCTGCCAGTCGATACGGGCGAACCCGGCGTCAGTACCCCGGTTTTTGGGAAACGTACCAAACTGCTGCGTATTGGCCATACCGTACTTGCTGCGGGCGATGTCGACATAGCGGTTAAGCGTTGTATTGGTCACGTTGAACCGGCTTTCATCGAGGGGCGTCTGCACGTCGGCAATAATCAGCGGACGCGAATCCTGCTGATGATCCCAGACCACGAAGTAGTGCAGCTTGTCTTTGATGATCGGCCCGCCGAGCGAGAAACCAAACTGATTGGTCGAGAAGGGCACATTGCGCTGATTCCCCCGAATATCGTACTGACTCGACAGCCAGTTGGCACGGGTATAATTAAAGACGCTGCCCGTCAGCTTGTTTGTACCCGCTTTGGTCACGGCACTGACCAGACCGCCACCGGCCCGGCCGTAAACGACGTCGTACTGGTTGGTGATAACCTTGAACTCACGAACGGCTTCAATCGAAATCGAGTACGGTGCACCGCTGCGGCTTGTCGTCGAACCCGCCGATGTCGGGTTCTTGGCGTTCATCCCGTCGATGGTGTAGTTGGTCGATGAGCCAAGTTGCCCCGACAGGCTACCACTATTGTTGGTCAGGGGCGACAGGTTGATAAGCTGCGTAAAGTTCCGGCCGTTAACGGGAAGCGATACCAGCGTTTTGGCGTTGATAGCCGTTGCTGCACCCAGGTTGTCGGTCTTATTTTTCAGACCCGATGCTACGACCTGCACAACTTCCAGGTCCTGCCCGGTTTCCTGCATAGTCAGGTCAATCTTGATATCGTCGCCCTGGTTGACCATATAGCCTGTCCGGCGCTGTTCACCCAGGCCAACCGCCGTAACCGTTACCGTATATGGTCCGCCCAGCGGAATTTCCTTAAACAGGTATTCGCCTTTCACGTTGGTAACGGTACCCGTCGAAAAACCAGTCGACTCGTTACGCACCCGGACAGTCGCGCCGGGCAACGGTGATTTCTGGCCTTCGGTGATGACACCTGAGATAGATGCCTGTGTAGTCTGCGCCCACGTTCGGCCACTAAACAGGCTGATTGTTAACGTAAAAAATAAAAAGAGAGCGTAACGATTCTTCATTGGCTGTATGTTGGTACAATGCAACTGCAAAGAGACGACAACCTTGTTACCTCACCATTACTCAGGTATTACCCATTTATGACCATTAAAACAAACTTAAAAATAAGGCTAACATTCCGGTAATATGCCGTGCTGAGACGCGACCGCCCGGCGGCCACCGTGGAGCGGCCCGGCCTTCGCGGCCCGACCTTCGCGTCAGCTGTACCATCCGCCGGGAAACGTAAAAGCCGTTTGTCCACAAAACAAGAAAGCCGGACATTGCTGCCCGGCTTTCTTCACTACATCAGTCTATATTATTCAGCAACCGTTTCCTGCTTGCGTACCGTAATGGTCAGGCTGTCGCCTTCTCCGCTGTACTCGGCCTGAATCACGTCGCCCTCCTTCAGTTCACCTTTCAGAATTTCTTCTGCGATGGGATCTTCCAGATACCGTTGGATAGCCCGGCTCAGCGGACGTGCACCATACTGCTGATCGTACCCTTTCTCTGACAGGAAATCCTTCGCTTTCTCTGTCAGTTCAACTGTATAACCCAGGCTTGTGATGCGACCCAGCAGTTTGCCCAGCATCAGGTCAATGATTTTGTGCAGGTCTTCGCGTTGCAGCGAGTTGAACACAATCACATCGTCAAGACGGTTGAGGAACTCCGGTGAGAACGCTTTACGCAGTGCACTTTGAATCGTGCTTCTCATCATCTCGTCCTGCGCTTCGGCCGACTTCTTGGTCGAGAAACCAATACCGGCACCGAAATCTTTCAGGTCACGCACCCCAATGTTCGAGGTCATGATGATAATCGTATTGCGGAAGTCAACCCGGCGACCCAGACCGTCGGTCAGGATACCGTCGTCAAGCACCTGTAGCAGGATGTTGAACACATCCGGGTGAGCTTTTTCGATCTCGTCAAGCAGCACGACCGAATATGGCTTCCGGCGGATTTTCTCCGTCAGCTGACCACCTTCTTCGTAACCGACGTATCCCGGAGGGGCACCAACTAACCGGCTGACGCTGAACTTCTCCATGTATTCCGACATGTCGATACGAACCAGCGCGTCGTCTTTGTCGAACAGATAGGTTGCCAGCACCTTCGCCAGTTCCGTCTTACCTACCCCGGTTGGACCCAAGAAGATAAACGAACCAATTGGCTTCTTCGGATCTTTCAGACCAACGCGCGTCCGCTGAATGGCTTTCACCAGCTTATCGATGGCCGACTGCTGACCGATAACCCGGCCTTTCAGTTCATCGCCCATGTTGATGAGCTTCCGGCCTTCGTCGTTCGAAACGCTCGTCACGGGAATACCCGTCATCATCGCGACCACTTCAGCTACGTTGTCTTCGCTAACCGTGTACCGACGCTTCTTGGTATCTTCTTCCCATGCCTGTTTGGCGCGGTCAAGCTGATCGATCAGCCGCTTCTCCTTATCGCGAAGCTGCGCAGCCTCTTCGTATTTCTGGCTCTTGACAACCTGGTTTTTCTCTTTCTTGATGTTCTCGATCTGCTCTTCCAGCTTGAGAATATCTTCGGGAACCGTGATGTTCGAGATGTGTACCCGCGCACCGACTTCATCCATCACGTCGATGGCTTTATCGGGTAGGAACCGGTCAGAGATGTACCGTTCCGACAGCTTCACCGCAGCCTCGATTGCTTCGGGCGTGTAGTTGACGTGGTGGTGCTCCTCGTATTTATCCTTGATATTGTTCAGGATTTCGATGGTTTCATCGATCGACGTGGCGTCGACCATCACCATCTGGAAACGACGGGCCAACGCGCCATCTTTCTCGATGTACTGACGGTATTCGTCAAGCGTGGTAGCACCGATACATTGGATATCGCCACGGGCCAGCGCAGGCTTGAACATATTGGACGCATCGAGCGAACCCGACGCACCACCCGCACCCACGATGGTATGCAGCTCATCGATAAACAGAATCACTTCGGGCGACTTTTCCAGCTCGTTCATCACGGCCTTCATCCGCTCTTCAAACTGACCCCGGTATTTGGTACCAGCGACCAGCGAAGCAAGATCGAGCGTAACGACACGTTTGCCGAACAGCACGCGCGACACTTTCTTCTGTACGATACGCAGCGCAAGTCCTTCAGCGATAGCTGTTTTACCAACGCCCGGCTCACCAATCAGGATCGGGTTGTTTTTCTTACGGCGGCTCAGGATCTGGGCTACGCGCTCAATTTCTTTTTCGCGACCAACGATCGGGTCCAGCTTACCGACTTCAGCCAGCTTGGTCAGATCACGGCCGAAATTGTCGAGAACGGGTGTCCGCGACTTCTCCGAACCTTTAGGATCTTTACCTGCGCCACCGCTGCCGCCACCGCTAAACATGCTGCGTTCGTTGTCGTCATCATCGGTTTCGGGCCCCATCACAGGACGGCTTCCGGAGGATTGATATTCCAGCATCTCCTTGATGATTTCGTAGTTAACATTAAACTTATTCAGAATCTGCGTAGCGACATGATCTTCGTCGCGCAGAATTGACAGCAGGAGGTGTTCCGTACCGATCAGCGGGCTCTTGAATATCTTGGCTTCCAGATACGTAATCTTGAGCGTTTTCTCCGACTGACGGGTCAGCGGGATATTCGCCAGATTCTTCACGTTGTTAGTAGCCGTTCCTTTCGTAGCCTGCTCAACAGTTACCCGGAGTTCATCGAGTGAAATACCAAGTTTCTTCAGCAATCCCACTGCTACACCTTCGCCTTCACGGATCATACCCAGCAACAGATGCTCCGTGCCGATATAATCGTGGCCTAAGCGCAAGGCTTCTTCCCGACTCAGCGAGATAACTTCCTTAACGCGGTTTGAGAATTTTGCTTCCATTCGATTGTAGGGTCTCCTAAGGTAAGCGGTAATAGTAATTTAACGTAGAGTTTCCAGGATTTGTTCATCTGCGGCCGGTGCCTTTCAACGGGCTACACCGACTGCTTTCTACCCAAAATACTGGTCGTTGCCAGCGTACGAAGTAGGTGATTCGCGACTTACCAGATACGCACGGGCGGCCGGTCCCTGACAAAACAAAAGATCAACTCCGCTCAGGTTGGGTACAAAATCGGGACCAAAGTTCTGCATATACGCTACGGGCTGACCAAACAGATGTTCGTGGGCCCGGTTTTGCGGTGTAAGCTGCGAACGGGCGTCAAACTGACCCGGTTCAGCCTCGGCCTGGTACCATTCTGTCAGTACTACGGGTGTCTTTATCTGGAATAATTTCAGACAAATTGTCAGCAGTTGCCAGTTGAGGTCGAACAGGAACGTCCAGTTACGTTCGTAGACCGGTGCCAGCTCAGCCGCGTAATACTCAAAAAACGGTGACCGGGCGTACGCAGCCGTCAGGGTGCGCCAGTGTTGCAGCTGCCATCGTTGCCCGGTATCGATCCGCAGATCGCGAATTGGCAGGTGATGAGTGCCGCGCAATACCGGTACGGTCAGCGACTCGATTTTAGCAGCCGTCCGAACGTAGCACCGATTTCGGTAACTTTGCTTCTGATAGTGTTCCTGCGCTTCGATTCTGACCCGCCCAAACTGCTGTATGCCCGTCAGATAATCCAGACAGGGAAGGTACTGCAAGTCGATAAGTAGTTCAGTTGATTGATGCGACAATTGGTACTTTTCCAATAGAAACGACGGTATCTACCCACAAATAAAGAAAAAAAACAATACGCCCCGCTTAATCATCTGTTTTTTAATTTCCAGTTCCGGTACGCATCGCTTCGTAACGTTGCCCAACTGGTTTTGTCCCTTAGCCAATGCTTTTTTTTCGCCTGCTGGCCCGTCTGCCCCTGTCGTTTCTTCACGGCTTATCAACCTTTCTGTCGGTCGTGCTACACCGGCTGATCCGCTATCGACGAACGGTTATCGAGGAAAACGTACGGCAATCGTTTCCGGAAAAGACACCCAGCGAGGTTCAGGCCATTACCAAAGCGTTTTACCTGAACTTCACAGACCTGATTGTCGAGACGATCAAGTTGCCGGGGCTCAAAGCCGACGAGTTGAAAAAACGGATGGTTTGTCTGAATACCGAGTTACCGATCGGCTGGTTTCAACGCGGATTACCGGTGCTTGTCATGACCTCACACACCGCCAACTGGGAGTGGACGGCTCCATCGCTGGTACTGCACGGTCTTCCGTCGGATAGTATTTACAAGACACTCAGCAGTTCCTTTTCCAACGACCTGATGCAGATCATCCGGAGCCGGTTCGGTGCGGTACCGGTATCGATGAAGGAGTTGCCCCGCCGACTGGTTGCGGCTAAAAACACCCCCCGCCTGATTGGTATGGTGGCCGATCAGGTACCCGACATCCCGGAATATGCCTACTGGACAGACTTTCTGCACCGTGACACCCCTTTCTACCCCGGCTCGGAACGACTGGCCCGCAGCCGTAACCTGCCGGTCATTTACGCCGATCTCCGGCGCGTGAAGCGGGGTTACTACGAACTAACATTCAAACCACTGGCTGAACCACCCTATACCGACCTCGCACTCGGCGCAATCATCGACCGTTACCGTGATCAGCTGGAAACGACGATCCGAGCGAAGCCTTCCGACTGGCTCTGGTCGCACAAACGGTGGAAGCACTGGCGCGGCAAATACAGCTTCCTCGACCCCAAACTGACCTGATACAACCAAAAAAGGGACACCCACCGGCGTCCCCTTTTTGGTTGGACAGGATTAAGAGGATTTTCTCTCTGACACTGACCGCCAAGCTTAATCTGACTCAGCCAGCAGTAAAAAATCCTTTTAATCCTGTAATCCTGTCTAAAAAAACCTACAGCGAATCGCGACGGGCTTTCTCGGCACGCGACGAATCGCGCTTGGCTTTCAGCTTATCAGCTTCGCCCTGAATAGCATAGCCAGCTTTGTCGACGCCTTTGTCGATTGCCTGCCCCGTCTTGTCGACACCGGTAGCCACGGCCTCTGCGGCTACTTTCGCTTTCCGTTTGGCTCCCTGCCCGACTTCACTGGCCGTTTCGCCAATGGCGTTGCCGGTTTGTTTCATGTCGGCTTTCAGGCGGGCCTTGCGCTCAGCTTTCTCCTGCTTGCGCATTTCTTTCTTTATAGCGGTCGAATCCTGGGCTTGTGCACCGATACTCAGGCACAGTCCCAATGCCAGCATTGCAACTACGTTCGTTTTCATACGTCAATGGTGAAATCTGTTCGTTCGTTTACATATCCCCGGCCTGTTTACCGGGTTAGATCAGAGCAATCAACTGCCCGACGATGCGAATTGTTTTCCCGTAACTGGCTCATCTACTCAACGAACCTTCGCAACGATACCATCGTTTTTCCAGTGGGTCTCCGGTCCGTTTCATCTGTACGCTTTTCGTACCTTTGTTGTACTAATACGGCTCTGCCCGCCCGACGTATGTCCGATTCATCCACCGCTTCATCCGGCTCTACCCCGCTGGTTTCTTCGCCCTTTTTTTACACACCCTCGCTGACGGAATACGTCCGGCGGAAAACCAGTACCGTTACGATTGGCGACGTGCCAATGGGTTCCGATTACCCCATCCGGGTGCAGTCGATGACGACCATCGACACGATGGATACGGCTGGGTCGATCGAGCAGTCGATTCGGATGATCGAAGCCGGTTGCGAGTATATCCGCATCACAGCCCCCAGCGTAAAGGAAGCGCAGAATCTGGAGAATATCCGTAACGGACTACGCGCGCGGGGCTATACGACTCCGCTGGTAGCCGACATCCACTTCACGCCCAACGCAGCCGAACTGGCCGCCCGGATCGTCGAGAAAGTTCGGATCAATCCCGGCAACTATGCCGACCGGAAGCGGTTTGAATTTATCGATTACACCGATGCCGCCTATGCCGCTGAACTGGAGCGGATTCGGGCGAAGTTCCTGCCGCTGGTGCGTATCTGTAAGGAATATGGTACGGCGATGCGAATCGGCACTAACCACGGCTCCCTCTCCGACCGGATTCTGAGTCGTTATGGTGATACGCCAGTGGGCATGGTAGAATCGGCGCTGGAATTTCTGCGCATTTGCGAAGACGAGCAGTATTTCAATATCGTACTGTCGATGAAGTCGAGCAACCCGCAGGTAATGGTGCAGGCGTACCGGTTGCTGGTTCAACGGCTGGATGAGGAAGGGCTGAAGCCGTACCCGCTGCACCTAGGCGTGACCGAAGCGGGCGAAGCCGAAGACGGCCGCA
>CAZOQC010000037.1:0-24934 GCA_964581865.1 uncultured Spirosoma sp.
AGGTGGGTCGGCGGTGGCCGTGCAGGCGGGCCTGTGTCTGGCCAGCATTGGCTCCGATACAGGTGGGTCCGTGCGGCAGCCGGCGGCTTTTTGTGGCGTTGTGGGCCTGAAACCGACCTACGGCCGTATCAGCCGCTGGGGACTGGTGGCCTACGCGTCGTCGTTTGACTGCGTCGGCCCGATTGCCAACACCATCGCCGACGTGGCTCTGCTGCTTGACATTATGGCGGGTCCAGACAACTTCGACAGCACTGTATCGACGGAACCGGTTGGAAACTATAGTCAGGCAGTCGACGCACCGGGAAAACCAATGAAGATTGCCTATCTGCGCGAGGGTACTGACAGTGAGGGCGTCGAACCGGCCATTCGCGAAGCCACCCACCGAGCACTGGAGCAACTCCGGGCTGCTGGCCATCAGGTCGAACCGGTCGACATCAGTCTGCTCAACTACCTGCTGCCAACGTATTACATCCTGACAACTGCCGAAGCCTCCTCCAATCTGTCGCGTTTCGACGGGGTCCGCTATGGGTACCGCAGTCCTGACAGTACCGATCTGATGTCGATGTACAAACGCAGTCGGACAAACGGATTTGGCGCGGAGGTACGGAAACGAATTCTGTTGGGCACGTTCGTACTGAGCGCCAGCTACTACGACGCTTATTACACAAAAGCGCAGCGCGTCCGGCGGCTGATGCAGCAGGAAATGGAGCGACTATTCGGTGAGTATGATGTGTTACTGTCGCCAACCACGCCAACAACGGCTTACCGGTTGGGCGAAAAAACCAGCGACCCGCTTCAAATGTACTTGGGCGACATTTTTACCGTTCTGGCTAATGTGGTCGGTTACCCGGCCGTATCCATCCCAAACGGGCACGACGCCAGTGAATCCGCCCTGCCAATTGGCCTGCAGCTGATGACGCCCCCCTTTTCGGAAGAGCGGCTGCTAACTGTGGCCCAATCGTTGCACCAGGCGCTGCATGAGTAAGTAAATGGCTATTGACTATTTTAAGGAGATAACCGCTACCCAACATCGCTCTCCATCGGCCACGAGCCGATGAGAAGTCAACTAAACTGAACCGTATGCGTCTGAACCAGTATCTGTGGCGAATTATAACGATCTGTAGCCTGACGGGCCTGTTTCTTACCACCTACGCGCCCACCCAGGCCCAAACCGCCGACACTTCCGCCATTCGACGCGACACGGTAGCCCTCGTTCCAACCGTTGCCGATACACTGCTCAAGGTACGGCTCGCCAAACTTCAGAAAGACATCCCGCTGAATTACCACAAAGCGGTGCAGGCGTACGTCGATTATTTCACCTTTCGCCGGGCCAGTACGACCAAACTGATGCTCGAACGGATACCCCTCTTTTTCCCGCTCTACGAGAAAATGCTGGCGCAGTACGAACTACCCGACGAACTGAAATACCTGTCGGTGGTCGAATCCTCGCTGAACCCACGGGCCGTGTCTCACGCGGGTGCCGGTGGGCTGTGGCAGTTTATGCCCGGTACCGGCCGCGACATGAAGCTGTACCAGGACGATTACGTCGATGAACGGATGGACCCCGTCAAGGCGACCGAAGCCGCCTGCAAATACCTGCGCGATCTGTATACCATCTTCGAAGACTGGGAACTGGCAATGGCCGCTTATAACTGCGGACCCGGCGTTGTGAAGCGGGCCATGCGCCGGACGGGCGGCACGACCTATTACGCCATTTACGACGCACTGCCGAAAGAAACCCGTGGCTATGTGCCGCAGTTTGTTGCCTTTACGTACATCCTCAACCATGCCGCCGATCACGGCATCATCGGCGAAAATTTCCAGCACCCTATCCCAACGGATACCATGCAGGTAACGGGGTATTTTAACCTCGAGACGTTTGCCCGGCACGGTCGTCTACCACTGGCGGAACTGCAACGGATGAACCCGGCCATCACGACCGCGATTCTGCCCGAATACACGGATCATTACCCGCTGCGCGTACCCCGGCAATACCTGACCTACGTGAAAGGTCACCGTCGGGCCATTATGGATTCGGCCGGTCGTATGCCGGTGGTCATGGACCATATGCTGATGGCATCCAGCGAAGACATCCGCTACGGCAACGATTCGATGTCTAGCTGGACCCGGCTGGGCACGAATGGATTGGCGGTAGTACCGTCGGAGGTTCAGGTGGTAGCAGCGAATGACGAGGACGCGCCGACTGATACCCGGCCAGAATCGGTGAAAAAAGCGGCCGTGACGGCTAAACTCGCCGTCGCTGAATCAGCTGATGAGCCGGAAGAAGACATTGAAACGGTGGTACTGAAGAAGCCCAGGAAACAAACGTACGTTGTCAAGCGGAAAGATAATCTGGGCGATCTGGCCGACCGTTTCCACGTCGAACTCTATGATCTGAAACGCTGGAATCACCTCAAATCGAACGCGTTACAGCCGGGGCAGAAACTGGTTATCCTGAACGAAGTTGCCGAAACCCGCTCGGAGCGACTGGCCGAACAGGGCACAGCGAAAGCCCGTAAAAAAGCGGAGGCTGTCGCGCAGACGAGGCACATCAAGCCCCGCTACCATCGCGTTCAGGACGGCGATACGCTCTGGAACATCGCCCAGCGGTACGACGGGCTGACCATCGACCGGTTAAAGCGGCTGAATAACATCCGGACCAACGCACTGCGGCCGGGGCAGAAACTGATCGTCGGTTAAGCAGCCCATTTACGAACCTTAGCTTGCTGATGTTTAGGCTTTTCGTAGGTTTACGGTCATGCGCGACTATACAGATTCTTTACCCGTCGACCTCTCCGCTCTGCCGGCCGATCAGCCGGTGCTGTTAACCATTCGCGGGGGCGACGGCGACGTTAGCTACTCGGTATTTAAAGATTTTTCGGGCCGCTATACGTACGGGAACATCGTCAACTATCCGCTTGGTCACGTAGCCGCACTTCGGGGCAAATCGCTGCTGACGGTCACGATGGTTACCGATACCAACCCGTTTACCAACCGGACAAGCCTCTGGTTTCTGGTCAATAATCAGCGATTTGCGCCGTTTACCGCCGACGCGGAAGACGATAACGGTACGGTCAGTTATTCCATAACGCTTTCGTTTGCCTGACCATGATCCGTCTTCGTTCACTCGGCTGGCTCCTGGCTGGCCTACCCCTGCTGACGCAGGCGCAGGATCTGCGGGTCGATGATCTGCACGCCGTATCGTCACCGGCAACGACTATCCTGGGCGTTCAGCCCGCTGAAATTGCCCGCCCCAAAAGCTACAAAGCGCTCGAAACGGCCCTACTAACCAATTTCAGTTCGGGCAATACGTGGCAGCTCCCCGTCAACTACGCGCTGGAAGTAACGCCCTACTGGTTCAGGCCCCGCGACATCAGTGTGCAGCAGCTGATGACTCCCACGACCGGGGCATCGTTGAAACAATCGTTTTCGATCTCACTGGCAACCGGTCGCCGGACCAGTCTTCTTGATTCTACCCGTACGATTCAGCAGATGGGGTTCGGCCTGCGGGCGACGCTCTTTCCCGGTCAGCTTACCGACGCGTTCAACACCGACTTGGCCGCCCTGACCAATCGACTGGCCATTATCGCTCCGGCCCGGTTTATTCTGGAAGCAGGTCGCAACCGAACCTTCGCCGATGGCAATGCACTACGGGCCTATCTGGATAAAGAATTTGGCGTAGTCATCAACGATTTTATCAGCAACAAAGCGTTTATCCGCGACTTTTCGCAGCTCCAGATCGACGTCGTCGAGTCGGTACTGCTGGGCCGGTTTGCCACCAACAATGCGCAGTGCCAGTTACTGCTGGGGCAGATGATTCTGAAGTTGAGCGATTACGAAAAGACGTTCAAACTCGCCCAACTGGCGAAGAACGTGGAGCGGCATTATTACTTTCGAAAAGGCTTTCGGATGGACGTAGCCGCTGCGTCGTCGGTTGAGTTTCCGACCAACAATTTCGATTATTCGACGCTGGGTAAGTACGGCGTCTGGGCAACACCGGGCGGCAGCTGGATCTGGAACAACGTCAATCTGGAGGTGATAGGGCTGGTGCGTTACATGAGTAATCAGATCGTCACCGACCCGACCCGCAATTGGGATATTGGTAGTCGGGTTGCCGCCAACTGGCGCAGGCTTTCGCTGTCGGCCGAGTATATCCACCGATTTCAGACAACGACACTGCAACGCGTAACCTTGCCATCGGGGCAGGTCGACCGGTTGCTCCGCAGCGATCAGGATTACCGCCTGGCGCTGGGTGTGGAATACCACCTCTCCGACCGATTTGTGCTGGCTTACGCGCTGGGTCGTAATTTCTCACTCAACACCGAATTCAAGGGAAATCTGATTTCCATTCTCAGTTTCAACGCCGGACTGAGCGGCCCGACGGTAAAGATTGCCGACTAGCTTACGTGGCACAATAGTGGTGTCGGTGCGGGCCGGGCTGGCGACCCAGACCCGACACCACTGCACTCGCATAATCTACCGATGGTATATAAAAAAAGGGCCTGTGAAAAACACAGGCCCTGATACGCAATACAACATAAGCAACAGCAAGGCTATTTGCCCGATTTGCCTTTTTCTTCGGCTAACGCCAGCTTCACAGCTTCATACAGATTAACGACGCCCCCCGTTTTCGATAGCGTGGCAAAATCAACCATTGTGCTCGACTCTGGCCGACGCACTTTCGTGTGATAAGGCGTTGCAGACGCCAGAATGATCCGCTTGATGTCGGCGTAGGTCAGTTTGGGGAAATACGATTTCAGCACGGCAGCAACCCCCGCCACAACCGGCGACGCCATACTCGTACCGTTGTTGTTTTCGTACTTACTACCCGGCACGGTTGAATATATTTCTTTGCCCGGCGCAAACACGTCGACGTCGCGCTTGCCGTAGTTTGAAAAACTAGCTACCAGATCAGCCGTGACCGGCTCCGCACTGGCCCCAACCGTAATGACGTTCGGAATCGACGCACCGTCTTCAAAGCGGGGCGACGGGTAATTCATGGCGGTGTCGATGTCTTTTCCGTCGTTGCCAGCCGCGTGAACCATCAGTACCCCTTTCGACAGCGCGTACCGCTCAGCATCCTCAACCGCTTTCCGCTGGGGCGAATAGTCTTTACCGAAGCTCATGTTGATAATCTTCGCCCCATTGTCGACGGCGTAACGAATCGCATTGGCCACGTCTTTATCGCGCTCATCGCCATTCGGTACGGCCCGAACACCCATAATCATCACTGCGTCGGCAATACCCATCACACCCAGATTATTCGTCCGGTCGGCACCGATGATCCCGGCAACGTGCGTGCCGTGGTCAGGATCAGGGCCGTTGATGTCGGCGTTACCATAGTCGCGCTGGCTTATGTCGTCGGGATTGTCACCGACGATACTACGGCTGTCAAAATCTGGATTGTAGTTGTATTCGGCGCGGGTTTTCAGCTGATCGTCGTATTTACCCAGCTCACTTTTCATCACCTCAGCGTCGGCTACCCCCTGCTGGCGCAACACCTGCAAGATACCACCGACAGGTCGGCGCAGTGCCTGATTCGATAAGGTATCGAGCACTTTGGCCAGCGTTGCCGTATCGAGTTTGGGCACGTTCAGCGCCTGCTTGATCGCATCGACGGCCGTTGCATACTGCGTGTAGAAACCGTGGATACCGTCGTACTGGGACTTGTACTGCGCCTGATTTTTCTCGACGTCCGCTTTCGCTTTCACGTACAGGTCGTACTCTTTCTGTTCGGCTGGCTTCAGCGACTTGCGATCTTTCCCCTCGTATTTCGGCTTCAGCTTACTGTACAACCGGGTGATTTCGACCGTTTCATAACTGACATTGCGCCCGTCTTTACCACCGATAAAATTCCAGCCGTGTACATCGTCGATGTAGCCATTCTTATCGTCGTCTATGCCATTGCCGGGAATCTCTTTCGGGTTGGTCCACAAAACGCGCTTCAGATCGACGTGGCTGGTGTCGATTCCCCCATCGATAACGGCCACCAGAACCGGTGTGGGTTTGCGGTTGGCCAATAATTCGCCATACGTTTTGTCGACGCTGATGCCCGCCGTCTTGTCTGTTTTGTCGCGCAGGTACCACTGCGTTTCCTGCGCCGAGGCCGTTGCTATCGTAGACAGCCCGACCGACGCCCATAGGAGGATTTTCTTCATGTAGTGGAAACGAAATTTTCCGGTAAAACAAGCCCGGCCGTTGGTAACAAACGCTTAAAAAAGGTTAAAATGTTTTTTCACGGCTTGTCGTGACCCGTGCTCCGGTAGTGCTCTTCCAGCGCATCCAGCCCGAAATCATTCGTCAGATCACGCACGACCGTATGGATGTGGTTGGCGTTGGTCTGGGTGTTGTCATATTCGATCAGTAGCGTCGGGCCGTGAATCCGATAGTACCAGCCTTTGCCCGCCCCCAATGTCGGCGTCAGATCGCCCGCCCAGGCAAACCGAAGTTCATCGAGCCCGGCTTTTGTTAATTTATCGAGTTGCTGCCGGGCCAGCGTAACCCGGTAGCGGCTTAGATAAACCTGTAGCAACTGCCTGAATAGCGCACGCTGAGGCTCGTTCATGTCGCCAAAACGCAATCCGTCCATGCGTTCCAGCGACAACTTACGTCGGTTTCCCGTCACGATATCGGGGTAAGCCACGGCCGCCAATGTAGCCTGCCGCACCTGTGCTGAATCGAGCGACGCCAGCAGATCGAACGCGTGCGCTGTCTCCTCCTTGAGTACCTGCTTACCCTTCTGCGGCACGTCGGCCCGGACAATCGCGGGGTTACTACCGAAAAAAATGGGGGTCTGCGCCAGCACCTGTCCAGCGCCGTCCGGCCCAGTTACGACTAAAAACTGCATTGACAGATGATGCCCGTCGATACGCCAGCTCCAGGGTGCCTTACCCGACGGGTCGCCAAAAACAGAGAATGCGTATTGATTCGGGTCGCGGTACGTATCGTTTTGCGGACGGTTTTCGATGACCCGCAGCACGTTTTCCAGGGCCATAATTTCTTCCGCTTTCTGGTAGCCATCCTGGCTCAGACAGCTGCGCAACAACTGCCGGGCAGCCTGCTGCTGACTGGCGTTCATCGCCCGCAGGGGTAGCCCTTTCCGTTCGCGGGGAATGTAGTGCCAGTCAAACCGCTCTTCGTCATCGAACCGGAATAGGGTTTGTTGCCGCTGCGTCGGTGTGAGCGCCTGAAGAAACGTAACTGCCTGCTCCTGGATCTCGTTGCGTAACCGCTCAGCGGCTTTTTGTTGTGCTAAACCGCTCTGATAGGTAATTATACCGATGCCTATCCCAGTCAGTACCAAACGAATTATGTGCATAGGCGGCCAAAGACTTTTTTTTAATCAACAACCAGTCTTCTTCTGTAGTTAAAAGAGCGTATATGCCTCTGGCCTACCCACCATGTCAACACGGCCTCCTCAGGAATCTCCCAGCTTATTGGATCACCTAACTATGCGCTACCTGCGTCGGGCACTCGATACGAGCCACCCGACAGACGAGCCTTATGTGTTGAGTGAGGATGAGGTGTTTCTGACGCAACGGGCAGCGTACGCAATTCTGTTTGCAACGGGCTTCCTGGGTGTACTAACCATACTGGTATTTCAGATACCGCAGTTCGCCTGGCCTGACTTCTTCGCAGCAACGGAGGTTACTATATCGGGGCAGCTGTTTGCGCTCCCTCTGATTACGATTCTGTATGCCATGCTGGTGCTCTACCTGGCTATTCATCTAACAACGGGTATCAACCGGTTTGGCGCACGGGCCATTGCGCAGATCTACCAGTTTCCCCGTCTACACGACACCCGTTACGAGCACCATGTCGATACTATGGCGCGACTGGCCCGTTCGGGTAAGTCGACGTATCGACCCTACCTCAACCTGAAAACACATCTGGCCAAATCACGTTCGGGCCTGTTCGCTTACTTCCTGGTCAATCAGGCGGCTGGCTTTCTGGTGAGCACGGTCGTGACAATCCTGTTGCTGCCGTATACCGCCACAGTCGTCGCTGTTGCCGTCGGGGCAATCGGGTATGTCGGCTGGCTTATCTACAGCGTCAAACGGATACAGTTTGAACTTAAAATCCGCATTCTGGCCCCACTGACCATCCGAAGTTTTGTCAACGAACTCCGCGAAGAGTGGCATACAGACAGTCAGTTTCAGACTGTTCTGACTGATGTGCTGAATTATGCGGGGGTCTTGCAGCGCCTGCACGTATACGCGCACCTACTGCTGGTCGAAACGCTAACTGATCGTGTCAACGAGGCCGTGTTGCCCCACTCGCCCGATGATTTTCTCCCGCAGATGGCCGCGCTGCCACCCGACATGCAGCGCAGCGTCGAACGGCTCCTTATCTTTAGTCTGCTCATCGACGGTCGGTTTACGGCTAAGGAGCGAGCCCTGCTTCAGAAGCTACAGGATCACAAATTGCTGACTTACTCCCTGACAGACATCGGTCAGCTGCACAAAGATTATGTGTCAGGAAAAGGGCTTTGGTTGTAACAGCAGAGAAAACGGGCAAGCTAGCTGTACCGGGTTGATTGCACCAGACGCACAGAAGCACAGGCTGCAACCGACGGCTCTCTATTTCGTGGCTTTCTATACCGAAGTTGGTTCCAGTTTGGTCACCCGTACGGCATTGATGCGCTTATCATCGGCCGCTAGTACAAAAAACGTAAACCCAGCGTATTCTGTCTCATCGTCCGTTGCTGGTAAGCGCCCAAATAGTTCGAGCAACAACCCTCCCAGCGATTCGCTGTCACCCTGAATTTCCTCAAACGTGGTAGCATCCACATTCAGCACGCGACATACGTCGGTTAGGGGCGTCTTTCCTTCAAACACAACCGTTCGGTCATCTTCGCGCTGATACCCTTCCGGCGTTTCATCATCAAATTCATCATTGATGTCGCCGAAAATCTCTTCGATAATATCTTCCAGCGTTACCAGTCCACGCGTACCGCCGTACTCATCTACGACGACGGCCATGTGTACCCGTTTCTTCTGAAAATCCTGCAGCAGATCGTCGACTTTTTTGTTTTCGGGAATGAAAAATACCGGCCGCATCAACGACTGCCAGTCAAACGAATCATCGGCATGGATGTGCGGTAATAAATCTTTGATGTATACAATGCCCTCTACCTGATCGAGCGACTCGCCGTAGACCGGCACCCGTGAGTAGCCCGACGCATTGATCTGCTCGATCAGTTCCAGGAACGTAAGGTCGTTGCAAACGGCCGAAATATCGAGTCGGGAGCGCATCACCTGCCGGGCGGTCAGGTTGCTGAAATTGACGATTCCTTTCAGAATTTCCTTCTCTTCAGTGGTGGCTTCGGCACCCGTCAGCTCCACCGCCTGACTCAGTTCCTCAATAGATAGTTTGTAGCCCCGTCGTTCGATCCGCTTATCAACCTGATTGCTCAGATTGACCAGCATCACCGCTAACGGCCGGAAAATAGTTAGTCCTATGGATGCCAGCGTAGCCGTCCGGCGCGCCACGCGCAGGTTGTTCTGACTGGCGTATACTTTGGGGACAATCTCCCCAAAAAGCACAATCACGAGCGTTGTTACCGTCGTTACACCCACCAGTAACCAGTTCGACCGGTTAGCCGCCTGCGTATACTCCCAGGTCAGGAAACTGATGATAACAACAACAGCGATGTTAATCAGATTATTGAAAATAACCAGCGACGCCAATAGCCGCTTGGGTCGTTCGAGCAACCCGGCTATTTGCTGGTAACCGGGTTCGCTACTTTCCCGGCAACGAACCCGGTCGTCGGGGGATAGCGAGAAAAAGGCAGCTTCGGAAGCCGAAACCAGGCCAGCCAGCGTAATCAGCAGCAGAACAAGCGCCAGGTACGGGCCGTATAAAGTAAGATAGGTGCTCCAGCCTAAATCGGCTGAGAGCACCTGTCGAGAAAGCGGATCACCGGGGTCCATGTAACGTAAATCTTAGTAAGCAATCGGGGGTCAGAACGGCAAATCGTCGTCACCACCGTCGAAGGGAGCCGGTTCAGGTTGCCGCTGCTGCCGGGCGGGCTGCGCCGGAGGCTGCTGGCGCGGAGCGGCCTGCTGCGGTGCGGCTGCTTCCTGCTGACGGGGAGCGGCCTGTTGCGGTGCTGCCGGAGCCGCCTGCTGACGTGGGGCTTCGTACTGATTATCGCCGGCGTTATCGCTGTTCGGGCTACCCAGCAACTGCATGGTATTGGCCCGAACACGCAGCGAGGTCCGCTCTTTTCCTTCCTTATCCGTCCACAATTCTGTCCGCAGGCGGCCTTCTACGTAGACCGAGTTACCCTTCTTCAAATATTTTTCAGCCACTTTAGCCTGTTCGTTCCAAAGCTCAACGCGGAACCACTCCGTCTGTTCAACTTTCTCGCCGTTGCGGTTCGTGTATTTTTCCGTCGTCGCTACGTTGAACGTGGCGACAACAGCTCCACCGTCGAGATACCGCACTTCGGGATCGGCGCCAAGATTGCCGATAATGGTCATTTTATTCAAGCTTGCCATGTGCTGTTTGCGCTTGTTTTGTTGGTAAAATAAGGTGGATTAGAACAGATAAAGATACTGAATCTTACCTGTTTATCCAAGCCCTTCGGTCAAATAAGTGGTAATCAGAACAGGCTTCGGAAGTTGATTCACTTCATCCATCAGGTACCAGTTAAAACCTATCGGTAAAGATACCGCCTGGTCATCCGGTAAATCAATCAGGAAAAACTGACCCTGTATCCGCTGATGTGACAGTAACTGCGTAAGCGGTACTGCGCCCCCCGTCGTCCGGCCCAGGCTTATCAATTTGGCCGCTTCGTCGGGTAGCCCCAGATCAGTCAGCGAAGCGACCGGTTCATCCGTTTCGAGCAGCCAGAAGTCGTACAGACTCTGCCAGATATCACGGTCTGTCCGTTCGCGCATCGCCAGTCGATCACCCTGCCGAAACACCAGGTAATTGAAATATCGCTCGCGGACGGGGGCTTTTTTAGCTTTCACCGGCAACCGTTGCTGCCGACCCGTCTGATAGGCATTGCAGGACTGCTGGAGCGGACATAGCAGACAATCGGGCGAAACAGGCGTACACTGAATAGCCCCGAACTCCATGATCGACTGGTTATACGTTGCCGGATCATCGGCTCGCTGAATTAATTCATCAGCCAGCTTAGCAAACGTTTTCTTAGCCCCGGTCGTGGTAATGTCTTCAGCAACGCCGAACACACGGGCCAGCACCCGATACACGTTCCCGTCGACAACCGGCACCCGTTCACCAAAGGCGAATGAAGCGACGGCAGCCGCCGTGTACACGCCGATTCCTTTCAGGGTGAGTAACCCGGCAAAGGTAGCCGGAAACTCAGCGTCCAGTTGATCGGTTATATAGCGGGCCGTCTGGTGAAGATTGCGGGCACGCGAGTAGTAACCCAGGCCCTGCCAGAGTCGCAACAATTCGCGCTCATCGGCACGGGCCAGATCGGTGACGGTTGGGTAGGTTTCTACGAATCGTTCGTAGTAGGGTTTACCCTGTGCTACCCGGGTCTGTTGAAGAATAACCTCCGACAGCCAGATGCGATAGGGGTCGCGCGTGTGTCGCCAGGGCAGGTCGCGCCGGTGCCGCTCGTACCACCCTTCGAGTGTCGGGGCAAACGTAGTTTTTACGGCGTTAGCGTCTGATAGCCAATCCAAAATAAAAGGGGAAAATGCAGCGTGGGGAGTAAAAACGACTGCTCATTACTTTTTAAATAAAGTGGAAAGGTCTACCTTTGCGGTCTCATTTTTGACACCTGAATTTTTTTCAACAACACAGTAAACGTTAAAGTTTAAGAAGTCGTGACGAAAGCAGACGTAATTGCAGAGATCGCCGATAAGACCGGAATTGATAAGGTTGAAGTGACAAACACACTGGAGACCTTTTTCACGGTGGTGAAAGACTCGCTGGCCGAGGGGGAGAATATCTACGTAAGAGGATTCGGCAGTTTCATCAATAAGAAAAGAGCTAAGAAGGTAGCCCGTAACATTTCGCAGAATAAAGCAATGATAATCGACGAACATTTTATCCCTAGCTTCAAGCCGGCTAAGGTGTTTGTTGAGCAGGTAAAGACCAGCGAAAAAACGAAGGTAGCCGCCGAATAATCAACTCATTAGCAAGTAGCTTTATCGCTTTATGAATAAATACGTGTTGCTTGTTGTCGTGCTGGCGTCATTGCTCACGGTGGGGTTGTACACCCGGCCGAAGGTGGTAGTGCGCAACGAAAGCAAGCAGCTTGGCTCGGCTAATCCGAGTGGCCGCGTAGTACCGGGAACCCAGCCCACGACGTCTGGCGCAACGGTAGACCGGTCTGAGATTCATGAAGCACCGATGACGCCTGAGCAACAGCAACATCTTGACGGGTTGCGAACAGCGTACCTGACGGCAGCAGTGCCACAGCAGAACAAGGCAGCAGACGAGCTGATCGATGCGTTCCGGCAGGCAAGCCGCTACGACAGTGCAGCTCATTACGCTGGCTTAGTTGCCAAAGCGCAGCCTACTGAACAAAACCTGCTACGCGCAGGCGATCAGTACTTTGAAGCGTATACCTTTGCCGTCGATGAAGCGAAAACGGCTGCCCTGGGTCAACAGACCCGTCAGTTCTATCAGCAGGTACTCGACAAAAACCCGAATCTGCTGGCCGCAAAAGCCAACATGGCCATGACGTACGTCAACACCGACAACCCGATGCAGGGCATTGCTTTGCTACGGTCGGTGTTGCAGCAGGACCCCAACAACGAACTTGCCTTATTTAATCTGGGTATGCTTTCGATGCGATCAGGTCAGTACGGTCGGGCCGTGGATCGGTTCCGTCAGATTCTGGTCAATAATCCGACCAGCCGAAAGGCCAGGTTTTATTTAGGTGTCAGTCTGGCTGAATCGGGCCAGAAAGCAGAAGCTAAGCAGGTTCTGGCCGAGGTAAAAACCGGTGAGAAAGACCCGCAGATTTTGGCCGCTATTCATGAATATGAAGATCGGCTGAAGTAAACGAATGCAGACAGGCAACGCTGCCTGCATTGACTAAGGGGGTGAGCCGAGTGGCCGCCCGACATACACACAAACCACTAAACACTGTTTACATTATGCCTTGCGGTAAGAAACGGAAGCGGCACAAGATTGCCACTCACAAGCGGAAGAAACGGCTCAGAAAAAACCGGCACAAGAAAAAATAGTCTGCGGTATCCGGTCAGTCAGTTTTCGGCTGATTTCAGTTGATCGAAGACTAACGATACCGTATACGGAGCACTTATTTGGAGAAGCCTCGGCCGGTCTGCAAAGTCCGAACGTGGCTTCTTTTTTTATATATAGCCATCCTAACCGTTCATTCATCTTGTGAGTAATGAATTAGTTATCAGTTCGACTCAGAAAGGTGATCGGATTGCACTCTTGCAAAACAAGAGACTGCTGGAGTATCACGAAGAAGAGTTAGACAGCAGCTTTACTGTCGGCGACTTGTATCTGGGAACCGTCAAAAAACTCTCATCGGGCCTCAACGCGGCATTTGTCGACGTGGGCCACGAGAAAGACGGTTTTCTGCACTATCAGGACCTGGGTCCGAATATCAACTCGCTCAACAAGTTTGTCAAAGACGTAATAGCCAAACGCGTCACCACGGGCCGGCTCGACACTGTTACCCTCGAACCGGCTATCGATAAAATCGGGAAGATCGATAAGGTACTGACCAAGAATAGCCCGATTCTGGTACAGGTGGTCAAAGAGCCCATCTCAACCAAAGGTCCGCGCCTGTCCTGCGATATTTCCATCGCTGGCCGCTACATTGTGCTTGTCCCCTTCGCCGATGGGGTCAATCTATCCAAAAAGATTACTGATCGCGCTGAGCGTAGCCGCCTGCAAAAGCTGATGCTGTCGCTCAAGCCACCACACTTCGGCATTATTGTGCGTACGGTTGCGCAGGACAAAGACGTCGATGAACTCGACCGTGACCTGCAAAATTCACTGGCGAAGTGGGAGTCAGCCATCAGGGGTCTGTCAGAAGCCCGCCCCCGCGACCGTGTACTGGGAGAAATGAATCGGGCATCCTCGATTTTGCGGGATATGCTCAATGAGTCGTTTGAGAGCATCACGGTCGACACGCGCGAGTCGTTCGAGGAGATCCGGCAGTTCATCCATACCATCGCCCCGGATAAAGAGCGTATTGTCAAGCTTCACAGCGGCAAGACGAAAGTATTCGAGGCACTGGGACTGGAGAAACAGCTGAAGTCGTTGTTTGGCCGGTCGGTGAGTCTACCCGGTGGCGGCTACCTGATTATCGAGCACACCGAGGCTCTGCACGTCATCGACGTTAACAGCGGCAACAAGTCAAACTCGGAGGAAGATCAGGAAGCGACAGCCATTAGCGTCAACCGGGAAGCAGCCAAGGAAATTGCCCGACAGCTACGCCTGCGCGATATGGGTGGTATTATTGTCGTGGATTTTATCGACATGAAGAAGCCGGAGAACAAAAAGCTCCTGCAAGACATCATGCGCGATGAAATGAAGCCCGATCGCTCAAAATTCACGATCCTGCCGCTGACCAAATTTGGGCTGATGCAAATTACCCGACAACGGGTCCGGCCGGAGATGAACATTGTTACGCGGGAAGTTTGTCCAACCTGCGGGGGAAGCGGCACGATTCAGGCCAGTGTGCTGGTCACCGATGTAATCGAGAGCAACCTCGACTATATTCTGACTAAACAGAATGAAACGGGCATTTCCATTGCGATGCACCCCTTCCTGTACGCGTACTACACGAAGGGCTTCTACTCGAAGCAGATGCAGTGGTATATGAAGTACAAAACGTGGATAAAGCTTATCAAAGACAGTTCACTGGGCATTGTCAACTTTAAGTTTTTCAACAAAGCTGGCGAAGTGATCGAAACCGGTAGTGGTTCGTAAGTGCCGTATCATTCGCTAACTATCAGCTTTTAGCCCAAAAAAGGGGACCCTCAATTGAAGGTCCCCTTTTCGGTTGTTATGAATAAACGGAAAAAATCAATACAAGATTTCCATATCAATCAGCTCGTCGTACATGTCGTCGCCGACCAGCCCTTTCACCGAATCAACGGCATTGATATTGAGTAACAAGTCACGAAGGTCGTCAGTAATCTCGTACGTCTGGTACGAGCGTCGGTCGAACAGGATCGGAGCCTGTTCAAGCTCACAAAGTGAATAACGGTCGGCATTAAACGTTGGGCGGTTGGTAATCGTCCGCGTCGGACGATCGACCTCAGCCTGCGGTTTCAGGAACGCCTGAATGTAGTTCCAGCCCTCCCACTGTCCTGGATAACGACTTAAATACGGCCAGAAAGCGTCATACAGTTGTTGCATAGCCATCTGGCAGTATTGCTCGCGGTCGCTATGCCTGACAGGATAAATGGGTGTTAAACTTTGTAGCACGTTGGTCATATCCTCTTCCCGATAGCTGACAACCGGCACAATCGGTACGCCAGCCGCGTGTGAAAGATAGCCCACTCCTTTACGGGTAAGAAACTGTCGCTCACCCATATTCACCGTCAGGAACTGACTTTCTTCGCCCGGCTCCGGGGCCGTTTCCGGACTCCCGTCAACATAAACGATGATCGATTTACCGGCTTTCAGTTCGCGCAGTACCGTCAGTGCCGCCGAGGGGTGCCCCGTTTCCACGATGCGGAATCCGCTGGCCATACCCCTTTCCTGTCGTAGCGATTCTACATGGTCGCAGATACCATCGCCCTGCGACCGGTTTGCGTTGTTTCCCATCAGCACTACACAGTCTACACCGTGCCGTAACAGCACACTGGTCAACAGACGGTAGGAACCGAGGTGATACGTACAATAGATTCGTGGCCCCGCTGTAATGGATGTCAGTTCCTGGCCCTTCGTCGCCACCAGGTCACCCGCCGATAGACACGTCAGGTCGAAGGTGGTGAATACCTGCTGCAGCAAAATTTGCCGAAACAGTGATTCATGTTCGCTACGTGGAATGAACGGCATGATATTTTCCACGTTAGCCGAGAAGGTAGTGAACTTCATGAGGTAGCCTCGCTCCTTCTGCAAATCGATCTGATCGAAATGCGCTTTACATCGAGCAAGTTCCTCCTTATACAGCATCAGAGCAGAAGCCATAGCCTTGTGCGTTTGTACCTTCTCTTACAGCGAGAAGGTAAGTTTGCGTACTGCGGTAAAATCAGCGGTTGGGCAGCAATCGGCAGGTTTCAGGAACTTGAGCAGGTTGTTCGATTCCGTCTTAGCAGCCGATACGATGTTACCTTTTACTACATTGATAGTCTTGATAGAAAATTGCTTTTTCATGATGATTGATTGGTATACGGATTGATGAAAAATGATTTCGTTATGTCAGGCAGAATCTGCTTCGCCTTATTGACATTACAAAGGTATAGTGTCTCCGTAGGGGCATCAATCGCAGAAAAGTATCATCATTCAGTTGGGGATTAGTCAATAATTACCAGTATCTTAGTTTAGATTTTTGATAAGAGCGGTATGACAACGGTACAGCTAACCAGAAAATATTTACGGAATCCCATTTACAGCATTGGGGTTCTGCTGGTTATTGTAGTTGCCATGGAAGGCGTTTCCTGGTCGTATATATACACCTCCAAATTAGACAGAGTAGTTAAGTACGGTGGCGTCGTACCTTACATGTGGTTGTTTATACGTAGTATCATCATACCTGAGATTTGTACTGTACTCATCTTACTCAGTTTACTGAATCAACAGCACAAATACTTTCATTTCAACGCGATTGATCTTACCCCCAGAGCTATTTTTCAGTATCAGCTAAAGCTGTTACCCGTCGTTCTGCTGGCATTTTTCATTTTCAATCCAATCACAGAGACAGTACGGTTTGCTCTGGAGAAGTTTCCAGATTACTCGTTTCGTAACTACCTCGATTCATTCCTCATAGGCACCTTCTCCGGTGAGATATACGTGCGGTATCTGATTCCCATACTGCTTATCGCCTACGTATCTGTCAACATCTCCCTGATATCGGATTACCTGAGAGAACGGCAAAGAGCACAGGAAGAGGCCGAATCGGAGTCTGCGCTGATGGCACAGACGATCGATCAGTTGAACAGTTCCCAACCGGTTGCGCCAATTCAGGCAGATCAGAAACTGTATCTACGGGGCAAGAATGCACACGGTGAGATTACTTTCCTGTCAACGGAAGCTTATTTTTTCACGGTTGAAGAACGCTCCTACTATGCCGAGTTACCCCGAGGTCGGTACCTGGTAACAAAGACATTGAACGAGCTGGAAACGGAACTCGATCTGGCTCAATTCTTCCGAATCAAACGGGATTATATCGTCAATAAAGAAGCCGTGCTCAATTACGCTTACTGGGAAAACGGCAAATATATAGTGCGGCTCGACACTCCCGACAATCACGAGGTCATTGTACCCCGAGCCAGGATGCATGAGTTCAAGGAGTGGCTCCAGGGTAACCTCAACCTCCCCCCCCGAGCCGATACTGATTCAACTGCCGATACCCTGGAGGTAGCCTCTTCCTGACAATTACAGGTACTTCTTTACGGATATACCATACCGGGGCAATTGCCGACAGCTGTTCAGTTCCAGCTTTTTAGCGATGTGAGTTTTGTGATTGATTGCCGTACGATAACTGATACCCAGCTTGTCGGCGATCTCGTCAGTTGTTCCGCCGTCTGCTACCAGCCGCAATACTTCGCGTTCCCGGCCTGTCAATCGGTTCAAAGCATCCCGTGTCTCGTCAGAGATAACTTCAACCCCGTAGTCTTTCAGTAGCGACATGAAGCCGTTACTGTAGTAACAGCCTCCGCTACTTACCGTGTGGAAGCACCGGTACAGTTCGTCGAGACCGTCGTTAGCGTATAAAAAGCCAAAAAAACCAATCTGCATGGCTTTGGCAACCATCCGGGCATCGGGTCGGCTGGTGTACAGAATAAATTTAGTTTGATAATTGGCTGTACGCAGTTCCTCGACTATCTCAAAGCTCTGACGACCAGCAATCTCCGACTCCAGAATAACGCACTGGGGTCGTTTGACCCGGATCTGCTGTAGGGTATCCTCCAGTTCAACGGCCCGCCCAACCACATTGTAACCCTGTTCCTTCAGCAATTGACTTAGCACTTCGCAGCTAAAAAGTTCGGACTGAGCAACCAGGATGGAGAAGTCGCGACGTCGAATCGCGAAATTTCTCGCAGATTCCTGACTGATAGTGGATAAACTCATAGGTTTCAGTGGGTACGACGCAGGTCGAATGGTTGAATCTAACAGGAGTGTGCACCACTCGACAAGCCGTTAAGCGCGAAATCACCCTTTTCCTGTGCGAAATCACTCAAATCATTTCGTTGATTTCGTGCAGGAAAAGGGTGATTTCGTACGGGAGCACTTGCGTACGGTGCATGGGGCGGGCTACTTTTGGTCAACGGAAAAAAAAGAAGATTTTAAGTAACGTATCGCATGAAAGGTCAGGAACAATCAGCATCGATTACTTACGAAGCAGCAGCTGTCGAAGTACAGAACTTGATTATGGATTGGGTAGAAGCGACTGAGCAATTTCATAATCGATATGCCAGATTAACTGAGGTTATTAATTCGCTCCGTAACGGCTCCCGCCGTCAGAGCGTCACTACTCGCATGCGGTTACGTCAATTGATGTCGCTCCGCCAGCATATGAGCGATGTACTGATGACACTGCTGATGGATATGAATAGCCCGAAAGCAGATAAGTTTCAATCGTCAAAGCCGGGGCAGCTGCATTCACATGCGCGCCTGCTAGCTGACCTCAATCGAGAAATCGATGCTGAACTCACAGGCAGCATGTTGATGCCCAGGACGATTGCTCAAGCGTAGTGTTCAATCCCCCGTTATAAAGGTAAGGCTCTCCAGCAATGGGGAGCCTTTTTTTATATTATCATAGTAAAAAGTTACCATAAGAATGCATAAATAGTTGTCCAGCGTAGTAATTACCAAAATGAGTAGTTAATGTATATACTAAGTATACATTAACGTACAATACTCTTTGCGCTGATAAATAAACGACTGCTTACTACCCAGAAATAACCGTGCCCAATAAACGGGAGATTTCTACATCAACCCGTTTCATGCTCATAAATTCAAGCATGAGTCGATCGGCCTCATCAGACGAGTTGGCAGGTTCACGCATCTGCTGCTGCAGCTGACTCATCCGCTGCTCGGCCAGCATTTTTTTGATACGCAGAATATTTCGGTAGGCGGCATCGGCTAGTATGCCTATCTCCTCTTCTGAGGGCACATGTATTTCGTGCTTCTGCCAGCCATCACTGATTTCGTAACGCGGTGTCGTCAGGTGAATGGCCTGCTGTTGTACAACTAGTTCGTCGCTGACCCGCTGACTTAAAAAGTCCGATGCCAGCAAAATATCCCCCCGCGAATAAGCTTCCCGGTATAGGGTTAGAATTAAATTGTACGGGGGTGTTTGAAAGTCGATCTCGTGCAGTTCGCTCAGCACGTATTGGCAGAGCGTGATGCCCGGTTCCAGTTCCCGGGCACCATAGTTCATCAATAGTCGAATGCATTCTTCTTCCTGATAGGCTATCGGCGGACGCGTCGTTCTGAGCAACGCAGCGGGTTCAAACGGCGCGTCCGGAATCGTGATCTCCGGCAGGTCTGTACCCGCGTCGCTGAGACTGTTCAGCAACGCGTTGATGTCGTCGGTTGTAGCCGGTTGCTGCGCGGAAGTCTGCCGGTTGTTTGCTTCCGCACGTTGCTGCTGGCGCTCTTCTTCTTTGCGGCCCTGATCCTGCTGTTTGCGCAGTAACCGGTTTATCTCTGAAATGACCGACTGCTCACTGACGTGAAATACCTGCGCGACACGCTGCGACAGCGTCTGCCGCTTGAGCAGGTCAGGAATCCGGGTAATACTGGCGCATACGTCAGATATACCTTCGGCCCGTTTGAGTGGGTCGTCGCCCGCTTCGGTCAGCCATCGGCTGGCTTTGAAATCGATGAAATCCTGTGAGTGTTGTTTTATATACGTTTTGAATGCGTCAGCTCCGACTTTATGCACATAGCTATCCGGGTCTTCACCATCGGGCAGTAGCAGCAGGCGCAGGTTCAGCCCCTCTTCCAGCACCATATCCAGCCCGCGCAGGGCTGCTTTGATACCGGCGGCATCACCATCGTACAGTATCGTAACATTAGGCGTAAACCGGGCGATAAGCCTGATCTGCTCGGTTGTCAGCGACGTACCCGACGAGGCAACGACATTTTTTATACCGGCCTGATGCAGTGAGATTACATCGGTATACCCTTCCGTCAGGAAACAGACGTCTTCCTGCCGAATAGCCTGCTTCGCCTGATAGATACCGTAGAGTACCTGGCTTTTATGATATACAGTCGTTTCCGGCGAGTTGAGGTACTTGGGAGACGCCCCACCGGACTGACTCTTGTCGGTCTTGAGAATACGCGCACCAAAGGCAATAACCCGGCCCGATACGTTGTGAATTGGGAACATAACCCGCCCCCGGAAGCGGTCGAACGTTTTGGCTTTGCCCCCACCCTCGCCCTCCTTGCGCAGAATCAACCCGGCTTTTTCAAGCATATCCGGGTTATAACCGCGTTTGGTCCCTTCCTGTAAGAGTCCATCCCACTGATCCAGGCTGTAACCCAGTTCGAAAGCCTCGATAGTTGGATTGGTGAAGCCCCGTTCGCGGAAGTAGCTTAGACCAATGCTTTTTCCTTCGTCGGTCTTTTGCAGCAGCTCCTGAAAGTATGTCTTGGCAAAGTTCAGCACGATCAGTAAGCTTTCGCGTTCGTTTTGCCGCAGTAGTTCTTCGGGCGTCTGCTCCTGTTCCTCGATCTCGACGCCGTACTTCTTGGCTAGATACCGGAGGGCTTCACCATAGCCGATATTCTCGATGTCCATCACAAACCGGACAGCGTCGCCTGCTTTACCGCAACCAAAGCATTTGTAGATCTGCCGAACTGGATTGACGTTGAACGACGGCGTTTTTTCGTTGTGAAACGGACAACAGGCGATGTAGTTGCTCCCGCGTTTTTTTAGCGAGACGAAGTCGTTGATGACTTCCAGAATATCGCTTGCCTGTCGAATTCGTTCGACGGTTTCTTCGGGTATTCGCATGAGTAATCGTAGTTGAGACGGCTAGCCAAAGATACGTTGAAACGCAGGGGAAAGCACGACGCACCGGGGCAGTCGCTAGCGCATCTTCGCCAGTAGGTCATCGCGCGAAGGCCGGTCGCTGTGTAGATCGTAGACGATACCGTCTCGATCCAACTCACTCATAAACTGGACATAGTCCGCCTTCCCGGTACTGAAAATGTACCAGTTGTGATACGGATCATTGAACAATTCGACTTCGGTCAGCAACGCCTTACGTTGCAGGTCCTGATACTGTTCGTAGGAAATGTCCGGCTGCCGGACCAGGAAATACCACATAATCGTAAAAAAAGCCCGGCCTGCTGGGGCCGGGCTTGCTACGTTGATCTTGTCAGTTATTTCGATGCCAGAATGTAATCGGCCAACACCAGACCAGCTTCATTGAGGTACGTATCTTTCTTCTTTTTCGCATCGGGTTTGCCCGGTGTTCCCGTTTCATCGACCGGGGCCGACATCTGCGACACTTTCGTAGCTGCCGCCCGTTTGCGTTCAGCCTCATCCCGCTCTTTCCGGCGTTTCGACTCCTGAAGCGATACAACTGTGTTTTCCTTTGCTTTCTTAAAGTCAGCGAGGTCCTGCGCCAGTTGCTTTAGTTCGGGGTCTGATTTCAGCCGTTGGTCAAAGCGCGACCGGAGCCGGGACAGTATCTTATCGTCAACCGCCTGCGACTGGTCGTAGCGGGTCGAGTTGATATGATCCCACGGCAGGGCGCTGGGCTGTGAGCTTTCGCCGTATTCTTCCGCTGAGAAAGCCGATGGCAATTCAACGTCGGGTGTTACGCCCCGGTGCTGCGTGCTGCTACCGTTGATCCGGTAGAACTTCTGGATCGTCATTTTCACCTGCCCGACTTTCTCCGGTTCTTTTGGCAACCACTGATTCAAGTCAATCAGCGTCTGCACGGTACCTTTGCCGTACGTTTGTCCGCCAATGATGATGCCCCGGTGATAATCCTGAATGGCTGCGGCAAAAATTTCTGACGCCGACGCGCTGAATCGGTTTACCAGCACGGCCAACGGACCATCGTAAACTACCGAGCCACCATCTTTATCAGAGTACACTTCCGTTTCGCCCGTCGATTCTTTCACCTGAACAACCGGGCCTTTCGGGATAAAAATACCCGTCAGATCGATGGCTTCGGTCAATGAGCCACCCCCATTGTCGCGCAGGTCGATGACAATGCCTTGCACTTTTTCGGCCTTCAGCTCTTCCACAAACCGTTTTACATCGCTGGTAGTGCTGCTGAATCCTTCTTCGCGCTTGCGGGCTCCCTCGAAATCGCGGTAGAACATCGGCACGTTTATGACGCCAATCTTAAACGTCTTGCCATTGTCGGTCACGTCGATAACCTCTTTCTTGGCCCGCTGCTCTTCCAGTTTGATTTTCTCCCGAACCAACCGAATCTCCTTCGGTGGCGCACCCGCAATTGCATTTGGGGCGATAACCTGCAGGCGGACAACCGTTCCTTTGGGGCCTTTGATAAGCTTGACCACTTCATCGACCTGCCAGTTCATGGTATTGACCATGTGACCATTGTCGCCCTGCGCCACACCCGCGATCTTATCGTTGGCTTTCAGCTGATTGCTTTTAAATGCCGGGCCACCGGGCAGTACGTTAGTGATTTTGATATAGTCACCATCCTCCTGCAACATAGCGCCGATCCCCTCCAGCGACTGACTCATTTCCTGATTGAAGCGGTCGGCGTTGCTGGGCGACAAATAGTTGGTGTGCGGATCGAGTGCTTCGGCAAACGAGTTCATGTACATCTGGAACACGTCGGCGCTCTTCACCCGGTTGATCGCCTTGTCGAGATTAGCGTACCGCTGCGTCATCAGAGCCGCAATAGCACTGTCGCTGCGATTGCTCAACTTCAATTCCAGGGCCTGATTTTTCAGAATCTTGCGCCACAGGTCGTTCTGCTCCTCAATAGTTTTGGGCCAGCCAGCCTTTTCACGATCCGTGTTGAACGTCTCGTCGGCCGTAAACGTAAACGGCTTCTTTATCTGCTCTTTAATAAACGTACTCCGCTCCTGGAATCGCTTGCGAAACACGTTGTACATATCATAAGCCGCAGTCAGATCGCCATTGACCAGCGCATCATCAATCTGATCGCGGTATTTCTCGAACGAGGTCACATCGGATGCCAACAGGTAGGTTTTACTGCCGTCCATTTCTTTCAGGTAGTTGTCCCAGACCACCGACGACAATGAGTCGTTGAGCCGTACTTTACGGTAGTGGTACGTAGTCAGCAGTTTGGCAACCAGCGTCTCTACTTTTTCCTGCGAAATCGTCGGTTTCAGATCGCCTTCAGCGTACGTCACCGGTTTGTTTCCCATTACGTCCTTATCCGATGGCGAGTCCATTTGAAAACTCAGCATCAGTACGGGTACCAGTGTCACCAGATACTTCTTCATCTACACTACCCAGTTTAGTTGCGAATGATGAATGAGCGAATGAGTGAATAAAAATGCGCTACAGCGACGTATTCACTCATTCGCTCATTCACTAATCACTCATTGTTTAACAATATCGAGCAATTCGACATCAAACACCAGCGTCGAGCCAGCCTTGATATCGGCACCAGCCCCCCGATCGCCATAAGCGAGTTCGGCAGGGATAAATAATTTCCATTTTGATCCGACCGGCATCAGTTGCAGCGCTTCAGTCCACCCTTTAATAACCTCACCCACGCCAAACTCAGCGGGTGTACCGCGCTCGACCGAACTGTCGAACACCTTACCATCCAGCAGCTTACCCGTATAGTGTACTTTAACCCGATCCGACGCCGTTGGTTTAGCACCCGTTCCTTCTTTCTCAACGGTGTACTGCAAACCACTCGCGGTGGTTACAACGCCCGACTTTGTCTTGTTCTCAGCCAGAAAGGCATTACCAATTTTTTTATTCTCGGCAGATACTTTCAGCGACTCGGCATTGCGAACAGCATACTGTTTCTGCGAGTAGGCATTCAGGATTGTACCCGCCTGCTCCTGCGTCAACCGGGTCGACCCGCCAGCCATAGCATCCTGTAAGCCTTTTGCCAACATAGCCTGGTTTAAATCATTCATGCCCTGCTGCTTCAGATTCTGGGCCATAAACAAGCCAATGCTGTAGCTGATGGAATCCTGCGATGACTTCAAATCGGTGCCAGCCCTGGACGCCATGGCAGCCGATGCTGGTTTTGCGGCCGTAGCCGGTTTTTTCGGAGCGGGTTTTTTAGTCTGGGCGTTGGCCGGACCAGCCATAACAATAGCCGATGTCATACCAGCCAGTAACCATGCGTTGAACTTCATGCGAACAGAAAAACGAGGTGTTATAAGTAATGGATACACAGACAAAACGTACGGGAGTAAACGAAAAGTTTGGTCAGACTGCTATTTGCGAAAATATTCAGTTCGTTTTAAGTCAATTTAACATACTTTAAATTTAGTGCGCTTGCTTAGTTCGAGATGTGGCTACCCGGTGTACCGGGTGGTTAAATACGGCACGTTCATCTGTCATTGGCTTACCAGGGTTGCTTTTCATCCCATTATCCCGGAAAAGTCTAACGATCAGTGCTGATTATAGGATATCACCGTAGTTTTATCAAGTTTTTAACCCTACCTTTGCGGCCTAAAATCAATCGTTTAATCTCTTCATAACATATATGGAATCCGTAAGACCCGACGAGATATCAGCTATCCTGCGCCAGCAACTGGCCGGTACTCAAACCGAGGCTGAACTCGAGGAAGTCGGTACGGTGCTGCAAATCGGTGACGGCGTAGCGCGTATCTACGGCCTCTCGAAAGTGCAGGCCGG
>CAZOQC010000038.1:0-21270 GCA_964581865.1 uncultured Spirosoma sp.
ACCTCATCAACGGGCAACCCGCCACCCTGGGTAACGGTGGCAATGCCACGGTAGCACAGGTGGGCACCTACCCAGCGGGTATCACCCTCAACACCACTACCGGCTCTATCTCGGTAGCCCAGGGCACGACACCGGGTTCATACACGGTGGTCTACCAACTCTGCGATAAGCTCAGCACCCCCACCTGTACCACTACCACTGCTGTCATCACCGTCACCCCATCCGTTACCGCATCCCCAGACGCAGGTACGGTCAGCAGTGGCACCGGTGGCACGGCCGTGGCTAACGTGGCCGCTAACGATGTGGTCAACGGACAGCCAGCAACCTTGGGTAACGGTGGTAACGCCACGGTAGCACAGGTGGGCACCTATCCTACTGGTGTAACACTTAACACCACAACGGGTAGTCTGTCGGTCGCAGCTGGTACCGCACCGGGATCGTATACCGTGGCCTATCAGCTCTGCGATAAGCTTACTCCGGCCACTTGCAGCACGGCCATCGTTAGCTTTACCGTTACCCCCGGTATCTCAGGCACGGTCTTCGATGACGCCAATGGCCTCACCGACAACCTCATCAACGGTACGGGTACCAACGCAGGGGGGCTCTTCGCCATCCTGACCAACAGTGCCAACACGGTCGTCTCCTCCGTGAGCGTGACCCCGGCCGGTACCTACCGATTCGACAACGTGGCTCCCGGTACTTACTCCGTGCGGCTGAGCACCACCGCCGGTACCGTGGGTAGTACACCACCCGCCGTAAGCCTGCCCACCAACTGGACAGCTACCGGCGAGGGTACGGCAGCGGCCGGCGACGGTACGCCCAACGGGATTACTTCGGTAACCGTCGCCAGCGCCGAAGTGAGCGGAGTCAACTTCGCCCTCGACCAGTTGCCTACGCCGACCTCAGCTACGCTGGTTTCGCAGGCCAACCCCGGTGGCCTCAACGGGGTCAGCATCGCCCCCGCCAGCTTCACCGGCACCGACCCCGACGGTACCATTGCCGCTGTCCACTACACCGCCTTCCCGTCGAATGTCACCTCCCTGACCATCGGCAACGCCGTCTACGTGGCCAGTCTGGGTGTGGGACTGCCTGTGGGGGCCATCCTCTTCCCCGCCGGGGGCGTCACCGCCACAGTCGGTACCAGCGTGCGTATCGACCCCGTCGACGGCAATGTGACGGCGGTGATCCCTTTCCGGGTCATCGACAATGCTGGTCAGGAGAGTACTACCACGGGTAATCTCAGTGTCCCCTTCACCGGACTACTCGTGTCGGGTACGGTCTTCGATGATGGCAACGGACTCACCGACAACCTCATCAACGGCACGGGTACCAACGCGGGCGGGCTGTTTGTCAACCTGGTCGATGCGACGGGTAACGTAGCCGCCACTCAGGCCCTGCCCACCACGGGAGTCTACAGCTTCAGCAATGTAGCGACGGGTGTCTACAGCGTGCGGCTCAGCACGACAACCGTGGCTGTTGGCAGTGCGGCCCCGGCCGTCAGCGTGCCCACGGGCTGGACGTTTACCGGGGAGGGCACCGCAGCGGCTGGCGACGGTACGCCCAACGGCAGCACCCAGGTCACGCTGACCACCGCCAGCGTTACGGGCGTCAACTTCGGCCTCGACCAGCTACCTGTACCGACCTCGACAACGTTGGTAGCACGGGCAAACCCCGGTGGCACGAACGCGATAACGATACCACCGTCCAGCCTGACGGGAACTGATCCCGACGGTACGGTGGCATCCATCCATTACGTCAGCTTCCCGACGTACACAACAACATTGTACATCGGCAACACCGCTTATACGTCGGCTAACTTCCCGGCGGGGGGCATCACGGCAGCCAGTAATCTACCGGTCCATATCGATCCGGCCAACGACACAAACGGGGTGGGTACATCGGTCATTTCGTTCCGGGTTCTCGACAATGCGGGTATCGAAAGCACCGCGACAGCAACGGCGACGATACCGTTTACCTGCGTGACGACGTTCTGCCCACCCGTTATGGTTAGAAAAATCAGTAGCCGGTAAGAACAGACCGTATCAACCAAACGACAACGCCCCGACTGGAATCCAGTCGGGGCGTTGTTTATTTAACGAGTTGATGACGTAAACCAGTCGCTATACTCAGGAAACCAGTTTAAGGCCGTCGGCGAATGCCTGCATTTGGGGCATAGTGCCCAGGCTTACGCGGCACCAGTACTGTCCATCGAACTTCCACTGCCGGATGCTCACACCCTGCTCCATCATACGCGATACAAAATCTTCGCCCTTCATCCGAATCGGGAACATCACAAAGTTGGCCCCCGACGGTAACGGCTCGTAACTGTGCTGTTTCAATACGCCGTACAGGTAATCTTTCGACTCCTGGGTTTTGCCCAGCGAATACTTAATAAAGTCCTTATCCTGCAAACTGGCCATAGCCGCCCGTAGGGTGGTCATGCTCAAACCGCTGCCGCCCGTCGAGAATTTACTGATCTGCTCCACCAGCTCAGGCTTGGCGATCAGATAACCCGTTCTGAGTCCGGCGAAGCCGTGTACTTTCGAGAACGTCCGGGTAATGATAACATTGGCTCCTTTCTTCACCAGATCGACCATCGAGTACGCTTTCGGGTCGGGCGTGTAATCGATATAGGCTTCGTCGACCAGAATCGGTGTTTTCGTGCCGACCGCTTCGCAAAACGCCCGCAACTTCGCCGGATCGACCGTAATGGCGGTGGGATTATTCGGATTGCACAAATACACCATCCCCGTCTGAGCCCCAACCCGCTCGTTCAGCTTGTTCAGGTTGATGTCGTATCCATCGGCGGCAACCAGTGGTACCTTGTCCATCGTGATGCCGTGCCTGACGGCCGCGCGGGGCAACTGATCGAATGTCGGGTCGGGCGCAACGATGGTCCGGCCAGCATTAGGGCGATAAGCCGCCCAGAGTGAAGCCGCTGTTAGCAGTTCGCCAGACCCGGCCCCCAGTAGCACACATTCTTCGGGAACACCCTCAGTCTCGGCCACCAGTTTCTTAAACTGTTTCGCGTACTCCATCGCATACAGGTAGCCGTCAGGGGCAGCTTCGGTAATCACTTTCAGGGCTTTCGGCGACGGCCCATACGGGTTTTCGTTGGCCGACAACCGGGCTTTGAGTGTACCTTTCTTACCGGGTTCCAGCCATAGGGACGGGTCACCTTCGGGTTCACAGAAAGCGGCCGGGGCAGCCGCCAGACTCAGGCCGGATAACAAACTGGTGCGGAGCCAGTCGCGACGATTGAATGACATGCGAGGAGACGAAGTTTAGAAACGTTTTTGGTTGATTCTCTGCAATCTACGTTGTATTTACCGGGCCCGAAACTACAGGACACGTAAATCGGTACTGTTTGGTTAATTTATTATTTTATTCCCATAAATACTTCTTTTAGTCAATACTACAGAATATTATTTTACACGTATAGATTTATGCACCATCATCTATCTGACTACTTTGTCTCTTCAACGGCTCTTCTCCACGACCCTATTCACCTCTGACTTTAGCAGGTCAACATACCCATCGGCAGAAAAAAAGTGGTCCTGTTATGCTGTGGATTATGTAGTAGTTACACTTGTTTCTTTACTGGATTACGCACATTTTTGATCCTGTTTTTAATTTATTTCTAATCCAACCTCTCGTCTATGAACAGAAGTATACGTGGTCTTTTTTTACTGCTGCTGCTACTGATGCGCCCTGATGTCTGGGCGCAGACCGGTACGATTACCGGCCGGGTAACGGCGCAGGGCGACAATACCCCTATTCCGGGGGCCAGTGTGGTTGTGGTCGGTACGTCGCGGGGCACGACGACCAACGCCAACGGGGCGTTCCAGATTCAGGCCGACCGGGGGCAGGTACTGCGCGTCAGCTTTATCGGTACCACTACGCAGGATGTAGCAGTTGGTAATGCGACAGCCATCAACATCAGTCTGGTGCCCGAAACCAACGCCCTGAACGAAGTCGTGGTGACGGCACTCGGCATCAAACGCGAGAAGCGGCAACTGGGCTACGCCGTTACGGAAGTCAGTGGACAGGATCTGGCCCAGACCCAGCGCGACAATTTCCTCAACGGACTACAGGGTCGGGTAGCCGGGGTGCAGGTCGCGACAACGAGCGGACTGCCGGGGTCGTCGTCGCAGGTCATTATTCGGGGAATCAATTCGCTCAGCGGCAACAACCAGCCCCTGTTTGTGATCGATGGAATGCCGATCAGCAACCGCACGGCCGAGAGCAGTAGTTTCGTGGCGTCGAAAACGTCGAGCGCGTCGTTTGAAAACCGGACCGTCGATTTCAGCAACCGGGCGCAGGACGTTAACCCCAATGATATCGAAACCATTACGATCCTGAAAGGGCCCGAAGCGGCTGCGCTCTACGGGGTCGAAGCGGCCAACGGGGCGGTGGTGATCACGACCAAGAAAGGGCGCAATGGCAAAGGCACGGTATCGTATACGAATAGCTTTACGTGGCAGACCATCAACCGGAGTCGCCTGCCGCAGGTACAGCAGACGTACGGACAGGGCATCAACGGGGTACCGCAGGACAATACGTTCAGTTATTTTGGCCCCGCCTACGCCGAAGGTACCCGGCTCTATGATAACGTCGGCGGTTTTCTGCAAACGGGCATGGGGCAACGGCATAACCTGTCGTTCGACGGGGGTACCGACAAATACACGTTTCGGCTGTCAGGCGGCTACACCAGTTCGGGGGGCGTTATCCCGACGACGCGCTACGACCGTCTGAACCTGACCCTCGCCGGTACGGCCAAAATCAGCGACAAACTAAGCGCCGAAGCGACGCTGCAATACATCAACACGGCCAACACGAAAGTATCGAAAGGCAGTAACAGCTTTCTGCTCGGGATGCTGCAATGGCCGCAGGCCGACAACATGAGCAATTACCTCAACGCCGACGGGTCGCGCCGACTCATCACGGGCAGTGCCGAAATTGAAAATCCGTATTTCGACGTCAACAAAAACGAACTGCGCGACCGGGGCGACCGCGCCATCACGAACATCGGCCTGAGCTACGCGGCCACCGACTGGCTGACGTTTAGCGGGCGCGTCGGGCTGGACGTGTATTCGACGCAGTACCTGATTAAATACCACCCCGAATCGAACCGGTCGGGCGGCACCATCGGCGGCTCGCTCGATCAGTCGACCGACAACAACCGGACGCTGACGGTGCAGTATTTTGCCACGGCAAAGAAGCAGTTTAACAAACTGAGTACATCGTTCCGGATGGGGCAGGCCATCTACGACTACCGCTACAACGCGCTGTCGACACGGGGCGAAAAATTCCTCGACCCCAACTTTACCAGCATCAACAACACCGACCCGCTGACCCAGAAATCGCTGTCGGTCTTGCAGCAACGACGGCTATTCGGCGTCTTCGGCGACGTCACGCTGGGCTATAACGACCTGCTGTTTGTGACCGTGACGGGCCGTAACGACTGGAGCAGCACCTTCCCGGCCGAAAGCCGGTCGTTTTTCTACCCCTCGGTTTCAGGCAGTTTCGTCTTCACCGAGCTGGTGCCGCAGGGCCGTTTTCGCAACGCGCTCAGCTACGGTAAATTCCGGATATCGGCGGCTCAGGTGGGGAAAGAGGCCCCGGTCTACGCCACCTCGCAGGCTTACGAAAACCAGACCACGACGGGGGGCGGCTTCAGCTACGGCTTTACGGCCCCCAACCCGTTTCTGGTGCCCGAAAAAGTCAATTCGTTCGAGACCGGGGTGGAGCTGAAATTCTTCAACGGGCGGCTCGGCCTCGACGCGGCTTACTACCGCACCAAGAGCACCAACCAGATCATTCAGAATCTGCGGATCAGCTACGGTACGGGCTTCGTTCTGAAAACGATCAACACGGGCGACCTCTGGAACGATGGCATCGAACTGTCGCTCAACGCCGAACCCGTCCGAACGGGTACGTTCAGCTGGAACACGACGGTCAATTTCACCAAGACCAACAGCCGCCTGCTGAGTTTGCCCAATGGTCTGTCGGAATACTACAACTCGGATACGTGGGTGTACCGCAACATCCGCAACGGGGCCCGCGTCGACAACCCACTGACAACGCTGACCGGCGACACCTACGTCCGCAACAGCAGCGGCACCATCCTGATTAACCCGCAGACGGGCCTGCCCTACGTTGAATCGTCGTTTAAGGTCGTCGGCAACCGGAACCCGGATTTTCAGATCGGCTTCCTGAACGCGTTTACGTTTAAAAACAACCTGACACTGAGTTTCCTGCTCGACATTCGTAAGGGTGGCGACGTGTATAACGCAACGGAATCGTTTTTGTACCGGCAGGGCCTGAGCCGTAACTCACTCGACCGGCAGACGCCCCGCGTGTTCGACGGTGTCTTGAAAGACGGACTGGAAAACACGGCTACACCAACCAAAAATACGATTCAGGTGGTACCCTATTACAACAGCACCTATTACACTGGGGCACTGGCCGACGAGAACTTTATCGAACACGACATCAGCTGGGTGCGGCTGAAAGACGTGACGCTGCGCTACAACCTGCCCGCGTCGCTGCTGAACCGGTCGCGGGTGTTCAAAACGGCGAGTGTGTTTTTCACCGGCACCGACCTGTTTCTGCTGACCAACTATTCGGGGGGCGACCCCGGTGTCAACGCCAGCAACGCCGTAACCGGTGGGTCGGGCGGCTACGGCATCGACTACGGTAACCTGCCCCTGCCCCGCACCCTCAATGTGGGTCTCAATGTCAGTTTATAAGAAGTAGCTTGTGTAGCCCAGACGTCCACGTCTGGAGGCCGTCAGGCCAAAAAAGCTGCCGCCTGTACCAATTAGCCTAACGGCCTCCAGACGTGGACGTCTGGGCTACTTTCAATAGCTATGAACCGAAACATCATATATCTCTTCCTACTAAGTGGGTTGATGCTGGCCCTGAGCAGTTGCGACAAGTACCTCGACATCAACAAAAATCCCAACAACCCCGATCAGGTCGAAGCGGCCCTGCTGCTGGCCCCCATCGAGGTCAACTATGCGCTGGGTGTGCAGTTCGACGGCCGCTACATTAGCCGGTATGTGCAGAACTGGCAGTCGTACCTGGCCAACGATACCTGGGATTTGCACGGCTACGTAGCCGCGTCCGACGCGGGCGGTGAACTGTGGCGCAGCGTTTATTTTAAAGCCGGGCGCAACCTGGTCAACCTGATCGACGATGCCCGCACCAACCAGAAATGGGATTATCTCGGCGTGGGGCTGGTGATGAAAGCGTGGGGCTGGCAGATGCTGACCGACGTACACGGCGAAATTATCCTGTCGGAAGCTTTCGATCAGGACCCGCAGAAGAACCAGTTCAACTACGACACGCAGGAAGCCGCGTACGCCGAAGTAGTGCGGCTACTTACCGAAGCAATCCCGTATCTGAACCGCACCGACGGCCGAGTATCACAAGCGCAGCTGGCCCGTGGCGACATTATGTACGCGGGCGACCGGCTCAAGTGGAAACGCTTTGCTTACGGCCTGCTGGCAATCAATGCGCAGCACCTGTCGAAGAAAAGCAATTACGACCCCAACAAAGTCATCGCCTATGTCGACAGTGCGTTTACCGGCAACACCGACAACGCCCTGATGCCCTTCAACGGCAACAGCACCGCCGATGCCAGCTTCTTCGGCCCTACGCGCCAGAACCTTCAGGTGTACGGGCAGGGCGATTTCATGCTGCGACTCCTCGACGGCCGGGTATTTGCCAATGTAAAAGACCCGCGTCAGCCGCAGCTGCTCGTGGCGAGTGGTGACGGCGTGTATCGGGGCCTGAACCCCGGCGCGGGGCAATCGACGGCAACGAGTATCCCGATGGCGGCCCGGGTGCAGAGTCCGTGGGGAACCCAGCTCAATAGCATCCCCCCGGCCGGTACGACGGGTAAATACATCTTTACCGACAAAGGGCCGTTTCCGATGATGACCTATTCGCAGCTTCAGTTTATCAAGGCCGAAGCCGCGTTTATCAAAGGCGACAAAGCCACGGCCCTGACGGCCTACCGCAACGGGATCAGCGCACACATGGCCTACGCAGGCGTATCGGCCGCCGACCAGGCTACGTATCTGGCCAATGCCGCCATCGTGCCAGCCGCCGGGTCGCTGACGCTCAGTCAGATCATGCTGCAAAAATACATCGCGCAGTGGGGCTGGGGTTTTCTGGAACAATGGGCCGACCTGCGCCGGTACAACTACAGCGCCGACGTGTTTACCAGCTTCCAGCTGCCGCAAACCTACCCGACGGCCAACAACGGCAAACCCGTTCAGCGGCTGCGCCCCCGCTACAACTCGGAGTACGTCTGGAATGTCGACGCACTCGCCAGAATCAACGCCCTCGATCTCGATTATCACACCAAACCCGTCTGGTTCAGCCAGCCTTAGTTGGGTTTAAGGTTTGAAGTCTAAGAGGTTGTTTAGGATTTTATAATCCTCGGCCAAAACGGCCGTTTGTCATCCCGAGCCTGCGAGGGATCTTCGGTAAAAGCAAGAAAGACCGCCTGCGACCGAAGATCCCTCGCAGGCTCGGGATGACAAAACAGGCCATAAAACACAATCCTGAACAACCTCTTAAACTTTAAACCTTGAACCACAAACCTTGAACCCAATGCGCAACTACACATACGTACTCCTCGTACTGGCGACCCTGATCGGGTGGTCGTGCGAACGCGAATCCCTATCGATTCCCTCAACGCCGACACCGGCCGGTGCGCGCATCAAACTGGTGCATACCGCACCCGAAGCCGCACCGGTTGATCTATACATCAGCGACCAGAAAATCAGCGCGGGTCTGCCCACGGGAGCCAGCAGCATCAGCGCCGGAACGGGCACCCCCACGGCGATCCCCTACGGTAACACCTTTCCGGGGTCGACCGTGAGCTACGCGGTTGTGCAGTCGGGGCAGGTACCGATTACGCTGAGCAGCCCGGCCGCGACTACGGCGGGCAGCGCCACGACCGTAGCCACGCAAACGCTGGCGCTCAGCGACGGCAGCTATTACTCGTTGCTCGTATTCGGCACAGGTACGCAGCCGCAGGTAAAACTCATTCCCGATGATTTCAGCGCAGCCACCGACCCCAACAGGTTCTACGTGCGGTTTATCAACCTGATTCCCAATGCCCCCGCCTACGACCTGGCACTGGCGACCGGCACCGTACTGACATCGAACGTTGCGTATCAGGGTGTGTCGTCGTTCGTCGGCGTCGATGTGAGCAATAACGCATCGTTTGTGTTCCGGCTGGCCGGTACGACAACCAACGTAACCACAGCCCTGACGTTTACTAGCAGCACCGCCGGTCGGGTGATAACCATTGTCGCGCAGGGGATTTTCGGTCGCACCGGCACGGCAGCACCCCGGCTTTTTATCTACGTAAACCGGTAAACGGGCTACGTTATCTTAACCGTTTACACAAGTTGCCCTTATTCATACGAGGGCAACTTGTTTTTTAACTAAGTTTATCGCCCTACTGAATTAAAAAAGGCATTAGCCCGTATGTTGGCAACCGGTAACAGCCCCATCGCCCTCGCGCGACGAGCCGTGACCTGCCTGTATGTCGCTTGTCTACAGACCGGTGGCTTTTTTGCCTGAGTCAGCATCGTTTCGGACTTTTGCCTGCTTACCTGTCCATGAACGAAACAGGTTGTCACGGCACCCTGATAGCTGGTATTGGTGAGTGCCTTAACCCAAAGCAGATGAATACAGTATTGGTAACAGGTGCCAACGGATTTCTGGGCGGCTACCTTTGCCGGGAACTACTTCGGCGGGGATACGGCGTCCGGGCGTTTGTCAGACCCGGTTCCGACCAGCGCATGCTGGCGGATCTACCCGTCGATGTCTGGATTGGCGACCTGCTCGATGCCGATAATGTGCGGGCATCGGTATACGGCTGCGACTACATCATCCATGCCGGGTCGGCAACAGCCGTCAATCCGGCCCGTAATCTGTCGGTACGACTCGCCAACGTACAGGGGACGGCCACGACACTGGCGGCTGCTGTGCGGGCGGGTATACAGCGATATATTTACGTTGGGTCAGCCAGTGTGTTCGGATTTGGCGATCAGCGCCACCCCGGCACCGAGCAATCGCCTTACCAGGACAGGTTTTACGGACTCGATTACATGAGCAGTAAGCAGGCTGCGACAAATCTGGTGCTTGACGCAATTCAGACCGATCATTTACCGGCACTGATGGTTCATCCCACGGTTACGCTCGGCCCGTATGATTACAAGAATACAGCCCACGTCCTGCTCACGGCACTGTACCAGAAACGAATACTAGCCACACCTACGGGTGGTCGCAATTACGTCCATGTGAACGACGTAGCGACAGCGACGGTCAATGCCCTGACGATGGGCACCTTGCACGAGTCATACATTCTGGGCAACGAAAATCTGAGCTACCAGCAGTTGTTCAATCTGATGGCGCAGATCATGCAGGTCCGTGCCCCCAGTCGGCGGCTGCTCCCGCAACTGGCTCCACTCATCGGGCTTTTCGGCGACTGGCGCAACGCCTTCTCCGACCAGCCCGCCGATTACAACTCGTCTCTGATGGCGATGGCCAACGACAAGCATTATTTTTCGTCTGAGAAAGCCATCCGGGCGCTTGCCCTCCCACAAACGCCTGTCCGGACGGCCATCACCGAAGCCTTCGAATGGTTCCGGGACAATGGGTATTTGGGTTAAAGAGTGAATGAGCGAAAGAGTGATGACGCCGGATAGCCACTCTTTCGCTCATTCACTCTTTCACTCTTTATAGTTCCACCGTCGTGGCGCAGAGGAAGTGGCCCAGCGGGCAGTTGGCGCGGCCGTGCAGATTACAGGGGCGGCACTCCAGCAGGTAGGGCGTCTGGGCAATGCGCGATTGGTCGGCAAGGGGACCGAACCCAAACTCGGGTACCGTGGAGCAGAATACCGCCGTCGTGGGCGCGTTCATGGCCGAACACAGGTGCAGCGGGGCCGAATCGTTGACGTAGTTCATCTGGGCACGCTGCATGAGTGCCGCCGACGCCAGCAGGTTCAGCTTTCCCGCCAGGTTGACAACGGCCCGGTACGGTACCAGCCGAATCAATTCGTCACAGGTAGCCGTATCTGATGGGGCACCGAGCAGATAAATTGTTTGGTCGGCGGGTAACCGCTCAATCACGTCAGCCCAGCGGGCTATCGGGTACTGTTTGGTAAACCAGACCGACGTCGGCGCAATGCAGCAGTAAGGTCCGGTCTGGTAACTTTCTACGGCCGCGTAGTCAGCGGGCAGCGGGTACAGCCGGGGGCGGGTTCGTCGGGCACGCCAGTCGGGCAGGCCAAGCGGTTCGAGCAGGGCCGCGTTTCGGTCGACTTCGTGTATACCGGGTTCGATGCGGTGCTCGACAGCGTAGGTAAACCAGCGCGAAAACGGATTTTTTTTGAAGCCTACCGTAACACGGGCATTCGACAGAGCCGTCAGCAGACCCGTTGTGCCGAAGCGTTGCAGGTTCAAAATAACGTCGTACCGGCGGTCACGAAGGACGGTGAGCAGCTTACCCAGGTTGTTATACTTGGCAAACGGGCCGCCGGTTCCTTTTTTGTCCCAGACCAGCACCTCGTTGAGCAGCGGGTGATTGGCCAGCAGCCCTTCGTTGCCCCGCCGGACCAGCATGTCTAGTTTAGCCCCGGGCATTCGCCGGTGTACTTCCTCCAGCAGCGCCGTCGCCAGAATAACGTCGCCGATAAAGGCTGTTTGAATCAGTAGGAACCGGTGTGGATTTGTTACGGTTATCATCAGTACGCCACCGCGTCAGAAGACTACGAATGGAAGATTACGAAGTTATTACCCTGCCAAACGGAATTCGCATTGCGCATCGGCAGATACCCCATACACAGATTGCCCATTGTGGCATCATGCTTGACATTGGCAGCCGCGATGAGCTGCCGCATCAGCAGGGATTGGCCCATTTTTGGGAGCATATGGCTTTCAAAGGTACGGAGAAACGAAAATCATATCACATCATCACCCGGCTCGAAACCGTTGGCGGTGAACTGAATGCCTACACGACGAAGGAAAAAGTTTGTTTTCACGCGTCGGTGCTGGGTGCTCACTTCGAGAAAGCCACCGAACTGCTCGCCGACATCACCTTTCATTCCGTGTTTCCCGAAAAGCAGATCGAGCGCGAACGGGGGGTGATTCTGGAAGAAATGGCGATGTACTACGATTCGCCGGAAGATGCTATTCAGGATGATTTCGATGAGCTGGTGTTTCCCAATCATGCGCTGGGCGGCAACATTCTCGGTACTACTGAAACGGTCGAGTCGTTTGCGCGCGAAGACCTGCAACGCTTCATCAGCGACAACTACGACACCAGCCGGATCGTGTTCTCATCGGTCAGCAACCTGCCGTTCAAACAGGTGGTGAAGATCGTGGAGAAGTACTTGCGCGACGTACCGGCACAGCATATCAACCGGAAACGGAAACAGCCAACGGATTACGCGCCGAAGCAGACACGCGTTGAGCGGCCGATTACGCAGGCACAGTGTGCCATCGGCCGCCCCGCCTACGGCCTGACCGACCCGCGCCGACTACCGTTTTTCATGCTCGTCAACCTGCTCGGTGGCCCCGGTATGAATTCGCGGCTCAACCTAAACCTGCGCGAAAAGTACGGCCTCGTCTACTCCATTGACGCCAGCTACACGCCGTACCTCGACACGGGTTTTCTGGGCATCTACTTCGGCACCGACCCGAAGAAAGTCGAGAAAGCCAACCGGCTGATTAGTCAGGAACTGCGTCGTTTGCGCGAACAGCCGCTGACGACCCTACAACTGCACCAGACGAAGGAGCAGCTGATCGGGCAACTGGCGATGGCCGAAGAAAGCAACAACAGCTTTATGCTGATGATGGCGAAAAGCCTGCTCGACATCGACCGGGTCGAAGCCCTCGCCGACATCAACGCCGACATCAACGCCATCACCGCCCCCCAGCTACAGGACCTCGCCCAGGAAGCCTTCCAGGAAGATCAGTTCAGCTCACTGACGTTTGTGCCGGAGAAGTAAATCAAAGAGCGAAAGACAGAAAGAGCGAAAGAGTGCTTGTCCAGCATAATCACTCTTTCGCTCTTTCTGTCTTTCGCTCTTTACATCTCTATCCTGAACAGATGCATCGGCAGCACGTACGGGTCCAGTTCGACGTAGTTCGATTCGCCCTGCCAGGTGTAGTACGCACCCGTCAGCAGATCGTGAACGGTGTACGGCTGATCGGGGTAAATGCCCAGTTGCCAGATCGGTACCTGCACCGTGGCCGCCCGGCGGTTGTAGGCGTCGGTGTTGACCACGATCAGCAACTTATTATCGCCACTCGCTTTGACATAGGCCATGATTGCGTCGTCGGAGACCTGACAGAAGGTGATGTTGCTGGTCGTTTGCAGGGCTGCGTTTTCGTGCCGGATTCGGTTCGTCAGGCCGATCAGGTACATCATCTTGTTCGTTTTCTCCCAGTCCCAGTACCGGATTTCGTACTTCTCCGAGTTGAGGTATTCTTCCTTGTTGGGAAACGGTACGTGCTCCATCAGCTCGAACGACGGGCCGTAGATACCGTAGTTGCTCGACAACGTAGCCGCCAGAAAATACCGGATCAGAAACTGCGGTTCGTGGCCCGATTGCAGACTGTACGGGTTGATATCGTGGGTCGTCGGCCAGAAGTTCGGTCGGAAATAGTATTTCATGGCGTCGGGACGGCCGTTCGACTGCGTCAGTTCGGTCATGTATTCCTCCAGTTCGGCTTTGGTATTGCGCCAGGTGAAGTAGGTGTACGAATGCGCAAAGCCGCCCTTCGCCAGTTCCTGCATCACCTTCGGCTTGGTAAAGGCTTCGGCCAGAAACAGCATGTCGGGAAACTCCTTCTTCACCTCGGCAATGACCCACTCCCAGAACCCGAACGGCTTGGTGTGCGGATTGTCGACCCGGACGATACGGACGCCCCACTCAGCCCACACCAGCAGTACCCGTTTTAATTCATTCCACAGATTCTGCCAGTCGTCCGTTTCGAAATAGACCGGGTAAATATCCTGGTATTTTTTCGGCGGATTTTCGGCGTACTGAATCGTGCCGTCGGGCCGTTTTTTGAACCAGTCGGGGTGCTCCGTTGCCCACGGGTGATCGGGTGAGCACTGAATCGCCAGGTCCATCGCCACTTCCATGCCGTAGTTGGCGGCAATGGCAATCAGGTGTTTGAAACCCTCGACCGTGCCCAGTTCAGCGTGAATGGCGTCGTGTCCGCCCTCCGCCGACCCGATGCCGTAGGGTACGCCCGGATCACCCGGCTGACAAACGACCGAGTTATTTTTTCCTTTCCGATGCGCCGTACCAATCGGGTGAATCGGTGGCAGATACAGCACGTCGAAACCCATTTCCGAAATGCGCGGCAGGAGCTTTTCCACGTCGCGAAACGTACCATGAGCCCCTTCTTCCCATGCCGCCGAGCGGGGAAACAGACAGTACCACGTACTAAATCCGGCCCGCGCCCGGTCGACCTCGACGCCCAGCACGGTGTAGCGGGTGGCGTATTGCCGTTCGGGATAGCGGTTGGCGTAAAACGTAAACTGATCGCTTTCGGCTACGGAAATTGCTTCGTCGTAAGCCCCATCGGCTGCACTCTCCGCCCCCGCGCGAAACAGCGCGGCCATCGTGCGCAACGCCGTTACATCGGCTGACTCCTCTACCGGTACGGCGGCTTTCTTCGCGTTCGATTTGCCCTTCTTCGGGGCAGTTTTAGTGAGGCCACCCGCCCGCTGCACCAGCCCCTCGACGTACTGCGCACCGGCCAGCAGTTCGCTGATGACGCGCTGCCCGTCGGCAATTTTGAGGTGAATTTCGTGCTGCCACGACGCCAGATGATCGATCCAGCCTTCGATCGTGTAGTGATAACGACCCTGTTTTTCAACCACAAACGACGCTCCCCAGCGATCGTTTCCCAGCAGCGCCATGCTCATCTCGGTCCAGTCCGTATCGTCAGCTTGCCTGTACAGCAACCGGACCGACAGGTAATCGTGGCCATCGGCAAAAACGTCGGCTTCTACGGCAATGACATCACCGGGGATAGCCTTGATGGGAAAGCGTCCGCCGTCGAGTTCGGGCGATACCTGTTCGATCACGACGCGTGACTGGCCCGTCGCGGGGAAATTGGCAGTTTTCTGTGTATCGATCATAGGTTTGTAACACGGTACATGCGCAACAATGTTACAAAAAAGCCGCCGAACGGTTATGCCCGATTCAGCCGATGTTTCGGCACGGTGGCACCTTCACAGGGTTGTATCACGATTGTCTTACAGTGGTGTCGGGTCTGGGCTGGCGTTCCACCGGGCTGGCGTTCCAGACCTGACACCACCGGCAATATAAACAACAGTTTGCCCCGGGAGCGTGTCATATCTACCTACGGTTTCGGCACCGTAATGCGCGACGTCCAGGTCCAGGCGGGTGGCTCGACATTGAGCAGGTGTTTGACGAAAAAGTCTCTCCGTTTGTGTTCGCCATAGTCACCGCCCAGCGAATGCCCCATGCCCGGCACCAGCAGAAAATCAAAGTTTTTGTTTGCTTTAATCAGCGCGTTGATGAACTGATACGTCGACGACGGATCGACGTTGTCGTCCAGTTCGCCCAGAATCAGCAGCAGCTTACCCTGCAACCTGGCCGCGTCGGTCACGTTGGACGATTCAGCGTACTGCGGACCAATCGGATAACCCATCCACTGCTCGTTCCACCACATCTTGTCCATCCGGTTGTCGTGGCAGCCCGACGACGAGACGGCCACTTTATAAAAATCAGGGTGGTGCAGTAACGCCCCCGCCGAACTCTGACCACCCGCCGAATTGCCCCAGATACCGACCCGGTTCAGGTCCATGTAGGGGTAGCGTTTGGCGGCTGCGCGCAGCCACGCCATCCGGTCAGGGAAGCCGCTGTCTTTGAGATTTTTCCAGCACACGTCCTGAAACGCCTTCGACCGGTTGGCCGTGCCCATCCCGTCGATCTGCACCACGATAAAACCCAGTTCGGCCATCTCGTGCAGCGACCCGCGCGAGTCGGTGACGAAGTTTTTCGGTACAAACGAATCGTGCGGCCCGGCGTAAATGTATTCGATCACCGGATAGGTCTTCTTCGGATCGAAGTTCGACGGGCGGATGATGATACCCCAGATGTCGGTTTTGCCATCGCGCCCGACCGACGTGAATACTTCCGGCATCTGCCAGCCCGTCGACAGCAGTAGTTTGATATCGGCCGTTTCCAGATCCATCAGCACCTTACCGGTGTTCGTCTGCCGCAACACCGTTTTCTGGGGCGCATCGACCCGCGAATAGCAGTCGACCACGTATTGATAGTCGGGCGAGAAGAACAGGCGGTGGTTGCCGTTCTCTCGGGTGAGCGCCGTCAGGCCGGAGCCGTCGAAGCCGACGCGGTATAGTTGAATCAGGTACGGGTCCTGCCCGGCTTCGCGCCCGCTGCCTTCAAACAGAATCGTGCGATTAGTCTCGTCGACATTCACTACCCTCCGCACCACCCACGGTCCCTTTGTGATCTGGTTTTTCAGTCGCCCCACCCCATCGTACAGATACAGATGATTCCAGCCGTCGCGCTCCGACGCCCAGATCAGTTCGCGCCCATCGGCCACGTCATAGCGGTAGTTTTTGCCGCTATACTGAATAAAGGTCGGGCTGCTTTCCTCAATCAGCGGCTTCACAACCCCGGCGGTATTCATCTCGAAGACCGAATACCGCTGATGCCCGCGCTGATTGTACTCAAACGTGAACGCCCGGCTGTCTTTCCGCCACTGGGGCGTTGTAACAGTGTATTGACTGGCAATCAGCGCGGCCGGTACCGACACGGGCGGCTTGCCATCGAGACTGAACAGCGTGGGCGTTCGCACCGGCAGCGCATCGCCGGGTTTCAGGTAGGACCGAGTCTGTAGTTTAGGCTGCAACTGATCGGTGGGCGACGACTCGATCAGGTAAATCAGGTGCGGCTCGTTGGCACGTACTTTATTGACAGCCAGCCGCTTCGAGTCGGGCGACCACATGATCTGGCTCGAATAATACTCCCCCGCCGACCCGTCGAAGCTCAACGCTGTTTCCGGGGCCGACCCGGTCGTGGGCCGCACGTAGACGTTGTGATTCCTGACGTAGGCCACCTGCATCCCGTCCGGCGATGGTACCAGCCGCCCTTCCTCCCGCTCGTCGTTTGAGTCGCCCCAGTACCGCGACCCCGACGGTTTTGCCACCTCGCGCAGCCGACACGCGTAGGTATCGAGCGAGCAGGTAACTGTTGAGTCTTTAAGTTTGAACGACACCTCCCCGGCCCCTAACGTCACACCGTCGACCGGCAACTGATACGCCCCCATCGGCTTACCCGTCACCGCGCTGAGCGACTGCGCCAGCCGCGCCTGATCGAAGGCCAGGCGTTTCGTCTGCCCTGCCACATCGACCAGCGTAAACTCGTTACCACTGGCCGTTCGTTTCGCGTACCAGAACGAGCGCCCATCCGCCTGCCACTGAACCCGTTCCGGCGCATCATAGACTTTGTGCTGAAAGTCCCCATTCAGCCGTTCCGCCCGCTGATAGTCCGCCAGCGTCCCCTGCGCCCGAACGGCTACTGGTAAAAGTGATAGTATGGATAAGTAAATAGAACGAGTGTAGGGAATGGTAAACGTCATGACAAGCGACAAATAGCGGATTGACTCAACCCTAAAGGTAGTGCATGTAACCATTCGCTAAACGATTCGACCACTTACGATATAAGTGCAACAATCATATTGGTAGCCATATAATGGATACGTATGATTGCATAAATAAGCGTTAGTTGATCAATTGCAGTTTGACAACTTTGCAATTGATCAACTAACTTTTACAGAACTACAACACTCATCGAATCAGTGCATTTCAGTTCCGCAGTTTTCCGTATAATAATCCGTTGGGTGAACCGGCCAAGATGGGCTTCAACGTCGGGCTTTTGGGTGACAGCTTGCAGGCCTGAGCAGGCGAGTTTGAAAAGCTCGAAAATCAGCTTCTCAGCGACAGGCCGCACGGCCAGACAGGGAAGTTTTTAGGCTCGTTAGGCGGCTCCCGTTGACAGGTCAACCGCTCCGACAGTCGGGCTTTGACGGGTTGGGCAGCTTACCTGCGACAGGGGAAACGCCCTGGTAAATGAGTCTGGACAGAAGCGGATTGTGTGTCGTTCCGGCGCACCGGTTGTTAAGCTTCGCGCTTAGGAGTTGAAATCGGACTGTGCGTTGTTGTGCGCTCGGCGTGGGGTAGCTTTCCGTCGACAGGAAGCACGTCCCGCAGGAGAGTTTGCAGCCCAACCAAACAGGGGTGTAAAGGTGCAGGTACGTTTGTTGTTTGCAGTGGTCTGTGGGGCCATCAACCCCTGTGGGTGTTGGGTGATTTGCCAATCAGAAAAAGAGTGAGTGCGGGCGTCGTGCGACAAGCCAAACGTCTGGATAAGTCTGCTTTTGAGCGTCCGTGTCAGGCTAGCTTGCGACAAAGTGAACGCCCCGGGTCGGCGGTTTTGGCTCGTTCGGCAGGTTTCGTGTGACAATTGAATGTTTTGACAGGTAAACAAATGGCTGACGGCAGATTGACGGAAATTTTTCTTGCTCAGAACATTAAACAGAGTCGAAAGGATTTGGAGGTAGATTTCAACAGCAACTTCGACACTCATGAAAAAGTCTTATCTGTCATCGTCGGCGGATTAGAACACGCCAACTTTAACAGATTCGCATCCGCAAGTGTCGTCTGGAATATTTCAGGGTATCTAAACTTGGTTTCTTACGACCTGAAAATCATTGGCAGAGACCTTATGTTTGCCGAAAAAGATTGGCAAAGAAAGTTATATGCCCGGCAAGCTTACTTGCTTATTTACGAGAGTATGAATGATTTTCTGCAACTTTTGGGGAAACCTCTACGTGAAGCAGTTAGCAAATTTTCCGATGCTGAAGTCTGCAAGCAAAGAATTCAGACCATTGCTAAAAAGATGAATGAGTTCAAAGCAGCACGCGAGAATACTCTAAAATCAGTTAGGCATACAGCTATTGGACATCGTGACAAAGATATGCTGGTTCAACTTCAAGCGATTCAGTCCATCGGCTGGCTTGAGGCTACTCAAATCTTGTCTCAATATGATGCCATTGTGCGAGAATTGGGAGCGGTTTGCCAGGACTTGATGAACCGCACAAATGATGATTTAGAAATAAAAGAAGGCAAGCAGGCCAAGTAAAAGCAGAACAATTATCACCGATAGGTTTATTACTTGTTCTGCCAATTCGAGGTTTCGTGCGACAAGATGCACGTCCCGAAGTAGGCTTTAGCTCACTTTAGAAAAGGTCGGTCGACTTTTTCTAAAGTGAGCTAACTCGCACACCATCAGTCCTCGCGGGCGTTGGGCGCTTCATCTCCTTCCCCCTTCCCCTCTACCTCCTCCCCTGCCGCTTCTCCAGCTCGTTGAGCAGGTAGTCCAAGCCGTTGATACGGATTTCGTACATCGTTTGCAGGAGTTGGCCCAGCTTGCCGGGCGGGAAGCCTTTCTGGGCGAACCATTCCAGATACGCCACCGGCAACGACCGGATCGGTGAATAAACCATAGTTTACAGCGAAAACGGGCTTCCTATCTTTACAGCATGGAAACCGGCCCTTACATTCCCATCATTTCTGATTACGGCTTTAAAGCCACGTTCGGCAACGAAGCTGACAGTTTGTTTCTCCGCACCGCTTTACAGGCACTTATCAAATCCGATACGGCCATCCGGGAAGTGCACTTCGACAAAAATGCGTTTGACGCATTGACTATCGATAGTCGGAGCGGCATCTTCGATCTGGCCTGCACCGATGAGCACGGGCGTCAGTTCATTGTCGAGATGCAACTGGGCCTGGCCCCTCACTTTATACAACGTATGAAATTTTACGCGTTGCATAAATTCAACACGCTGGTCGAACGGGGCGAATTTGATTACGCTAATCTGCCCAGAATTTACGCCATCGCCATTCTGGCCAGGAATATCCTGCCAACCAGATCCTTTCATACGATAGCCAACCTGCGTAGTGAAACCGGTGAACTCATCGACAGTCAGCTAACCTTTATCACGGTAGAATTGGCTAAATTTGACAAGCCAGTTGGGGATATAAAAACGGATTTAGATAAGCTGATACACACCATGAAGACACTCCACACGACTGAACCCACTCAATACCCCGCGTTCTGGAATGAGGAATGGCTGCGCCGGGCGATTGAGGAACTGGATACCCGCCGGATGAGTCCCGAAGAGCGGGCTCATTTTGCCCGTGTGACAGCGGCCAACGCCGAAGCGGTAAAGGCGGAAAAGCAACGGATACAGGAGGCTGAACTGTCGATAAAGACGGAGACTATTACGAAATTAATAAAGCGTGGTAAGCTCACAATCGAAGAGATAGCAGAAGACAGCGATGTCAGCGTTGGTTTTGTCCTTGATATTCAACGTAGACTTTCCCAGAATTAATGAGACAGACCACATACAACGGACACCAAACCGCATAGATAGTGCCGGTCCTCTGAACGTCCGTGATCGTACATTCTTCTCGTTACCCCCCCAGGTCTTTGCGCATGCTACTAACTACCCTCTCCCCTGCCGCTTCTCCAGCTCGTTGAGCAGGTAGTCCAGGCCGTTGATACGGATTTCGTACATCGTTTGCAGGAGTTGGCCCAGCTTGCCGGGCGGGAAGCCTTTCTGGGCGAACCACTCCAGATACGCCACCGGCAACGACCGGATCAGCTGGCCCTTGTGCTTGCCAAACGGCATCGGGTAGTGGAGTAGCTCGAGCAGGAGTTGCGGATCGCCGTTGGGTTGGTCGGTAGTCATGGGCTATGCGTAAGAACAGGCAAATTACGATACAGCGGTTATCACTCGGCTTACCCAGGTAGTCGCTCTTGTCGGCTTACCCGGCCCGCTATTCTACCCGGACGCTTCCGGGAATAAGTCGCCGTATAATAAACCTACTAACGACCTGTACGCGCAGACGTTTATTTTTGAGCTTAGTAGGGCTTACCTATGTCACCGATCCGCCGTAAAGGCCTGATCGGCAAACTGCTTTATCCTTCATAATACATATCGACTTACTAATCAGGGCCTATCGTAGCCCTTCGTTTTCGTACACATTTTTGTCAACTAACCCCCGACATTCCTGTGCGCATCGACCAGTTAACAGGTACCCGATTCGTAGCCGCCATACTGTTGGTCCTTTTTCATACAGCGGCTACGGGGCTGACC
>CAZOQC010000039.1:0-20601 GCA_964581865.1 uncultured Spirosoma sp.
ATAGCCATCAAAGGCTAAAGAACAACTCTTCATGGACTTACTCACGGGTCAATAAATAACGATTCACCTAATAACCCACTTGCTCTGTTCAGGAGCGGAGTATTGAATTTATGTTTGACTCCCTGTTGCACAAGCTTTTGCCGTACCTTTGCTGCTGTGAAGTGGTTGACCCTCTTGTTATCCGTCTGTCTCCTTGGCCTGTCCCTTTGGCCCTGTGCAGATGAACCGCTGCTCCCTACCGGGCAGTCGGAGCTAGCTGTGGGTTGGTCTATTACAGCCACTGAGTCGGATGCCGGTCATCAACACGAGCATGATGCCTGTTCGCCTTTTTGTACCTGCGCCTGCTGTGCCGTCACGATCACGACAGTTTCCCGATTCCATTACTCGCTTATGCCTTCGGTCAAGATTATCCCGATGGATATAGCTTCGTTTCATTACGTATCGGCTCCCTTGTCCGATATGCTTACGGCCATCTGGCACCCCCCCAAACTCCAGGTCTGAACACCCTTTCCGTTCACGTCTAAGTACGCCGTCACACCTGGCTCAATAGAGTAGGTTGTGCGCTTAGCGCGTGTATGGCATCCTCCTATTGTCCATATGTTCAGACTCGTTTATGCTGGATTCCATTATTCGTTTTTCCATTCGGAATAAACTTATTATTAGCCTCTTCACGCTGGCCTTAGTCGTGTGGGGTGGTTACTCGCTGGGTCGGTTGCCCATCGATGCCCTGCCTGACATCACCAACAACCAGGTGCAGGTCATCACCCGCAGCCCCTCCTTGGCCGCTCAGGAAATTGAACGACTCGTTACCTTTCCTATCGAGCAAACGATGGCCACTATCCCCCAGATTGTGGAAATTCGCTCGTTCTCGCGCTTTGGGCTGTCGGTCGTTACCCTGGTTTTTGCCGATAAGATCGATGTTTATTGGGCCAGGCAGCAAATTAGCGAACGCCTAACCGAAGCCCGAAGCCAGATCCCTGCCGGAACCGGCGAGCCGTCGATTGGACCGGTATCAACGGGTTTGGGCGAGATTTACCAGTACGTGATCTATGCCAAACCCGGCTTTGAAAATCGCTACTCGCCGACCGAACTGCGTTCCATTCAGGATTGGGTCGTCCGTCGGCAACTGCTGGGTACGCCCGGAGTGGCCGATGTGAGCAGTTTCGGCGGTTTGCTGAAACAGTACGAAATCGCCATCGACCCCGACCGGCTGCGGTCTTACGGGCTGAATATCGGTGATCTGTTTACGGCTCTCGCGCGCAACAACCAGAATACGGGCGGAGCCTATATCGACAAAAAACCCAACGCCTATTTCATCCGTACCGAGGGGCTGGTGACCAACCTTGACGACATCGGGCGGATTGTGGTTCGGCGCACGGCGGGCCGAACGCCGGTACTGATTCGCGACGTGGCCACGGTGCAGTTTGGCTCAGCGGTACGCTACGGTGCCCTGACCCGCAACGGGGAGGGCGAAGCCGTAGGCGCATTGGTACTCATGCTTAAGGGTGAAAACGCCAACCAGGTGATTGGGCGGGTGAAAAGCCGAATTGGTCAGGTTCGCCGGACTCTACCCGAAGGCGTGGATATTCACGCGTTTCTCGACCGATCCGAACTGGTGGGCCGGGCCATTGGTACCGTTACCAAAAACCTGATTGAAGGCGCATTGATCGTCATTTTTGTCCTGATCTTGTTTCTGGGCAACCTGCGGGCGGGGCTGATTGTGGCGTCGGTAATTCCGCTGGCCATGCTCGTTGCCGTCAGCCTGATGAACGTCTTCGGCGTGTCGGGCAACCTGATGAGTTTAGGGGCTATTGACTTTGGGCTGATTGTAGACGGGGCCGTCATCATCGTTGAAGCGTCGCTGCACCATCTGGGAACGATTAAATTATCCCGGCTCACGCAGCAGCAGATGGACGAAGAAGTCTATGAATCGGCGAGCCGGATACGTACCTCGGCCGCTTTCGGCGAGATCATTATTCTGATCGTTTACCTGCCCATTCTGGCTTTAGTGGGCATCGAGGGTAAGATGTTCGGACCAATGGCGCAGGTGGTTGTGTTTGCCATTGCTGGCGCGTTTATTCTCTCCCTGACCTACGTACCCATGATGTCGGCTCTGTTTCTAAGCAAGACCATCGCTCATAGACAAACGTTTTCCGACCGGATGATGGCCTTTTTTCAACGGGGTTACGAACCCGTGCTGCGGGGAGCCATGCGGATGAAAACCCTCGTAATGGCGGTGTCGGTGGTGTTGCTGACCGGGGCGGTAGGGCTCTTTACCACCTTGGGTGGGGAGTTCATACCGCAACTCAACGAAGGCGATTTTGCGGTTGAGACGCGCATTCGCACGGGTAGCTCACTTAGTCAAACCGTCGACAAGACATTGCAGGCCAGCCGGTTACTAAGAAAGCGGTTTCCTGAAGTGCGTGAGGTAATCGGCAAGATTGGTGCTGGCGAAATTCCCACCGACCCCATGCCCGTAGAAGCCTGCGATCTGATGATAATTCTGAAACCCCAGGACGAATGGACATCAGCGGGCAACATGGACGAACTGGTCACCAAAATGACCGAAGCCCTCGAAGCCATTCCAGGGGTCGAATTCGGCTTCCAGCAGCCTATTCAGATGCGGTTCAACGAACTCATTTCGGGCGCCAAACAGGACGTGGCCATCAAGATTTTCGGCGAAGATCTTACCGAACTGACCCGGCTGTCGGGGCAGGTGAAAGGGTTGGTTGGTAGCGTTTCGGGTGCAACAGACCTGTATGTAGAGCAGGTTTCTGGCTTACCCCAGATTGTGGTGCAGGTAGATCGTGAGGCTCTGGCCCGCTACGGGCTAAGCGTGGAGGAGGTGAACCAAACCGTGTCGACGGCTTTCGCTGGGCAGAGTGCGGGACTGGTTTACGAAGGTGAACGACGCTATGACCTCACCGTGCGGCTGGCCCAGGATCAGCGGAGCAGCATCGAGGATGTCCGCGCCTTAACTATTCCCGTTCCCGATGGACCTGCCGTGCCGCTTTCGCAATTGGCTAGTATAGACCTTAGGCCCGGTCCCAACCAGATTCAGCGCGAAGATGCCAAACGGCGGCTCACGGTGGGCTTTAACGTGCGGGGCCGCGACGTGGAAAGCGTGGTGAAGGAATTGCAACAAAAAATAAACGGTCAAATCAAGTTCCCGACCGGCTATTATGTCACCTACGGCGGACAGTTTGAGAACCTCATCGATGCCCGCCAACGGCTGTCCATTGCCGTGCCGGTGGCCCTCGGCCTGATCTTTTTGCTCTTGTTTCTTACGTTCGGGTCGGTGCGGCAATCCCTGCTGATTTTTTCGGCCATTCCGCTGGCGGCTATCGGCGGGGTATTGGCTCTGTGGTTGCGTGATATGCCGTTCAGCATCTCGGCGGGCGTAGGTTTCATTGCCCTGTTTGGGGTGGCCGTGCTGAACGGCATTGTGCTGATTGGCGAATTCAACCGGCTTCGTTTATCCGGCGAAATCGATTTAGTCAAGGTAATTTTTGAGGGCACCGCTGTGCGGCTGCGGCCTGTGCTGATGACCGCAACAGTGGCTTCGCTCGGCTTTTTGCCAATGGCCCTGTCGAGTTCAGCCGGGGCTGAGGTGCAAAAGCCATTAGCCACGGTGGTTATTGGCGGACTCATTACGGCTACGCTGCTGACCCTGTTTGTGCTGCCAGTACTGTACGTGCTCATTGAACGGCGGTTTGGCAAAAAATTCGGGCAATCCAACCCCGAAACAAAACCCGTAACGGTTCCAATAGCTAACTGGCTGCTGATTGGGCTGGTTGGGTTGGGTACGTCGTTGTGGTCGTCAACGGCAATAGCACAGGCTACCGCTCAACCAAGCGTGGCCCGGACGGGCGCCGGGGATGGTCTTTCGCTGACTCAGGCGTTGCAACAGGCATCCGCCAACAACCCTCAACTGCGGGTGTCGCAACTTAATGTCGGCTATCAGCAATCACTGCGCGGCACGGCGGGCGACGTGGGCAAAACCGACATCGCCACCACCATCGGTCAGTACAACAGCCGCTACGTCGACCAGTCGTTTACGGTGGGTCAGCGGTTACCCAACCCGGCCCTGGTGCGGGGGCTGCGTTTGCTGGCCGATGCCCGCACCGCCGGAGCCGATGCCGACGGTCAGCTGACCCGCGCCGATCTGACCCGGCAGGTGAAAGCTACCTACTATCAGCTTTGGTATGTGCAATCGCTGGCGGGTTTTCTCCATAGTCAGGATAGTTTGTTTGCCGCCATTGCACGTGGAGCCGAGGTACGTCGGCGCACGGGTGAGGGGACCCTACTAGAACAGACAGCCGCCGACGTGCAACGCCGACAGGCCCAAACCGCCCTAAGTCAGAACGCATTAGACGCGCAGATTCTGGCCCGGCAGTTGCAGACCCTGCTGGCTTCGCCCGCCCCGCCCGCCATTCCTGATACGCTCCTGACCGAGCGAACGTTGCCCCGCATCGACTCGTCGTTGCTGGCGCAAAATGTCGAGCTGACCCTGCTTGGACAACAAATCGAGATTGCCCGGCGCGAAACCGATGTGGAAGCCGCCCGACTCAAACCCGATTTCACCCTGGGCATCACCAATCAGTCGCTACAGGGCGTTCAAACACTACCTAACGGGGCGGGTGATCGTTTCTACGGGTTCGGCAGCCGCTTCACCTACGGGCAGGTGGGCGTGTCGATTCCCGTGTTTGCTAAACCACTCCGGGCACGCGTTGCAGCAGCCCGCATCGGACAGGAGCGGGCGGAGGCTCAGCGCACGGCCCGGCAACGTTCCCTGGAAGGCGAGCTAGCCACGACGATCCAGAGCTACCAGAAAAACCGGCAGGCTCTGTCATATTACCGCGAATCGGCCCTTCCCCAGGCCGCGCTGATTCGGGAGCAGGTCACAAAAGCTTACCGGGCGGGCGAAATCGGCTACGTCGAACTGCTGCAAAACCTCCGAACCGTCAGCGAGATTCAGACCGGCTACTTAGCGGCGCTCAACGACTTAAATCAAACCTTAATCAATCTCGACTTTTTGTTGGGACGAATCGACTAATGAAACCGATCCATCTGCTTATCCCTCATATCTTGCTGTTCGCACTGCTCACCGGAGCGTCGTGCAAACAGAAGCCCGAAGAAGCTAAAAGCGGCGCAGCAACCACCCAATCAGATACCGCAACCGCCGAAGAGGAGCAAGAAGAAGCGGGTCTAATCGAACTGACCGAAGCCCAGTACCAGACCGTCGGCGTGAAGCTGGGCCGGTTGGAGCAGCGGCAAATGAGCCAGTTGATCCGCGTCAACGGGTCGCTGAGGGTGCCGCCCGGTCAACAGGTGTCGGTATCGTCGTCCTACGGCGGCATTCTCAAATCGGCGAATCTGCTGGCGGGTACGTCGGTGCGGCATGGGCAAACGCTGGCCGTACTGGAAAACCCGGAGTTTATCCGCATTCAGCAGGAATATCTGGAAACGATTAGCCAACTCACCTTTCAACAGCAGGAATTTGAGCGGCAGCGTGAACTGAGCCGCGAGAACGTAGGTGCGTTGAAAACGCTGCAACAGGCTACGGCTCAATTAGGTGCGCTACGGGCGCGGGTGGGCGGCCTTCGGCAGCAACTCGCGCTGTTGGGCCTCAATCCGGCCCGACTTACCCCCGAAACCATCACCCGTACCATCAGCGTTCGTGCGCCCATCGGCGGTACGCTCACGCAGGTCAACGTGAACCGGGGGAGTTACGTGGCGGCTAACGACGCGCTGTTTGAGATTATGAACACCGCCGGGCTGCTGGCTGAATTAACTGTGTTTGAGGGTGATTTAGCCCGAATGCAGATTGGTCAGCGGCTCAGGTTGTCAGTCGTAGGCGTATCGGGCGAACGCACCGGACGGATCAAACTCATCAACCGCGAAGTGAATACGGACCGGACGGTGAAGGTCTATGCGAGTTTAGACAACCCGGCTTCCGGCGCGCTGCGGCCCGGCACGTTTGTGAAGGCCGTGATCGAAACGGGGGCGGCTACCGAACCGGCCCTGCCCGAACCGGCGGTGGTTCAGTCGGGCAACAGCAGTCAGATTTTTATGTTTGCCGGGACAGAAGACCACGAGGGGACGATCCACTACCGGTTTAGGCCCGTACCGGTACGGGCGGGCGCGGCCCAGAATGGGTACCGAGCCGTAACCCTGCCCACCGGCGTAGCAGCCGATGTACAGGTCGTGCTGGCGGGTGCGTATGATATTCTCTCGGCCAGCGCCGGGAGCGAAGAAGGGGGCGAACATGGACACTAATCGCATGGAACGAATCGACTCCGTATTGCTAACGCCAACGGGTAACAAAGTCCACCTGCACGCCCGCGATTATAGTCGCAGCGTGCGGCTGAATCGCCTGATATCGGAAAACGAGCTGACGTTTGCCCACTACCCGGTTCTGTCGCTCTCCATTGCTGATGAAGCGGGTTTAGTGCTGTGGAGTGAGGAGGTGTATGCCTATGCGTTCCGGAGAAACCTGACGAAGCCCGGATTGAAAGCACGTTTGCGGTATGGTAAAGCCCGCCCATCGGCATCGAAACCCACGGGGAAGCGGTTGATTTTTCAATTCGGGTGTACTACACGTTAAATCCAGACTGAGATAAACCCTTATTTGGTTTTGCTATGACTCCTCTGTTTCAACAGATCATTACCTACGCGATGCTACCAACCCTGGCCCTGATGGGCGGGGGGCTGCTGGCCCTGTTTATCCGCTTCGGCGTTCAGGCTCGTTCGGCCATTCTGCATTTTGCGGCCGGCGTGGTATTCTCGGTCGTAGCGGTTGAGATTCTGCCCGGCGTAGTCCGTCTGCACAGCCCGGCCCTGACCACCGTAGGGTTCGCGCTGGGAATCGGACTGATGCTGTTGATCCGCTACCTGACCGCAACTCCGGAAAATCCAGAACGAGGAGATGTTGTTACGGCGTCCCGCTTACCAACGGCGTTTCTGCTGGCTGTTGGGGTCGATCTGTTTATCGACGGGCTGCTGTTAGGGATTGGCTTTGCGGCTGGGGCCAAAGAAGGAGTATTACTGGCGGTCGCTTTGGCCGTGGAAGTCCTCTCGCTGGGGCTGGCTACCGCCACCTCTTTGCAGGAAAGGGGGCTATCCCGCGCCCGAATTATGAGTTTGCTGGCCGGGTTGTCGGCAATTTTCTTTGGCAGTGCGCTGGCTGGAGCCACCCTGTTGCACAACCTGCCCGAAACGGGTTTAGACCTTGTGTTATCTTTTGGGCTGGCCGCCCTGCTGTTTTTAGTGACCGAAGAACTGCTGGTAGAAGCCCACGAAGCGGAAGAAAAACCCTGGCTGACGGCCATGTTCTTCGGTGGTTTTTTGTTGTTTCTAATTCTGGGAATGATTTCCTGATAAGTAGATTCTTATCTGTATTGTGCGTTAAAAGCAAAACAACGAAACTAGATGCTCTGGAACTTACTGATTGGCAGCATTTTACTGGGATCTATTCACGCGGCCATTCCTAATCACTGGTTGCCGGTGGTGCTGATTGGCCGCGCCGAGGGCTGGTCACAGCGTGAAACGCTGGGGGTGGTGGCGCTAAGCGGATTCTTCCATACACTCAGTACGGTGGTGCTGGGCATCGTCATCGGGGCTATCGGTGTAGAGGTTTCCGAACGGCTCGAAGCCCAAACCCGGCTGATTGCCTCGCTGCTGCTGGTGTTTATGGGCCTGATCTACTTTGCCATGCACGATGCTAACTCTGCCCATGAACACGTACCTAAAGGGCTGGTGGGTCGCTCGAAAGCAACCATCATCACGACCTTGTCGGTGGCCATGCTGTTCTCGCCCTGCCTGGAGATCGAGACGTTCTTTTTTACGGCGGGTACGCTTGGCTGGACCGCCATCAGCACACTGGCCCTGACCTATACCGTCGTCACCATTGCCTGCATGGTTGGATTAACGGCCCTCTCGTACCGGGGGTTGGCCCGCGTTAATTGGCACTGGCTCGACCATAACGAGAAACGTATTACCGGCGGCATTCTGATTGCCTTGGGCATTTTCACTTTTTTCATTGAACTCTAAAATTATCTATGGCACACGATCACGACCATGAAGGTCACGACCATAACGACGGTGATGATGTCGAACTGATTGAAGCAGGCACCACACCCGCAGCAGCGGCCAGTAAAGAAGGCCCTGACCAGGCCTGGCGCACCTACATACCTGCCGCCATCAGCTTAGTGCTGTTGCTGGGTGGCATTACGCTGGATTATGTCAAACTAAGCTGGTTTAAAGACCCTATCCGGCTTATCTGGTACGTGGTGGCTTACCTGCCCGTTGGCTGGCCGGTGCTGCGCCGGGCTTTGAGCAGTATACTTCGTGGTGATGTATTCACCGAATTTTTCCTGATGGGCGTGGCTACCCTCGGCGCATTTGGTATCCGCGAATACCCCGAAGGCGTGGCCGTGATGCTGTTTTACACCATTGGCGAATTGTTTCAGGATGCTGCCGTACTCCGGGCACGTCGAAGTATCAAAGCCCTGCTTGATGTTCGCCCCGACGAGGTAACTATACTCAAAAACGGACAGGCGCAGACCGTTAAAGCGGTTACAGTGGCCGTTGGTGACGTTGTTCAGATCAAACCTGGCGAAAAAGTAGGGCTGGATGGCACCATGCGTTCTTCGTCAGGTACGTTCGATACGGCGGCTCTGACGGGCGAAAGCGTCCCCCGCACGATTGAAAAAGGGGAAGCGGTGCTGGCGGGCATGATTAACCGGCAGTCGCTGGTGGAGATGGATGTTACCACGCCCTATCAAGATTCCAAACTGTCGCGTATTCTCAAATTAGTGCAACAGGCTACGGGCCGGAAAGCACAGACTCAGGAGTTCATTGCCCGTTTCGCCAAAATATACACGCCAATCATCTGTCTGCTGGCGGTACTGATTACCGTGGTGCCATACTTCTTTGTGGCTGATTACAAATTTGCTGACTGGTTATATCGGGGATTGGTCTTTCTGGTAATCGGTTGTCCGTGTGCGCTGGTGATCTCCATTCCGTTGGGCTACTTCGGCGGCATTGGGGCCGGATCAAAGCAGGGTATTCTGTTTAAAGGCTCCGTGTTTCTGGATTTGATGACGCAGGTTAAAACGGTCGTCATGGATAAAACCGGTACGTTGACTAAAGGCGTGTTCAAGGTGCAGGAGGTGAAACCGGTAAGCATCGACGCGAAGGGACTGGCCCGACTCACGGCCGCGCTGGAAAGCAAATCCACGCACCCGGTGGCTACGGCCATCATCGAGTATGCAGGTACGGGCTACGAGTCGATCACGGTCGACAACGTCGAGGAAATTGCCGGGCATGGACTGAAAGGGATAGTAGACGGGAGGGAAATGCTGGCCGGCAACGCCAAACTACTCCGTAAGTTCAGTGTATCGTTCGATGAGAGCCTGACCCAAATTTCGTTCACTATCGTCATGACGGCCATCGACGGACAGTTTGCGGGCTACTTCACCATCGCCGACGAGATCAAACCTGATGCCGCCGACGCGGTCAAACGCCTGAAGGCCGATGGTATCCGTACCGTGATGCTGTCGGGCGACAAGTCAGCGGTAGTTGAGATCGTCGCCAAACAGGTGGGCGTTGACGAGTGGCACGGCGATCTGCTGCCCGAAGACAAAGTAGCGCAGGTCGAGCGGCTCAAAGCCGAGTTGGCGGGCAACCCAAAAGCAAAACTAGCTTTCGTCGGCGATGGCGTGAACGACGCGCCGGTGGTCGCCTTGGCCGACGTGGGCATAGCGATGGGCGGCTTAGGGTCGGATGCTACTATCGAGACTGCCGACGTCATTATTCAGAACGACGAACCATCCAAAATCGCCACCGCTATTGATATTGGCCGGGCCACCCGCCGAATTGTCTGGCAGAATATCACCCTGTCGATGGTGGTTAAAGCCATTGTGCTGGTGCTGGGTGCGGGCGGATTAGCCACGATGTGGGAGGCCGTCTTCGCCGACGTGGGCGTAGCGATGCTGGCCATTCTGAACGCCGTGCGGGTGCAGAATCTTAAGTTCAAGTGAGGTATAACCAATGAGACCCGTAGCCACCCAACTACGGGTCTCATTTAGGAAAAACGGCTGAAGGCTCCGTATGCTACCGATGGCGTTGGACAGATATTAAAAAGTCACTGTCTCACAATTCGCTCTACTCGTTAGCGCTTATCAGCTAGATGGAGTAGCCCCGTTTTTTTGGTTTTCAAATACGTAGCGGCATGCACGAGTTGATAGGCAGGATTTGCCTCGAAGAGCTCCTCAAGTACCCCCACGTGAGCCACGCCGTACACGGCTAACACCCGCTGCGCCTGACTTTGCTGCTGCGCCCGGAGCATGTTGGAGTAGATTTTGAGGTTTCGGTTGTAGAACAGCGTAATAAAATGGGCCCCAATGTATTCGGTATCCACTTTGCCCAAATCCACCGAATTTGTCCCACCCGCTGCAAACGTACCGTTCATTACTAACGCCGGGGTGTTGAACTGTACGCGGTGTACCAAGGCAATCATGGCGGGTTGGTTAGCCAACGCCAAGTAATCGTAGAGAGAAAGGCTATCACGCTGCACTAAGGTTCGCAACGGGCGTGCTGTAGTCTGCAGTAGCTTCAAGTCTTGCTGGTAGGCCTCAATGTTGGTGCCGGTGCTCAACAGGGATTGGGAGGTGGCAGCGAAGTAATCTACCGCCTTGGGGCTGGGTAGCTGCAGTTGCTTAGCCAAAGCGAAGCCTATTTGGTAACGCTCGCTGCGACCGGTTGGTAAGCGATCTAGTGACAGGAGTCCTTTTTGGTACAAAGCATACAGGCTATCAATCTGTGCCTGCTCGCTGGGCTCGGCCTCGACCAAGATCACCTCGGGCCGAAACCGGGCGAGTTGCGCTCGCACCTGAGCCAGCTCGTCTTGTTTTTTGGGAGTGAAGACATCCGACGCGGGTTGTTTATTATACAGTTGGTTGAGGTGGTCGGAGCCAACGACCATAACTTGAACTTTAGCCGTTGGGGTAGTTTGCGCACTACCAGATAGGGGCAGGCATAGACTCAGGAGAGCCAGTGCGTGAACAAGAATGAGACGCAAAGTCGAAAAAAGGAGGTGCATGGGTAATTAAGGAGAATGAGAGAGCAAATATAAATACCTAGTACCTTGCAAAGCAAAGTAGCCACAGAAAAGATTGCTCACCTATTCACTTTCTTGTACAAGATGCATTTACCGATGCATAATTTGATGCCTAGCTATGATTAGCAAGCGCTCATTGTGGTAGGAAATCCAGGATTGATGTCTGCCTATTTCTTAGGCTAACTCTATGTTGCTTCCCCTATGAGTCCGCCCCACTCAACTAAAGGCCCTCTGTTAAAATGATTGTCTCATCAAAGGCTCCTACGGTGGTACCAAAACGGTGCACCGACGTTACTACAGCGATGGGAACCCGCTGGGGACAGTGGAATTTGACATCGAAGATGAATCATCAGGAACACAGAAGTATTTTGCCCTGTCTGGCCCCATTCTGAAAACACTGCAACAGGGCGATACGCTGGTGTAGACGAACTGGAATCGAAGCTGCATCCCGACCTAGTTCGTAAGCTTGTCGGGCTTTTTCACTCGCCCGAGACCAACCCGCACAACGCTCAAATAATTTTCAATACGCACGACAGTAACCTGTTGGGGGCAAGTGGCGAGGCCAAACCCATATTCCGACGCGATCAGATCTGGTTTGTCAGAAAAGACCGGTACGGCGCGTCCTCGCTTTACGCACTGTCGGACTTTAAGACGGATACAGTTCGCAAGGGAGATGATTATCGCGAGAAGTACCTGCAAGGTCGGTTCGGAGCCATTCCCTACCTAAGCGATTATGAACAGATGGTAAGCCATACATTGCAGACCAGTATGGAAGATACCCAAATCGATGGCCGGTAGTCGAATGAAAGCTATCCGCGAGCATCAGGAGCGTGATGGAAAACGGGCTAAACGGGCTGCTGCCCGGTCCATGAGTCGCGCAGAACCCAGTGAAACGGAGTTCATTCGGCTATTGATCGTTACGGAAGGGGTCAACACGGAGGTGAGCTACTTCGATCAGTTCAGGGTACCGACCGTACAGGTTAAGGCCGTAGGAACGGGCTATAATACGGTGTCATTGGTTCGCTGGGCGGAGCAAATTCGTGATGAAGAGGCACGGAAGGGCAATGACTACGATCAGGTCTGATGCGTGTTTGACAAAGATGACTTTCCAGTTGACGATTTTAACGAGGCCGTAGACTTGGCTCAACGCCTGTTCGGGAAGGATCGCGTGGCCTATTCCAATCAGTCGTTCGAGTATTGGCTGCTCCTTCATTTTCTGGATCATCAGGGGGGCGGCATGCACCGTCGGCAGTACGATGCCCGCATCAATCAATGTCTTGCACCATATAGTATCAGGTATGAAGGTTGTGACAGCAAGCTGATCAGTACGCACTTTTTCGACCTGTTGCTGGCTATCGATCCACAAACCCGCTCGTCTTTGCCCGGAACCTGTCCGGGACGTAGCCGCTTTTCGATTTTGAGGAACCGTTGGCCGCCCTGCTGACCGACGGACACGTCCCGATTAACGGCCGCTAACTTTCCCTGCTGCTGAAGGTCAACCAGAATGAGCGTTACGGTCGACTGGGCAAACAGGCAGGTGGGTACGCTCAGCAGGGCTGCCAGCAGACTGCGCCAGAGCCCGGCCGGTAGCGGAGTAATTTGTTGGCGGAGGTTCATCAGGCGGTTGGTTGAGTTTAGCGTGGTAAAAAAGCAATCAGTTAGGTGTGACCTTCAGGTCCGCAAAGTAGCCTTCGGTGCCCATCTCGACCCACAGGGCAATTGCCCCAGACCCGGTAGCCCCGTACTTCATATCCTTCACCACCAGCGAAGGCTGTTTGGTGTCATTCAAATACAGCCGGGCTTCCTGACCCTGCACCACAATTTTCAGCGTAATCCACTTATTCAGCGTCATGTCCGCGTACGATTCGTACTTCTCCGGTGATTCCTTGCGCAACTGGTCGAATTTATGATTGGGGTAGGCGTAGTACTGAATCGAGTGGTTACGCCGAACCTGATCCTCGGCCCGCCCATTGGTGGGGCGGATGTAGATGCTTTCGTAGCGGGTGTTGTCGTCGTTGATGCGGAAAGCCACGCCGATAAAGCCCCGCGCTGAGGGCGGGGCGCTCTTGAGCAGGCGGCTCAACACCTTGACCTCAATAGTACCGTTGCTGAATGGCAGATCCTTGATGCGGACGAACGTGGGTTCATCGACAGCTTTTACGGTGGAATCTTTCACCACCCGCAGGGCTTCCCGGCCCTGCACCCGCTCGAACGACATCGCTACCTGATGGGGTGTCAGCCGGGCTTTCTCCAGTTTGATAACCTGGGCGTAACTGCCGGCAGTGCTCAGCAACAATCCGCCCAACAGGGCATACATCGTACGTTTCATTGACTTACTACTGGGTGACACAACGTAAAAAATTATAGGTAAGCGACTAACCAGCCTATGGCAGGACGACCAGTTTACCGGTGGCCTGATTATCCTCCATGACCTGATGGGCCGCTACGATCTGATTCAGTGAAAACGTCCGGCTGACGGCGAGTTTGACCAACCCTGATTCGACCTGCCGGATAAAGTTCTCGAACACGGCCGTGGGGCTGGTGATCTGTCCGCTGTCGTAGGTCGTCAACCGCACCGTGGCAGGGATGAACTCCATCGGCGCGAAGTTGGCAATTGACCAGTGTTCGGCCAGCATCCCGCTCATGCAGCCGGTTCCACCAGGTCGTAGGCAATGCAGTGAATCGGCCAGCGTCGTGGTGCCGACCAGTTCGAGCACCTTGTCGACACCACCCGGATAGAGGGCGCGCACGGCCTTGTCCACGCTCCCGTTGTCGATCAGTACGTGGGTGGCTCCGTTGGCCAGTAGTGCCCCCGCTTTTTGCCGATTGCGGGTCGTGGCCAGCACCGTCAGGTCTGCCGCCTGCGCCAGTTGGGTTGCCAGCATGCCGACCGAAGAGCTACCCCCGCGAATCAGCAGCGTTTCGCCCGGCTGGCAATCCAGGGCAGGGTAGAGGGAGCCGTAGGCCGTCTGAAACATTTCAGGAATGGCTCCCAGCACATCGTAGGGCAGCGTGCTGGTGAAGGAGTGTAGCTGCGACTTAGGCAGTACCGTGTACTCGGCGTAGCTCCCGTCGAAGGCCCGTCCCATGCCGCCCATCAGGGCCATGACCTGCTGCCCGGCAGCCAGTTCGCCCGAAGGGTCGTTTTCTACCTCACCCACGCATTCAATACCCAGTATACGCGGAAACTGGACGCCGGGCGAGTAACCTTTGCGGGTCATCAGCTCTGAGCGGTTTAGCCCGAAGGCCCGCACCCGGACCAGCACCTGCCCGTTGCCGGGCAGCGGCACGGGCCGTTCTTCCAGTTGGAGCACCTCGGGCGGGCCGGGACGATGTATAACGACAGCTTTCATGGGGAAGCCTATGTTGAGTACGACAAAAATGGCCGTCCACCGATGTTCCACCAATAAACTAGCTTAAGAAATAGCCGTAACCTAGCCACAAAAAACGCCAGTCCTCCACGTTCAGCCTGTTGCGTCAACATACCCTGTTCGGTCGACTTACTCCGGTTTATACATGTGCGTCGACTGACCCACCAGCTTCCACTGCCCGTTTACTTTCTCCAGCATTCGGATTTCGCGCGAAAACGTCGATACGCCTGCTTTGGTGATCGATTCCTCGTCGTGGCTCACCCAGGCACTGCTACCGTGGATGCTCATTTTGACGTTGGTGAGTTTGGCCGAACCACCTCCGCCGGTCATCGTCGCCGGGGGATTGATCATCAGCGACGGCGCTACGTCCAGCGACCGGCCATCGGCCAGCGACACCAGAATCCGGCTGTAGGGTCGCACCTGCCAGCAGTCGGCATGGCCTTTTACGTCGCCTGAACGCCAGGTCGCGGCTTCTCTGTCGAGCACCGCCCGGATGGATAACGAATCGTTGATGGCCTGACCCCTTACGCTCAGAAGCGTAAGGGTCAGGCCAATAAGCAGTATGTATTTACGCATGGAAAACGGCATTCGGTAGAGTTAATAAAAACAGGTCCAGGATGGTCGATCAAGCCAATAGTTTCATGCCCACAGGGTCCCAGTTGACGATCTTCTTGCTCAGGTAACTGCTGTTGCAGGCCAGCGCGGGCGCAGCGGCCCGGAAGCCAAAGGTCGCATCTTCCACCACGGGCTTACCCGTGCGGATGGCGTCGAAGAAATTGGTGAAATGGTCCAGGTGGTCGCTGTAGCCCTCCGGGGCTTTGAACACGATGTCGGCCTTGCTGTTGCGCTTACGCTGATCGGGCGTCCATTTGGCGTCGTAGGCCTGCTGCATCTGATCCTGCATCTGTTTGGAGAAGGTGAACAACGAATCGTAACCGCCAAAACCGGGTGCTTCGGGCAGCCGGCTGTGTTTGACGATGATATCATTGCCGACCACGTCGATGGTACCTTCCGAGCCCACCAGCCGGATCACTTCCTGTCCGCCCGTGCCGCTGATAAAGTTCACCTGCAAGGTCAACTGAAAGGCTGCGTGTTCGGGGCTGTCGGGGTACTGCATCACCCCCGACATGACGTCGGGTAGGTTGCGCCCGTCTTTCCAATAGCTGAACTGCCCGGTGCTGTAGATGCTCTTGGGCCCTTTCGAGTTAGTTATGAAGTGGGTGCCACTTAGCAGGTGGATAAACAGATCGCCCGCCACGCCCGTACCCACTTCCTTAAAAGCCCGCCACCAGAAGAACTTCTTGGCGTCGAAGGGCATCTTGGCCGTCACGGCGATAAACTTGTCCCAGTCGGTGGTCTGCGCGTCGGCGTCGGTGGGAATCGTATACTCCCATGCCCCAATGGAGCTCTGCCGGTCGTAAACAGCGTTGACCATGTTGAGCTTGCCGATTTCACCCGCCGCCAGCAGTTCTTTAGCTTTGGCGTAGCCGAGGCTACTTACTCGTTGGCTCCCCACCTGAAACACTTTTCCCGCTTTTTTAGCCGCTGCGATGACGGGGTATCCTTCGCTGATTTTGTAAACCATCGGCTTTTCACAGTACACGTGCTTGCCAGCCGCCAGGGCGTCCTGCGCGATGCGGGCGTGCCAGACGTCGTGGGTGGCGATGATCACCGCGTCGATGTCTTTGCGAGCCAGCAGTTCCTTGTAATTGCGGGTGGTGTAGACCCCGCTGCCGAAGGTTTCTTTGGCGTTTTCGATCCGGCCCGTGTACAGATCACAGACCCCCGCCAACTCAACGCCCGGCACCTTGAGGGCTGTGCCGGAGTCGAAATGGCCCTGTACCCCGTAGCCGATGAGGCCCAGCCGGATGGTGTCGTTAGGCGACACCGGCCGTTCATAATGCAGAATGCGTTCTTCGGCTTTAGCCTGCGCGGCCAGCGACGACAGGGGGGCGGAAGCGGCTATCAGACTGGTCGCGCCGATCTGCTGCAAAAACCGTCTTCTGGACGATGCGTTGTGGTTTTTCATGGTCGATAAAAGGATAGGTGTTAATTTACTTGACCTGATAGCTGACAAAGGCAATTTTCTGGCTGTCGGGACTCCACGAGGGTACGTTGATGGTGCCCTGCCCGCCGTAGAAGACGGGCGTCAGGTCTTTGATCGCTTTGGTCTTGGGGTTCATCAGCCGCAGCTTGACGTTTTTGCCGAACAGGTGGGCCTGCTTTTCGTCGGAGGTGTAGGCGATGTAAACGATCCAGTTGTTGTCAGGCGAAGGGTGGGCAAACCAGTTCGAGTTGTCGTCAGTAGTGAGCTGTTCGGGGTTGGAACCGTCGGCCCCCATGCGCCAGATCTGCATGTGGCCGGTGCGGTAGGAGTTGAAATAAATGTACCTACCGTCGGGCGAGTAGTCAGGGCCGTCGTCGAGGCCCTCGGTGCTGGTGAGTCGTTTTTCGGTGCCCCCGTCGACGCCGATGGTGTAGATGTCGAAGTTGCCGTTGCGCTCGGCGCAGTAAGCCAGCGTCTTGCCGTCGGGCGTCCAGCCGTGCCAGAACGAGGGCACCTCCGTGGTTACTTTTCTGGGTTGCCCGCCCGTGATGGGCAGCAGAAAAATGGCTGACTTATAGGGTTTGGTAGAGGGGTCGGCCTTGTCGTTATGACTGACGACGAGCCACTTTTTATCGGGCGAAATGCCGTGGTCGTTGTTGCACTGGGTGATGGTTCCGGTATTGATGGGATTCACTTTCTTTGACGCCAGGTTCAGCGTATACATTTTGCCCCGGCTGTTGAGTACCAGGTAATTGTCAGGGTGCCAGTTGGGGGCTTCAAAGTGGTCCTTGACGGCCAGCACCGTGTCGATCTTGCCAGTTCGGATGTCGAGCGTCTGAATGTAGCTCGTCGTATCCTGCTTAACCTGACCGAGGGCGTAGAGCGAGTTAAGCAGCCCCATGGTAATCAGGGACCAGGAGCGTAGAGGAGGGCGTAGTGCCGAAAAAGAAGGGTTGCCTTTTCTGAGCGATCACTATGAAAAGTACAAAATAGTGAAGCCGCATAAAATCACTAACTTTAAGTCACTATAATGGTAAAATACAATTCATAATTGCTTCCTGAATAAGTCTGTAACGTCTTTTCCGTGGCCTGTGCTATTTACTGTCGACTGGGTTCACTACTGACATACCGCTGTCACTGCTCTGGCTTTTCTTTGTGTGGTCAATCAATCGACAACTTCAACCAATAGTAAGCCATGGAAAACACAGCGCAGCTTAGCCAAACAATGGATCAGATCGTTCTTTCACCCGAGCAACTTCTTGCCCATTGGCAGGGACACCGGGGACTCACCCGCCGGTTGATCGAAGCCTACCCCGATGAGCACTTCTTTTCGTATACCCTGGGCGGCATGCGACCTTGCTCGGCGCTGATTTATGAAGTACTACAAATGGCCGACCAGAGCATGCAGGGCGTTATTTCGGGCCAGTGGCCTTCCTTTGGGGAGGGGGCGGAGGCAGCTCCCAAAGCCACGACGAAGCAGCAGGTACTGGCGCAGTGGGATCGAGTGACCCAGACGATTAACGCCCATTGGCCGCAGATTCCACCTGCTCGTTTCCAAGAAGTGGACAAGGCTTTTGGTCAGTATGAAGGACCAATCTACTGGTTTCTATTCTACCTGATCGATAATGAAATTCATCACCGGGGTCAGGCGTATGTCTACCTCCGCACCCTGGGCGTAGAACCGCCCGCTTTCTGGGATCGCCCCCAGGTATAATCCACCGGGACGCCCCCAAGGAGAAAGCCGTTTTACAAAAGCCTTTGCCATTATAAAGATTGGCAAAGGCTTTTATGGATCGCGCTGGCGGCTATCCATTCGGTGATACCTATTCTTCTCACGATGAGAGCGTTTTAAGAGATTTGCATATATTTTGTTTTAAGGTAATCCAACGTACGCATGTGAACAAATGCATGATACGAACCTGTGAGAGCGGGTTTTGTACGCCATTAACCGCAACAATTCTTTTGCTCCTGTATCGGGGGGCACTTCGCTGAACCATAGGAGCAGAACACGCAGCAATCCTCCGCCAGCGGCTTTAAAAGGGTCTGGCAGGAGGTGCATTCATAAAAATAGATACAAGCATCGGTCGGCATGATCTCCGCTGCTTGGTGGCCACAATTTGGGCATTTAATCACAGATTTTAGTGTGACGGTCACTGCTTAAAGCGTTTTACTAGTGACTTTGTAGCCCTGTAGCATTCACCGTTTTTCCGATGTCGGCTAAGGTTTCATCCAGAATAGCAGTAATTCTGCAATGGGCTGGACAATCGGCAACTGCATCCAACAATTGCTTCTTGAGAGCCTGCAATTGAATGATTTGTTCCTCGATTAGCCGCACTTTTTCCAGCACTAGGTCTTTGCCTGCGATGCAGTCCAGCCCGCCGGTTTCGTAAGAGCCAATGACCTGCTGAATTTCTGTCAGTGTGTAGCCAATTTTCTTTAATTCCTTGATTGCCCGGAGTCGTGATAGAATGGCGGGTGAATATTCCTTATAATTATTTTCTCGCCTGGCCTTTTTAGACAGGCGCAACAGACCGATTTTTTCATAATACCGGATTGTATCCCGCGAAAAGCCCGATTCCTGGGCAATGATGCCGATGAGCATAACTATTTATGGGTGAAATGCTTGACAGTGGACTATACTCCACCGTTTAAATTTACCAGAAAAATCATGAAATCACTCCTACTTACCGGGTTCGCCTGGCTGCTTGTGCTGTCGGGCATGGCTCAGACAAAATCAACAAAAACAATGGAAACCGAAACCGTTTTGAAAACGAAAATCGCCCTGGCCTGCAAGCTCACGGATAAAGACCAGATCAAGCGAATGAATGAATTGCACCAGACACTTTTTAAAAAGGTGTCGCGCGCCGTGGAGCATCCGGCCAGCTACGAACTGGTATTTGAGAAGTCAGATAATGCCATCGTTAGCGATCTGACCGAATTTATCAAATTCGAGCGGTTGTGCTGCCCTTGGTTGGTATTTCATCTAACTTTTCAGCCCGAAGAAGGCCCGATTTCTCTGGAAATGGGGGATTCTGCCGAAACCAAAGAAATGGTTTATCTGGTGATGGAGTTAGACAAACTCGACAAGCGCACTGCTCGATAGGTCGTTCTGTTTAATTCCTGGGTGCGTAATAGATGATGCATACACCAATCAGCGCAATGAGTGCGCCAATCATATCGTATTTGTCTGGTCGAAAACCATCTACCTTCCAGGCCCATAACAGAGCCATGACAATGAAAAATCCGCCATATGTTGCGTAAACGCGGCCAAATCCGGCGGGCTGGAAGGTGGCCACGATGCCATAGCCCACTAGAATGATACCGCCAATAATGCCATACCAAAGCGGTTTACCTTCCTTCATCCACTGCCAAATTAAGTAGCCACCCCCAATCTCGCATATCCCAGCCAGGATAAAAACTATGACGGACTTTAGTAAGATCATAAAATTGTTCGATTCGTTCTTAGACACTTAATGTCGCAAAATAACAACACAACGGCAGTCGCTCAGCAAACGAATATAGCAACCATTTTACGGGTTATTCTTGACTTCATTTTGTCCATTCAGCTTTTGCCGCTTCCAGGTCCCGTTGAAAGGCTGGATTCTGGAAATAGTATGTCAGCATTCGATGCGTCACCTGGCGGGCGACTTCGTTATCGCTGGGATAGTGAATTCCCATGATCTCGCGCGAACGCCGAATCTCTTCGGCGAGTTTGAGAAATTCGGCCCGGTGTTGTGGTAGCAATTCACTCCAGGTGTATGCCTGGATAAAAGCCCATAAGGTGTGCCCACTGGCAAAGGATGGAGAGCCGATCCGGGTCAACGGCTTCAGCTCTGCTTCCAGATGGTAGGGGCGAGGGCGGATAACGTGATATTTGATGGTAAACTCCATCACCCGCATATCCCGCATAACACCTTTTAGAAGGAGGGCCGTTTTCGGGTATTTCTCTGCTGTGCAGGCGGCACCCAAAATTTCGCGTCCTTCAAAAAACAGGTCTTTCAAATTCTGGTAGTGGCTTAATTGCGTTGATCGGCAAAGAAAAACTGATTAATAAACAAGCC
>CAZOQC010000040.1:0-20410 GCA_964581865.1 uncultured Spirosoma sp.
GGAGGGACTCGAACCCCCATGCCTTGCGGCACCAGATCCTAAGTCTGGCACGTCTACCAATTTCGCCACGCCCGCGATTCGGAAGGTATAGAGTTATAAAGTTTTGTAGTTGACCAGTTGTAGAGTTGACTTGCGCGCCCTAGCTTACGCCGGATGGCAACTTTATAATCGTACAACTTGGCAACTGTACACCTTTACGACTGTACAACTTCGCCCCGTTTGAGGGTGCAAAAGTAGTCAAAAAAAATTACCCTCCAAATACAAGCTACTCAGATTACATTTTTTACTAAAAACGGCTCAGTTTCCTGTTATTTAATTGTTATCTTGGTAGAACGAGTACAACCACCGGGACTGACTTACCCGAAAATTTAACCGATGATGATGAATACAACCGAACGGCGTCCGGCTCCCGCTGCCGAGCCCGTTATCGACCTGGAACTGGAGCGACAGGAGATTTTAAAACGGTATCGCCGGTTGTTACGGGCGGCCAAGCCAATGCTTAAAGGCGATGATGCCAAGCTGATTAAGAAGGCGTTCAACACGTCGGCCGAGGCCCACAAAAATATGCGTCGGCGGTCAGGAGAACCGTACATTTATCATCCTATTGCCGTTGCGCAGATCGCCGTAGAAGAGATTGGTCTAGGCCCCACAAGCATCGTAGCGGCCCTGTTGCACGATGTGGTCGAAGACACCGAAACGACGATTGCCGACATCGACCGGAGTTTCGGCCCCAAAGTAGCCCGGATCATCGACGGACTAACCAAGATTTCAGGCTACTTTGACTACGGTACGTCGCAGCAGGCCGAGAATTTTCGGAAGATGCTGCTAACGCTCTCCGACGACGTACGGGTGATCCTGATCAAACTTGCCGACCGGCTCCACAACATGCGGACGCTGGATTCGATGCCCCGCGACAAGCAGCTGAAGATTGCGTCGGAAACCATCTACATCTACGCCCCCCTCGCGCATCGGCTGGGTTTGTACGCCATCAAGTCGGAGCTGGAAGATTTGTATCTGAAGCACGTCGAGCCGGAAGCTTATAAGGATCTGGCTAAGAAACTGCGCGAAACCAAGCTGGCCCGCGACCGGTTCATCAGCCGATTCATCGAACCCATCGACCGCGATCTGGCCGAGACAGACATTAAATACATCGTCAAAGGGCGACCCAAATCAATTTACTCGATCTGGAATAAGCTGAGCAAATCGAAGAAGCCGTTCGAGGAAATCTACGACCTGTTTGCCGTTCGGATCATTCTGGACGTACCGGCCGATCAGGAAAAAGCGGCCTGCTGGCGGGCGTATTCCATCGTCACCGACCACTACAAACCGAACCCCGACCGGCTGAAAGACTGGATCAGCACCCCGCGTACCAACGGCTACGAATCGCTGCACACGACGGTAATGAGCAAGTCAGGGCAGTGGGTAGAGGTACAGATCCGGACCGAGCGGATGAACGAGATCGCCGAGAAAGGGTACGCAGCCCACTGGAAATACAAGGGCAACGACACGCAGACCGGCGCGGGCATCGAAACCTGGATCAGTCAGGTGCGCGACATGATCGAATCGGCGGGTAGTGGCGATAAGAAAGCGGCTATCGAGTTTGTCGACGATTTCCGCTCAAATCTGTACAGTGAGGAGGTCTTCGTGTTTACCCCGAAGGGCGATCTGAAAGTGCTGCAACGGGGGGCTACAGCCCTCGACTTCGCGTTCGACATTCACACGCAGGTCGGCGCGCACTGCATGGCCGCGAAGGTCAACAACACCCTGGTGCCGCTGAGTTACGTGCTGCAAAACGGCGATCAGATGGAGGTAATCACCTCGAACCGGCAGAAACCCAGTGAAGACTGGCTCCGATTCGTGGTTACGTCGAAGGCCAAGACCAAGATCAAAGACCTCATCAAAGAGGACAACAAACGATACGTCACCGACGGGCGCGATCTAGTTGCCAAGAAGTTGCGGGTACTGCGGCTGGAGATGAACAATGAACTCATCAACCAGATGCGGGCGTATTTCGGCTCAAAAACCACCGATGACTTCTTTTACCGCGTGGGTAAAGGACACGTCGATGTACAGGAATTGCGCAAGTTCAAGGCCGATAAGGAAGCCCGTGAGAACCGCGCCAACAAGATCGATACCAGCGCGATTCAGGACGGCAAGTCGTTTACCAAAGAACTCAAAAAGATTCACGGCGAACGCGCCGACGCCGATATGCTGCTGATCGGCGAAGACATGGATCGGATCGATTATACGCTGTCGAAGTGCTGTAATCCGATTTCAGGCGACGATGTATTCGGCTTTGTCACGATCAACGACGGGATCAAGATTCACCGTGTCACCTGCCCCAACGCTGTCGAGCTGATGTCGAATCACGGCAACCGGATCATCAAGGCGAAGTGGACGAGTCAGAAAGAGCTGGCGTTTCTGGCGGGGCTCCGCATTACCGGCACCGACCGGGTGGGCCTAATCAACGACGTGACGCGGGTCATCAGCAATGAACTGCACATCAACATGCGATCGGTGGCTATTGACTCGAAAGATGGTATTTTCGAGGGGAATATCCGACTGTACGTACACGACACGGAACACCTCGAAACACTGATGCGCAAACTCGAACGCGTACAGGGCGTCTTCGAAGTTATCCGCTTCGACTCGTAATGGAAGTTTGTCGTTCGTTGTTTGTAGTTTGTAGTTCTCCCAATGGTAGCAGAACGACGAACGACAAACCACGAACTACGAACCGAAAACCCTACCTTTGTACCTGAATAACTCAATCGGAACGGATATGCCTGCGCCGAAGCAAACGAATATGGAAGCCGCCCGGACCATTTTCACAGCCTACCTCGAACGGAAGGGACTGCGAAAAACGCCTGAACGCTTTGCCATCCTGGAGGAGATTTACCACCGTCAAGACCACTTTGATGTCGACGAGTTGTACATCTCCATGAAGAACAAAAAGTACCGGGTCAGCCGCGCAACGGTCTACAACACGCTCGACGTGCTGGTTGACTGCGACCTGGTGACCAAGCATCAGTTTGGCCGTAACCTGGCGCAGTACGAGAAGTCGTACGGGTACCGGCAACACGATCACCTGATCTGCACCGATTGCCACAAAGTGATGGAGTTTTGCGACCCGCGCGTGCAGAACATTCAGAACATGGTGGGCGATCTGTTGAAGTTCAACGTGATGCACCACTCGCTGATTTTTTACGGCTCCTGCAACCGCGACTTCTGCGAGAACCGGCAGCACCCAGCCTCCGCCGATCATCCCGACGCCCGGCAGGGTACGGTCGATTACCCGGCGGATATTCAGGAGCACCAGTAGGCGAAACGACACAAGACATTGTTCGACCATGAATCCGTATGCTGAATTAGCTGACTTTTTGCTAGCGCACATCAAGCCCGAGACGGTGTTGTCGTTCCGGGCAACAGACGAGCAGCATGATCATTTTTATCAGCTCCTGGAAAAAGAAAAGAGTGGATCGGCCACGGCGGAAGACGTTGACTTGATCGACAAGTTCATGCAGGTCGAGCATATCATGCGGCTGGCAAAAGCGAAGGCCCGACAGTATGTCCACCAATAGTGGTCCCGTTCCAGCATCGATACGGAGATTAGTGGCGACACGTGCAAACTACACCTGCGAGTACTGCCTGGCAGACGATATGGATTCATTCGTTGGCTTCGAAGTGGATCATATCATAAGCCGTAAACACCGCGGCTCGAATGACGCAGCCAATCTGGCCTATGCCTGCCCCGATTGCAATCGCAATAAAGGGAGCGACATTGCGTCTATCGACTGGGAAAACCGCGAAATAGTTCGTTTCTATAATCCTAGAACCGATATTTGGGCTGAGCATTTCAGGTTGGCAGGAGGTTTCATCGAACCGCTGACGCCCATTGGCAAAGTGACTGTTGACATCTTACGATTCAACGATAAAATAAGGCTTCCAGACAGGGGCATCTTTTAATTTGCAATTCATGATTGATGTTTTATTGGGCCTCCAGTGGGGCGACGAAGGAAAAGGGAAAATCGTGGACGTACTGGCGCCACAATATCAGGTCGTAGCCCGGTTTCAGGGCGGTCCCAACGCGGGGCACACCCTGGAATTCGACGGGATCAAGCACGTACTGCACCAGATTCCGTCCGGTATTTTCCGGAGCGATATTCAGAATATCATCGGCAACGGCGTTGTACTCGATCCAATCACGTTCAAAAAGGAAATCGACGCCCTGGCAAAATATAACCTGCCCCTGACCAAAAATCTTCAGATCTCGCGCAAGGCGTCGATCATCGTGCCAACCCACCGGCTGCTCGACGCGGCCTACGAACAGGCGAAAGGTGAATCAAAGATCGGCTCGACATTACGGGGCATCGGCCCGACTTACCAGGACAAAGTAGCCCGGCAGGGCCTGCGCGTGGGTGACGTTATCTCGCCTAAGTTCGCCGACAAATACGGCAAGCTGGTGGCGCTTCACAAGGTTATTCTGGAGCAGAACAATTTCGACTACGCGTCGGTGCTGCCACAGGCGGAGGAAGAATTCTTCGCGGCTGTGGAGTTTATGAAGCAATTCCCGCTGACCGACAGCGAATACGCGATCAACGAAGCACTGAACGATGGCCGTAAGATTCTGGCCGAAGGGGCACAGGGGTCGCTGCTCGATCTCGACTTTGGCTCGTACCCATTTGTCACCTCATCGAACACAACGGCAGCCGGTGCCTGCACGGGTCTTGGCGTAGCCCCCCGGCAGATTGGCGAGGTTTTCGGCATTTTCAAAGCGTACTGTACCCGCGTTGGCAGTGGTCCGTTTCCGACTGAACTGAACGACGAAACCGGCGAACGTATCCGAAAAGAAGGGCGCGAGTTTGGGGCCACAACCGGCCGTCCGCGTCGGTGTGGCTGGCTTGATTTGCCCGCTCTGCGCTACGCGATTATGATTAACGGGGTGACGCAACTGGTGATGATGAAAGTCGACGTACTGAACAGTTTCGACGAGATTCAGGTCTGTACGCACTACAAACTTGCCGATGGCACCCTGTCCGACCAGATGCCGTACGACCTGATCGACGCCGATATTACACCCGTCTACCGCTCGTTTGCCGGCTGGAAAACCGATCTGTCGGCCGCTCGTATGTTTGAGGACATGCCTGCCGAATTAGCCGCGTATGTTTCATACCTGGAAGAGACGCTGAATCTGCCGATCAGTTTTATTTCAACCAGCCCCGACCGGGAAGCACTTATCTACCGTCAGGCGGTTCAGATTTAAGTAGTCGTTAATTTTTTCTAGTTACATACGGGTGGAACGATTATCCTTTACTTGTACGGCGGACGACTAGTCATCGATTCTCCTCCCACCGTCCTGAACTGAGCCGGGTCTGTTCGACAGCAGATTCGGCTCTGCTGGTTTACGGTCGATCCGTTTCTAAAGCCGTATCTTTGCCGTATGTCCGCCAACGCTTTTTACCAGACGCTTTACCAAACCGATCAGCTGTTCCGAATCCCCGGTGATTCATGGGGTACTACACCGGCCGAACAAGCATTGGTAGCGCAAACGCTGGTTGTTGAAGACGAGCCGGAACCGGCTATACAGGACCTGTTAGCCGATCTGGACCGGCTGGCGGCTGGCCCTGCCGCCGTAGACGTCCCCCCAACGGCAACGCTGATAGCTCCGCCGGAGTCGGTAACGGCATTGCCTTCCGCTCCGCCCCGTGCCTCCACGCCACCTATGCGCTCGCCCGATCAGCCCAGCGCACGACCGGCTCAGCTTAACCACAAAGTACTGCTGCTGGCCGACGAAGAACTGGACCCCAGCAATTTGCTGTTTCTGGAAAAAATCCTGAAAGCAGTCAATCTCAACGTCGACGGGGTTGATTTGTTAAACCTGAACGGGGCCAAAGACATTGATTTTGCCGCGATGGTCGAGGGTAAACACATTCAACATTTTATCACGTTTGGCGTACCGTTCAGCCGGATCAAGCTCGACATCGGCATGGATCGTTACCACCCGGTTCGCTTCTTCGGCATTAACTTTCTGATGGCCGATTCGCTACCGACCATTGAAGCCGACCAAAACCTGAAACGGCGGCTATGGGGTGCGCTGCAACAACTCTTTTTAGGGCAGAGTTAAGTGGCGGTATCATCCATTTGTACCTTGCCAGCAACCTGCCGGTTGGCATCTGCGACAGCCCGGACGCGGGGAGAAACACCTGCCGATCTACTTAGCTGGGCCCTGTGTCGCTGCGCGCTGGGCGGGAAACCACGAGGTCAGCACGGTCATCAGAATAACCAGTATCCCCGTCAGTAAAATGTCGTTCAGTTGCAACCGCACGGGATAAGCATCGACGATCGAACTGGTCATGCCCATGCTGACAAAGCCGTACGTCTCCTGCGCCAGACACAGGCCAATGCCCAGTACCAGCCCGGCAAACGCACCGCTAAGCGCGATGATAGCGCCTTCGGTCAGGAAAATCCGACGTATCAGCTGGCTGGTTGCCCCCATCGCGTACATGATCTGGATATCGCTTTTCTTTTCGATCACCAGCATCGACAGCGAGAAGAAAATGTTGATACTGGCCACCAGAATAATCAGTGCCAGGGTAACGGCGACGAACAGCTTTTCGACCCGAATAGCCCGGTACAAATCCAGGTTCAAATCGTCGCGGTCCTGTACGACCAGCTGATCGCCCACGATTGCCTGTAAAGCCCGTTTTGACTGGCTTTCGCTGACACCCGGCTTCAGCTGAATTTCCAGCGTCGTCACCTCGTCCGGCTGATAATCGAACAAACGGCGGGCTACATCGAGCGGAGCCAGTACGAAGTTGTCGTACCGCGATTCGATGAAGAACACCCCCGCGACAGTCAGGCGCTGCTCATTGAAAATATCGGGGCTGAGCGCGTTGAGCGTCTTGCCGTTTTGCGGGTAGAGAATATCGAGGGGCGTCAGAATATCGGCGGGCGAAATCGCTAAGTCGGCGCGGACCCCGTCGGCCACGATCGCGTAATTGATGCCATCGCGCCGGAGCAGCAACTTCCCTTCGAGCAGGGCCGAGTCGAGAGCGGTTTGTTCGAGGTAATTATCATCGACCCCTTTCAGCCGAACTACCGTTTGCCCCGTTACGTAGCGGGCCAGCGCATTATCCTGCGCCACACGCGTGATGGCCTGAACGCCCGCCACGCCCTGTAGTTTGCCCATCAGCGCAGCCGGGGCCGCAAAGCGCTTACCCTGTTTGGGCGATACGGTCAGGTCGGCCTCAAAGGTTTTGAAAATCTGCCGGTTCAGTTCTTCCATGCCGTTAAACACAGACAGCACCACCACCAGCGCCATCGTCCCAACGCCCACACCGAGCATCGACAGGATAGACAGCCAGCTGATGAAGCTGCGTTTCTTACGGGAAAAGAAGTACCGGCGGGCAATCCAGGGGGCGAGGTTCATAAAGTAAAGAGCGAAAGACTGAAAGAGTGAAAGAGCGAAAGAGTGGCTGGCGCATCATTCGCTCTTTCACTCTTTCAGTCTTTCGCTCTTTAATCCTCATCGTCCTCCTCCGGGGCGGGGGGAATATCAAGGCCGGCGAAGAGTTTATCCATTTTGTCGGCATACTCGACTGTATCATCGATGTAGAAGCTGATGTCGGGAACGATCCGAAGCTGATGGCGGACCCGGTCGCCGAGGTGCTGCCGGATCACTTTACTTTTTTCCTGAATACTTTCCAGCAGCAGTTGCTTGTTTTTTGTCGCCAGGAAACTCAGGTATACGCGGGCCACGCTTAAATCGGGCGAGACCCGTACGCTGGTTACGGTGATAAACGCGCCGTTGAACAGATGCGGCACGTCGCGCTGAAAAATTTCACTGAGGTCTTTTTGTAGCTGACGGGCTACTTTCTGTTGTCGTTTCGATTCCATAATGCAAGGTCGGGTACGATGATGAACAGTTCGTCGGGCAAATCGTTCTTCGCTGCCGCTAAACAATGGCGCTGCGGTTTCGACCCGGCTGCAAATATCCGTACCTTTTTTCGTTCTGCCGAAAATGGGCGTAATTTCGCTGGTAGCGTCGGTCCGGCGGCATCGGTATCGGCCAAACACGTCGCCTGCTTTGCTCAGTTTTTTCCGCTCTTATTTTACGTATCAGTACGTGGCTCTGCTAGGGTTACTGGTCCTGATTCGGTTGCCGCTGCTGCTGCGCCCGATGCCCCTGCTCATTCCCGAACTGAACTGGATGCTGGTCGGTGAGCAGATGAGTGCAGGCCATCTCCTGTACCGCGACGTCTGGGACAGCCTTAGCCCGCTGTCGGCAACGGTTTACTGGGGGCTGTACAGTTTGTTTGGCCGGTCGGCGGTAGCCCTTCACCTGGCGGCAACGGTCGTGTCGGTGTTTCAGATCGTCTATTTCAATTACCTCACCAACGCCCGCGATGTGTATTCCGACCGCTCGTTCTGGCCGGGGCTGATCTACATGCTGTTTCTGCACCTGTCGTTCGACTGCCTGACCCTGTCGCCGGTGCTGATGTCGACGTCGTTTCTGCTGCTGGCGTTCGGCACGCTGATCCGGCAGATGGAACGGCGCGGAGCCACCGACGAAGTGTTTGAAGTCGGGTTTTACCTCGGTCTGGCGGCCCTGTTTTACCTGCCCTCGGCGCTGTTTATCGTGTGGGCGTCGGTGTCGCTGCTGCTGTATACGGGGGCTACGTTCCGGCAGCATTCGCTCACGTTTTTCGGCTTTCTGTTTCCGTTTGCCGTGATGGTGCTGTTTTACTACATGCGCGACGGGCTGGACGACGTCAACCGGAACTTACTGGCATCGGTGTTTCGGGTACGGCAGTACAATCTGTCTGATTTTCAGTCCCTGTTATTCTCCCTGCTGATCCCGATGGGGCTGGGCATACTGGGTTTTCTGAGCCTGTTCGACACGCGCAACCGGTACGTCAACGTACAGCAGCGGATTCAGCAGATTATGATGCTCTGGTTTGTCACGGCTGTGCTGACGATGGCGCTGGTGCCGTTTCTGGCCCCCATGTCGTTTCTGAGTTTCGTACCGCCGATGGCGTATTTTGCGGTCTTCTATTTTGAGAATCAGCGCAAAAGCTGGCTGGCCGAAACTGCCTTTGGACTAGCTTTCGCTCTGATGCTGCTGCTGTTTTATCAGGGCTTGCTCAGTCTGATTCCGGGGGCACAACTGGGGCAACTAACCAGCCTGCGGGTGCAGAAAACGTCGCTGCCAGCGGCCATTCACAACGAGCCAATTCTGGTCATAGGCGAAGACCTGAGTGCGTACCGCGATAACCGACCGGCTACCCCTTACCTCAATTGGGATCTGGCGCAGTACGACCTGAAAAACCTGGATAACTACCAGGCCGTCGTACACGTATTCGACAATTTTCGCAACGACCCGCCTACGTTTATCATCGACCGGGAACAGATCGTGGGGAAGCTGTTTCAGCGTATTCCCGCCCTGGCCGCCCGCTACGAAAAGACCGCTTATCCGGACGTGTATAAACTGAAATAGTGTTCACGGTTCGTGGTTCGTCGTTTATGGTTTGTAGTGGCTACCGCATTGCAAGATAACCGCTGGATGAACCACAAACCACAAACTAGAAAATGTCCCCTTCCTTTACCAACAAGCGTACGAACCTGTACATCTTTCTGAGTGCCGTCTTCCTGACCAACGCGCTGATTGCCGAGATCATCGGCGTCAAAATATTTTCGGCGGAAGCGCTGCTGGGTACCGCCCCCGCACAGATTCACCTGTTTGGCGGCTTCACCCTCGACTTCAACCTGACCGCCGGAGCCGTGATCTGGCCGTTTGTGTTTATCACCTCCGACATTATCAACGAGTATTTTGGAAAGGCGGGCGTCCGGCGCATCTCGTTCCTGACGGCGGGGTTTGTGGCCTACAGCTTTTTTATCATCTACGCTGTAACTAACCTGCCGCCCGCCCAGTTCTGGCTCGACGTCAACGCCAAAGACACCGCCGGTAACCCGATCAACATCAACAACGCCTTTCAGATGATCTTCCGGCAGGGGCTGGGCATCATCATCGGTTCGCTGACAGCTTTTCTAATTGGGCAGATTCTCGACGTGTACGTGTTTCACTCACTACGCCGAATCACCGGTAGCCAGAAAATCTGGCTCCGCGCTACCGGCTCGACGCTGGTTTCGCAACTGGTCGATTCGTTTGTCGTGCTGGGCATTGCGTTTTACGTATTTGGCAACTGGTCGCTGACGCAGGTGCTGGCGGTGGGCATCATCAACTACCTCTACAAAGCCACGTCGGCCATCGTACTGACGCCCCTGCTGTACGTTGCCCACCACTTCATCGACCGGTATCTGGGCAAAGAACACGCCGACGAACTGGCCAATGAGTCGGCCATGAGCAGCTTTATGTAGCGGTTAAGGGTATTTGATGTAACCGTTTTACATCCGTCATCTTTATCCCCCAGCCCCCTGAAGGGGGAGCGTTCCGCAAATGAAGTGCTCCCCCTTTAGGGGGCTGGGGGGTAAACAGACCAGCACTTAACAGCTTTGCCCTTCAGGGGGCGGAATGTACTTATTTCAACCCCCGACGCCAGTTGTCGAGCAGCACGGCGGTAGCGATACCCACATTGAGCGACTCGGCATCACCGAAGCGGGGAATGGTGACGCGCTCGGTGACAAACTGCCCTACCGTCGGCCGGATGCCGTTGGATTCGTTGCCCATGACCAGATAGCCACCCCGCCCAAACGACAGGCTATGTACGTTGGCGCCATCGAGAAAAGCCCCGTAAGCCGCAAAATCAGGCTGACGGGCTGCGGTTTCCAGCACGGACTGAATATCGCCGTACCACCACGACACCCGCGTAAACGAGCCTTTGCTGGCCGAAATGACCTTGGGATTATAAACATCGGCGGTCGTTTCGGAACACAGAATTTTGCGAACACCGTACCAGTCGGCAATGCGGAGGATCGTACCGAGGTTCCCCGGATCGCGGATATCGTCGAGAACGAGCGCTATTTCACCGACTTCAGCGACTAAAGGGACATTCTCTTTCGTTCTGACCACGGCAATGGCTGCGTTGTTGCTTTCGAGCGTACCGGCGCGTTCGAGGTCGGCCACTGTCGCAATTTCGACGGGTGTTCGTTGGCGGTCTGTCAGCCGACTGTTTTCTTTGTGAAACCCTTCGGTAGCCAGTAGCAGTTCGACCGTAAAATCAGCGGCCAACACTTCCTGCACGCTCTTGGCCCCTTCGACCAGAAAAGTACCGTACTGTTGCCGGAATTTCTTCTGGTGTAACGACTGAACGTATTTAAGTTGATTTTTAGAAAGCATATCTACTTGATGGTGAATCGGCAATCCGGCCCACAGATAAACCCAGCGCAGTCCGCCCGCGTCAGGACTGGATTGCTCGTGCTGGGTTTGGTGCTGAGTCTTACCGGTTGCCTGACGACGCGCAGCTCCCGCAGCGGCTACCTGCTCACCTCCCAGAACGTACGCGGCAACCGAATCATCGAAACCAGTCAGCTGGAGAGTCTGATTCCGCAGAAGCCCAACAGCCGGGTACTAGGTCTGCCGATTGCTCCGCGGCTCTGGTTCTACGAGCAGGGGCTGCGTACGTACAATCGCGAAGCCGCCGTCCGGGCGTTGCAGGCCAAAACTAACGAATTCGAGCAGCAAAGCCAGCAACTGGCCGATGAGCCACAGGCCCTGCACCGACTCAACCGACGCTACGAACGACAGCTGAAACGACTGCGCATCAAAGCCGAACAGGGTAACTGGCTGATGCGTAATCTGGGGCAACCCCCCTCCTATTTTACCGAACGTGATGCCCAGGCCAACGCCGTCAAGATGCAGCGGTACCTGTTCGATAAAGGGTTTTTTAACGCCCAGGCCAGCTACCGGCTCGACACCCTGCGGGGCCGTCAGGTGCGGGTCAACTACCGCGTCAATGAGCGGGCGGGGTATTACCTCCGCACGGTTACCTATACCATCGCTGACCCACGCGTCGATTCACTGGTGCGGCAGTCGCTCGACCGGGCTGCTATTAAAGTTGGGAACCGCTTCGATCTGGACGCGATCTCAGCCGAGCGGGTCCGCATTGAGACGCAGTTGCGGGATCAGGGCTACTATGCGTTTACCCGGCAGTACGTGCAGTTTGGCGACGTCGACACCATCCGGCGCGCCACCGACCGGCTGGCGACCGATTCGCTCCACCGCCCCGTCGACGTGTCGCTTGCCATTCTGAACCCGCCGGGTGTAGCCACTCACCCGGTCTACCGCATCGGTACCGTGGACGTTCGGATCAGCCCCGACGAAACGCAGCCTGCCGCCTTCGTCAGCCGCCCCGATACGATCACGCGCAACGGCGTACTGTACCTGCTGAACGGCCGCAACCTGTCGTCGCGCCTGCTCGACAACAAGATTCTGCTCCGCCCGGGCGATCTGTACAGCCAGACGAAATACCGCGAAACGCAGCGGCAGTTGTTTCTGCTCAACCAGTTCAAATTCGTTAACCTCAACTTCACCGATACCACCAACCGGCGGCTGCAAACGCTGATTACGGCCACCCCGCTCGACAAGTACGAAGCCACGGCTGAAGGGGGCGTAACGGTCCTGTATCAGGCGCAGGGGTATCCGGGTGGCTTCGGTAGCCTGTCGTTTCGCGCCCGCAACCTGCTTGGGGGTCTTGAAGCGTTTGAACTAACCGGCCGCTACGGCCTGGAAGCGCAGACGGGTTTCCTGACCGCTCCCGGCGATCTGAGACAGGTATATACGTCGCAGGAGCTGGGTATCAGCTCGTCGCTGACGTTTCCACAAATCCTGTTTCCGGGCCCGATCCGTAATCGATTCAATCCGTACAATCCGCGTACACAGGTCAGTCTGAGTTTCAACAACACGTTCCGACCCGACTTTCGCCGTTCGCTGTTGCGTGGAACGATGGCTTATACCTGGCAGACGACAACTAACCGGCAGTTCAGCTTTCTGATTGCTGATGTCAACCTGATCAACGCTAATTTTGATACGTACCTGGGGTCTCTTTTCAAAAGGCAACTCGACTCGCTGGGTCGATTGGGCAGTACTATTGGTCTCAGTTTTCGACGGTCGCTAAGCTCCAGTTTCAGCTTTGCGTACACCTACAATAACAATGCGCCGGGCACCACCGCAGGTGGCCTGCGCCGACCGACCAATTTCCTTCGAACAGTAGTAGAATCGGGTGGCACGACGCTCAATTTCCTGCCGAACCGCCTGATCGACACGACCAATACGAATCTGCAATTTTATAAATTCCTGCGTTTCAACGTTGATTTTCGGCACTACATCCCGCTACGTAACCGCGCGATGCTGGCTTTTCGGGTCAACACCGGTCTGGCCTATGGCTACGGACCCGATGGTGGCCCGGTGCCCTACGAAAAACTGTTCTTTGCGGGTGGTAGCAACAGCGTTCGGGCGTGGCTACCCCGACGGCTTGGACCGGGGGCAGCATACCCCTACCGCAGCGGCATCAACCAGCCCGATCAGACAGAAACGGGGCAGTTCATCTACCTGTTCGAACAGCCGGGCAACGTTTTACTGGAAGGCTCCGCTGAGCTACGCGGCCGACTGTTTCACCTGGGAGCCGATATAAACGGCGCGGTTTTCATCGATGCCGGTAACGTCTGGACACTGCGCACCAACAACGCCACTCGCCCCGGTGCCGCCTTTCAGCTCGATACGTTCCTCCCTCAGATCGCCGTTGGTACGGGCGTGGGACTGCGCATCGATTTTTCCTTCTTCGTCATTCGACTCGACGGCGGCATCAAAGTGTGGGACCCGGCCCGGCAGTACGTTCCCACACTTGACGGGGGTGTCGAGGACCAACGCTTTATTCTTCCTAAGTTTTCGCTCCGGCAACTTAGCCGTGGCCCCAACCCGCTGGTCATCAACTTCGGTATCGGGTATCCCTTTTGAGCGTAACCCAGACGTCCACGTCTGGAGGAAGCAGCAACGACCAACAAAGCTGCCGCTTTGAGAACGTTGACCTGACGGCCTCCAGACCGGGACCCACGCGGTGGCCGCCACGCGGTGGCCGCCACGCGGTGGCCGGTCTGGGCTACACCTCTTCACATTTTTTAACGCGGCATTTCCTGCCAAAATGACAGCGTTCCAAGTGGATATTCGTAAATTTGCCTATCGGTTTTCTCGCTGACGAAGCCGGTACGCTTACGTATGACACTGATTTCAGAACTAACAATACTCCAACCCGCTGACAAGGAACAGGTTGACCTGCTCCGGACCTCTCCCGACGAACCAGCGCTTGGCAAGAAACGCCTGTACATCGAAAGTTACGGGTGTCAGATGAACTTCGCGGACAGTGAAATCGTCGCGTCGGTGATGCGTAACGCCGGTTTTGCGACAACCTCTACCGCCGAAGATGCCGACCTGATTTTCCTGAATACCTGCGCCATTCGCGAAAACGCAGAGCAAAAAGTCAGAAACCGGCTTAAGCACCTGGTCGGCCTGAAGCGGCAGAAACCTGCGCTGCTGGTCGGTATGCTGGGGTGCATGGCCGAGCGTCTGAAAACCAAATTACTGGAAGAAGAGAAAGTCGTTGATATTGTGGCCGGCCCTGACGCCTACCGCGACATTCCGAAACTGGTTGACGAAGCCGGGTCAGGTCAGAAAGCCGTCAACGTATTCCTCTCCCGCGAAGAGACGTACGCCGATATTGCCCCGATTCGCCTGAATTCCAACGGCGTTACCGCGTTCGTGTCGATCATGCGCGGTTGCGACAATATGTGTTCGTTCTGCGTCGTGCCGTTTACCCGTGGCCGCGAACGCAGCCGTGACCCGTTTTCCATCGTTCGCGAAGCACAGGACTTATTCGATCGGGGGTATCGTGAGGTGACGCTGCTGGGCCAAAACGTCGATTCGTACAAATGGCGGGGCACGGAAGACACGGTACAGGCTGTTGCTGAACGGGATGAACCCGTATTACCGACGGCCGACACGGTCACGTTTGCCAAGCTCCTCGAACTCGTCGCGCTGATCCATCCCGACCTGCGGGTTCGTTTCTCGACCTCGCACCCAAAAGACATTACCGACGACGTACTGTACACGATGGCGCGGTACGATAACATCTGCAACTACATCCATCTGCCCGCGCAAAGCGGCAACAGCCGGGTGCTGAAGCTGATGAACCGCACCTACGACCGGCCGTGGTACGAAGACAAGATTCGTAGCATCCGCCGGATTCTGGGCGACGACTGCGGCATATCGACCGATATGATTACGGGTTTCTGCTCCGAAACCGAGGAAGAGCATCAGGACTCCCTGTCACTGATGGATTTCGTGCAGTATGACTACGCTTATATGTTTGCGTATTCGGAGCGGCCCGGCACACTGGCCGCCAAGAAATACCCCGACGACATCCCCGAAGACGTAAAGAAACGGCGACTGAGTGAGATCATTGCCAAACAACTGGCGTACTCAGCCATGCGCAATCAGCGGCACATCGGCCAGGTGCAGCGGATATTGATCGAGGGGCCATCCAAGCGGTCCGAGGATGAACTTTGCGGTCGCAGCGATCAAAACAAAATGGTCGTTTTCCCGCGTGGCGACTGGCAGAAAGGGCAATACGTCAACGTGCTGGTTACGGAATGCACATCGGCCACGCTACGGGGCGAAGTGGTTTAGGAGATACGGTTTGAAGCCCAGACCGGCGGACCGGTCTGGGCTTCAAACCGTAAACAGAAAGCAGATCTGAATGAACAATCAGGAAATACAATCCGTCAAGCAGCGGTTCGGCATCATAGGCAGCGCACCCGCCCTGAACTACGCCATCAACGTAGCCATGCAGGTAGCCGCCACCGACCTGACCGTGCTGATAACGGGTGAAAGTGGTAGCGGTAAAGAATCGTTTTCCAAAATTATACACAGCCTGAGCGCCCGCAAACACGGTCAGTTTATCGCCATCAACTGCGGAGCCATCCCCGAAGGCACCATCGATTCGGAGTTGTTTGGCCACGAAAAAGGCTCGTTTACGGGGGCTGTCGATTCGCGCAAAGGCTACTTTGAAACGACCAATGGCGGCACCATCTTTCTAGACGAAATTGGCGAAATGCCCTTGGGCACACAGGCCCGGCTGCTGCGCGTGCTCGAAAACGGCGAGTTTATTCGGGTAGGTTCGTCGAAAACGCAGAAGACCGACGTGCGTGTTGTGGCTGCTACGAATGTCAATCTGATCGACGCTGTCGACAAAGGGAAATTCCGGGAAGACCTGTACTACCGGCTCAACACCGTCCCGATTTTCGTGCCCCCCCTGCGCGAACGCGGGGCCGACATCGAATTGCTGTTTCGCAAATTCACGACCGACTTTGCCGAACGCTACCGCATCAAGCCGCTGCAACTGACCGACGACGCCAAACAAACGCTGGTCGCGTTTCCGTTTCCGGGTAATATCCGGCAACTGAAAAACATTGCCGAGCAGGTGTCGATTCTGGAGTCGGAACAGAATCGGCCCATCGATTCGATGACGCTGTCGAAGTACCTGCCCCAACCCCAGCCGACACAGCAGCCCAATCGGACCTTGACTCTGTTTCCCCCGGGCACAGCGGGTAGCGGCACCGATAATTTTTCCGAGCGCGAACTGCTCTACAAAGTGCTGTTCGATATGCGCCGGGACGTCAACGAACTGAAAAAACTCGTGCGCGATGTACTGGGCAACGATCAGGTTGACGGGCGGCAGGTGTTGAATAATCACAAAGATTTATTCGATTCAATACCAACCGATACCGACGCGTATGCCCCCGCCGAATCGTCGTCAGCGCGCTATCTGCCACCCGCTACCAGTACGGTGCCCCGCAGTGCTGTGCCGCCCCCATCGGAAACATACGGCTCGCATCCGCCGGTGCAGATTTATGACGATACCGAAGGTGATATCAACGATCTCACGGAAGTAGAGGATGTGACGCACGAAACCGCCGACGACGATTCGTTGTCGCTCGAACGGCAGGAAAAAGAAATGATTCAGAAGGCGTTACGCCGGAATAATAACAAACGAAAATATGCCGCGCAGGCGCTGGGTATTTCCGAACGTACCCTTTACCGTAAAATCAAGCAGTATGAAATTGATGAAGAGTAACGCCTTTACCGTGTACCTCCTCGTGTTGCTCTGTTCGGTCATAACCAGCAGCTGCGGGGTATACTCGTTTACGGGCACTACCCTATCGCCAACGATTAAAACGGTGACCGTCAATAACTTCGTGCTGGCAACGGCGGGCGGACCGGCGAACCTGCCGCTGACATTCAACGAACGGCTGAAAGAATACTACCAGCGGTATACCAACCTGAAAGTAGTACCGGCCAACGGTGATCTGCTGCTGGAGGGAAACATTACGGGTTACGAACTGATTCCGGTAGCACCCACCGCCCAGGATCAGGCGGGGGTCAACCGGCTGCAAATCACGATTCTGGTGCGTTTTTACAATAACAAAGACGAAACCAAGAACTTTGAACAGCCCTTTTCGTTCTATCGGGATTTTCCGCAGAGTCAGACGCTGAGCCAGAACGAAAGCCGACTTGTGCCGCAGATTCTCGATCAGATCGTACTCGACATCTTCAATAAAACGGCCGCCGACTGGTAGGTATCGTCGGATTCCGGCTTTGCCAGTTAGCCAATTTTTTGCCACTTTCGTACGGTAACACACCTGTTAGCCTCCCCGCCCGTGACTCCCATCGACAAAGAAACGTTCTCGTACTGGGTAACCCATCCCGACGATCTGACGGCTACCGACTTCGTGCAGCTTCAGGAAAGTCTGGCTACGTATCCCTACTGTCAGTCGTTGTATACCCTGACCGCTAAAGCCGCGTCTATCCACCAGAAAGGGCAAACCGTACCCTACGTCCGGCAGGCGGCCGCCTACGCGCTAAGTCGAAACGCGCTGCGCAAGCTGATCGACAACGAGTTTCAATGGTCAGATAACCTGCTGTCGCGGCTCAACGAACTATCGGCCCGGCACGTACCCATTCCCGACGATTATCAGCAGGAGAGTTACGCGTTCTTCAAATCGAAAGCAAGCCTGACGGGTGGTCTGCCCCGCCTGACAGTACCCGGTATGCGGCTGGCCGATCAGCCAGAACAGGTGTTTATCGAGCCGAAACCAACGATTCCGACCCCCGAAGACCCTACCCTGTCTGAGTCGACTTTGCAACAGGAATTGACGCAGATTGCCGAAGCCCCGGCAACACCCGTCCTGACGGCAACCGAACTCGAACGGCAACGACAGCTTGAACTGATCGATTCGTTTATTCAGAAAGAACCCAGCATTTCGCGGATACAGCGCCGACCCGACGAAGAGCAGCAACAGGAAGATTTGGCCAGACGTACAACCAGCGGGGGAGGTATGTTTATGACCGAAAGCTTCGCCAAAATTTTGATTAAACAAGGCAAGGCCGACAAAGCCCGTGAAATCTACCAGCAGCTAATGCAGCGGAATCCGCAGAAAGATGCGTACTTTGCGGCAAAAATAGCTGAATTGGATGCTGGTAACGCATCGGCTAAGTAGCTCTTGCCCTATCAGTCTAATCACAGCAACGAACGCATTTCAACTCGTAGAATTCTATTTTCATGTTAACGGCAACGATTGTCATTATTTGTATTTTCACCGTATTACTCATCCTGATTGTACTCATTCAGAACTCGAAAGGGGGCGGACTGTCGGGAGAATTTGGTGGACTGGGCTCTAATCAGTTGATGGGTGTCAAGAAAACGACCGACCTGCTGGAGCAAATCACTTGGGGGCTGGGTATCGGCGTAATGGTTTTGTCGCTGGCTTCCTACATCATGGTCGACCGGAATCAGACGGGTGTTATCAACAGCATCAACGTCGACCGGGCGCAGAATCAGACCCTGCCAACGACGGCACCGGCTCCAGGTACCGGCGCAACGAGTCCGGCCGCTTCGGGCGCTGCCCCAAGTCAGGCGGTACCGGGTGCCGCTACGCCGGGTGCGTCGACGTCAGCCCTGACTCCGCAGCGATAAGTTTTCTTTCGGTTTACGGTTTTCCAAACCATAACAGCGCCACTTTCCAAACGGGAAGTGGCGCTGTTATTTGTACCTGTAGCCCAGACCGGCCACCGCGTGGGTCTAGGTCTGGTAGCCGTCAGGCTAATTAGTCCGGAAGGCAACTTTATTGGCCTACTGGCCTCCAGACCTAGACCCACGCGGTGGCCGGTCTGGGCTACGCGCACGCCAGCCACCGAAAACGGTGAACCGAACACCGTAAACTGCTATGCCACCGCCTGCGCCAGCAGTTGCCGGGCGATGGGGAGCAGCGTTTCGGTGACGGGTAATGGCTGTTTACTTTCCAGCCGGAAGGTGGCCGGATTGGGTAAATGACGGTGTCGGCGGATCAGGTCAAGTTTGATATTTTCGAGCGTATTGGCCAGCCCCTGCTGCACCGACTCAACGTACTGAAACTGCACGATACGACCGCCCGGCACCTCATTGGCGTAGAGCGTAAGCCGAAACTGATACACGTCCGTTGGTCGCTGCTGCGTCGCGTAAACAAACAGATACCCTTCTTCCGGGTGTAAGGGCAGCAACCCCACCGGCTCCAGCGTCAACGCGTGAGCGATGTCGGCCCAGCGTTGTTCGCCTTCGGCAACAGCCTGCCGGAAGCGGGGCAGTGCAAATGCCAGTGTCGCGTCGATTTCAGTCAGGATGTCATCCTCGGGTACTTCAGAAACGTAGTCGATGCGGGGCGGTGGCCCTTTGATCCCCCGCACCCGCCGGGGAAACGACGCGCTCAGTGAGCCTTTACCCGCCATAAACGTAGCACCGGTAGTATAGTGTTCGCGTAGATCAGGCAGGGCGGGATGCAACTGATTCCCGGCAAAATGTTGTTGAACAGACTGTAAGTATGCCATCACGACATATTGCTGGTATTCGGAATCCAGCCAATTTTGCATAAACCAGTCGGGAGCTAACGCTTTCATACGAGTGAGCAAAGATGGTGTCATCGGTAAGATATTGAATCTAACCCTGATTGCCACATATTATTGCTACGGATAGCCGATGAACCAAATATTCGGCAAGATTTCCGAAAAATCGACAGCCTGTCAGACAAAAAGCGGTAAATCTGGCAGGGTTTGGCTCTGGCACAGTAATTGGCAATTGAAGACCGTCATACTGACTGAATCGTTCAGTTAACAACCTTAATCAACTCATTATCATGGTAACAGAAACGGAAAGCGTGAAAGTGAACGTAAAACCGCTGGCCGACCGGGTGCTGGTAGAAGCCGCTCCGGCAGAAGAGAAAACCTCATTCGGGATCATCATTCCTGACACAGCGAAGGAGAAGCCCCAGCGTGGTACGGTCATCGCCGTAGGTGCTGGCAAGAAAGATGAGCCCCTGACGGTTCAGGTGGGTGATACAGTGCTGTACGGTAAATATGCCGGTACCGAAC
>CAZOQC010000041.1:0-18137 GCA_964581865.1 uncultured Spirosoma sp.
TAGGCGGTCCGCCGTTGCGGGAGGGGTCGGGGACGGTCGGCCGCTGCCGTGAGGTAAACCACCAGCACTACAAAACTCTGTTCCAATCAAAAACGCATGAAAAAGCAACTAATCATTATCACTTTCCTGCTGAGCCTCAGCTTGCCAAGTCTGGCCCAATCACCGGCGGCTCAATCCAGAGCGGCTCAGCTCAAATTCGTCGGGCCCGAAAAAGGTGCCCTCGTGATCGTTGGGGGCGGGGCTATTACGCCCGACATCTGGAACCAGTTTGTCGAACTGGCCGGTGGTAAAGCAGCCGCTACTATCGTCGTCATCCCGACGGCGGGGGAAGACTCGTCGGCCAATAGCACCCCGCGCGAATACGAAACGCTGAGGCAACTGGGCGTGACGAAGCTGACGCTGCTGCACACCCGCGATCCGAAAGTAGCCAACACCGAAGCGTTCGTGGCCCCGCTGAAACAGGCGACGGGTATCTGGTTCGTGGGCGGGCGACACTGGCGGCTGGCCGATTCGTATCTCAACACACTGGCGCACACCGAATTCAACGCCCTGCTGGCGCGGGGTGGCGTCATTGGCGGCACGTCGGCGGGGGCCACGATTCTCGGTTCGTTCATGGTGCGGGGCGATACGAAAGGCAACGCGATCATGATTGGCGACCACACGCAGGGACTGGATTTTATCCACAACGTCACCATCGATCAGCACGTCATGCGCCGGAACCGTCAGTTCGACCTGATCCCCGTTATCAAAGACCGGCCCGAACTACTGGGACTGGGCATCGACGAAGGCACGGCGGTAGTGGTGCAGCAGAATACGTTCGAGGTGCTGGGTGCGTCGTACGTCGGTATCTACGATGCGAAGCAGATTGCCAGCAGCGCGCAGTACCCGTCGGGGCAGAACAGTACGGGTGGACCGTTCTACTACCTCGGCAAAGGACAAAAATTTGATTTACAGACCCGTACGGTGATTTCGCGCGCTCCCCAGCGACCGACCGAGCCAGCGAAATAAGCACGACTCACCAGTGACAGTGGGCAGCGTACGCCTGTCCGATAAACCCGCCTTGCCATGAGTAAACTCAATAGTACCGTCGCGCCCGACTGGCACCCCGCCTGGGAAACGCGCACGCCGATTCAACGGTCTGGTGCAGAACCGTCGATTCCGGGCCGCTGGACACCGGCGGAACGTAGCCTGTTCCGGTTCGCTTTCCTGTACTTCGTCCTACAGGCTGTCCCGCTCGACTGGCATTTTTACCGCGACCTGCTGGCACTGAACTGGGGTAATGGTTTCTACCGGGACGTGTTCAACCTGTCGCGGTACGCCCCCCGGTTCTTCGGGCCTGGTGTGGCGGCCGATACGTTTGCCGACTGGGCGATCGTGGCGCAGATTGCGCTGGTTGGTACGCTGATCTGGAGCTGGCGGGCAAAGAAACAGGCGAACTACGACGGCCTCTACTACGCCCTGCGGGTGGTGCTGCGCTACCGGCTGGCGTTTGGCGTGCTGGCGTATGGGTTCATCAAGTTGTTTCCGTTGCAGGCCCCTCTGCCGTCGATCAGCAACCTGAACACGGCCTACGGCGATTTCTCGGCCTGGAAGCTGTTTTCGCTGAGTCTGGGCGTGGTGCCGTCCTATGAATCATTTCTGGGACTGGTCGAAATCGTGGGTGGTTTGCTGCTCCTGAACCGCCGGACCACCACCATCGGACTGCTGATTATCATTCCGTTTCTGGGTAACGTATTCGTTTCAAATCTGGCTTACGAGGGGGGCGAACACATCTACAGTTTCCTGCTGATTACGTTCGCGCTGGCTCTGTTTGCTTTTGATGCCGTGCGGTTGTTCCGGCTCGTGTCGCTGGAAATAGCAGCCGCTCCGGCGCGGTACCGGCCCGTATTCACCGGCTGGCAACGTACCGCCCGGCTGGTTGCCAAAAGCATGTTTATTGTGTTTCTGGTCGGTGTCTATGGCTACAAAACCTACGCGGCCTATACACACGGGCCGTACCAGTTTCCGCAGTCGGCGGGTTTGCCCGATGCCGCCGGACTGTATACTGTGACCGAATTTAAACTGAGAGGACAGGCGATTCCATACGCCCGGCAGGACTCGGTACGCTGGCAGGATGTCGTGTTTGAAACCTGGAACACGATCAGCGTCAAATCGAATCGGCCGGTCAAACTGGACGGGTGGAATACCGAAGAAATCCGCACCGCCGACGTCGACCGGACCTACGAACAGGCTGGCTCGCAGGGACGCCACTACTACCAGTACCAGATCGACTCGACCCGCCATGTCCTGACGCTGACGAATCGCAACCCGAACCACGCGGGCGAAACCCTGCACCTACGTTACGACCGGCCAACCGGACAGCGCATCACACTATCGGGCCTGAACGAAGACCGCGATTCGGTGTATGTCGTGCTGGACAAACAGGCTAAAAAATACCTGATCGACGAAGCGGCCAAAGCCGGTCGGCGGGGCGGACTGACTTTGTAAGTTTTACGTAAAACGGGTACTCAATCATTCGGTTTTTCTATGGCTAATACAACACTTGATAGCCCGGTCGATACGGCGCCGATACAGTCGGCGACCCCCAAAAACCGGTCGGTTACCTGGACGTCGGCGCAGAAGATCGCCTTTCGCATCGCGTTCATCTTCTTTGTGCTCGTTTCCCTGCCCACGGGGGGCGAGTGGTTTAAAAACCTGTTTACCCTCGACTGGCTGCACCCGCACTACCGCGATCTGTATGACATTGCCCGCTTCCAGCCCAATATCCTGGGGCGCGTGTCGTGGTGGCCGCTCTGGCTGGGGTACGGCGAGTGGGTGTTCCTGCTGCTGGTGGCCGTCGTGGGTGGTCTGATCTGGACGGCTACCGTCCGGCAGCGGAAAGCAGAACCCGCCAACTACCAGACGCTCTACTACTGGCTGCGGGTGCTGGTTCGGTATCGGGCGGGTATCGGCATCATCGGCTTTGGCTTTACCAAACTGATGCCGACGCAATTGCCGTACCCGTCGCTGGGTCTGCTGAACACCAGTTTCGGCGACCTGACGGCCCAGAAAATCTACTGGCTGTCTATCGGCATTGTGCCCTGGTACGAAGTATTTGCCGGGGTGGTGGAGGTGCTGGCCGGGGCGCTGCTGTTCTTCCGGGCGACGACCTTCTGGGGCGCGGTGTTACTATTCGGCGCACTGGCCGACATCGTGTACGTCAACCTGGCCTACGACGGGGGTGTCCACGTCTACAGTTCGTACTTCGTGCTGCTGGCCGGTTTTCTGCTGGCGTATTACATCCCCGACCTGTACAACCTCCTGATCCGGGAGCGACCGACAGTGCCGCACTACTTCGCGCCCCGCTTCAGCGGCTGGCAGCAGGTGAGCCGGGTTACGCTGAAAACGGCCGCCATCGGTATTTTTCTGGGCTTGCTGGGCTGGGTGCAGTACGTCAATTTTCGCTACGATCCCTACAAGCAACCCGCGCAGAAGGGACTGTCTGACCTGCGCGGCAACTACGCCGTAACGGAGTTTCGGTTGAACGACCAGCTCATTCCGGAATCGCCGTCGGATACCGTGCGCTGGCAGGAAGCGACCTTCGAAAACTGGTCGACGCTGACGTTCAAAGTCAACCGCGCCACCCCGCTCGACCTCTCGAACGGGGGCGGCTCACCCATGCGCGACCTCAACCGGACCTTCGAGCTGACGGGTGTTGGCGGGGGACAGCGGGTGTTCTACTATGATGCCGATTCGGTGAATCATGTCCTGTATTTGCAGGACAAATACCGCCCGCAGTCGGACCGGAGCGAACGGCTATCCGCTGATCTGGTGCGGGACAAACCCAAAAAGGCAAAAAAAACCGTTGCCGACTGGATTCCCGCCGATGCCCGAACCATCATCGGTGCCGAAGACCCAAAAATCGAAGCCATCGCCCGCAGTACCCGGCGCACCAAGGGTATCAAATCGGAAGCCGATCGGGAAGACGGTACCCGTAAGCACATGGTCCTGCACTACCAGACCACCGACGGCTCACGCGTGGTGCTGACGGGCGTAAACGAAGCCAACGATTCCATCCGGGTCGTGCTTGATCGGGTACAGCGAAAGTACGCCCTGTCGAAAAGTACGCTCAATGCGGGGTTGTATTGAAATGACCTCACGGCAGCGGCCGACCGTCCCCAGCCCCTCTCCTAAAACAGGAGAAGGGTGACGAGATAGGAGACGTTAATCTTTAAAGGTAACCTTGAATACTAGTTGGCTCCGTTAGACCTCCCCTCTCCTGGTTTAGGAGAGGGGCCGGGGACGGTCGGCCGCTGCCGTGAGGTGAAAGCAAGGTCTTACACCCCGAAAAACCAGACACATAATTCACTTATTGCGTTACTTGATGATTAACCGATATAAGCTATGAAATCACTACACAAACCAATGGCGATCCTGCTGGCCCTCCTGCCTGCGCTGGCCTTTACTGCCGACACGCCCTACGAGGAAAGCATCCGGAACTGGCAGAAAAAACGGGTCGAAAGCCTGAAAAGTGAAGACGGCTGGCTGAATCTGGCGGGGCTGTTCTGGCTCAGGGAAGGCGACAATACGCTGGGCAGCAGCGACAAAAACAGCCTCGTCTTTCCCGCCGATCACAGCAAGGCATCGCTGGGCAAGCTGATCCTGAAAAACGGTACCGTTACGTTCGAAGCGGCTCCCAATGCCGTTGTCTCGCTGGCGGGGCAGCCGGTGACACAGCAGGCCGTTTTCCCCTACACCAAACCGGTAGTGCTCGAACATCAATCGTTACGTTGGTTCGTCATCAAGCGGGGCGACAAATACGCGGTGCGGCTGCGCGATCTGGAAAGTCCGGAAGTGAAAGCGTTCGCTGGTATCCCCACGTTCCCGATCAATGAGCAGTGGCGCGTGAAGGCGACGTTCGTACCGACCACCGGCGAAACGATCAGGATTGTCGATGTTACGGGGCGGGTATCGCAGGAAGATTCGCCCGGCAAGCTGGTGTTTACCGTGGATGGGAAGGAGCAGGTGCTCATCCCGACGGGTACCAGAGAGCACCTGTTCGTGGTCTTCGCCGATGAGACAACCCGCCACGAAACCTACGGCGGGGGGCGCTTCCTGACCCTCGACGGCCCCGACGCCAACGGGACGGTCGACCTGGATTTCAACAAAGCGTACAGCCCGCCCTGCGCCTTTACCCCCTACGCCACCTGCCCGACACCACCCAAAGAAAACCGGCTGACAGTAGCGATTCGTGCTGGTGAGCAGTACAAAGGCGATCACTAATCGGTCGCTGCTGAGAAAGTAGATACACTAACCTCTTTTGTCATGCTTCGTACATCAGCATGACAAAAGAGGTTAGTGTCAATTAAAGCATGAGGTGGTATCGCTTAACAACTTACTGATGAGCGGAATACAGTGGCGTGTTGGTCTTCTATTGAGCATGGCCGGGCTGGGTGCCGGTTTCCGCCCGCCCGCCCAATTACTACCCGCAACCACGCCCCGGACGAGTTCAGTTGATACCATGCCCACACCAGCCCGCTTCGGCTTCGGCCGATTAGCGACGACCGCTGACGTCACCCGACTGAACACCGACGTGTGACCCGATGGAAACGGGCGACCCGGCTCAAAGCCTGTCAATCCGCCCGGCGGCCCGGCTGTAATCCTGTCAAAAACCTTTTTCCATGAAAAAGTGAATCGCCGGAGCTGGCTGGGTGGAGCCGCTACGGCCGCTGTCGCTATTTCTGGAGTGCTCCGGCAACTTCCGGACGGGCAAGGAAACGCTGAGTCCGCAGGATAGTTGCGGTCTGACGAGCCAAAGCGAGTGGACGGGAGTATCGCTGGCCACGCTGCAACAGCCGGTGCTCGACAAAGCCCACACCCGGTTTCGATTGCTGTGGCACTGGGACGGTACGGAAACTGAAATCATGAGCCGGGCTGTTGATCGTACGGGGTACGTGCAGCCCACCTATCGGTAACTGCTCGATGCGCGGGGCGGTAACAGCGGCTATCACATGAATCCCGTAACCGCCTGGCCGATCAAACCGGACGGCCGCGTGCTGCACCGGCCCGAAAAAAGTTAATCATCGATGTGTCGTATTGCGTTATACAGGATGCATCCTTAAACAAATCTGAAAAGTGGGGCAATCAACATACGACGCTGTGGTCGTTGGATCGGGGCCAAACGGACTGGCTGCGGCCATTACGTTGCAGCAGGCGGGTTTGTCGGTACTCGTGATCGAAGGCAAGCCGACGATTGGCGGGGGACTGCGCTCGGCGGAACTGACCCTGCCCGGTTTCGTGCACGACATCTGCTCGGCCATTCACCCGTTGGCGGCTGGTTCGCCATTTTTCAAGACCCTGCCACTAGCTGAGCATGGTCTAAAATTCGTTAGTCCACCCGTGGCGGCTGCACATCCACTGGATGGGGGCAGGGCCGCTGCGTTGCGCGGATCGGTTGCTGAAACGGCTCGTTCGCTGGGTGTCGATGAACAGACGTACACAGCGATACTGGGGCCGCTGGTCGAGAGCTGGCCGGGGCTGGCCCCCGACGTGCTGGGGCCGCTCCGGTTTCCGAAGCACCCGATCGATCTGGCAGCTTTCGGGCTGAACGCCCTCCAGCCCGTTACCTGGCTGGCGAAACGGTTCAAAACCACCGAAGCACGCGGACTTCTGGCGGGGATGGCGGCCCACTCGATCCAGCCCCTGAAGAATCTGACCACATCGGCGATTGCGCTGGTGCTGACGGCGGTCGGGCATTTGCAGAACTGGCCGGTGCCGCTGGGCGGGTCCAATAAAATTGCCGATGCGCTGGCGTCGTATTTTCAGTCGATTGGCGGCACGATCGTTACCGACTGGCTGGTCAAATCGCTGAGTGAACTGCCCCCCGCGCGGGCCGTACTCCTCGACGTAACACCCAAACAGATGCTGGCGCTGGCGGGCGACCGCTTTTCACCCCTCTACCGAAAACAACTGGAACGCTACCGCTACGGCATGGGTGTATTCAAGGTCGACTGGGCGCTGGATGGTCCCATTCCGTTTACCGCCCCTGCCTGTCGGCAGGCGGGGACGATACACATTGGTGGTACCCTGGAAGAGATTACAGCCGCCGAACAGCAGACATCGGACGGGAAGCACCCCGACAAACCCTTTGTCCTGCTGGCGCAGCAAAGTCTGTTCGACGACAGCCGGGCTCCGGCGGGGAAGCACACGGCCTGGGCTTACTGCCACGTACCGAACGGCTCGACCGAGGACCGGACGGATGCCATCGAACGGCAGATCGAGCGATTTGCGCCCGGCTTCCGCGATCGGATTCTGGCCCGGCACACGATGAACACCGAGCAGGTGGAAGCCTACAATCCAAACTACATCGGGGGCGACATCAACGGCGGGATCATCGATATTACGCAACTCTACACCCGGCCCGTCATTTCGCTGTCGCCCTACAGTACGTCGGCCAAGGGGGTTTACGTCTGTTCGTCCTCGACGCCCCCCGGTGGCGGAGTGCATGGTATGTGCGGCTTCCATGCCGCCAAACGGGCCCTGGCCGACCTGTTTACGTAAAAAATTTATAAACAGCGGGCCCGCTATCCGTGTTGAGTCGAGATGTGTTCCTTTCTCGATAGTACCTGGTGAACCATAACCGTAACCATTCCGACTCATTTCTCCCGGCAGACGGTGAAATGAGCACCTTAATTCGCCAGTTCGACTGGGCTACGACACCCGTTGGCGCGCTGGATCAGTGGCCGGTCAGCCTGCGCACACTGGTACGCATGACGCTCCTGTCCCGCTTTCCCATGCTTATTTTCTGGGGGCCAGCGTTGACCACCTTCTACAATGATGCATTCCGCCCCAGTCTGGGTAATTCGGGTAAGCATCCGTCATCACTGGGCCAGCCCGGCCATCTGAGCTGGGCCGAATCGTGGCCCGTTGTCGGCCCTATGATCGAGGCTGTCATGGCCGGGGGCGAGTCCGTCTGGTTTGAGGATCAAAAACTGCCAATCTACCGCGACGGCAAGATGGACTATGCCTACTGGACATACTGCTACAGTGCGATTACCGACGACGATGGCACTATCAACGGCGTACTGGTGACCTGCACCGAAACGACTAAAACCGTCGAGAGTATTCAGCGACTCGAGGAGAGTCAGCGGTTTGCCGATAATCTGTTTTATCATTCGCCAGTCGCCAATGCCGTATTCACCGGTACCGACATGACGATACGTATGGCCAATGAGGCCATGCTGTCGATGTGGGGCCGTACCGAACCGGTCGTTGGTATGCCCTTTCTCAGCGTGCTGCCGGAACTGAGTGCGACGGCCGAGATCCAGCGCCTGCGCAATGTGTTGCAGACGGGTGAGCCGTTTTACCAAACCGAAGCGCGCTTTGACTTACTTCGCTACGGACAACCGTATACCGGCTACTACAATTACCTGTACGAAGCTTTGCGTACAGGCACCGGAGAAATTAGTGGCATCAGCTGCTCGGCTTATGAAGTAACCGAGCAGGTGCTGGCCCGTAAAGCAATCGCGGCCAGCGAAGCGCGGTTGCGTAGTCTGGTCGAGAGTGCTCCCTTTCCCATCGCCCTCTATGTGGGCGAACGCATGCAGATCGAGCTGGCCAACCGGTCTATAATGGATGCCTGGGGTAAAGGCTATGACGTAATCGGCAAGAGTTATCAGGACATCCTGCCCGAACTGGCCAGTCAGCCGATTTTCGCGCAGGTGGAGCAGGTACGACAAACGGGTATAGCGTTTCACGCCCGCCATCAGCAGGTGGATCTTGTTGTCGACGGCCGGTTGCAATCCTTTTACTTCAACTACAGCTTCACCCCGGTGCTGGATGAGAACGGGCAGGTGTACGGGGTCATGAATACGGCCGCCGAGGTAACCGACCTGGTACTGGCGCAACATGCGCTGGCCGGGAGTGAAGCCCGCTATCGGGAACTGGCTCAGGATCTGGAACATCAGGTCGAGAATCGAACGTACGAACTGGCATCGGCGAATGCGGACCTGGCGGCCAGTAACGAAGAGTACGCAGCCATCAACGAAGAGTATACGGCTATCAATGAAGAGCTGGAGGCTGCCAATCGGTTGTTGAGCCGCTCAAATGATAACCTGCAACAGTTTGCTTACGTGGCCAGCCACGATTTGCAGGAACCCCTGCGCAAGATTCAGCAATTCGGTAACCTTCTCCAACTGCGGCAGAGCAACTACCCGCTCGACGTCGAGTCGGCCAGCTACATCGAGCGGATGCAGTCGGCCGCCAGCCGGATGTCGACGCTGATTCGGGACATTCTAACCTATTCGCAGATCGACACCCCTCACCAGGAAGTAAATCAGCCTGTACCGCTTACGACGGTGATGGCGGAAGTGCGGACGAACCTGGAGGTATCGCTCAACGAGACGGAAGCGGTGCTGTCGGTAGGGGAGTTGCCCACGGTACACGGCGATTTTGCCCAGTTGAGTCAGCTGTTCCAGAATCTGCTGAGCAATGCCCTAAAATTCCGGAAGGCAGCGGTAACGCCCGTTATCGAGGTCGGTATGGCCCTGGTTCCGGCCGATCAGCTGCCCGCTGAAGTACACCCCGCCCGGTCGGCCAGAGCGTACTACCGCATCGATGTAAAGGACAACGGCATCGGCTTTGACGCCAAGTACACCGACCGGATTTTTCAGGTCTTTCAGCGGCTGCACGGCAAAGGCGAGTACGTGGGTACGGGTATTGGTCTGGCCATCTGCCAGCGGGTGGCTGCCAATCACGGCGGGGCAATTACGGCTCACAGTCAGCCGGGGCAGGGGGCAACGTTCAGCGTGTATTTCCCGGCCTGAGGGTAACGATGGACGCTATCGGAGTCTATGAAAGCAGTTTGTCACCTGCCTGGCCGGGTTAGCCCTTTCTAATATCTTCTAATTTCCTTCTCAGGCCGTTTTAATACATGGCCCGTTCCTTTGTATCAGTTCAGCACCGATACAAGGTTATGCAACTCCCCAACATCCCCGTTCGCCGGTCTGCCGAGCACCGGACCGCATCAATTCTGCTGTATGGCTTTGGGCTGGCACTGGCGCTTTCGCTGGTGTTTAACGGGTTTCTATTGTACGAAAAAAGTCACCTCGAACGCATACGCGCGGCCGAACTGAGTGACACCTATCAGCCCATCGACAACATGGTCTGGCAGCAGGAACTCTCCGAATGCCGGCGGGCCAACGAGCAGAAGGACAGCCTGATTCTCCGCCTGGCCCAGGCCCCCAACGCCCCCCCCGGCGAGTCCCGCCCGGGGCCGTCAATCGCTGTTCAGCGTCCCGCATCCAGTCAGTGACGACGTCAGTCACAGCGGCACAATCGCCCATCTGTCAATCAATCAATATAATTTTTTGCTGTGGTAGCGTCTACCTTTCAACATACAACCATCATGAAAAAAAGCCTTGTGCTTATGAGCCTGAGCATTGCCTTATGCCTGGCCAGCTGCGCTAAGAAAGAAGAAGAAAAGCAGGAAGCCGTCGAGTATCAGGTAAGCAGCCCACTGCTGAAAGATACCACGATCACGAAGGAATACGTCGGTCAAGTCCGGGCCATCCGCCATATTGAGATGCGGGCGCAGCAGCGGGGGTATATCCAGAACATCTACGTCGACGAAGGGCAGTCGGTCAGTCAGGGGCAGATGATGTTCCAGATCATGCCCAAGCTGTACGAAGCCGAACTGCAGAAAGCAGAGGCCGAAGCCAACTACGCCGACATCGAATACCAGAACACCAAAAAACTCGCCGACAGCAAGATCGTAGCCCCGACAGAGCTGGCCATGGCGAACGCCAAATTCAACAAAGCCAAAGCCGATGTGTCGATGGCGCAGGCGCATCTGGGCTTTACCAAAATCCGGGCCCCGTTCAGCGGAATCATGGACCGGTTTCAGGTGCGGCTGGGTAGCCTCGTCGATGAGGGCGATCTGCTCACCACCCTGTCTGACAACAGCGAGATGTGGGTTTACTTCAACGTGCCGGAGGCCGAATACCTCGACCTGAAAGACAAAACCAGCGAGGCAAATCTGAGCCGGGTTGGCCTGAAAATGGCGAACAATAAGCTGTTCCCCTATCCGGGCAAGGTGCAGACTATCGAAGCCGACTTCAACAACGCCACGGGTAATATTGAATTCCGGGCTACGTTTCCGAACCCCAAAGGACTCCTGCGGCACGGCGAAACGGGTAACATTGAGATGCAGATACCCATCAAAAACGCCCTGATCATTCCCCAGAAAGCCACCTTCGAGGTGCTGGAGAAGAAGTACGTCTATGTGATCGACAAAAACAACGTGGTTCGCTCTAGGGAAATCAAGGTAGCCGCCGAAATGCCGCACGTGTTTGTGATCAGTTCCGGGCTGAATAAGGACGACAAGATCCTGCTGGAAGGGTTGCGTCAGGTGAAAGAGAACGAGAAAATCGCGTACAAATTTGAAAAGCCACAGGCCGTGATCTCCAATCTGAGCCTGTATGCTGAGTAACCTGACACGTTCAAACTAAACGGAAACTATGTTTGCTAAATTCATCAAACGACCCGTATTCGCGATCGTGATTTCGGTCATGATCGTTTTTGTCGGGGTACTGGCGATCAAGAAGCTGCCGATTTCGCAGTTTCCGGATATCGCCCCTACCACGGTCAACATCTTTATTGACTACCCCGGATCGAGCGCCGACGTACTGGTTAAATCCACGCTGATTACGCTGGAGCAGGCCCTCAACGGGGTGCAGGACATGCGTTACATCGCCACCGACGCCACCAGTGCCGGTGAAGCCACGCTACGGATCATCTTCGAACCCGGTACTGACCCCAACGACGCCGTTGTTCGGGTAAAAACGCGTGTCGACCAGGTCATGCCGCTGCTGCCCGAACTGGTACAGCGCGAAGGGGTTATCATCACGCCGATTCAGCCGAGTATGCTGATGTACGTCAACCTCTACTCGACTGCCAAGAATATCGACGAGAAGTTCCTGTTCAACTACGCGACGGTGAAGATGATCCCCGAAATCCAGCGGACGAAGGGTATCGCGCGGGCGCAGATTCTGGGTAGCCGCCGGTACGCCATGCGCGTATGGCTGAACCCCGACCGGATGCGGGCTTATAACATTTCCGTCGAGGAAGTGATGAAGGCGATGGGTGAGCAGAGCATCATCGGCCGGCCGGGTCGACTGGGGCAAAGCTCCGGTATAGCGGCTCAGTCGCTGGAATACGTGCTGACCTACAAGGGTCGGTATAGTGACCCGAAAGAGTACGAAGGCATTATTATCCGGGCCAACTCGGCGGGGGAAAGCATTCACCTGCGCGACATTGCCCGCGTCGAGCTGGGTAGCGAATTCGTCAACATCTACTCCAACCTCGACGGCCATCCGTCGGCGGCTATCGTCCTGCGGCAGAACTACGGCAGTAACGCCAGCGACGTAATCGACGAGGTTAAGGAGAAGCTGGAAGTCATGAAACAGTCGTTCCCGCCGGGTGTCGACTACAAGATCAGCTATGACGTATCGAAATTCCTGGACGCGTCGATCGAGCAGGTAATCGACACACTGCGCGATGCCTTTATCCTGGTGGCGCTGGTTGTGTTCCTGTTCCTGGGCGACTGGCGGTCGACGCTGATTCCGATTCTGGCCGTGCCGGTATCGCTCATTGGGGCCTTCTTCGTGATTCAGGCGTTCGGCCTGTCGATCAACCTGATTACGCTCTTCGCCCTTGTACTGGCTATCGGTATCGTGGTCGATGATGCTATCGTGGTGGTCGAGGCCGTACACGCCAAGCTGGAGGAGAAGCCGTATCTGACGCCTTTTGGCGCGGTCAAGCAGGTGCTGGGTGAAATCAGTGGGGCTATCATCGCCATCACGCTCGTCATGGTGTCGGTGTTCCTGCCCATCTCGTTCATGACCGGCCCAGTGGGTACCTTCTACCGGCAGTTCTCGATTACGATGGCCAGTTCGATCGTAATTTCGGCCCTGATCGCCCTGACGCTGACGCCGGTGTTGTGCGCCATGCTCCTGAAAAATCACCACGGCCATCCGCCGAAGAAAAATTTGCTGACCCGTGGTATCGACAGCTTCAACCGGGGCTTCGATAAGATGACGGGCTGGTACGTGGGCATCCTGCGGCTGATCGTAAACCGGCGCGTGCTGACGTTCCTGATCCTGGGGGCGTTCTGCGCGGGTATTTTCCTGGAAAACCAGGTGCTGCCCGCTGGTTTCATACCGAACGAAGACCAGAGTACGATCTACGCCATCATCCAGACCCCGCCGGGCTCGACGCTGGAGCAAACCAACCAGGTATCACGCCGGTTGCAGAAGATCTGCGAAGAAGTGCCGGGTATCGAGTCGGTATCGTCGCTGGCGGGTTACGAGATCATGACTGAAGGCCGGGGTTCCAACGCCGGTACCTGTCTGATCAACCTCAAAACGTGGTCGGAGCGCGACAAAAACGTGAAGGAGATCATGGAAGAACTGGAAGGTAAAACCCGGAATCTGGGCGCGACCATCGAGTTTTTCGAGCCACCAGCTATCCCCGGCTTTGGTACATCGGGCGGTTTCTCGATGCGTATGCTCGACAAAAACACGGACACCGACTACCGCGAGTTCGACAAAGTGAACAAGGAGTTCATGGCGAATCTGGCCAAACGGCCGGAGCTGACGGGTCTGTTTACCTTCTTTGCGGCCAACTATCCCCAGTACGAACTGGAGATCGACAACCAGCTGGCGATGCAGAAAGGCGTGTCGATCGGTAAAGCGATGGACAACCTGAACATCCTGATCGGTAGTACCTACGAACAAGGCTTTATCAAGTACAACCAGTTCTTCAAGGTGTACGTCCAGTCGGACCCCAGCTTCCGCCGGTTACCGTCTGACCTGCTGAACCTGTTCGTGAAAAATGACGAGGGCGAAATGGTACCGTACTCGGCTTTCATGAAGCTGAAGAAAGGGCAGGGGCCAAACGAAATTACGCGCTTTAACCTGTACAACTCATCGGCTATTCAGGGCTTGCCTGCCAAAGGCTACACCACGGCCGATGCCATTGCTGCCATCCGGGAGGTGGCTGCCAAAACGCTGCCGAAAGGGTACGACGTGGCGTTTGAGGGTCTATCGTACGACGAATCCATCCGGGGCAACGAGTCGCTGTACGTGTTCCTGATTGTGATTGCCTTCGTGTACATGGTACTGGCTGCGCAGTACGAAAGCTTCATCATTCCGCTGGCGGTTCTGTTCTCGCTGCCGGTCGGGATCTTCGGCTCGTTCTTCACGCTGCAACTGCTGGGGCTGGAAAACAACATCTACGCCCAGATCGGTCTGATCATGCTGATTGGTCTGCTCGGTAAAAACGCCGTACTGATCGTGGAATTTGCCGTGCAGAAACGAGCGGAGGGAGCGACCATTCTACAGGCCGCTATCGAAGGCGCGAAAGTTCGTTTCCGCCCGATCCTGATGACCTCGTTTGCCTTCGTCGCCGGTCTGATTCCGCTGATTATTGCCACGGGTGCCGGTGCCATCGGTAACCGGACGATCGGTGCATCGGCGCTGGGCGGTATGCTGTTCGGTACCTTGTTTGGGGTCATCATCATCCCCGGACTGTACTACATATTTGCCAGCCTGGCCGACGGCCGTAAACTGATCCGGGGTGAAGAAGAAATGCCATTAACTGAAGAAGTCGAGCACCATGTTTAAACGAATTGCCATACTAGGACTGGGGGTTGCTGGGCTGTCGATTGCCTTCACCGCCTGCAAAACCCCGGCCCTGGTCGTAAAAAACGAAAATCGCGCCGTTCCGGTCAACTACAGCACCCGGGCGGGGGAGGATTCGCTCAATACGGGGCTGATGCAGTGGCAGCAGTTCTTCACTGATCCGAACCTCGATTCGCTGATCGCCCAGGCCCTGCGTAACAACCAGGAACTGAACATCACCACGCAGGAGCTGACGCTGGCCCAGAACGAAGCCAACCTGCGCCGGGGGGATTACCTCCCCTCGGTGGGGCTGCGCGCCGAAGCCGCCGTTGACCGGCCGGGTCGCTACACCCTCCAGGGGGCTACGGAAGAAGCACTGACCATCCGGGATCGCAAGATTCCCGATCCGCTGACCAACTTCGCCATCGGCGCAGTCGCCAGTTGGGAAGTCGATATCTGGCGTAAGCTGCGCAACGCGCGGCAGTCGGCCATCCTGCGCTACCAGGCGAGCGCCGAAGGTCGGAACTTCATGATTACCAACCTGATCGGGGAAATTGCGTCGTCGTACTACGAACTGCTGGCCTACGATAACCAGCTGGTGATTCTGAAAGAAAACATCGAGATTCAGAGCAATGCCCTCCGCATCGTCCGTATTCAGAAGGAAGCCGCCCGCGTCACCGAACTGGCCGTTCGCCGGTTTGAAGCGCAGGTGCTGAACACCCGTGAGCGGCAGTATACGGTGCAGCAGCGGATCGTGGAAACCGAGAACCGGATCAACTTCCTCGTTGGTCGGTATCCGCAGCCCGTAGCCCGTACAACACAGTCGTTTGCCACGATGATGCCCGCTATCATGCACGCCGGTATCCCATCGCAACTGCTGGCCAATCGCCCCGACATCAAACGGGCTGAACTGGACCTGGCCGCTGCCAAACTCGATGTGGTCGTGGCCCGCGCCAACTTCTACCCCCGTCTGGATATCAGTGCCGGTGTTGGTTTTGAAGCCTTCAACCCGATGTTTCTGCTCTCCACACCCCAGTCGCTACTCTATTCGCTGGCGGGTGGGCTAACGGCTCCGCTGGTCAACCGGATCGGTATCAAAGCCGCTTACCAGAGCGCCAACGCCCGGCAGACCCAGGCCGTTTACAACTACGAACGGACCATCCTGAACGCGTACGTCGAAGTAGCCAACCAACTGGCGAACATCGGAAACCTGCAAAGCAGTTATGATCTGAAAACGCAGGAGGTACTGGCCCTGACCCAGTCGACCGACATTGCCAACGTACTGTTTGGTAACGCCCGCGCCGATTACATGGAGGTGCTGCTTACCCAGCGTGAAGCGCTGGATGCCCGCTTCGATCAGGTAGAAACCCGGCAGCAGCAGATGATGGCGGTCATCAATATCTACCGCGCCCTGGGTGGCGGCTGGCGCTAGGTCAGTACAGGGATAGTGTAAAGGCAAATCGCCCCCCTCTTCTTACGGAGCAGGGGGGCGATTTGCGTTTGGACCATGTGGCGTGTTGGTATCGTACAAACCGGCCAATAGCTAATCGGTATATCGTTTGACCAGCCTGAAGAACAGGCCGACGATCAGAATGCCAATGAGTTTGCCCAGTAAGTTCCAGCCCGCCGGCCAGCCCGGTTTAGGTAGTCGGGCAAAGCCGGTAAAGAACACATAGAGTAAGGCGAGTAAACAAATCATACCCACCAGTAACAGCATGAATCGTAGCATGATCGCATCGATGAGTATGTGTCAGGTTGGTTCCTGCTGGCAGATCGACTCGGCCTGTAGATGGTGCTCAGGGGAGGCAATACAACTAGTGTACTCGGTAGACATGGTAATGAAGCGTTGGTACCCGTTCGCGAACGACTACGGAAGATAGGAGGCAAGCTGACGGCGATATTCGGTCCTGAGTGCTTTCGGCAGCAGGTAATGAATAACCTCCGACCGGGCGTCCCGCTTGTCCAGCAGGCGGCTCAGCTGGAAGACGTACACCGTACAGACGGCATTGCTGATGCGGGGCTCTGCATGGAGCAGCAGGTCTTCGGCGGCCAGCAGGCAGTGTTTGACGGCCTTGAATCGATTCTGATGGGCCAGCACCGACGTAACTTCGTAGAGTTTGTGCAGGGTTACGAACACGCTGGTTCCGCCCGGCAGGGCTTTAAACGTAGTACCGGCCTCCGGAATCTGTTCGGCTAATACCTGCCGTAAATTGGTTTGATCGATGGTTATACGCATGGCCTGGTTGATTTGTCAACACTGTATGCCAACGACAGGCCAGTTTGTGTGGGGAATTGTTAATGCGCTATTAATCTGGCCGGTAGCCAGCGAGTGACGGTCGGCGGCACCGTGTAGACTACCATATTGGTCAGCTAAGTTTTTCATTTTGGTAGGGTTGCCGACACGGCATGGCCCTATTCGGCGGTACCAACGGCTCCCGTTCATCTGCCTACCGACTCGCGTACATAAATCGGCCGCCCTACTCAGAAAGCAGGGCGGCCGATTCGTGATTGATGTGGATAGAAGGAATGAACCGGGCTGGACTTAGAATTATTCACCACTGCCAGCGGGAGCGGGTTGCAGGCCGTTTACAAGCGTAAATCGGGTTGTTTTCTCGAAGTCGCCGGGCGTCTCTTTGCCCGAAAACAACCGGTAGTCCCGAACGTCTTTCTGATCTTCGTTGGGCGACGCGGAGTCAATTTCGTAGGTAAACTCAAACGTGACGGGGGCTTCCGTACTGAGCACCGCATAAAAGCTATCGAACAGCATATTGTCGCCCCAAGCGGTAACGGAACGAGGGTTGAAGTTCGTACCACCCAGGTTATTGGCGTGCCCCACACTGGGTGATGCAAAATTGGTTTTGAAGAACAGTATGACGACCTTAAAGCGGATACCGTGCGATAGGTCGGGACTGGTCAGGCTGACAGTTCGGCGAAGTCCATCGGTAGCCTGGCTAACGGATACCTCGTACGATTCAATGGTAAATTTCTCGGTTTTACTGGTTAATGACATAGCGGTAAGGAGTTATGTGCTCCTTAGTCGCTAATTGACAGTTGGGGGGAAACAGACAGCCGATAATTAATAATATGGCACGCAAATGATACATCTTCGGCTCAGGTGCAGATCAACAAACAACCGAAAGAACTGGCTACAAAGCCGGTGTCACCGACACACTGACGTTTCACACGGCCCGGCACTCGTTTGCCTACAAGGCCCGCAAGCGCATGAAATACTCGAAAAACAGCAGCATCGATGACATCCTCATGATCGGCTCGACATGACCCAGCGGTACCTCAATAGCTTTGGTAAAGAATCGCTCGACAGCGCGATGGACGCAGTTTTCTAATAATCAACAAAAAGTTACATGGATCACCACATCATTCCGCAGGTCTACCTGAGACAGTTTGTAGACTTCAATAAGAAAATAGGTAGTGGCTTAATTGCGTTGATCGGCAAAGAAAAACTGATTAATAAACAAGCCG
>CAZOQC010000042.1:0-18070 GCA_964581865.1 uncultured Spirosoma sp.
TCCGATAGAAAATCGATTCGTTGAACAGGTTTTCGGGGTATCTGATCGATGATGTAGCCTGCGCCCGGCGAATACCCCCGCTCGACGTATTGCCACGACCCAACCAGCCCCGCACCGGGCGGCACTATATCCTGCGCTGTTCGACAGGCCAATGCACTCAACAGTACTACCAGCAGGCTGATCCGTTTCATAACCAGGCTATTTGATACGCTTTCTTCTACTGACCCAACAAGTGACGCAAGGGTTGTCGTCGCGTTGCCACACACGTATAGAATACGCCCGATTGCCCCGCCGTACAGAAGTAGTTGACAACGGACCCAAAATGAGGTTACATATAAGAGTCCACCCATCCAGCACGTTGTATAGGACGTATCGTTTACCAGCGTGGCGGAAGCTCATCGACACGCTACCGATTATGAATCTACACAGACTTCGCTGTACCCTCCTGTATCTGCTGCTGCCGGTAAGCCTGCTGGCCCAATCGCGGATCAACGCCACCGACTGGCCGTATCTCGACCCGCGTACCGACTCTGTAGCGGGAATCAGCCTGGATAAAGCGTACGACCTGCTGAAAGGTCGCCCATCGGTACCCGTCACCGTGGGGGTGCTCGATTCTGGTGTCGACATGACCCATCCCGACCTGATGGCTGTACTCTGGACCAATCCGAACGAGCAGCCCGGCAACGGCACCGACGACGACAAAAACGGCTACGTCGATGATGTACACGGCTGGAATTTTCTGGGTGCCCCCGACGGAACGACCTATGAATACGATCAGCCTGAGATTACACAGACGTATCTGCTTTTGCGCGACAAGTACGACAACGCCAGTCGGGCTTCGCTGCCGCCCACCCAGCAACGGCAGTACGACACCTATCAGCAGGCCAAAAAGCTGTACCTGCCCCGTTACAAAGCCGCTGTGCCCCAGCTACTGGCCTTCACCGACACCGCCCGTTTCTGGCAAACCGCCAACCACCTGGCCACGCTTTTAGCCGACTCGGTCACGTCGCAGGCCGCCATTCGCTCCGCCAATATCGGTACCGACTCCGTGGCGTTGGCGGTTCAGCAGACGTTGGCCCGCGCCTATCAGCCGACCTACGGTTCGTTTGCCAATTACCTGAATCTGGTGCGGCAGCATTTCGACCGGTTTTTACTTATCGCCGGTGGCGAAGCGCTGATTGCCTACAACCCGGCCTATAACGCCCGTCAGTCGGTCGGGGATAATCCGGCGGATCTGACGGAACGCTACTACGGTAATCCGGCCGTTATCATTGGTAATTCGGCCGAGCTGGGGTTGCACGGCAGTCATGTCGCGGGTATAATCGGGGCAAGCCGGGGGAATGGAACGGGAATTGATGGGGTGGCTGATAATGTCCGGATTATGTCGGTAGCCGTGGTTCCGGCCAATGGCGACGAGCGTGACAAAGACATAGCCAATGGCATTCGATACGCCGTTGACAACGGAGCAAAGGTGCTGAATATGAGTTTTGGAAAGCGATTGTCACCGTTTAAGGAGCAGGTCGATGCTGCCATCCGGTACGCCCTCGACCACGACGTCGTGATCGTTCATGCGGCTGGTAACAACGGCGAAGACCTCGACAAGACCACTAATTTCCCCTCCGCCGTTGATGAGCAGGGCCGACGCGCCCCCAATGTTCTGACCGTTGGGAACAGCACGCGTTACCTGAACAACCGACTGGCGGCTTCGTCATCCAACTACAGCATGAGGCAGGTCGATTTATTTGCACCCGGTACCGACATCAACTCGACCGTGCCGCACAACCGGTACGCCGTTTTTTCGGGTACGAGCATGTCCGCTCCGCACGTAGCTGGTGTAGCAGCTTTGCTCCGCTCCTACTTCCCACAGCTAACGGCCGTTCAGGTCTGTACTATTCTGCGGGAAAGCACATACCGCCCTGCGCAGGTAGTCAATCGACCCGGTCGTTCGGGCGACCTGACGCCGTTCAGCAATTTGAGTCAGACGGGGGGGCTGCTTAATGCGGCAGCCGCCGTCCAGCTGGCACTCGACCGTACCCGGCAACCCTAAGCACCGTACGCTCAACCAATTACCGCTTACTCAGACAATAGTCACTTTCATTCGCTTATCCGCTAAACTTACACGACCGATTTATGAATCAGTTCTGGCGCGCCAATCTGTCGGCACTACTAGTTATAGGCCTGATAACCGGTTCGGTGTTGGGGCAAACCGCTCCGCCCAACCGACAGCAGGCACTATACGATCAGTACAATGGCATTAACCACAGATCGACCGCAGCCAAACCGACGACGACGTTGACCAAACCTGTTGCCAAAAAACCGCATCATGAATCGGCTCCGGCAGTTGTGGCGGCAGCCATCCCGGTTGATGACGCTGCGCAACCCGTTGTGCAGACAACGGCGCGGACGCGGGTCCGAATCGGGGCGCGGGGTGGCGTACTGACGCCGGTGTTGACTGGCAACAACCGGTATTCGGCTGGGACTGATTTTATTGGTGGCGTGATGCTGGTGGTAGGTAGCGGGCGGGTGCAGTTTCAACCCGAAGTAAACTATAGCCGAACCGCTTTGCGAAACCGGTTTCTGGGTACGGGTATCACACGATCGGCTGTCGATCAGGTCGTTGTACCACTATTGGCCCGGCTGTCGTTCGGCCCTGTTACCGGTACGCAGGTCTACATCAACGCCGGACCATACAGTGCCTATGAAACGAGTACCAGTGTGAATGGCCTGAAAATACCGTTCGACCGCGACGAACAACGGATCAGCTACGGCGCGGCAGTAGGTCTTGGTTTAGCCGTTCGTACCGGGCCGGGGCATATCGGCCTCGATCTGCGGGGACGTTACCAGCTTACTAACACGACCCCGGTGGGCAGCGAAAGTCGTTCTGACGCTATATATACCGAGGCTACGCTGAGCTACCTATATCCGCTCGGCCGACGATAACTGCAGCAAATTATTCTCATAGAGTGGGTTTTAAAATGGCGGTGGCTGCCTGGCTCCCGCCATTTTTGTGCTTTGCGGGTTTATCTTTTACTGTTTAATGTTTGAGGTTCAAGGTTTAATGTTGGTAAACCTTGAACCTCAAACATTAAACCGCCTGCACATATGCCATCGACTTTTCCCACAGCCATTCGGCATTAGCATCGGTGACATCGCGGTTTGTGGTTTTTTTCGGGCGACTGTCGGCAAAATAGCCTCCGTTATTCGACTCGCCAATTGCTTTGAGTGGGGCCGACGCCAGAAAAACCGATGTCTGCGCACCCTTTTCCGGTGACCGCATCAGCGGACCTGCCAGTTTGAGCGCCTGCCCGATAAAGCCCGGTGTATCGCTGCCAAAACTAGTCCGCACTACGCCCGGATGCACCGAATAAGCGGTGATACCCGTACCAGCCAGATGCGTTGCCAACCCTTTTGTAAACAGCACGTTGGCCAGCTTATCGTCGCCGTAGGCAGACCAGGTCGACAGGTTATCGATGTGACGGAAAAAGCGTGACTTGCTTCCGAATGCGTGCGCGGCCGATGAGAGATTGATAATGCGTACGTCCTCCGTTTTATCGGCCGTTTTTTTCAGCAGGTCCAGCAACTCATGCGTTAGTACGAAATGCCCGACGTGGCTGGAGAAGAACGAAAGCTCTGTGCCATCCGGCGCAAATTCAATCGTAGCCGGTGTGTAGCCCGCGTTATTAAGCAGTACGTCGAGCCGGTCGTAGCGTTGGCGAATGTCAGCCGCTGCCTGCCGAACGGAATTCAGATTACCCAGATCAGCCGTTATCAGATCGACCTGCACATCCGGGTTAGCCGCTTTTACTTCGGCCAGAGCTGCCTGCCCCCGCTTCTCATTCCGACAGATTAGTACCAGATCAAACGACCGCACGGCCAGTGCCTTGGCCGTAGCCAGACCGATACCCGAATTAGCGCCTGTAATTACTGCTCGTTTAGTGCCCATAGTCGTATTGGCAGGTTTCATAAACTAGATAGAACCAATGGCTTATAGACCAATAGTGGGCGGGCAATGTTCACTGTAAAAAAAATCGCCGGATCGAAACCCGGCGATTTGATGCTTAAAACAGCAGCTTCCAGTTGTTGAAGAACAGATCCTGCCCCGGCTGCCCGGACCAGTGATTGCTTTCCTCCATTGGTTCGTCGAGCGTGCTTTCTTTCTGGCGCACAATAGCCGATACGCCTTCGTCGGCCAGCGACCGGCACAGGTTGCGTGTGTTCTGATCGCATGGCCCTGCCAGCATACTGATGATTTTGTTGTCCTGTTTCATAGTTGTCTACCGGTTTAGTTGCTTGCACATACAAAAACTTTTACGAGTTTATGAGCCGTATACTCATCACTATTCCTGATTGTTCAGGGCGTTGGCCGCCTGAAATACCTGTTTGGTGAGTTGACAGACATTCGTCTCACCAATAGCCTCTGCGTATCGTTGTCCGACCCGGTTCCAGGCTTCGTTAATATCGATCTGCAATAGTTTTCCCGCTTCAGTCGGTTGAATCAGCGTTCTTTTTCCTTCCGACTCGCGCCGAACAAGTTGCTTCTGTTCCAGCTTTTCTACCAGCCGCGTAATCGTCGACGGGGTCAGGTACAGCGTGTCGCTCAGCGCCGACGGGGTGATGCCGGGCTGATTAATGACTTCCGATAACAGGTACGCGTGTGAATAAGACAGCCCTACCCGCCCAAATTCTTCGTCACCAATGGCTGTGATTGCCCGCGCCAGTGCGTTTGCCGAAAACAGCAGACAGGCACTGAACCGGGTTCCGTTCTTTTCGCCACTACCGATTTTACACTCACTTACTACGTCCATATCCGTATTCCCTGATTGGGTAGTACAAAGGTACAAACCATATTTGTATGTGCAAACAAAAGTTTTACCAGTTGTAAAGTTGTCGGGTTATCAAGTTGTAAAGTTGGCTACCGCCGGCAATGGACGCGTCAGCCAACTTTACAACTATCCAACTATTTCAAAGGAAGATGGACCTCCGCCAGCATGCAGCGGGCCGAACCGCCCCCGTTTGCTTCGATGGTGTGCAGATCGAAATGGGTAGGGGCCGCATATTCACTGAGTAAGCTGATCTGCTGTTTTGTCAGCGACGTGTAAGCCTGCGTCGACATAACCAGCAGCTTGCGGCCTTTGGTGGTTTTCACCTGGAGCACATTACCGGCAAAATGCGTCATCTGCTCCAGCGAAATATCGACCACACGCTTGCCCAGCGACTCCAGTTCCTGCCGTACCATCAGCCGCTCATCGGGGTCAACGATAGCCGACAGACAAATAATAGCGAACGTATCACCAATCGACATGAGCACGTTGGTGTGATAAATTGGTACCCCGCTGGCGTCGACCGCGTGGAAGGCAACGGTCTGGTAACCGGTCTGTTTGCCAAACTCCGCCAACACGTCGGCATCCGTACGGGGCGACAGGCAGGCAAACGCTACTTTATACATCCGGTCGAGCACCAGACTACCCGTACCTTCCAGAAATTTGCCTTCCTGTTCAAAGTGGGTCAGATCAATAATTCGGGTGACGTGGTATTTTTTACTTAGCTCGTCGATAATATCCTGCCGACGTTCGGCCCGGCGATTTTCGGCCTGCATCGGGTACAACACAACCGTACCACTGGCGTGAAACGATACCCAGTTGTTGGGAAAAATCGAGTCTGGCGTGTAGGGTTCGTCGGTATCGTCGTACACCAGCACATCTACCCCGCTGGCTTTCAATTGCTGCGCCATATCATCGAACTCCTGCCGGGCATCGATCTGGGCTACGTCTTTCGTGCGGGCAGCCTGTTCACTATCCTGAAAGGCATTCGAGTCGGCCGTTTGTTCATTAAACCCGAACCGAACCGGGCGGATCATGAGAAGAGTAGATGTTGCCTGTGACTGCATAACGGAGGGTAACGGAAGATTGGTTAGGCCGGAAACCCACCCGTCAGGCGCAGGCTTCCGGCTTAAAAGTACGCAAAAGGGCGGCTTTATTCGCTACTATACCGGGCTTTACCAATTAGATTGCATCACGGAGCAGGGGCAGACTCATGCAGTGCGAACCGCCCCGCGCCCGGCTCAGCTCCGCCGATGGCAACATAATAAACGTCTTATGTACTGTTTCCGGCGACGATTCACCCCGCTCGAATCGTTGCAGCAGTTCATCGGCACCCACCACATCGAAACCGGCCTCCCGGAACGCGTCAGCCGTTTTATCGTTCCGATCGTAGCCCAGCACGACGCTATCTTTCAGGGCCAGCAGGTTACAGGAGTCGGTCCATTGTTCGCGGGCACCAAACGGAAATTCGTTGTTGCCGGAGTAAATGAATTGAACCGGTTCGGTTACGTCCAACTCGTTGCGACTGATGCTGCTGAGCAAATCTTCCAGGTTCTCAATCTCAACAGGCTTCTGCTCCTGCCCTTTCGTAAACTGCAAAATTTTCAGTTCCTCTGATAAATCTTTGGCCGCAAAAAAGTGCAGCACATCGCGTTTGCGGGTTTCGTCGCCGGTGCGGGCCAGCGAGCCAAGTATCACCCACGTACCCCGGCTTACCTGCGTAAAAATCGTGTCGATATGCATGTAGTCGCGCTTCTTGGGAATCTTGATGATCGTCAGCATATCGACCAGGTTACGGTCAAACACCAGCCGCATCACCTGCTGAGCCGCGTACAACGTAGTGCGCTCGCTGACCCCGACCAGTAAGTGGCGCGGGGCAATCATCATTACGTCGCCCCCTTCCAGCGTTGATCGGGTCAGATCACGGTTCAGATCGGCATCGGGCAGCAAAAACGCGTGCTCATTGTCGGGTATTTCGATGATCTTGTCGCGGTAATCGGCGAACAGCGGGTGGTTGAAAAAGATGTACTGCGCCAGCAAAGCCTCGCGCGTCCGGGCCGATTTAGCGGGTTTATTCAGCAGAATATGATCGCCGATAACGATGCCAATGTCGCGGGTAAAGATAAAGTTGGGCAATGGGGCAAACAGCATGGTACGGTCGGGCATTGACCCCGAAATCATCACCTTGGCCAGTTCCATCGGGTCGAGCTGACGTAATTGCTGCTGCGTCTGAAACGACGTTCGTTCGATGCCACAAATGGCCGCAATCAGCCGGGTACAGATGGATTCATCGGCCAGAATATCCGATAGCAACCACTGCACGTCGATTACGTTGGCCGACCGGAAATAATCGGGACTGTCGGGCTTGAAGAACGACCGGTTGTTATCGCCCAGCGCATCGACCCGCCCCCGCACGGTATCGGGTTCGAGAAAATACAACAGTAGTTTAACGTAATAATCGTACTCATCCCGGCGCATCATGTCGAGATGCACGATGTCTTCAAAAAGCCAGTCCTGTGCTTTCGACGGCACGACCTTGCCCAAACCCCGATCCGGGCTGTGAATCAGCAATCGCCGAAGCCGACCGATTTCAGACGAAACATGTATTGTAAGCTGCTTTAAATCAGCCGGATTAGCTGCCGTTGACGTTTTTTCTTCTGTGGTTTGTTGTTGTGTGTGCATACCTGGTTCGGGTACCGTTAGTGGGTAAACCGGTCAGTTAATGTACGCTTTTTTGGCTGATGCCTGCACGCTACCCCCTGCCCGGACCACGGGCCGGTCGACCTGTTTACCGGTAATTTCTGCATCTCTCTATAGAGATGTTCTAAATAGGGTAAGGCACATCAACTTTTAAGACCCCTATTTTGTTGTCCCTGAAAGGCGGATACCGTTTCCTCTGCTAACTTTGCGGCTTTATTTGGCCGTACACGCTACAACCTATTATGTTATCCATCAGCAATTTACAGGCCGCTATCGGCGAAAAGCAGATATTAAAAGGGCTCGATCTGGAGGTCAAAGCCGGTGAGGTTCACGCGATTATGGGTCCCAACGGGGCCGGTAAAAGCACCCTCGCATCGGTATTGGCTGGTCGGACAGACTATGAAGTGACGGGCGGCAGCGTAACCTTCGACGGGAAGGATCTGCTCGAAATGGCACCCGAAGAACGGGCCGCCGAAGGCATTTTTCTGGCATTCCAGTATCCGGTCGAGATTCCGGGCATCAGCACGACGAACTTCCTGAAAACGGCTATGAACGAGATTCGGAAATACCGGGGTGAGCAACCGCTCGACGCCGTGCAGTTTCTGAAACTGATGAAGGAAAAGATGCAACTGGTCAATATCGATCAGTCGCTGCTGAGCCGGTCGCTGAACGAAGGGTTTTCCGGCGGTGAGAAAAAGCGGAACGAAATTTTCCAGATGGCGATGCTCGAACCGAAACTGGCCATTCTGGACGAAACCGATTCGGGGCTTGACATTGATGCGCTGCGCATTGTAGCCGAAGGCGTCAACAAGCTGCGGTCGCCGGAACGGGCTACCATCCTGGTAACGCACTACCAGCGTCTGCTCGATTACATCGTCCCCGATTTTGTACACGTACTGTATAAGGGCCGGATCGTGAAGTCGGGATCGAAAGAACTGGCCTACGAACTCGAAGAAAAAGGATACGACTGGATCAAGGCGGAAGTGGCCTGATCCGCTCCGTAGTGACTCGACCCCAACCCACCAACCGCTACGACGGGCCGTTTCAAACTACCAACAAATGACTCCGACTTACGAATCATATACTGATTTCAAAAACCAGCTGCTGACCGCCTTCCGGGATGGTGAGGAGCGACTGAACGGCGAAAGCAAAACTGCCCTGCACCAGGTTCGGCGGCAGGCGCTGCATTCGTTCGATCAGCTCGGCTTTCCGACCATCCGGCACGAGGAGTGGAAATACTCCAACGTAAACAGCCTGATCAAACAGCGTTTTACCATCGACGGGACGTCGACACTGACTGCCGACGAGTTGTCGTCGCTGGAAATTCCGAATCTGGAAGGCAATGTGCTGTACTTCGTCAATGGCCATTACCGGCCCGAGATGTCGCACATTGTCAGTCCGGCTGACCAGGTGCAGATCGGTAGCCTTGCCGATGCGATCAAAGCCGATCCTGATGGCGTCGGTACGCACTTCGCCCAATATGCCGATTATAAAGACAGCGCGTTTACGGCGCTGAACACGGCCCTCGCTACCGACGGTGTCGTGATTCGGGTACCAGCTAACGCGCATGTCGAACAGCCGATTATTCTGCGGTTCATTTCCGACGCCCGCGTCAACAACGTAGCCTCGCAACCGCGCAACCTGATTGTGGTGGGCAAAAACGCCGAGGTCACGATGGCCGAGTCGTTCCGCACACTGGGTGAACAGAGTAGCTTCGTCAATACAGTAACCGAGATTTCGCTGGAACGCGATGCCCGGATGCAGTATTATAAGGTGCAGGACGAAACGAATCAGGCGTACCACATCGGTACGACACAAGTGCATCAGAGCGACAACAGCCATTTCTACGCGGCAACCGTCACGCTGAACGGCAACTTTGTGCGTAACAACCTGAACATCGTGCTAAACGGTCAATACGCCGAAGCGTACATGAATGGTCTGTACATGCCAAACGGTCGGCAGCACGTCGACAACCACACACTGGTTGATCACGCCATGCCGAACTCGTATAGCAACGAACTGTACAAAGGCATTCTGGACGACAGCGGTACGGGCGTCTTCAACGGCAAGATTTTCGTCCGGCCCGACGCGCAGAAAACCAACGCATACCAGTCGTGCAAGAACGTGGTACTGTCGCCAAACGCGACGATGAATACCAAGCCGCAGCTCGAAATTTACGCCGACGACGTGAAGTGTTCACATGGCACGACAACGGGTCAGCTCAATGACGAAGCCCTGTTCTACATGCAGTCGCGGGGTATCCCGAAGGATGCCGCCCGGACGCTGCTGCTCTACGCCTTCGCGCAGGACGTGTTGAGTCAGATCAAGATTCAGCCAATTCGCGAATACCTGGAAGGTGTCGTAACAGCCAAGCTGGGGCAGTAAATAATTGCTATCTCGCTGTTGTTCCGACGTAGAGAGGAATCTTCAGCAGGCAGCAGCGCGTTTTTCGATCTTACAAAAGATTCCTCCTTACGTCGGAATGACAAAAATCGGGGATTGACAGAGTTCTCTTCGGGCTTCGTTAATCCCCGATTTTTTTGCACCTTTCGGGCGTCTGGCCTGTTCTTTATACAGTACTATTCGACTGTTTTATGCAAACGGCTATTGCCCCGTCTCTCGATATTCAGCCGATCCGGCAGGATTTTCCCATACTCGATCAGCAGATCAACGGCCGTCCGCTGGTATATCTCGACAATGCTGCCACGACGCAGAAACCCCGCGCCGTAATCGACGCGCTGACGAATTACTACGAGGGCTATAACGCCAATATCCACCGGGGTATCCACCACCTGGCGGAGAAAGCAACGGCCGCGTTTGAAGCGTCGCGCCGAGCCATGCAGTCGTTTCTGAACGCCGAACACTGGCAGGAAATCATTTTCACCTACGGCACGACCGACGGAATCAACCTCGTCGCGCAGGCATACGGCCGCCGGTTCCTGAACGCGGGCGACGAGATTATCATCTCGGGCATGGAGCATCACTCCAATATCGTGCCCTGGCAGATGCTGTGTGAAGAGCGCGGCTGTGTGCTGAAGGTTATCCCAGTCGATGAGCAGGGTGACCTGATGCTCGATGAATATGATAAACTGCTGTCGGAAAAGACGAAGCTGGTGTCGGTTGTTCACGCGTCGAACTCGCTCGGCACGGTCAACCCGGTCAAAACGATCATCGACAAAGCTCACGCCGTGGGTGCCGTTGTCCTGATCGACGGGGCACAGTCGTCGTCGCACCTGACGGTCGATGTGCAGGACCTCGACGCGGATTTCTTTGTTTGCTCAGCGCACAAGTTCTACGGTCCGACGGGTATGGGTGTGCTCTACGGTAAAACGGCCCTACTCGAAGCGATGTCGCCCTATCGGGGCGGTGGTGAGATGATCCGCGAAGTGACGTTCGAGAAAACGACCTACAACGACATTCCGTACAAGTTTGAAGCGGGTACGCCCAACATCGCCGACGTAGTAGCCGTGAAAGCCGCTATCGACTACATCAATCAGCTTGGTAAGGAAGCTATTGCCGCCCACGAGATGGACCTGCTGCACTACGCCACCGAACAGTTGAGTGACATCGACGGGCTGCGGATTATTGGTCAGGCGAAAGAAAAAATCGGCGTCGTTTCGTTCGTTATGGACGGTATTCACCATCAGGATATGGGCGTTATCCTCGATCAGCAGGGTATCGCCGTCCGGACGGGGCACCATTGTACGATGCCGCTGATGCATCGCTTTGGCATCGCCGGAACTACGCGGGCGTCGTTTGCCGTTTACAACACCAGAGACGAGATCGACCGGCTTGTTATGGGTATCCGCCGGGTTCAGAAAATGATGCTGTAAAGGCTTTGACCGACATGAGTTATGCACTCAAAATCTGACGAAGTAACTCGACAGGATAACATTTCACCGGCTATGGATGAAGCGATTAGACAAGCTAATTTACCAGCCGACAAAGAACGGCTTTTGCGGGATTTGTTGACTGGCCCCTTCCACAAGCATGAAGATGTGATGGCAGAAATGCGGCAGTGAATTGACGAAAAAAAGAGAAGTTTAGGTAAGCTATAGTTGATGATGACAATCAATGAGAAGCAGGACGAGATAATCGAAGAATTTGACTTGTTCGACGACCAACTCGACAAGACACAGTACATAATCGATCTCGGCAAGAAATTACCCCCTATGCCAGAAACGGCCAAAACCGACGAGAACCGGATTATGGGTTGTCAGTCGAAAGTGTGGCTCGACGCTGAAATGCAGGGCGACACCATTCGTTTCTACGGCGACAGCGAACCAACGGCTCAGGTGTCGAAAGGACTGATAAGTCTGCTGATTCGGGTGCTGTCGGACGAGAAGCCTGAGGCCATTGCCAACGCTGATCTTTATTTCATACCCCGCGTGGGCATGGGCAATCTGATTACATCGCTGCGGGCGGGTGGTCTGGCTTCCATGATCGAACGCATGAAAGCCTACGGCCGGGCATATTCGGCCAATTCCGTACAATGATGACAGACGAAGAACTAAAGGAACAGGTTGTGCTGGCGCTCAAGGGCGTGTATGACCCCGAGATTCCGGTCGATGTATATGAACTGGGCCTGATCTACGACATCAAGATATTTCCCGTCAACAACGTGTATATCCTGATGACGCTGACCTCGCCCTCCTGCCCCTCGGCCGGCACGATTCCCAGCGAGATCGAAGAGAAAGTTCGCGCTGTAGCGGGCGTTAACGACGTTAGCGTCGAGCTTACATTCGACCCGCCCTACTCCACCGAATTGATGTCGGAAGTAGCTAAACTTGAGCTGGGCTTTATGTAATTTAGTGCAACCCGGACGTCCACGTCTGGTAGTCGCGAGAGCGGCTGATATGTTAATATAAGTTGGCCTAACGGCTACCAGACGTGGACGTCTGGGCTACGTAATACAACTAACAACCACTATGTATCCTCCTCATTTGCTTGTCCCGATGCGGGAAGACCTGACGAGCGTCGGGTTTCAGGAATTGACTACCCCCGCCGAAGTCGATGCGGCAATGGCAGCCCAGCAGGGAACGGCGTTGCTCGTCGTTAACTCGGTTTGCGGGTGCGCAGCGGGTGCTGCCCGTCCGGGCGTGAAAGCCGCTTTGGCTGCTTCACCAGTCAAACCCGATCAACTGCTAACGGTTTTTGCTGGTGGCGATACGGAAGCTACAGCCCGCATGCGGGAGCACCTGTTGCCTTACCCACCATCGTCGCCGTCTATTGCCGTGCTTAAAGACGGAGAGATCGTTCATTTCATCGAGCGGCACCACATTGAAGGCCGGTCGGCACAGATGATCGCTCAGCACCTGGTGATGGTACTCGACGAGTTCTGCACACCCGCAGTAGCTTAATATCGACGTTAATTTTTGGCTATGACAGCAGGGATGCTGTCTAAAACAAGAAGAAAAGCCTGTTCACTAAACGGACAGGCTTTTCTTATGCTCATTTATTCCGATACGAGCGACAATACGCACAACACATCGACCACCCATAAACCAGCTGGCACTTCATTGGATTTGCCCACAGCCAGCTTGATAATCGTCCATGACAGGAAGCCCCAGATTAGTCCCTGCGTGATGGAATAACTGAACGGAATCAATACCAGCGCCAAGAATGCAGGGATAGCGTCATCAAGTTTAGTCCAGTCGATGCGGACAACAGGCGTCATCATAAACGCGCCCACCAGCACCACCGCCGGGGCTGTGGCAATCGCCGGAATAGCCGATAGCAGGGGCGATAAAAATAGAAACGGCAGGAAACAGCAACCCGCCACAATCGCCGTCAAACCCGTGCGCCCGCCCTGCGCAATACCCACCGCCGACTCGACGTAAGCCGTTCCTGAACTCGTTCCCAGCACACCCGCCAGTGTCGTGGCCACAGCGTCGGTCAGCATCGACTGCCGCAGGTTGCGTGGTTCGCCATCTTCATCCATCAACTCGCCCGCTTCGGCAACACCCACGAACGTCGACAGACTATCGAACATATCGGTGAAGGCAAAGGCGAAAATGACCGGCGCGACTGACCAGCGCAGCGCCCCCCACAAATCCAGCTTACCGATCAGCGAAAAATCAGGCGCAGCAATGACTGCCGATAGGTTGACCAGCGTTTTTTGCCCGTAGTTCACCGCCGACGCGTCGCCCCAATACCGGCCGATGGGCCAGGCCAGCAGGGTTGTCAGAACGATGCCGATGATGATCGCACCGGTTACGTTTCGCACAATCAATACGCTGGTCAGCAGCAGACCGATAACGAACGTCAGGACAATCGGGTCACTAATCCGGGCGGCACCAACGAGCGTGGCTGGATTTCCAATAATAAAATGGGCATTTTCAAAACCGATCAGCGTGATAAACAGACCAATGCCTGCTGACACGGCGTAGCGCAGCGGCAACGGAATAATACGTACCAGTGCCGAGCGGACGTTGAAAATGGACAGAAGCAGAAAGATGATACCGGCCCAGAATACAGCACCCAGCGCTACCTCCGGCCTGATTCCCATGCCTTTTACGGCCGTAAACGTGAAGAACGCATTCAGCCCCATCCCCGGCGCGACGACGATCGGATTACGCGCATACAGCCCCATCATCAGACTGCAAAAAAACGACAGCAGTACCGTAGCCGTCAGCACCCCGCTAAACGGCAGGCCCGCCTGACTTAGAATAGTTGGATTGACGACGATAATGTACATCGTCGCCAGAAAGGTAGAGATACCGGCAAGTACTTCGGTCCGGCGGGTCGTTGTCGTCATGTCTGTAACGGTCGTATTCGTCACAAACTACGCAGGAACGGCTGAATTGTGGTGAGTGTAGCCTGGGATGAGTAGCCTGGACGTCCACGTCCGGGTGGCCGTCAGGCCAATTAAGCTGCCGCTTTGCGCAGTTAGCCTGACGGCTACCCGGACGTGGACGTCCAGGCTACTTCATCCTACACAGCTACAAACTTACCTCCGCTGGTTCAGGCGGAGTTTGCGCCGGCGGTTCGCTACACCGGGCGGCTCATCAGTAACGGCAGACGGGGCGGGGTTAGACGATTTATCGGGTAAGGCAGGATCGCTTGACGGGCCACGCTGCTCGGCAGTTAACTCGGCAGGTCTGGGCGAACGCTGCCAGTCTGCCGACAGGTCACGGGTAAGCTGGGCAGCCCCCCGGTGCGTCGCCAGCCGGACTTGCGCCGACGACGGCGTCATACTGACTAACAGGCCAAAAACGAGCGCAGTGTATGTAGTTGACATGGACAAAAGATGCTTAATTTTGCGGTTCGTTTTTCACCAATATGCAACTTGAACCGTCTCCGGGCCAGTCGGCCCGCTACCAGATTCAGGGTGTCGACGTACTGAGTCTGGCCGATCAGTTTGGCCTGCCGCTTTACGTGTACGATGCTAACAAAATTATCGAAAAAATCGGCGAACTCCGTTCCGCTTTCAGCGGGGTAAATCTGCGGGTCAAGTACGCAGCAAAAGCCCTGACCAACGTGTCGATTCTGAAGCTGATGCGGCAGCAGGGCGTTGAGATGGATTCGGTATCGATCAATGAAGCCCGGATGGGTGTGTTGGCTGGCTATGCGCCGGAGCAGATCATGTTTACGCCCAGCGGTGTATCATTCGACGAAGTACGGGAAGCGATTGAACTGGGTGTACAGCTGAACGTCGATAGCCTGCCGCTGCTCGAATGGGTTGGGCAAACGTACGGCGACAAAGTGCCGGTCAGTATCCGCATCAACCCGCACATCAGCGAAGGCGGTAACCTGAAAATTTCGACGGGCCACGCGGATTCCAAATTCGGCATTTCGGTGGAGCAACGGTCTGATATTGGCCGGATTGTCGACCAATACGGCATATCAGTTGTCGGGTTGCACGTGCATACGGGATCAGATTTCAAGAATGCCGGTGCCTTTCTCGACGGTGCAGCGGTACTGTTCAACATAGCGACCGACTTTACGAATCTACGCTTTATCGACTTCGGCAGTGGGTTCAAAGTTGCTTACAAAGCCGGCGACCACGTGACAGACATCGCTGATCTGGGCCAGAAAGTAAGTGTTGCGTTCCAGAATTTTTGCAACCGATACGGTCGTGACCTCGAACTCTGGTTCGAACCGGGCAAGTTCCTGGTCAGTGAGTGCGGGCATCTGCTGGTGCGAACAAACCTTGTTAAGGAAAACCCAACGCGTACGTTCGTGGCTGTCGATTCGGGTCTGAACCATCTGATTCGCCCGATGATGTATGATTCTTGGCACGACATCCGAAACGTATCGAACCCGGAAGGGCCCGGAAAACTGTACACGGTGGTTGGCTATATTTGCGAAACGGATACGTTCGCTACGGATCGGCAATTGCCCGAAGTAAGCCCCGGCGACGTACTGTCGTTTGAAAATGCAGGCGCTTACGGGTTCAGCATGGCATCGACCTACAACGCCCGGTTCCGTCCGGCGGAAGTACTGATCTATGAAGGAGCACCTTACCTGATCCGGCAGCGCGACACATTCGAGGACCTCCTTCGCGGTCAGGTCGATGTACCGGTATTGAATACAGAAGAGATTACACAGTAACCCGTTCGTGGTTCGTAGTTTGTTCCGGGCCGCGCCACGGTGGCCGCCGGGCGGTTCGTGGTTGATACGCCGGAGCAAACACTACGAACGACGAACGACAAACCACAAACCAACAATGGGACGCGCGTTTGAATACCGGAAAGCCCGGAAAATGAAACGGTGGGGCCAAATGGCCAAAACCTTTACCCGCATCGGAAAAGACATCGTGATGGCGGTGAAAAGCGGGGGGCCTGATCCTGACTCCAACGGTCGGCTGCGGGCAATTATCCAGAATGCCAAGGCGGCCAACATGCCGAAAGACAACGTCGACCGGGCGATCAAGAAAGCATCGTCCAAAGACCAGGAAGACTACAAAGAGATCGTATACGAAGCCTATGCCCCCCACGGCATCGCGCTGGTTATCGAAACGGCCACCGACAACCACAACCGCACCGTTGCCAACGTACGCAGCTACCTCAACAAATTGGGTGGAAGCCTCGGTACACAGGGGATGCTCGATTTTATGTTCGATCGTAAGTCAGTATTCCGTATTCCGGCCGACGGTGTCGATCAGGAAGAACTCGAACTCGAATTGATCGACATAGGTGGCGACGAGATTGAGCTAGACGACGAGACGAATCAGTACATCATCTACGGTGAGTTTACGGCTTTCGGCGCAATCCAGAAATTCCTGGAAGAAAAAGGCTACGAGATCAAGCAGGCCGAATTCGAGCGCATTCCGAACGACTTTAAAGAACTGACCGACGACGAAGTTGCCGACGTCGAGAAGCTGATTGAACGCATCGAGGAAGACGACGATGTACAGACCGTTTACCACAACATGAAGTAAACCGCCTAGTCGACAGGCAGTTGCCAGCTAATGAGACGAAAAGGTTCACTTTTACCCGGTCCCTGGACACTGATTTTCCTGATAGCAACCGTGCTATTTGCGCTGGCTGTCTGGTGGCTATTTAACCTGCTGACGTAAACCGTCCGTCCATTCACAAAAAAGGGGGCCTTGTCTTGACAAGGCCCCCTTTTTTGTGCCGATACTTAGCGCATACTGACACCTTCACGCAGAATCTGCACGTAACCCTTGAAAACCTGCACCGGCGCGTTGCGATCCAGCACCCCGAACCGCACCGTCGCCTGGTAGTAGTACAACCCGCTGGGCAGCTCCGTCCCGTCACTCGACCGGCCGTCCCAGTTCAGCGCTGGGCTCGTGCTCTCGTAAACCTTCGTGCCGTAGCGGTTGAACACCACGAACATCACCGACTCCACCGCCCGCGCGCAACGCATGGGCTGGAAGGTGTCGTTCTTGCCGTCGCCGTTGGGGGTGAACACGTTGGGCAGGGCAAAATAGGGACACGCATCGTTGCACACCCGGTTGGAGGGCACGCTCTCCTGGCCCCGCGCATTCACCGCCGTCACGTAGTAACAACCCGCTACCGTCGTCAGACTACTGTGATCAAATGTGGTCGTGGGTGCGTTGACGCTGGTCAGCGGGCCGGGCGTATCCTGACTGTAGCGACCATAGTAAATTTTGTAGCTGGCCACGTTGGCATCGCAGTTGACCCCACCCGTCTGCCGCCAGCGCAGTTTGTTGGTAAAGCTGCTCAGGCCGCACTGGCTTTCGGGGGTCAGGCTGGCACAGTTCAGCGAATCTAGGCCCAGACTAACGGGGCAGGGGCGGGTGGTGTCGGTGGGCATGGCGCAGCTGATCTGGCTGTAGTTTTCCAACGTGCCGAAGATCGCCAGCCGGGCATCGGTGTAGCGGCCCCGGGTCAGCACGCGGTAGCAGTAGCTGCTGTCGGCGGTCAGCACGCGGCTGGTGTTGCCGTCCCGCGCCACCAGATCATTACCCGTGTCGGTGAACGTGTAAGTACTGGCACCCACCACGGGCACCTCTGCGATCATGTTGAAGGGGCCGCCGGGCCCGGAGCGGCTGCGGTAGACAACGTGGGTCTGGTTGTCGTTGGTCCAGGGCGTGTTGGTCTGCCAGCTCAGGGTTACGCTGC
>CAZOQC010000043.1:0-16785 GCA_964581865.1 uncultured Spirosoma sp.
TCTTCCGCAAGAAAGAAGTTGCCTTCTTCACGGACTAATTCACGGAACTATAAGCGTCGGTTCAATATTTTGTAACATTGCCTCATCATAGAAATATTCGCTTTTTAATAGGTTCTCTGAGAACCAATCTTTGATTTTTGATAAATTAGATTTCGCGGCCAAAATGTGTTCACGATCTTCTTTTAGACGATTGTCATTCTCTAATTTATCTAAGTAAAGCCTTTCAATAAAGGTCACTGATCGTACAGCTGCATCTTGGAGAAGCTTGCTAAGATCGTGATTAAGCCTGTTAGGATGCTCGTCCTGCAAAATAGATTTTAATTTATTATAGGAAATCGAAGTTGCAAAGTTACTCAATATAGATGGTGCTACAGCACCTACTAAAGCATTAGTCATTGCAGCTGCAATACTGAGTCCAGGTAAAACTACGCCTAGTTTTTTTAGTTCTTCTTGGACTTTTTCGTTTGTTAGACAAGTACATAATGCAGGCAGGATAGATTTTAACAATATGTCTTTCATATTTTTAGATCAATTTGTAGTATATCTGGATAAAATTTAAATATAAAACTATATTTGCAGATTGAGCTTCATACTTTCATGAATATTTATTATACGGTGGATAAGTGTATCACATACTGTAAATAGAAACACAGTCATATAGCCTAATCGTTTTTTTAAATCGATATGATCATTTTTTGCGCTATTTATATAGCAATTAGACTTTTCACTTTATTAGCTTTTATATTTGAGAATAATTAGAATACTCTTCAGTGTACTAGTATGATTGTTGGCATTATCCCGTCTCGCTACGGTTCCACACGCTTCCCTGGTAAACCCTTACTCGAAATCTTTGGTAAAACCATGCTTGAGTGGGTCATTGAACATTCCTTGAAGGCAACTTCTCTTGATAAATTAGTTGTCGCAACGGATGACGAGCGCATTGTCGAAGTTGTACGCCGAACTGGAATTGAAGCGGTAATGACGCGCACAGATCATACCAGCGGTACTGATCGCTGTTGGGAAGCGTATAGTCGACTTGTAGAAAATGGGCTAGTGCCTGATGATCCATCAAACTATATTATCAATATTCAAGGAGATGAACCGTTTCTCGATTTTAATCAGATAGAAGAGTTAACATCAATCCTGGATGGATCGGTTGAATTAGCTACACAGATGACTACTGCTGAGACGGCTGAGTCTCTACATGATCCTAAAGAAGCCAAAATTATCATTAACGCAAATAATGAAGCGCTGTATTTCAGTCGTCTGGCCGTTCCGTACTTAACAGGTATCAATCCGTCAGAGTGGCATAAACACTACTCTTATCATCGGCAGGTGGGTATGTATGTATACCGTGCTGATATCTTAAATAAAATTACACAACTGCCACCTTCGGGGCTTGAAATAGCTGAATCGCTTGAACAGTTACGTTGGCTAGAGGCAGGCTACACTATCAAACTTGTCGAGACTGGTCATCAAAGCTATTGTGTGGACGAGCCGGGAGATGTTGAAAAAATTCTTCAAATAGAGTCTGTCAGGGCCAAATTTGGTATTGACGTCTTGCCAAAGTCAAGATATAAGGCAGGATTGTAGGGTGACCACAAACTGGAGAAACTAAGCGATTTCTATCGCCAAACATAACTTGTACGCCTTACCTATTATCTCTGGGCCCTCATGTCTTCCCACCACGTTGTTCGCGAGAAACAGGAACCGGCGCTGCTGATTGCCAATGGCGAAGCGTGCCAGCCTGAACTGCTGGGGCAGTTGCTGGAATGGAGCCCGACGGTGGTTGTGCTGGATAGTGCCATCTGGCGGGTATTCGATCTGGACATCAAAGTCGACGTGCTGCTCGGTGATTTCGACCGTGATCTCGACCTCGACACGATCCAGGCGCATCAGTATCCGCTGGAAGTTGTATACGCACCCGATCAGAACAAGACCGATCTTGACAAAGGTATCGAACTACTCATCGAGCGGGGCTACCCGGCAGTAAACATCGTCTGGGCAACGGGACGGCGTGCCGATCACAGCCTCACGAACATGACGAGTCTGGTGCGTTACAAAGACCGTATCCGGCCGGTTATGTTCGACGATCACTCAAAGATTTTTCCGCTCATCGGCCGGTACGAGAAGTGGTACGCGGCTGGTACGCCTATTTCGCTGATTCCGGTCGGGACGGTGTCGGGTATTGTGACGGAGGGACTCAAATACAATCTTGACAACGAAACGCTGACGCTGGGCTACCGCACCGGTAGTAGCAACGAGGCCGAACGCGATGGTTTCGTCCGGATCGAAGCCCAGACCGGCGATCTGCTCATTATGGAGTGCTGGGATTAGGCACGGCCAAAAAGCTGCTTGCAAACGGTTACGGTCATGTCGCCGTATAGGCATTGCGTCATGATCGCGGCTCGTGCGCTGAAAACTTACTGCGTACGGACAACGGGCTTATCAACGGCTAACGATGGCCAGATGTGCTGAAGTTTACGGCTCAGATCGGCCTGTGGTAATAATTGTAGCCACGAGAAAACGATCAGTAGTGTCCAGATCGGTCGAACAAGCTGGCGAAGTTGTGCCGATGCGCTAACCCATAGCAGCAGGGCCGTTAGCAGGCAGAACGTAGCGGGAGCCATTAGTCGAAGATTTGGTCCACTAAACGGGCTGACGATTCGTATCGCGAACAGCGCAAGTAAGTAGGTAGCACCAACCAGCAGAAACAGGCGGCTCAGCGCATTAATCGGCGGAGTGGATTCGGACACTCGCGTGTAGTAGCGCCAGCGGATATACAAACCAACACTCAGAAACGTTTGCACCCCCAGTCCGGCCCAGGCCAGCACCGCCGACTGACTGGGTACAAAATCGCGGATAAGCAGCAGTTCGTTGATGATCGATCGACCAAACAGTTGAGTCAGTACAATGGCAGATTCGGTCGGGAGGAAACGGTTTCCCCCAAACAGCGACCCCGACAGGTAGTTGTTTAGATGAAAATAAGCACGAATGCCCGTCATGACCGCCAACGAGCAGACCATCAGGCGGTGAAGTCCCCACTCGCCGATTGTTAATCGAATGGTCTGTTGCAGCTGAGCCCGGTTCAGCCAGCCAATACCCACCAGCAATCCCGTCAGTACAGCAACGTAGCCACCTACGTAACGGACCAGAAACAGCGCGCAGCTAACCAGAAATAAGCGGGTGAGGTCCCAGCCGGTGGGGTCGGGCAGGAAGCGAAACAAACACCATACCCATTCGGCCAATATCACTAGAAAAACCGTTTCGGACCAGGTCGACGCGAGTATTTTCAGGAAGCCTCCCAGCCACCAGATCGATAGTATCCAGACTGTTCGGGTCGTGCCGAGCCGGTGCATCCAGGCGAAAGCGGACAGTCCCACCGCTACCAGATTGACCAGCTTCGACGCCCACAACACCGGCAGCGTCGTTAGAAACGAGAATAGGGCGATAAGTGCCGAGTAACCGATGGGAAAGATGCCATTCCAGACCGGTCGATTTCCTTCGGTAATGACATACCCCCGTCCGCTCAGCAGGTTGGTTGCCGATTGCAGGTAATAGCCAGAATCGACGCTGGTAAAATGGGTTGGGTTGAGGGCGCATAAGCTTAGTATCAGCCCTCCGGTCGATAGCAGTAGACTAGTTAGCTGAAGCGGACGGTTCATGGGTTGAGGATAAGGCGACCTGTGAGGGATACGGAAGCGGGGGGCAGATCGGTTGCGTCGATGTGGTAAATATACGTGCCGGCCGGCAAGCGATTTGCACGGGCGTCGGTGCCGTCCCACACCCATTCGTTCAGTCCGATACGCCCGGCGATGGTCAATGCCCGAACCGTACGGCCTGCCAGATCCTGAAGGCGCAGGGTCAACGAGTGGGGCGGTGCCTGACCGGACAGTAGCAGTGAAACACGGGTTTGTCGCCCAAATGGGTTTGGGTAGGCGGTCGCTGCGCGTAACTCGGCCTGCGTCTGTACCGTAAAATGAATCTGGTAGGGAGCCGCCTGATTACCGCTCAGGTCGCTGGCCCGCACCTCGAACGTATACAGGCCGTCGGGCAGGGGCGCGGGGGGCTGGTAGTGAAGCTGAAACGCGTTGTCAGGTCCGGCGGCTGTCCAGCTTACGTTGGAACCGCGCAGACTCAGCCGTTCGAAGGGGCAGGGTGCTGACGTGCAGGGGCGTTGCAGGTACAGTTCCAGATTGGTCGTGTCGGTGCGGAGCAACTGGTTATTATCGTCCTGGAGTAGTACGTCGATGCGGGGGAGGGGCGAAACGATAGCACCGTCGGCGATGTGCAGGCCGTCGAACGAAATGTCGAGCGTGGGGGCAATCCGATCGGGTGCAAACGGTAAGCCGTTCGCTGATCCGGCTGAATTGATCGTGCCCCGGTTGTTTGTTTCCGACAGTTCGGCGATGCGGTCATCCGGGTCGAGCAGGAGTTCGAAATAAGCTGGCCCGGTCGTGGTTTTGTCGTTTGGCAGGACCCAGCGCAGGGTATCAGCGTAGAGCGGGGCGGGGCGGGTAAATCGCTGTTCCCGAATGAGTTGCCCGGCGGCTGTATAGCGTCGGATGCGAACGGACAGGGGCGCAGCCGTCGTGCGGCCGTAATTAGCGACGATACCCGTCAGCACTACCGAGTCGGACCGTACCGTTAGTGAATCACCCCGGTTGTCAGTCAGGCGCAGGCTGCCGGGCCCGATCGCCAGGTCGGGCTTGGCAAATGGAAAAACGGCTACGGCCGGGTCGCCCTGCAAGGTTAGTTGCTGCGCTGTTGTGACCGCGTAAATCGTGTTGTTGGCCCGCAGGTAGCGACGGATGGCTTCGCACTGAAGCAGGCCGATGGGCCGGGCAACGTACTGACTGTCGGCTAGTAAACCATACACCTGATCGGAGTAGGTTTTCAGGGCGAACGGGAAGCCGTTGTAGGTATGCGCCAGAAAGAGCACCGCCCCCCGGTTGGGCGTGAGAATCCAGTCGGTACCGAAGGTGGGTCGGCCGAAGTAAAAGTTGCCGGATGCACAGCCGTTCACGAGCAGAAACGGATAACGTCCCGCGTTGCGATACCCCAGCCGGTCGTCGCTGACGAAGCCAATGTCGATATCGGCCACGTCGAGACTGGAGTGACCAAACATCGAGATCATGCCCACGCCCTGATTGACCAGACTGGTGATTTGCAGGGTTTCGACCGGGTTGTCGGTCTGCTTCGAAACCGTCGTCACCCGACTGCCGACGTACGGTTTTTCGACGGTAGATTTAAATTCATCCACGTAGCCCCGGAATGCCTGTAGTTCGGCCCGGTTGCTGCCGCCACTCAGGTGCAGGCTGTTTTTCCGCCACAGAGCGGGCTCATCGAGATTTTCGTGGGCCTGCACCTTTGCCAGATAGTCGAGTATACTTTGGGACCGGATGGCGTTCAACCGACCGATGGGCATAGCCGGTATATTGGTAGCTTCGCCGTTCAGCCCTTCGACCAGCCCCAGATCCGAGCCGGGCCAGCCCGCGTTCGGGATCAGGTCGAGCAAGGGGCCGTTCGCGTTTTTGCGGATGCCCTGCGGGTCACGCGATTGCCCGATCAGAAACATGAATTTTGGTCCGGATCCGCCGGAAAGCATGTAGGCCGCAAACCGTCGGATGGCCAGCGGGTGCCGCTCACCATAGCTGAACTGATCGAATAACTCGCCGATATTTATCGTCAGCGTATCGTAGCTGCCCCCGGACAGCGATGCCCGATAAGCGGCATAGGTTCGCACCGGGTCAACGACTGACCCGACTGACTGCCGTAGCAGGGGATGCGTCACGATCAGGTAATTGTGCCGCGCCGGGTCGATCTGCCGGAATCGTACGGGCGTCAGGCTCAGTACCGTACGGGGCTGACTGCTCACCAGCAGGCGTCGGCTGGTCTGCGTAGTCCGGACGATACCCCGCCAATGATCCGTCGCGTAACTGCCGACCAGACTGAGTGCGTCGGGATTGCTAACGTCGAAAATACGGGTGCCGGACGGGCTACCCGGCAGGTCGAGCAGGCTGCGGCCGGTGGCGTTCGGGCGGAGCTGTAGCCACTGATCCGTCGGGCTGGTCGAGGTGATGCGTTGGGGATATTGTAGCGTCAGATACGAAACCGATGCTTCTTCGCCCGGTTCGCCTGGCTGGGCCGTCAGCAGAACCTGGCCACCGGTTGCCAGATCGGTAGCCGCCAGGTCGGTGTCGAACCGGCTGGTGATGTAGTTGTCAAACGCAGCGTTGCCCAGCGAGCGCAACGAATTCGCCGAGGAACCCGCCCTAAACTCGATGCGGTGTGTTGTGGGCGTCCGGCCGACAACCAGCCAGGTTGCGTGGGGCACAATTCCCGTCGTACTGATATAGCCGGGCAGGGTAAACGACTGGTCGTAGCGGTCGGTGGGTTTTAGTACGGGGCCGGTCCAGCCCTCGCCAGCGTCGTAACCGCTCAGAATGGCCCCGTTGCTGACCGTTGCGCCCAATGGGTAGATCGTGCCGGCTGGGTAGGTCTGGGTAAACACGCGTCGTTCTTCGGCCCAATGCCAGGATTCAGGCGTCAGGCCCGCTTCGTCGGTATCCGCGTAGGTCGCCATGCGTTTACCGGTTTGCCCGTCCGTGCGGTAGGTTAGAAAATACGCCGTTGTATCGCTAAACAGACTGTAGTAGGGGTGGGGCATACTACTAACCGGGCGATAAAGCAGCGAATCGGGCGCACCGTCGTTACCCTGTCCATAGAAGTCGATGTAGTCGGCGGCATCGAACCGGCCATCGGCTTCCCCCGCCACGTAAATAGTCTGTTCGACACCCCGATGAAACAACTGAACCGTCGTCGGATTCAGCGTCGATACCGGCCAGCCTGCCCGTTGCAGGTCATCGGGCGTAATGCGGTACAGGCCCGGCTGCACGATCGGAATTTTCAGGTAGGTCTGCCCATAGTTGATCCACTCGTTACCGGCTCTCAGCGACTGGCCAGTAGCCAGGTGGGTAATCAGCAACGTGATGATCGTCAGGTAAATACGGTACATAAGGCAACAGTGTGGCTAAACGCGTACACACTTCGTGCCGATCTGCCTGCGGGCGCACCGTTCGACCGTCTATCGCTACCGTTTATCCCGGAATTATAACTAATTTTATAAGGTACTTTGCATTGCATAGTACCTTGTGCGTATATTTGTTTTATCAATGAGTGAAAGAGCGAAAGAGTGAAAGAGCGACATTCCCATCGTACACGTCTTTACACGACCAGCCTGCTCTTTTATCGCATCGGCAACCCGCTCTTTCACTCTTTCATTCTTTCGCTCTTTAATCACATGAACATCGAAAACGCACAGGTGCAGATGCGGAAGGGGATTCTGGAATTCTGCATCCTTCACATCATATCGCGGGGCGAAGTATACGCGTCCGATATGCTCGACGAATTGACCTCTGCCCGGATCATGGTGGTGGAAGGTACACTGTATCCCCTGCTGACCCGGCTCAAAAACGCGGGGCTGCTCGATTACAAGTGGGTTGAATCGACGTCGGGGCCACCGCGCAAGTACTATCTGCTGACCGAGCTGGGCCGCACGTCGCTGGAAGCACTCAACGACACCTGGCTGGAACTGGCCGAATCGGTCAGTGCTATCATCAGCAAAACGGATCAGCACAAGAAGCCCGGCAACGGAGCCGTTTCGGTCGGGATTCCAGGTACACCAATCACGCCTTCGTCCAACGCTTAACCTTCCTTTCTGTAAAACGCCATGAAAAAGACCATAAGCATCAATATCAGTGGAGTCATCTTCCACATCGAAGAAGATGGCTACGACAAGCTGAAACAGTACCTCTCGTCGGTGCAGCAATATTTCTCGACTTACGAAGACAGTCAGGAAATTGTGACCGACATCGAAAACCGGATCGCCGAAAAGCTACTGGCCAAACTGAAATCGGCTGACAAACAGGCGATTTCGTTTGAAGACGTCAACGAACTGGTGGCAACGATGGGGTCGGTCGCTGACTTTGAAGCCGTCGAAGAAGAAGAAGTGCTGGTATCGAGCGGGGGCCGAAACTCGGCTACGGGAAGCCGTCAGGTGCCACCGGTGGGGGCATCATCAGCGACGGGTGGCAGCACAACCGGTAACGTACCCCCCGCTGGCGACTACGGTCAGCCGCGTCGGCTGGTGCGCGACCTGCGCCGGAAAACACTGGGTGGTGTGGCCGCCGGACTGGCCCACTATTTCAACGTCGACGTCGTCTGGATTCGGCTGTTGTTTGTGGTGCTGGTCGTGGGCTTCCCGTCGCTGTCCGGTATGTCGGGTGGTCCCGGTGATTTCACCGGTAGCCTGTCGGGCCTGACCGTACTGCTTTACATCGCCATGTGGATTGCGCTGCCGGGTAGCACGGGTATCGAGGAAGACAAGACGATGAAAAAGTTTTTCCGCAACCCCGACGATAAAGTGCTGGGGGGCGTAGCATCGGGTATTGCGGCTTACTTCGGCGTCGACCCCGGTATCGTACGGCTGCTGTTTGTACTGGGTATCGTGCTGTTTGGTGTGGGCTTCCTGCTGTACGTCGTTCTCTGGGTTATTTCTCCGGCGGCCAACACCGTAACCGAAAAAATGGAGATGCAGGGCCAGCCCATCACGCTCTACAATATCGAAAACAGCATCAAGCAGAGTCTGAATATCAACGAGTCACCCACCAACGAAAGCGGTTTCACCCGTGTGCTGCTGTTTCCGTTTCGGGCCGTAGCCATGATTCTGAAAGGGCTGGGTAGTGCGCTGGGGCCGTTTCTGAACGGTGTCGTCACGCTGATTCGGGTGCTGGCCGGGGTGGTACTGCTGTGTCTGGCCTTCGCCGGGATGATCGCCTGTCTGGCGTTCCTGGGTGCCGCCATTGGGTTGAACACCGTGCAGACCGGCAATTTTCCGTTCGAGATGATCCGGGCCGACATTACGATGCCGATGGTACTGGCGGGTGTGGTGGCCGGGCTGATCCCTTCCTTCGGATTGGCCGTGCTGGGGGTGATGCTTATCACGACGCGGCCGGTGATCGGTAGCCGGGTTGCGCTGTCGCTGGCGGGTATCTGGCTGATTGCGCTGGTTGCCTTCGCGGGTACGGTGGCTCCGCTTATCAATAGTTTCCAGCGCCGGGGCAAGGTCAACGAAACGGTCGCACTCAACGTCGCTGGTCGTGTCCCGACGTTTGCGCTGGACGATTCGGATGCCGACTGGAAGCCGTCGATTGAACTGGAAGGCTACGAGGGTACGGCCGTTCAACTGGTTCAACATTACCGGTCGCAGGGTAGTAACCGCGACGAAGCCCAGGCCAACGCCCGCCAGCTGCGCTACCAGTACAGCGTGCAGGATTCGACCGTCCGGTTTGACGACGGTGTAGCGCTGGCTCCGGGGGCTCACTTTCGCGCGCAGGACCTCGACATGACGCTGCGGATTCCGTACGACAAACCGTTTCGCATGACCGAAGCCTTCGCCCACTTCATTCGTAATGAATTCGGCAGCAAAGAGATCGACCGGATGGAAGCCAGCGTGTGGTCGTTCACGAAAGAAGACGGTCTGACCTGCCTGAATTTCCCCCGCGAACGCAACCGCAGCTATGACAGTGAGGATAATGATGTGAGCGACCTGACCGACGAAGTACAAAGCGCCGTTTCTGACGAACTGGGCGACGATTTCGACGAGATCGGCGACCATACCCGGCAGTTTACGGTAAGCGATTTCTCGAAAGTCGACGTAAGTGGTGCGTTTGTCGTGCGGTTTCGCAAGGGCGATCAGTACAAAGTAGTAGCCGATGGCAACGAGGACGATCTGGACGATGTCGACGTGGAAGTAAACGGCGAAACGGTCAACGTATCGATGAAGAGAACGGGGGTATTTAACTGGAGCAACCGGCAGCGCATTGGCCTGACCATCACCGTTCCGTCGATCGATGAACTGAAATTGTCGGGTGCCTCGAAGGCGAATCTGACGGGTTTTGGCAACTACAGCAACCTGGATATTTCGATGAGCGGTGCCTGCCGGACGGTGTTCGACGGTACGGTGCAGGACCTGTCGGTCGATCTGTCGGGCGCGTCGAATCTGGTGCTGCGGGGCAAGGCCACCAAACTGGATGCCGAACTGAGCGGAGCCAGTAAAGTGGAAGCCACGCAGATGACGATCAGCACCGCCACTGTCGATGCCAGCGGAGCCAGCCACGCCAGCCTCGGCAACGTCACCAACCTCGACTCCGAAACCTCCGGCGCGAGCAAAGTGACTCGTAATTAACGAGTGACTGAATGACGGAATGATTGAGTGATTGAATAGCAGGATGCGCCAGCTCATTCAATCACTCAATCATTCATTTGCTATATGTGTACGCGTATCCCATCCATGAGGATGAGCTTGCAGGAGAATAAATGTGCCGGAATTCGGCTTTGTTGATTCGTCCTTGCTGGTCAAAGATGAGCCGATGCTCCATGTTCGAGCTGGGTTGCTCGTAGCAGTTAAGGTCAATACAATAACGCTGACTGGAACTGATCCTGTTATTGCGAGTGCCGAAGTCGTAAGTTGGAAATTTAAGCGGTACTTGTTGGGCCCATGCGTTGGCATACTGGTCGTAAGTGTACGTAATGCGTACGGTCGTATTGGGCGATGACTCCAGAAACTGCTGCTCCTGCGTAATGTTGCCTTCTTTCCATGTTGCCTCATAGCGACGGCCGAACGAGTAAGACAGCCGGGTTGTCTCGAGTTGGCCAGTGGCATCGTAGTGAAATTCATGGACTTGGTTTAGCACACCCCGCGTCGTCTGCCAGTCAGTTGGATTAGTGCGTATCCCATTATACTGTAGCGCCATAACCAATTGCCGCTTTTGATTATAGCGGTATATAGTCATCCCTACCAGGCCGACTGATGATGGTGATCCGTTATAATCACCAAATCCCAGGTATTTCCGTTGAAGTAATCCGTCGCGGTAGTCGCCTAACTCGTAACTATCATATCCGTATGACAATGGAGTATAGATGCCGGTCAGGTTGCCAGCCCCGTCGTATGTGTACGTAATAACTGAGGTAGGAGTGGTAGTCAATGTCATGCGGATAACCCGACCGGATGGACCGGTACCCAGTTGCGAGACGCGGGAGAAATCGACGGTTGCTGGAAAATCAACTAGCGAGTCTGTAGCCGCGATAGCGTACAAGTCCGTCGTGTTTTCAGCTGGTAGCGGATCGTGTGGTGTGCAGGCATGTAAGCCTATCACAAACCAGAGAAAGAAGTATGGATAGATAGTTTTCATGGTCAGCTAATCTACAAAGCAATACCAAGATAGTGCAAGCGATTGACTAAGTGGTCTATATGCCAGCCTATTCAATCACTCAATCATTCCGTCATTCAATCATTGTCACACCTCCCTCGCGGCTTCGCGCTGGGTTTCGATCTTGTCTCTGATGATTTCTTTTTCCTGACTGCGGTTTTCGCGTTCGAATACTTTGATCAACACGGCGAAGTAGGACAGCAGCAGCGGCCCCATCACCAGCCCCAGAATACCGAAGATAGGAACCCCCAGCACGATACCCGCCAGCGTAATCCAGGGGTGAATATCGCCCATGCGTTTGGCCAGCGCGATCCGCAGCAGATTGTCGATGTTGATAATAACGATAGCCCCGACCAGCAGAATGCCGATACCCTGCGTCGTGTTGCCCTCCGACAGCTGAATCAGGCCCGCCGGTGCCCAGACGATCGGCGTACCCAGTACGGGAATAAACGCCATAAAGAACGAGACGACTCCCCAGAACGGCGCGTCGGGCACGCCAAATACCCAGAGTGTAGCCCCCGTCAGTACGCCCTGTACCAGACAGACCAGCGCCTGCCCCAGTACGTTGGCGTTGACGTTGTTTTTCAGCGATTCGCCCAGCTCTTCCTGCGTGTCTTTCTTGAACGGCAGGTACTTCTGAAGGCCCTTCTCGAAGTCTTCCTTCTGGGTAAACATGTACCACATCGTGAAGAACATCAGGCCGATAATCACGATGAAATCCAGTGTACTACCGGCAATGGATGGTAGCAGGCGGCTGGCGTAGGTGCCGGCCTGCGACAGTGCCGTGCGGATGTTTTGCTGGCTGGTAATCTCGTAGCCGGTCAGGTCTTCGATTTTCTTGGCCAGCGCCAGAATCTGATCGCTATGCTGAATGTAGTACTGGATCCGGCCGACCAGCAGCAGGCTGAGCGTCAGAAACGGCATGATGATGACGAACAGCGAAAAGAGAATCAGCAGCGTAACGACCAGCGACCGGTTCCAGCCGCGCTTGATGGCCAGCGCGTTGAACCAGGGGAGAAGTACGACGTAGAGAATGCCCGCGCCGAGAAACGCGGAGATATAGCCGCTGAGCCCGAAGACGATGAAGCCGCCGATAATAATCAGGCTGGCAATGAGCAGTACCCGCTGCTGTTTGGTCGTGTATATGTTAACCATGGGAGGATTCGTGATAAGTATATGGTGACGTACAGGCACCTAACCCACTTTTACCCCTCAATTGTTTAACGAGCCTTTAACCTCAGCACTCGGTCGCGCTCAGTGCCAGCCCGGCTTCGGACGTCTCCTTATATTTGGTCGACATGTCGCGGCCGGTGGCTTTCATCACTTTTATCACCGCGTCGAGCGAAATTTTCTGCTTGATGGCCGAACCCGCCGTAGCCAGTAAAAAAGCGTTGTAGGCTTTCACCGCTCCCATCGCGTTGCGTTCGATACACGGGATTTGTACGTAGCCACCAATGGGGTCGCAGGTCATGCCGAGGTGGTGCTCGATGCCAATTTCAGCGGCTGCTTCGATCGCCTGAATCGAGCCGCCGGGCTGGGCACAGCGCGTCAGGAAAGCCGCGCCCATCGCCGATGCCGTCCCGATTTCGCCCATGCACCCCATCTCCGCACCGGAAATGCTGGCGTTATGCTTCACCAGAAAGCCGATGACGGCCGCAGCCAGCATCCCGCTCCGGAGCGTCGCTTTGTCGTAATGAAACTGGTGCTTAGCCAGATACGTCAACCCCGGAATTACGCCCGACGCCCCCGACGTTGGGGCCGTCACGACGATACCTCCGGCGGCATTTTCTTCCGAGGCCGCCAGACAATAGGCATTCAGAAACAGCAGAAAACTATCGGAACGCATGGCAACTCCCGGCTGGATGGCCCCCGGTTGACTGATACCCTTCGCCTGCCGGAACAGCTGGGGCGCTTTGCGGCTTAGTTTGATCGAGCCGGGCAGGGTGCCGCTGTGCCGCAACCCCCGCCGGACGGCCTTATGCATGAAGTCGAGCAGTTGGTCGATGCGGTGGTTGATGTCGCTGCGCGTCCGGCCGGTCAGGGCCATTTCGTTGGCCATCAGCAACGCATCCAGCGTCAGGTTGTGGTGGGCAAGCTGAGCTTTCAACTCGGCCATCGTTCCGTACGGATACGGTATAGCTACCGTTGCCGGGTCAACGACGGGTTCGCCTTTGCGGATGATGAAGCCCCCACCGATCGAATAGTATTCTTCCGAATAAAGCGTTTCGCCCTGCTGCGTCAGTCGCAGCACCATCGTGTTGTGGTAGGGTGAATCGTAGCGAACGCGCTCGAAATGAATATGCTCCGGCCCTAGTTCTACGGTGGTTGTACCGACCGGGACGGGGTAGGTCAGCGCTGGGTCGCGGAGGAGGTTGAGCAGGGCTGCCGGGTCGGTCGATTCGGGTTGCCAGCCCAGCAGGCCAGCCACGACGGCCCGGTCGGTGCCGTGTCCTTTGCCCGTCGCACTCATTGACCCGTACAGATGCACGTGTATCGCATCAGCGCGGCTTTGCTGGTCGGTGGGCAAGGTAGCCAGCCGTTCGCGAAAGTCGAACGCGGCTTTCATGGGGCCAATCGTGTGCGAACTCGACGGGCCCGGCCCAACCTTAAACAAATCAAAAATAGACGTGGTAATCGGGCTAACAGGGATCATGTCGATGAAGGGTCAGACTAGTAAAGGTAGCGGTTGGGATGACTCTTGTCTCAAACAGTATCCCGGCAGTTTGAGCGGTTGTCATACAGCGTACCGGTGGCAAACAGCAGGATGCTGTTTGAGACAAGTTACCCCGCTGGCTGATCGAGTCCCTGAATCTGCACCAGGTATTCGGTCGGCAGCAGAATGCGCTGTACGATCGACCGCAGCCGTAACGCATTCAGCACCTTGTACAGACCGATGCTGTGGGGCAGAATCGGGTCGGGGGTCAGATCGAGCGATTGGCTTACCTGCGCCGGTACCAGAATCGACTGTACCCGCCGGAGCAGGTTGTAGCGCCAGGTGCCCAGCTGCTCGTGGTACCGCCGAAACAGCCGATCGGTAAACTCGCTGCGCGCCAGGTCGTTGTCGAGGTGTTTGTGCCGGTCAATCTGCCAGTCGACGTAGTTGGTAGGCAGATCGGGAACGCCCATGCCATCCCCCACGGCTCGAAACGTCTGGAACAATTCGTCCCGCTCTACGTCGGTCAGGGGGCGGTGCAGCAGCTGGTAGGCCCGCTCTGAATAGTCGATCAGCATATACAGCACGTCGCGGTAGGCCCAGTCGGGAATGCTGTACCCCCGGTTCTGCTCGACGCCCTGGTGGATGATACGCATACGGTCGATGGCCTGCCGGGCGCGGTCGTCGGGGGCAAAGACGATCTCCTGCGCGTAGCGTACCGTCGAGAACAGCCGGGCAATGGGGTCAGCGGGGAGACGACCCGTAAAAAACAGCCAGTCGACCGCTTTGTTGAGCGCAAATTCAGCCGCCGATCCGGCAAAAATCAGCAGAATCACATCGGCGTCGCCCCAGATTTGGCGCACCACGGACCCCGGCCTGACGAAGTAGTTCATTGGGTTGGTGGTTTGTTGTTCGTGGTTTTGAGCCGTTGATCCGCGATTCAGAAACTCACCGGCGAGTTAGCTAACCACAAACTACAAACCACGAACCGATCTTACATTGCTAATACAACGAATTCGACGCGCCGGTTCTTTCGTTTGTTCGTCTCTGAATCATTGGGGGCTACGGGCTGCGTGTCGCCGAAGCCGTGGGCCTGAAGTCGATTCTCGGCAATGCCGTGCCGCATCAGATACGCCCGAATCACGCTGGCCCGGTTTTCGGAAAGTGCCTGATTGAGTCGCCGGTCGCCGACGTTATCGGTATGGCCGGCCACCAGAATTTTTAACCCAGGAACGGTCAGCAGCGTTTTTACCAGCTTGTCGAGTTGCGGGTGGGATTCGGGTCGGAGGATGTACGTGCTTTGCTCGAAGTAAACGTCGTCAAGTTGAAACGACTGGTTGACGGCCAGATTACGGAACACCGTATCCGCCCTGGCCGTCTCGCTGGCTTTCGGTTGCCCCGAAGCGGCTACCGATTGTGGCGGTTGCCTGTCGAGTTTGATGATGTATTCGTAATCGTGGCAGGTATCGCACGAAACCACCATCAGCTCCTCAGCTTCCTGATAGCCCGGCGCAATCGCCAGCACGTCGAGGGTATCCGTCTGGGTCAGTACGAAGTCAAACGAGGCCGCGCGGGGGCTGGTAAATACCTTACGGGCCTGAATGGCCGTCACCGAAAACTGCGCCGACACCGCAGCTGCCGTCTGACTGTCGACCGCTCGGAGTGAAAACAAAGTGCGCTGGGGCTTTTTCGGTGCCACCAGCTGACCGTAGCCGGGTAGCACGAGCAGCAGGAGAAGCAAAGCGGGTAGAGCACGCATAAACGACAGGGATAAAGGGGTAAAATGTATCAAAATGAGTGCCGGAATCGGTGGCTGTTCCGGGCGGAATATACCCGTATTGCGTATACGATGCGACTTCATACCGACATCGTCAACAAGGTAGTCTGGTTTGCGTAACCGGACTATTCTTTTCAGGACTATGGTTAAAGACCCGCTATGCCGTACTTTTGAACCAAAGCCTGAACGATTACATGAAACTTTTTCGCTTCGGCCCCAGCGGCCACGAACGGCCTGGTGTCGTTCTATCATCCGGTCAGTCGATCGACGTAACGCACTTCGGCGAAGACTACGACGAATCGTTTTTTGCCACCAACGGCCTGGCCCGGCTGACGCACTGGCTCGACGCCCACGCGCCAAACTGCCCCGAGGTATCGCCCGACGAGCGGTTTGGGCCGTGCGTAAAACGCCCGTCGAAAATCGTTTGCGTGGGCTTGAACTACGCCAAACATGCCGCCGAAACCAACGCGCCCATTCCGGCCGAGCCCATTCTGTTTTTCAAAGCTACGACGGCCCTCTGCGGCCCCAACGACGACGTCGTTATTCCGAAACGGTCGGAAAAAACCGACTGGGAGGTTGAACTCGCGATCGTGATCGGCAAGCGGGCCAGCTACGTTGAACTCGATGAAGCGATGGACTACATTGCCGGGTATGCGCTGCACAACGACTATAGTGAACGCGCCTGGCAACTGGAGCGGGGTGGTCAGTGGGTGAAGGGCAAAAGCGCCGACACGTTCGCCCCCCTCGGCCCCTACATGGTCACGACCGACGAGATCGCCGACCCCAACAAGCTCCCGCTCTGGCTGACGCTCAACGGCGAAAAACTCCAGGACTCGAACACCGACGATATGATCTTCGACGTGCCGACGCTGGTCAGTTATATCAGCCAGTTTATGACCCTGCTGCCCGGCGACGTCATCTCGACGGGTACTCCCGCCGGTGTTGGTCTGGGTCTGAAACCCCAGCGGTACCTCAACCCCGGCGACGTAGTCGAACTCGGCATCGACGGCCTCGGTCAGCAAAAGCAAACCGCAGTCGCGTATACGGATTCAAAGAGCGAAAGAGTGAATGAGTGAAAGAGC
>CAZOQC010000044.1:0-12276 GCA_964581865.1 uncultured Spirosoma sp.
TGTAAGCCGCCCAGTTGATCTGGATAGACCGCCCGCCCGCCAAACCGCTGGCCCGACCGGTGATACTACGAACGGCCGGTGCGATGATACGAACGCTTAGCGTGGCGAATGACACTAACGAAACGGTACCGCGTGGGACTACATCGTTGACTTTGAGCGTAATGTCATACGGCTGATTACGGACCTGATTGCAGTTGGTTTGCCAGTAAAACGTAGCCGTACCGGGCTGCGCCAGTGGTACTCCGCCGTTGATGAGCCGGGCGTATTCGGGATTGATACGTAGTCCGGCGGGTAGCGGTAAGCCGTCGGCGGTGAGGTTCAGTGGACCCCCAAATGCCGTAATATTGATACGCTGTCCGTCGGGATCGGTAGCCGTAATGGGCTGCTGAATCAGTGTACCGGCTTCTACACAGAGCGATGCACCGTTGATCAATGGTCGTTTGTTGGGCTGATCGACGACCACAATCTGCATGTCTCGGGTGACCTCGCCAATCAGTACGCCATTCCGCCATTCTTCCACGATGAACGCAAAATTGAACTGACCGGTGCGGTTGGGTGCGTCCCAGCAGAGCTGCCCGGTATGTGAATCGATGGTAAAGCTGGGTGGCCCGCCTGACTCGTTAGTCGTGCTGTACACGGTGGGGTCCTGATAGACGGGAATTACCCGACTGCGACAACCACCAAGACTCTCCCGGGGCTGACTCAGCCGGTAAGCCAGGCTATCGCCGTCGACATCGTAAGCCGCCGGGTTGTGGCAAAACCGTTGACCGACGCGGGCGGAATCGAGGGGTGGGTTGAGCAGAACGGGCGTCGAGTTCAGGCCCAGATTCGGCGCAATCAGAATTGTCGTCGAGACAAAAAAACTGATCTCTTGTGACCGGCCGGGGGGCGGCAGATTGATCGTTCCCCCGTTTCGGTTAACGATTTCGGCACTGATGATGTAAACGCCCGGACCCGGAAACGTGTGGGTCGTCCGGTATATATTAATTGACGATGTACGACCATTCAGGAACCGGATCGGTAACAGTCGGGGGACCACTTCCGTCGAGTTGTCGCCAAAACAAAAAACCTGCTCGGTGTCACTTGCGGCAGCATCCCGGCCATCCTGCTCATCGTAATAGGCCGTTAGCGTAACTTCGTAACTGAGCGAGGTGGCTGACAGCCGTCTAGTTGTTATTTCACCGGCCCGAACGTGGGTTGCCCGGCTCATGGTCGGCAGCAGGAGGAAGACTAAAAAACTAACTGTGAGGACGGAGGAATAGAGCAGACGCATAGCCTTAACGCGGTTTTAACACCAACGTCGAGCTGCCCTGAATCAGCGTCCTATATACACTATACGGTAGGTATTTTAATGCCCTGTGCGTTCCAGGTCAGGGCGTGACTCTGCCGGGTAGGCAGCGCTGTTAATTGCTGGGGTGGGGCGTATCCGAGTACCGCTTTCCTACAAAAGCAAGCCCGCCAGCGTTGCCGACATGTAGGACGCTAACGTACCGCATATCAGTGCTTTGAAGCCGAGTTTTGCCAGATCGCTTCGGCGCTTCGGTGCTAATTCACCAATACCGCCAACCTGAATAGCGATGGAACTGAAATTGGCGAACCCACAGAGCGCAAAACTGGTGATTGCCACCGTTTTGGGGTCGAGTGTAGCTTTGATTTTCGTTAATTCCAGGTAAGCCACAAACTCGTTGACAACCATCTTGGTACCCATTAGCGAACCCGCGACTTCGACATCTTTTCCCGGTACACCCATCGCCCAGGCGAAGATGGAAAACAGCTTGCCCAGCAGGAAATTCAGGCTCAAAATTGGGAAACCGACCAGGCTGCCAAACTTGCCGAGCAGCAGATCCACCAGCGCGATCAGGGCAATGAAGCCAATCAGCATGGCTACGACGTTCAACCCGATTTTCAGCCCTTCACTAGCACCAGCGGCAATGGCGTCGAGCAGGTTGGCGTGCGTCTTGGTGATGTCCAGTTTTACCTTTCCCTGCGTTTCCGATACCTGCGTTTCCGGATACACGATCTTGCTGATAACCAGCGCACCGGGTGCCGCCATCAGGCTTGCCGCCAGCAGATATTCCGCCGGGATACCAAACGAAATATAGATCGCCATGACGCCACCGGCGATGCAGGCAAAGCTGCCCGTCATCGATGCCATCAACTCCGAATTGGTCATCGTGTTGATATACGGCTTGACCATGATCTGCGCTTCAACCTGCCCCACGAAAGCACTCGACACGTTGGACAGGGCTTCGGCTCCGCTGACACCCATCAGCCATTTCATCACCCGCGCCAGCACCGCAACTACGCGTTGCATGATGCCCAGGTGATAGAAGATGTTGACCAGTACCGCCACGAAAATGATGGTCGGGATGATCTTGAAAAAGAAAATCGTTTCCTGACCAAAAGCCCGGTTCAGCATCGCCCGGCTTACCAGCGGACCAAACACAAAATCACCGCCTTTATCGGCCAGATCCAGCAGTTTCTTGACGTAGTTGCCAATGATGCTGAACAGGTTTTTACCAGCCGTCGTCTTTAAAATAAATACCGCCAGCCCCGCCTGTAGCCCAAGTCCGACGCCGACCGTTCGGAGATTGATTGCTTTGCGATTATTCGACAGTGCGAAGGCAATGCCCAGTATCAGAACGATGCCAATCAGGCCAGTAAAACGCTCCATTAAGTTCGTACAGGTTGCGATTAAGACAGCGAATATACAACAAAAGGACCGTCGAACGGTTGCCATTCGGCGGTGGCGGATCACCATATACCAGCTGATGCACAATCGACGGGACGATAGCCTTGATTTGACAACAAAAAAGCCCGGACCAACTGACCGGGCTTTACTGTATAAATTAGGTGTGCTTCCTTGTTCGACGGCTGACTTATGTGGGCCGACCCGCGTGAATCGCCGACTAGATATTGGCAATGGCGCGTTCAGCGTTTTCCTGATATTCATCTTCAATCTGCGCAACGTCGGCTGACTTTTGTTCCGACTCGAACAGGCGGGCGCTCATCGACTGCTTCTCGGTGACTTCGAAAAACAGTTCATGAATATTGATCGGTTCTCCGCCTTCCGGTACCTGGCACTTTTTAAAGTCACCATCTTCCATCAGTTCGTACGCATTGACGTTGTCGCGCAGGTTATCCTGCAAAATCAGAATGGTAAGTTGCTTGACCCGCTCGTCGGCCAGGAAAAACAGCGACTCGATACGCCGGTCGAAGCTGCGGACCATCACGTCGGCGCTGCCGCCGTAGACTTTCGGGTCGCCGTTGTTGTGGAAATAATAGATGCGCGTATGTTCCAGAAAATCGCCGACAATCGACCGGACGGTGATGTTCTCGCTAAGCCCGACCCGTTGCGGACGCAGGCAGCAGATACTCCGCACGATCAGCCGAACGGGTACGCCCGCCTGCGACGCTTTGTACAATTCGTCGATCACCTGCTTGTCTTCCAGCGAGTTGACTTTGATGCAGATGCCACTCGGTAAACCCCGTTGGGCGTGTTCGGCTTCGGCCTGAATCAGCCGGATCAACTGATCGCGCATGTCGCGCGGGGCCGTGATGAGGTAGTTGTACTCGTTGGGCAGCGAGTGCCCGGTGATCACGTTGAAGAACTCCGAAATGTCGTGTGTGTACGTTTCGTTGGTCGTCAGCAGACCAATGTCGGTATACAGTTTCGAGGTGTCTTCGTTATAGTTTCCCGTTGCCATGTGCGCGTAGCGCACCACCCGGCTCCCTTCGTTCCTGACGACCAGCAGCAGCTTGGTGTGCGTTTTGTACCGGCTTATGCCGTAGATCACGAAGCAACCGGCTTTTTGCAGACGCTGGGCTTCCCGGATGTTGTTTTCCTCATCGAAGCGGGCCTTCACTTCAAACAGGACCGATACGTGCTTACCGTTCTCAGCGGCTTTCAGGAGAGCCTCCGTGATGCGCGACCGCTTCGCCAGCCGGTAAACCGTTATTTTAATCGCCAGTACGTTGGGGTCTTCTGCCGCCTGCTCCAGTAGTTGCAGTACGGGCTCGAAATTGTTGTAGGGATGGTGCAGGAGAATGTCGCGCTGCCGGATCGTTTCAAAAATATCGTCGCTTTTGTCGCGATTCACGCCCAGCGGCTGTACCGGCGGATGCGGACTCGGCATATCATCTTTGAATTCGGGATTGCTGATAATCTGCCAGAGGGCTGTAAAGTCGAGCAACGTCGCCGATTCGAAGATGTTCAATTCATCGATCTCCCACCGCTTTTTCAGCAGATTCATCATCCAGGACGAACCCACGTTGCCATTGCAGTCGGTCTGCACCTCAACGCGCGTTACCCGGCCCAGTCGCCGGTTCTTGATCTTCTGCCGCACCTCATCGATGAAATCGATCTCATCGTCGTCGTTTTCTTCGAGTGTGAAATCGCCGTTCCGGGTGATGCGGAACAGGTTGATCGATTCGATCTCGACGTTTCGGTACAGTTTTTTGATATTGTACCGGACAACTTCTTCGATGGGCAGAAACAACACCGTATCGTCGTCACGCTCAAACGACAGAAAACGGGGCAGGTTAGCCGGAATCTGCACGAATGACAACCGTTGCCGACTTTCTTCGTCTTCCGGGCGCAGGCTTTGCAGGTTGGCCGCTTCGTTGTTGTGCGTCACAACACCGAAGATCAGCACCCTCGCCAGCAACACTGGAAAGGTGTGCGTATAGTCGTACAGCATCGGTGTCAGCGTCGGATATACGACTTTGTCGAAATAATCCGTGGCCATCACCTGCTCGTCAGCGGTCAGGTTTTCAAAATCACTGATTTGCAGGCCATTGTCGCCAAACAGCGGCAACAGTTCTTCGTTGAAAACCTGTTGCTGGTCGCGAACAAACTGCTGTGTGGCCGAGAGCAGCGTCTTACGAAAGGGTACCTCACGCAGGCCCGAATAATCGATTCGCTGCTTATGATAGTCCAGGTAATTGTACAGGCTACCCACGCGAATCATGAAAAACTCGTCGAGGTTCGAGGCCGAAATCGCCAGAAACTTCAACCGCTCCATAAGGGTCCGGTTGCGCAGGGGGGGCTGCCGTTCGCGGGCCTGATCGAGCACCCGTTCATTGAATTTCAACCAGCTTAGATCACGACTCAGGTAGTTACTCTGGTCGATTACACTGGTCACTTTTTCACTTACTTTCACGAGTTTGTCTTTATCAGCCGGGGGCGTTGTGGGGGCCGGTTCGGGGGTACGTTGGGTTAGTCGGGAAACCAGGCTACCCAGCATCGTTCGATTTAGGTGTTGTGAATAGCGCATCAGGGTAAGGCGTTTTAAAGTAGCAACAAAAAGGCGGGCTATTGAGCCCGCCCTGTGTTACTATTCGGTTAAATATCTATCCGGGCGTATTTGGCGTTTCGTTCGATAAACTCACGTCGGGGGGCAACTTCATCGCCCATCAGCGTCGAGAACACGTGGTCAGCATCCGCTGCCGACTCGACCGTAACAATTTTCAGGGTACGCGTATCCGGGTTCATCGTGGTGCTCCAGAGCTGCTCGGCGTTCATCTCGCCAAGTCCTTTGTACCGCTGTACGCTCACGTTTTCTTCCCGGCCACTACCCGCCAGTTCTTTCACGGCTGTTTCGCGCTGCGCTTCGCTCCAGCAATACCGCTCCTCTTTGCCTTTCTTGATCAGATACAGCGGAGGCTGCGCGATATAGATGTAGCCATTGTCGATCAGCGTCTTCATATTCCGGTAAAACAGCGTCAGAATCAGCGTACGAATGTGGCTGCCGTCGACGTCGGCATCGGTCATGATGATGATTTTGTGGTACCGCAGCCGGTCCAGGTTCATCACCGTTTCATCGTCTTTCTTCTCCAGCCGAATGCCCAGCGCGGTCCATATGTTTTTGATTTCTTCGTTTTCGTAGATCCGGTGTTCCATCGCCTTCTCGACGTTCAGGATCTTACCGCGCAGCGGCAGGATGGCCTGAAACGCCCGGTTGCGGCCCTGCTTGGCCGTTCCGCCAGCCGAGTCACCCTCTACCAGGTACAGTTCGCATTTCTCCGGGTCCGTGTCGGAGCAGTCAGCCAGCTTACCCGGCAGGCCCGCACCACCCATGAAGTCTTTGCGCTCGCTCATGATGCGCTTGTACGCCTGATCGGCCGCGATGCGAGCCTGCGCCGACACAAGCACTTTCTTGACGATGCCCTGAGCCGTTTTTGGGTTTTCTTCCAGCCACGTTTCCAGCAGATCGGCCATTGCCTGACTGACGGCACTCACGACATCCTGATTGCCCAGTTTGGTCTTGGTCTGCCCCTCAAACTGCGGCTCCTGCACTTTCACCGAGATCACCGCCGTCAGGCCCTTCCGGAAGTCTTCCCCGCTAAATGTTACTTTGCCGGCATTCTTAGGCAGCATACCGGGGTTTTTGTCGGCGTAGTTTTTCAGGACCCGTGTCAGTGCCGAGCGGAAGCCCTGCACGTGCGTACCACCTTCGTGGGTGTTGATGTTGTTGACGTACGACATCACGTTCTCACCCGCTTCATAGTTGTACACCAGCGCGACCTGCACAGGTGTCGAGCCTTTGTCCGACTCCATGTAAACGGGTTTCATGTTGTCGAGTGCGGGGCGTGTCTGATCGAGGTATTCGACAAACTCAACCAGGCCACCTTCGGAGAAAAAATCATCGTGCCGGAGAGGTCCGCCGGTTTCGTCAAGCTCGCGCAGATCGTTCAGGAAGATATGGATGCCTCTGTTCAGAAACGCCAGCTCACGCAGACGACCGGCCACGGTATCGTACTTGTATTCCGTTTCGGTGAAGATCGTATCATCGGGCTTGAAGTGCGTCCGGGTACCGGTGTCGGGTGCATCACCGATAATGCGTACATCGTACTGCGGAATCCCGATTTTATATTCCTGCTCGAAGATTTTGCCTTCGCGGTGTACCTCCACCCGCACATCGGTCGAGAGCGCATTGACGCAGGATACCCCTACGCCGTGCAGACCACCAGATACTTTATATGTGTCTTTATCGAACTTGCCACCTGCGTGCAGCACGGTCATCGCAATTTCCAGTGCCGACTTGCCCGTTTTGGTATTGATACCGGTTGGAATGCCCCGGCCATTGTCCTGTACGGTTACGGAATTGTCGGGGTTGATCGTTACGGTAATGGTGTCGCAGTAGCCCGCCAGCGCTTCGTCAATCGAATTGTCGACTACCTCCCAGATGAGGTGATGAAGCCCCCGGATACCCACATCGCCAATGTACATCGCCGGTCGTTTGCGAACGGCTTCCAGCCCTTCAAGAACGGTGATACTGTCGGCCCCATACTCCTTTCTCGGTTCATCCGTTGCGGGTGCGTCTGCTTCAATCAATTCGTTGGTCATATTGGCTACAGATAATGTCGGAAAATCGGTCGTGTCGGGTTAAAATCGTTGGATTTACGGCCCGTTTACAGATGGTAAAAATACAAAAAAAATGATGCATTTCCTAGCCTGTTATTAGGTTTAACAGAAAGGAATCGTTATGTTTTAGTTATTATATAAATGCGAATTTATTGCCAGAAATGGCCCTGTACGCTCAAATTATCAATTTGCCCGCGTATTTAGTCGGCAAAGAAATTGACGAACGTACGGCTGGCTGTGTAGTCCATTCCGTTCACCAAAAAATTGTATTGTATTTCTGCTGAATTGAAAAAAAATAAAGCCGGATATATCCATCCGGCTTTGTGCGTAAGTACGTGAAGAATCGACTCAATCTTCGGGGTATGGAATGTAGACGAACCCGGCAAAATCACCGTGTATCACAAACAGACAGGCGTATTCGTCAGCCTTTCTAAAGTTCTCTTTCCAGAGGTCGATCGAGTCTTCGCCAATCAGTTCGCGCTGGATAAATTCGTCCAGAAAGGAAGCCCGGTAGTTCCATTTATTCCCCATCTCATCAACGCCGATCAGCAGCTGTCCGACCGGCACTTCCCGCCGGGACGCGACGAAAATGGGAAACTCTGAAAAACCGCGTTTCCGAATCTGATACGACGCTTCTTTGAGCGTGTCGGCTACCGTGATGAAGTCCGACGAGATAATACCCATCAACTCTTTATTGACGTCGTACGAATTGGCGTCGTCGAGCAGGGTGTTTTCGTTGCTATGATTTATCATAGTTGAATTTGTGGTTTGTCGTTCGTGGTTTGTCGTTCCTCTGGCAGTAGTCAACTACAAACCACAAACTACAAACCAATTTAGAATCTTGCAGCCAGCAACAGGTCGAGTGCCTTAAAGCGCATGTTGAATTTCTGGGCGATGTACAGATTGGTCAACGTGCCTTTATGGGCATAAACACCTTTCATAAACCAGCGGTTCGCGTAGAGCATCTGTTCGATACCTCCCGTTGTACCGGTCTCCAGCAGGAACGGCAAAAAGATGTTGCTCAGGGCCATGCTGGCGGTGTACGCCACGCGGGCAGCAATGTTTGGCACGCAGTAATGAATGACATCGTAATGCCGGAACGTCGGCGTCTTGTGCGTAGTCATGCGTGACGTTTCAAAGTTACCGCCCTGATCGATCGATACGTCGATGATAACCGAACCGGGCTTCATCCGGCTAACCATGTCATCGGTAACGACCACCGGACTCAGGCCATCCTCGGCCCGCATGGCCCCAATCACAACGTCGGCCCGCTGAACGGCTTCAGTCAACGTATCGGAGTCGATGATTGATGTGTAGATGTGCTGCCCAACGGCGTATTTAAGCCGCTGAAGCTTATACAGATGCTTGTCGAACACTTTCACGTCGGAGCCCATGCCAATTGCCGTACGGAGCGCGTATTCGGTCACGGTACCGGCTCCCAGCATCACTACTTTCGTGGGGGGGATGCCCGTGATACCGCCCAGAATAATGCCCCGCCCATTATCGGCGTTGCTCAGGTACTCACCCGCAATCAGCATAACGGTACTGCCCGCAATTTCGCTCATGGAGCGGATTACCGTCATGTTCCCGGCTTTGTCTTCCACAAATTCATAGCCAATCATGGTGAGGTTTTTCTCGTTGATTCGCTTGAAATAATCGCGGTCCTGCGCGGGCAGATTGAGCGCCGAAATGATCGTACTACCGTGTTTGACGAACTCGAATTCGGCTTCGACCAGCGGTTCGACTTTGAGGATCAGGGTAGCTTCGTAGACTTCCTTTGGTGAATAGGCGATGCGGGCGCCGGCCTCGCTGTACTCGTTGTCGGCAAAGTGCGCTTTGGCACCGGCTCCCTGTTCAACGATCACTTCGTGGCCATGCCGTACCAGAATAGCAACGGCTTCAGGGGTCAGCGCGATGCGGCTTTCCTGCAACGACACCTCTTTAGGTAAGCCAATGAGCAGGCTGTGCTGCCCCTGCCTGACGGCCAGTGGTGATTCTTTCGGGTAGAGGGCCGTTTGCTTGGCCAATTCCTCAAATCCAGTCAATGCGGTGGTTCGTTTAAGCGTACAGGGTGTACCGATACGGTATGGGGAGTGGATAGCTATGGAGATGGGAACCGGTTAATCGTTCACCAGCGTGGCCTCGACAGTGCGTTGCCCGGCGTTGTCGGCTGTGAGACGAACCTGAAAATAACGGGCGGGCCAGAGCGCCATAACCCGTTCGGGCCACTCGATAAAACAGTAATTGCCGGAATCGAAATATTCCTCGATACCGATGTCGAGGGCTTCGGCTTCATTGCGGAGCCGGTAACAGTCGAAATGGTAAACGGGGGTGCCTTCGTGGGTTGTGTATTCGTTGACGATTGAAAACGTCGGACTCTGCACGGGATTGAGTACACCCAGTGCCCGGCATAAGGCTTTGATCAGTGTCGTCTTGCCCACGCCCATATCACCTTCGAAAAGCCACACTGGCTGCACCCGCCCTTCGGCCAGCAGGCGATGGGCTACCGAGTCGATCTCATCGAGATGTTGAACCTCAAGCGTCATAGGCAAACGGAATAAGCCTGCGAAGATACAAAAAACCCGCCAGTCGGCTGAGTGTCGCGTCAACGTTGTTTGTCGCACTCAACCGACTGGCGGGTTTCTGAGTGTATCAGATTGACAGTGGCGATGGATCGATTGTGCCGTCATTAAAGCTACTGAGACAGGTGATATTCTACGTTCTGGACCAGCGTCCGGGTATCGATTTTTTATACGGATGAAAAAGGCGTAAAAAAGCCCGGCTGCTTCTTACACAGCCGGGCTTCTATTGGTTGTTGGCGGGTTACGACAGATTCAGATCATTTGTAACACGTTGCACTTTCGCTTTTAGTTGTGCGTACGTGTCGTCAAAGGCTTCCTTGCTGGCTAGTGGCTCGCGCACGCTGACGTAAAACTTGATCTTCGGTTCCGTACCTGATGGCCGGGCCGATACTTTGGTGCCGTCTGCGGTGAAGAATTGCAGCACGTTTGACGACTCGATGCCCATTTTTCCGGCTTCAATCGGCGACGCATTCCCCGACGCATCGGTGCGGGTCAGTGCCTTGTAATCGTCGATTCGTACGACGGGCGAACCGGCTATTTCCTTCGGCGGGTTAGCCCGGAAATCAGCCATCATCTGCTGAATTTCCTCGGCTCCGCTTTTGCCCTTCTTCGTCAGCGATACCAGACTTTCGTAGTAGAAACCATTTTCCTGGTACATCGCCATCAGCATGTCGAACAGGCTTTGGCCCTTGTCCTTCGCATAGGCGGTCAGCTCAGCGATCATGGCGCAGGAGGCAATGGCATCTTTATCGCGCACGAAGTCACCGATCAGGTAACCGTAGCTTTCTTCGCCCCCGGCAATAAACTGCTCCTTACCTTCCAGTTCCCGAATGACCTCGGCGATGTACTTGAAACCCGTCAGCGTGTTGTAGCAGCTGACGTTGTACCGCTTGCACATTTCATCGATCAGGTCGGTCGTTACGATCGTCTTAGCCACGAACTCCTTACCTGTCAGCTTACCGGCGTCTTTCCAGGCGTTGAGCAGGTAATAAATAATCAGACTTGCCATCTGATTACCGTTCAGCAACTCAAATTCGCCGTGGTGATTCCGGGCCCCTGCGCCCACGCGGTCAGCGTCCGGGTCGGTGGCCATCACGAGGTCGGCATTCAGTTCGTTGGCCAGGTCGAGGGCCAGCTGCATAGCGGCCCGCTCTTCCGGGTTCGGCGATTTTACAGTCGGGAAGTTACCGTCCGGCGTGGCCTGCTGTTCCACGATGTGTACATTGGTAAAACCCAGTGCGTCGAGGGCGCGGGGCACCAGTGTAATGCCCGTACCGTGGATCGGCGTGTACACAATGTTCAGATCGGCCTGCCGCTTGATGATGCCGGGATTGACCGCGTTCGACTTGATGCGTTCAATGTACGGCGCGTCGATTTCTTCGTCGATAAGGTGAATCCGCTCCGGTACACCCTCGAACTTAATGCTGTCGATCGACGTAATCTTGCTGACTTCGGCGATGATATTCTTGTCGTGCGGGGCTACCACCTGACCACCATCGCCCCAGTACACTTTGTAGCCGTTGTACTCCGGCGGATTGTGCGACGCCGTCACGACGATACCACTCTGACACCCTAACTGACGGATGGCAAACGACAGTTCCGGCGTAGGACGCAGGTCGCTGAACAGGTACACTTTGATGCCGTTGGCCGAGAAAATGTCGGCCACGAGCCGGGCAAATTCCGGACTCATCCGGCGGCTATCATGCGCAATCGCTACGCTGATGTCGTCCTGACCCGGAAACGTCGCGTTGATGTAATTGCACAGCCCCTGCGTAGCCGCGCCGACCGTGTAGCGATTCATCCGGTTTGACCCGACACCAAGCACCCCCCGCAGACCGCCGGTGCCAAATTCCAGATCACGATAAAATGAATCGGTCAGTTCAGTCGAATTACCCGCGTCGATGAGTTCTTTGATGGCTGCTTTCGTATCGGGGTCATAGTCGCCGTTGAGCCATTTGTCAACGCGCTCCTGGGTTGACGGGTCTAGGGTAGTAGCCTGCATAGGGTATAGAAAAATATGAGTGTTTGATTCGCTGTGTACGGTGCCAAAATTACACTTCTCCGTTGGGCAACCAAGCCTATCTACTGGATTGCGATTGTATGGGCAGGATTACAGGATTTTGCTGGTGCCAAGTGGTGTCAGGCCGGGGACGCCCGCCCGGCCCGACCTGACACCACTGTAACCTGACGAAGAACATCATCAACATCCTGTAATCCTGTCGAAAAACCTTATACGTAGCGTTCGGTGATGTGCGCTGTCTGCTCGACGGTTTCAACCAGCAAGGGGTGGCGGGGTTGCGTCAGTCCGGCTTCCAGTTCGGCAATTGT
>CAZOQC010000045.1:0-10599 GCA_964581865.1 uncultured Spirosoma sp.
GGGCTCGTCCGGTCTGGTCGGTGGGGGTGATGGTGGCGGAGTGGGTACCGGGGGGTGCTGGCTGGGCGCTCCACAGGGTGGTGAGCAGGGTGGAGTCGGCGCTGAAGAGGCCGGCCGAGGTGGTGGCCGAGTCGCTCAGCGTATACGACACGGTAACGGGACGATTCTGCTGCCCGGCCGCCGGGTCGTTTCCGCCAAACAGTAGGCCCAGCACAGCCGCACAGCGGATAAGCTGATGGGAAAAACGAGGGCTTGTCAAACGGGCAATAGAATCGTCGTACACAGTCATTAGATCGTAGCTTCTTTCAGCGACGGCACCACAGCGGGTGCGTCGGTGAGGGTGGAAAGAATTCGTGACAGCACGACGTCGCGCCGGAACTGCCGCACAAACTGACCCGCTGCCGTTTTGTGTTTGGCAACGATCGGGTCGTCGGTCAGCACGAGACCAATGTGCCGACGCAGGGCGTCTATGTCGCCGAAGTCGCTGACCAGAGCCAGGTCGTGCTTTTTGGTTGTCTTGTATAGTTCAGAACCAGCGTCGGCGTTGATAATCAGCAGTTGTTCCATCGCCATGATGCCCAGCAGCTTGGATGGAAAATAGATGTCGAAGGCAACCTTGACCTGCGCGATAAAGACAGCGTCGACATCGGTCAGGAACGTCAGGTATTCGGCCGGGTTGAGAAACGGCATGAACGTAACGTTCGGGATAGCTTTGGCCACGGCATACTCTTTCAGCCGTTCCAGATCGGCCCCCTCGCCGATGATAAGGAAATGCAGGTCTGGTGTACCCGCGAAGGAAAGAGCCGCGTTGAGCATCACGTCCAGGCCCTGTTTCTTGCCCACGTTACCCGCGTAGCCAATCAGCCGTGTCGACTCGGAGAAGCCGTATTTTCGGCGAAACAGACCCGCTGCCGGTCGCTCGGTCGTACTATCGTCACTGTGGTTCCAGTTGGGCCACGACAGTACTTTCTCCGCCGGGAGCTTTTTGCGGTTGCGCAGCAGATCGAGCATACTGTCGGAGATACTGGATACGTAATCAGCCTGGTTATAACTCCAGACTTCCAGGGCTTCGGTGGCTTTCAGCACGGGCGAGTCGCTCATCATGCCGAGCGAATGGGCCGCTTCGACCTGAAAATCCTGCACGTTGATAACCAGTTTTCGACGCCAGAACAGGTTCATGAACGCGGCCAGTACCCCGATGATAACGGGGGTTGTGAAGACCACGATCACGTCGGGACGTTTGACCCGGCAGGAGTTGATCAGCGCAAAAAACGCCAGCGACAGCTCGTGCAGGATCCGGCCCGCCGTCGACGGGTTGCTCGGTACGTAGAGGTAGCCCCGGTGAATGGTAACGTTGTTGATGACTTCCGTCGCAAACAGTTTGCCTTCGTCCTCCGGGCGTTTTTTCCACTGCGGGTAGAACGGAAAGCCGGTGATCACGTCGACGTCGTGGCCTTTTTCGGCGCAATAAAATGCAAAGTCCGACGCGTATATAGGTATACCGCTGTGATCGGGCGCGAAGGCCTGGCTATAGATTAAGATGCGTTTGTTTTCCATAAATGATGTAGTCTCTTGATGACCAATTATTCGTTCGTTCAATCGGATCGTTTTTCAAGGCTGTCGGCGGATAACCAGGCGACCCAGGCTCCCCACTACCAGCAGCCCCACAGCAGCCCCGACCGCTCCCCAGCCGATGTCGGCCCAGTCAAAGTGACGCAGTGGCCGGAACAACTGCCCCGCTTCGGCCAGCCCGACAACCAGCACCAGAGCCAGCCAGACCAGTCCCCAGCTTTGCCGTGGGCGATGGGTGGAAACCAGCCAAATCCCAGCCACCAGCCCCAGAAAGAGGAACGGAATCGCCGTTCGCACATTCATGTTGGCATCGTTGTCGGTCCAGCGGGTAAGCCAGTCGGGCAGCAGTGCCAGCAGTTCCAGCCGGGGTTGCGGAATCCAGCTTAAGAAGAAGACGAGGCCAATTCCAATCGCCATCAGTCCATACAGGAAAAGTCTGGGCATAGACAGCTGTTAGTTGTTGACCACCACTACATCGAGTGCCCGTTTTTTATCGGCAGGAACACTGGCAGCCGCTGTCTGTTTCTGCAATTCTCGGGTCCGCAGCACGATAAAGTATTCGTAAATGGCCTGCATCGTGGCGTAGGTAACGCCCGCCCCGCCATCCAGAAACGCCCGCCGTCCGACGACCATGTACAACCATTTGATGAATGGCCGGCCGGGCATCTGGTAAAAGAGGCCTTTCTGATGAAAACGTTTTTCCGTAAAGTCAACACCGAACAGAGCCTTCTGCAGCGAAAAGGTCGTTGCGCCCGCCATATTGGTCATGTGCGTAGCGGCTTCCATATCGGCGTAGCTCAGGTGCCGCTGCCACCACGCGCGAAAGCCTTTGCTGAACGGGTAATGATCCAGAAAGCCAGCCAGCCGGGTCGTTGGGCCATCGGGTTTCGATACGGGATTGACCAGCCGCTCGTAACGCATGCGCTCGGGACGAAATAGCCGCAGGTAGTAGGGCGAAATCTGCGCGTGCTTCAGCCAGGTGCCGTCCCAGGCGAAGTCGCGCCGTTGAATTTCGTAGGCTATGGCGTCCGACTGAGCGGGGTCGAAGCGTTGCAGCGATTCGTACAGACTGTCGGATACCCGTTCGTCGGCGTCGATGTAGAGCACCCACGGATGCCGGAAGGGAATGTTGGCCAGCCCCCAGTTCTGGTGCGCCGACCAGTTATCGAACTGGCGCTGGGTGACCTGCGCGCCCGCTGCCTCCGCAATCGCTACTGTCTGATCGTCGCTGAACGAGTCGAACACGTGAATATCGTCGCACCAGGCTACTGATTTCAGGCAGTCGGGAAGATCTTTCTCTTCATTTTTTGTCAGAATGAGTACTGAGATCATGGCGTGTATAGGTTGGTTATGGAAGGGGAGACGGTAATGCATCAGGCTGGTAGCGGAGTTTCGACGTTTACCGGTTTAGGCAGGCTGACGACCATCTGCCGTTCTTTAAGTGGCTTGCAGGGATGCCCCGCACAGACCATCCAGGCGGGCATGTCGCGCGTAACGACCGAACGGGCCCCAACGACGCAGCCTTCACTGATAGTCACGCCCGGATGAACAAAGGCTTCGGCGGCTACCCAGGCCAGATCGCCGATCTGAATCGGATAAGCGACGAGTGGTGAGCCGGGCCGGGTGTAGTCGTGGGTACCGGCGCAGAGGTGTGCGCCCTGCGAGACAACCGTCCGGTAGCCCAGGCTGATGCGGGCGAGCGAATACAGAATGGCCCCGTCGGCGACGCCACATTCATCGCCCAGATCGAGGTTCCACGGGGCCCAGACTTTAACCCCTGGATACACGTGAACACCCTTCCCGACTTTAGCCCCGAAGCAACGCAACAGAAACGAACGCCACGCATGAAACGGGCGCGGAGACAGTCGGAAAAAGACAGCGGCTACGACGCCCCAGACCAGCCGACCCAGTCGGTTTTTAAGCGAGAACGACGGGCCCGTGAATGTGTCCTGATTAACCATGCGTAACGGTGGTTGGGTGAATGTTGAGTGCAAGCGCATCGATGAGCCGGTCGGTAGCGGGGTCGATGGCAAAATGGTGTTGGAACGTCTGGCGGGCGCGTTGGCCCATCTGTCGCTGTTCTCCGGCCGACAGTGCCAGCCAGTTTTCAAGCAGTTGTTGGATACCGGTCTGCGTATCGGGGCCGACTAATCCGCCGTCCATCGCGTCGATCTCGCGCCAGATATTGACCTGATCCGAGATCAGTACGGGTTTGCCACAGGCAAGTGCTTCGACCACGGCGATGCCGAAATTTTCCTGGTGGCTCGGCAATATGAACGCCTGACAGCCGTAGAACGCGCCCCACTTAGCGTCGCCGGTCAGCATACCCGGAAATAGCACCGCGTTGGCCAGGGCGGGTGACTGGGCCACCTGCTGCCGGATCTGGTTGCCGTACGCCGTATCGAGTCCTGGCCCGGCGATAACCAGTTTAGGTAGCGCAGTCGGATCGGTCGACTGTTGTAGGACAGCGTAGGCATTGACCAGCAGGTCAACACCTTTTTTGGTATCAATACGGCTCAGAAACAGCAGGTACGGCGCGTCGCCCAGAGACGGGCAGCGTTCGTGAAACGCAGCCTGCATGGCTGGGTCGAACGCTGGTACATCAGCGATGCCGTGGCCAACGTTCAGCTCGTGGGCGGGGTAGTATGGGCGGAACGGCTCCCGTGCCAGCAGTAGTTCGGTCTGGCAGGTAAACAGCAGTCCGTCGGCGTCGTTGATAACCCTGTTTTCGATTAGCTTCCAGTAGGCCCAGTTTCGGATAGCTTTAATACGCCGACCGCTGGCCCGCTGAAACCACGGATCGAGCATGCCATGGGGCATAACGAAAAAGCGTGGTACCCGTGCGTTGGGTAGTTGCCGACGGTGGGCGATGGCTTTACGAACGGCATGGCTGGGGTAAAGCCACAGGCCGTGGACGATTACGACGTCGAACCGGTCGAGGGTATCGATTAGCCAGGGTAGCAGCCGGGCACTGTAATGCCAGCTATTGGCCGACGGCCCCAGGGCGTGAACCGGAAACGTGTATTGGGCGAGGTAAGGCGCATCGGGCGTGTCGACCGTAGCGACCTCGTTGTAAATGCCCCGGCGGGTCAGCCCGTCTACGATGGTCCTGACCGCCTGGCAAACGCCACCCGTCTGCGGGTCCATGTTGGCAACGATGTGAAGAACGTTCATACGGGTAGCTCCTTCGATTTATACGACGAATCCGTCGGTGCGGGTGAAATAGCGGGCAGTAGATGGGATAGCCTGCACGGGTTTGGCCGGTACACCTGCATAAAGCATCCATTCTGTCTCATACGCTTTGTTGAGCAGCGACTTGGCCCCCAGCACCGACCGGTCGGGGAGTGACGCGCCACCCAGCACGACGGCGTTGGTACCGACGAAGGTGTACTCGCCGATGTAGATGGGGGCGCTGTTCTGCCGGTTTTCAACCACGTCGATTGAGTGGGTCAGCAGTTGCGTCTGGTACCCGGCGATGGTTGAAAAGCGACCAATCCGAATCTGATCCGTGCAGTCGATGTGGTGATTTTTGGTGATGGCGGCCGATTCGCCCAGCCACAGGGTGGGTTGCCGGTCGGTCTGGTGGCGAAAGTGGGCCGAGTCGGTGTTGATCGGAAAACCCGTGATCCAGTTGCCCCGCCCGATGGTCGCGTGTGCACCCAGTTCGACCCGGCTCAAGTTGATCGCTACCGTGAGGTGGTCGATATGGCTGTGTTCGCCCATGATAAGCTGGTCGGGAAATACCCACGCCAGGCCAATGCGGGCCGACGGCGCGATGCGATAGCCGAACCAGCGGTTCAGGGCCCGCCGACGCAGCGACCAGGGTAACAGGCAGGTGAATAGTTTTAACAGCATCAGGCAATAGAAACAGACGTCAGGTTGTGCAGTTGCAGGTAGGCGTGCATAATGGTTTCGGGCGCAAAACGGGTGGCGTTGGTTAGCCCACGGTGCACATAGTCGGCGCGGGTATCGCTCTGCTGAAGTGCCAGCAACGCCCTGGCGAATGCAGCCGCGTCGGCAGGGTCGGCGTGCAGGGCCGCGCCCCCACTTACTTCGGGCATCGGTTCGACATCGCTGGCTATAACGGGGGCTCCGCAGGCCTGCGCTTCGATGAGCGGCCAGCCGAACCCTTCCGAAAACGACGGAAACACAAACGTATCGCAGGCACTGTAGAGCGCAACCAGCGTGGTATGATCGGGACCGATGACCGATACCAGTCGGTCTTCCAGCCCCAGTTCGCGGGCTCGTAAACGTAGCTCGTTGTCGATAGCGGCCCCCGCGAAACAGATGGCCCCATTCCAGTGCGTACCCGCCTGCGCCACCATGTTCAGCAACATCGCCCGGTTTTTACGCGCCATATCCGACCCGACGTGCAGCACAAATAATCCGGGCAGGGCGATACTCTGTTCACGCAGGTGTTGCCGTGCGGTCAGGGTATCCATCGGCCAGAAGTCGCCATTGAACGTGTTATGAATAACCCGCCAGCCCGGCCGTTTCGCCGATGTTGCACCGGCCAGTTCTTCCAGTTGCCGACGGGTCAGGTCTGATACGCAGGCGACGTTTTGGGCACGGCTGAGGTAATGCAGAATCCAGCGCTGGAGCAGTTTGCCAAAGCCCGACGCGGGGCAGTGCGCATCGGCATAGCCCATCGCCCCCCGAATTGCCAGCACATCGTGGCAGGTTATACCGGTACGGTCGGCGGGGAGGTGAGCCAGGTAAGGCGCATTGGAATGATCGCAGACGTGGAACCGGGCCGCTTCACCCGCCCGCTTCAGCTGACTGACCTGCCAGCGCAGTTGCAGGGGAAACAGCAGCCACTTGTCTACATAACCCAGCCACTTGCCCAGCCCTGATTTGGTGTGGCGAAACGGCCGACCGAGCAGCACACCCGGTCGCCAGATCACTGTGTCGAGACCCACCTGCTGAAAGCCCGCGCTCAACATCTGCGCAAAGCGCTCCATGCTTTCCTGCCGGTCCGGGGGGTAGTTGCCAATCAGAATAATGCGCATAGCCGTCAGGTCAGTTTAGGTTGCTTGAGCGACGCCAGAAACGTGCCGCCGATCAGGGTGCTGAAGCCCAGTGCCGTTGGTTGAGCCCACTGCGCCTGCGGCACCATCATCAGAATATAGCCCAGCTGAACCCACGGCAGAAAATCGCCCTCGGCCAGTCGGCGATAGCCCAGCCAGCAGCATTCGAGGCTGAAACCGACGCGGAGCAGGATCAGTAGCAGGCCCATCAATGGTCCCAGTTCGCCGATGACCCGGCCCCATTCGCCCTCCGAAATAAGGAAGTCGCGGCTGGAGCCACCCCGGATCAGTACGCTGCCTGCGTTGGTGCCCATGCCCTGCCCGTAGCCCCAGAACGGCTGATCGAACGAGCCGGTAAGTGCTTCGAACAGGCCACCCAGCCACCGCCCACCCAGCGACCCCGAGACTCCCCCTTCGACATCGCTGGCGCTGGTGAAGCGCGATACGAAGGCGTCGATGGGCGTTTGCAGTACGGGTAGCTGACTCAGCACTGCCACCACAACCAGTGCCCCGACCACCAGCAGAATCATCTGTTTGCCGTACTGGGGATTGCGCAGAATAGCGATGGCCGCGAAGCCAAAGTCGATGGCGATAAACAGCAGGAGGCTCCGGCTAATCGAGAATGGAACCGCAGCGGCCATCCCGGCGGTTGCCGCCAGCAACGCCAGCCGGTTGATGCCTTCGGCTTTCAGCCAGAAATAGAAAATAAATACCCCGGCCAGCCCGAAATACAGGTGCAGCCCGTTGGTGAACGAGAACGTGCCGGGTGGCCGGAAATAGCCCATGGCCCCGTCGAAACCGGCCCCGGCCATGTCGCCCCCCACGCCCCGGTTGACCCAGGCCGACTGCGGGCTGTAGAACTGAACGGCGATGAGCAGCGACATCGGAATCGTAATCCAGATGACGGTTTTGCCCAGTTTGATTACATCGTCCCGGTTAAAAATGGCACCGATGATAAACATCAGTGGAAAATGGAAGAGCAGAATCCGGGCACCGTAGAGCGCTACGGTCAGGTTGCCGTGCCCCAGAAATACCGCCGTGTACGTACCGATCAATCCGATCAGCATCACCCCCAGCAGATACCCGTTGATGGGCAGAAATCCCCGTCGCCAGGCTTCGAAAATAAGCAGAATAGCCACCGGGTCGCGTACGATGAGCAGCGGGGTTGCCAGCCCCGGCAGAACCCACTTGCGGAGAGCTCCCTCCAGAATCAGCAGCCAGAAATACAGCCAGACACCCCGGCGCAGCCACCGACGCGTATCCGTCATCTCGACGGCAGGCAGGCCCAGCCCGGTCTGGAAGGCGGGCGAATAGGCTGGGGGTGGGGTGCGTAACAGGGTCGATGTCATAGTAGAAACAAGTGTGGATCAGGCAATCAGCGAATGCAGGGTGTCGACGATCGTCGTGCCATAGCGTTCCCAGGTATAAGTAGCTGCGTGCGCCCGGGCCTGCTGCCGCATGGCCGGGAGGGCGTCGCGGTTGTCGAGAAACCAGGCCAGCTTTTCGGCGATGGCCTGTGGCGAGCGGATGGGCACCAGAAAACCTGTCTGCCCTTCCTGTACCAGATCGGCCCCGCCGGTATTGGCCGTAATAATCAGCGGCAATCCCTGACTCATGGCTTCCTGCATCACCAGCGCCCGCCCTTCCACGATCGACGGCAGGCAAAACACGTCGCAGGTGCGCATCAGCGCCAGCACCTGATCGTGGGGGCGACTGGCTTCGTAGGTGAACGTCGGTAGTTCGGCCCGGTAAAACGACATCGGTACCAGCGGATGACCCAGCACGACCAGTTCGAGATCGGGCCGGTTAAGGAGTTTGACGGCTTCGAACAGGTCGCCCAGCCCTTTGCGCTGCCCCATCGATCCGGCAAACAGCACCCGGAGCGGCCGACGCGCGTCGTTGTCCGGCGCGGGTGCTGAATCAGCCACGGACGTCGTAACGGGCGAGCCGAACGGCGAGACGATGGTCGGTTTATCAGCGGCCCAGGTGGGTATTGAGTCCATGACAAACGAGCCGGGCCCTACGACGACGTCGGCTAGTTCCAGTTCCTTTGTTTTGCGGGCGAGTTTGGCGGGTGAATCCTGAATACCCCCGCCCAGCGTGTCGGCCCAGGCAGGTAGCCGGTCAGCTTCTTCCAGCATCAGCCGACGCCCGGTTTCCCAGTACGCAATCGGTAGATCATATATGCACTTTAGGCCCATCTGCTTCGCTTGTTGAAACGTGGCCAGTGCGCCGTCTTCGTAGGCATACACCGCATCGACAGCCGAATTACCACCCAGCTGCGCGAGTCGGCGGGCGTTGGTTCGGTCGAAGTCCTGGTAAACGGCGTCGATGCTGGCCCAGCCTGTTTCGTGACGCACCGGTTGCCGGAAGCCCAGTTTGGGCAGCGCCAGCCGGGCCATTTCCCGCATCGGATGCGAGCGTACCTGCGCTGCCGGGACAGCAAAGGTCCGGCGCAGCCATTCGTTCCGTACACTACCAGGCAGCAGCTTCAGCCATGCCGCGTCGGGGCTGGCTGTCAGCGTCGTGCTGAACTCGCTCAGGGTACCGCTGTTCAGCAGAGCCGCTAAAACGGCCCGTACGTTGGCGTTGCCGGTAGGGTGGGTAAGAACGATATGCATAGGTTAGTAAAGCGGAGAAATCGTGGATTCCTGGTGAGCTGTAACCAACTGAGTATCGGCGGACCAGTCGACCGATTGTCGGCGTGTGAGCCGGAGCCGGGTGATAAAGGGCTTCACGGGCCGAACATGAAATAGAATGTACAGCACTCGTTTGATACCCCGTGGTGTCAGGATGCGACTGCGATACCAGGGACTAAACAAAATTGATACAGCCTCCCGTCTGCGGCCTATATTGACCGCTTCTGTGATGGCGATGGGCGCGCGCTCGGTCAGACGTCGCTGCTGGATAGCAGCCGCCATATCGGAGGGAACGGGACCGTCGCGCATGATGATAAATGCCTGCAGTGCCTGATCGGCCGTTTTCGAGTGCGACATCGAGTCGGGTAGCAGGCGGTATTTGCCGACGAATTTGTCGACGAAGCGTAACTCATAGCCAGCCAGACCGATACGGTAGCCAAAATCATATTCGCAACCATTACCTATATCGTAGCGCCATTTGATATGACGTGCCACGGTCGCATCGATCAGGTAACCGTTGTTGGGAAATTGCTGGCTCAATCCGGCTTCGAACGGCGTCAGGACAGCCCCTTCGTATTGCTTCTCCCGGTAAAAGTCCCGGTTGAATGTCTCTGACGATGCCTGGTCAATTACACCGTCTTTGTCGATGATGTACTGCTTTCCGTATGCTACGCTGGTAGTGGGGTGTGCTATAAAGACATCATTCAGAATCTGAAGCGACTCCGGCATCAGCAGATCGTCGTCGTGTAACAGCAGAATTCTGTCGCTGGTAGCCGCTTCCAGCAGCATGTTGACATTCCTGGCCTGTTTGAGCGATGGCTTGTTGTGGATGTACCGGATCGGAACTGGTGCGATTGCCTGAATTGCTTCGACGACGAGCTGGCTCTCATCTCCGGGTGAATCGTCACCGATGACCAGTTCGTCGGGTAGTCTCGTCTGCGCTAGGCAAGAGTGAATGGCCTCGGCCAAAAAATCAGGCCGGTTGTAGGTGGTAATAATGATAGACGTAGTAGACATATGCGATGTGGATTAGTTGATTGCTAGTCGTACAGTACTCAATCGTACCTGTAATGTCTTGTGTCAGGCCATCCACAGCTGGATATCGGCGCCGATCGTGTTCCAGCTGCGGGTCGACCAGAACCAGTCGTGCAACTGACGTCGGCGGTTCAGGCCCTCATTATTTATCAGTAGACCCGGATTCTCGGCTACCTCGTGCGGCCGGAATATAGCCCAGCCGGGTGGGCTGTCAAGTTTGTCGGGTACGTCACAGATGACCGGAACCGCGTGCGCGGCCAGGGCTGCGAAACTGCCTGATTTGCGCAGACTATCAGCGTCCTGCTTAATGACAGCCGCTTCAACAT
>CAZOQC010000046.1:0-4571 GCA_964581865.1 uncultured Spirosoma sp.
TCATAGGTGAATAGAACCGGTTAGCAGGGCTACCAGCGTCATAACCAGTGTGGTACCGAACGCCCATTTAAGAATAAATTTCTGGTGGTCGCCCAGATCGACTTCGGCCAGTCCGACCAGTAAAAACGTCGAAGCCGTCAGCGGACTCACCGGGAAACCGGTCGTCATCTGCCCCAGCAAAGCCGCCCGGCCAATTTCGAGCGGATCAATGCCAAACTTCGTCGCGGTCTGACTCAGAATCGGTACCACGCCGAAATAGTACGCGTCGGGCGTAAACAGCAGGCTGGCCGGCATACTCGTGACGGCGGTCAGCGTGGGGAGCCAGGCCGCGTGCTGCTGCGGAATCAGCGATACGACCGCCGTAGCCATAGCGTCGATCATGCTGGCCCCCGTCAGAATACCGGAAAAAACCCCGGCTGCGAAAATCATGCTCGACACCATGAAGATGTTGTTGCCGTGGCTGCGCAGGATTTTTTGCTGATCGGGTAGCCGGGGGTAGTTGATGAGGAGGGCCAGTACAGCCGCCGAAATAAACAGGGCCGACGCGGGCACCCATCCTTTCATCAGCGTAACGATCAGCCCGACGGTCAGTACGGCGTTGATCCAGAACAGACGGGGTCGGCGAAACTGCCGCTGCTCGGCGGTCAGGCTATCGCCATGTACGTACGTCAGCTCGCTGACACCGAGTCGTTTGCGCTCTTTCAACCCAAACCAGTACGCAACCAGCAATACCCAGCCGATACCTGCTACGATAGCGGGCAGGTTGGGATTGAACAGCTGGGTAGCGTCGGTTTTGAGCGTCGAGATAGCCCGCGCCGACGTACCCGACCAGGACACCAGGTGCATCGGTCCAACGCTTAAGGCCACGATTCCCGTCAGAATCAGCCGGTTGATTCCCAGTTGTTTATAGATGGGCAGGAACGCCGACATGACGATCATGAATGTAGCGGTACCGTCGCCGTCGAGGTGAACGATCATGGTCAGTACTGCCGTGCCGATTATTACCTTCAGCGGGTCACCCTTGACGAACCGGATGATGGCGGCAATGATGGGGTCGAACAGGCCAACGTCGAGCATCATCCCGAAATACAGCACGGCGAACATGAGCAGAATACCCGTCGGGGCCACCTGTTTGATACCCGTCAGAATCATTTCTCCCAGTTCTTTGGGCGTGAATCCGGCCAGAAAGCCCATCAGCACCGGCACGACGACCAGCGCCGTAATAACCGACAGACGCTTGGTAATAATCAGGACGAGGAAGATGGCGATAGTGGCAAAGCCAAGAATAGCGAGCATCGTATGGGTAAGGTTAACAGCGAGCTTTTCTACGAGTGTGTTGTAGCGACCTTCGCGCCCTACAGCAACAAAACCGTTTACCTGCTCAATCTACCCCACAAGCCGGGCATGCTATCGCTGCCGACAGCCACTGCCGCCTGGTAACCGCCCGGATTTAGTCATAAGTGGCTCAATAGCTAGTACAAGGTCATCCGTCCGATCCAGTCACGATCCAACGGTTAAACACATGTGCCCGTTCGAGAACCAGCACAATACGGTTGATGGTACCGGCTCACGTTAAACGCTACAATTCTCTCGCCCGCACATGTACGATTTTGCCGTCGCGCATGATGACGAGTGTATCATCCTCGCGTTTCGCCTGCTCGACCAGTCGCCGGTGGCCTAATTTTACGCCCTGCAATAACAGTGACAGCGTATCATTTTCTGGTTTGACCTCTTTCCTATCGACCATACATCTGTTGAAGATAATCCCATAATTCCGATTCGGAAACGACTCGTCCATGCCCGGCATTCCCCCGCACAACTTCCACCGGCTCGTCATCGCTGTTGTCAATGACAATATAGGCATCACAGATTGGAATGTACAAGTTAATCAAATTGTGAATGGCACGTGAATAACGACGATGGACAACGTCTTCAGGTATGTGGTGCCCACCCTTCGACACCCGCTTTGCTACTCGTTCGACAGCCATTTCAGCCGACGACAGATAGATGAACAATAACGTAACCACATACCCTACCTGATTAGCCCGTTTGATAAGCGATACGTAGGAACGAGTCGACAGGGTGGTTTCGAGAGCGAAATCGGCTTGCTTACCGATCAGCGCGTCGATGCGTTGCAGCATAATACGGCCCGCTTCGACAGCAACATTTTCCGGGCGGAAGGGTGACAACCCGCGCGCTATCTCATCAGCGTTGACGAACTCCATCACATGCAGCACGTCGGGAAGTAGCGCGTAGGCCGACGTTGTTTTTCCCGCGCCATTGGGTCCTGCGATAATGTATAGTTCAGGCATACAAGAATCATATTCTGATGAACTACTGCGGAAGGCCCGACCACACGATGTGTGGTGATGTTGCTCGTCTATAAGCGGTATCGGATCGAGCTGGCGTTCCGACGATTCAAAATAGTGTGCCAATCTACAGCGCAAAAATCTGCTTCATCAGCACCCACTTTTCACCGGGTTTGGCGAAGGGTAACGGCTGCTGAAACGTACTGACGAACGTTTCCCAGTCCTGCACCGCCGGGTTGGCCGCATCCATTGCCGCTTTGGTATCGAACGAAAAATCGGCGTCGGCTTCGATAATCATGAATAGCCGGTTGCCCACCCGAAAAATCTGCATATCGTTGATACCCGACGTGCGGATACTGGCGTCGATTTCGGGGCGAATCTGCTGATGCTGTCGCTCGTATTCCGCAATTAGCGCGGGATCATCTTTGAGGTCGAGGGCGAGGCAGTAGCGCATATCAGGGAACGAGTTCGGGCGGTGTGTTGGGTGTGCGCAGATCGGTCGACGTGATTTTGTAGCCATTGGCCGCGAAAAACACGATGTAAGCGAAGCAGACCAGCGGAACGATCAGCGCGTATACGGCTCCATTGGCAAACAGTCCACCGGCCACGAGTGGCATTATGGCCCCACCGACGATGCTCATAATCACCAGCGACGACGCCAGTTTTGACTCGGCACCCAGGTTTTTCGTCGCCAGCGCGAAGATGGTCGGGAACATGATACTCTGACAGAAATAAACGAAGCTCAGCGCAATCACGGCCGTCAGCCCACCAACGGTAATGGCAACAGCGACCAGGGCCACCGCTACGGCGGAGAAGATCGTCAGCACCAGATTCGGGCGCATTTTGGTCATCAGGAACGTACCGACAAAGCGGCCCAGCATCAGCAGCACCAGCGCAAACGATGCGTGAAAACCGGCAATCTGCGTGGCCGACAGCTGACCGCCTTCGTTGCCCGTCAGGCCGTTAATCAGGTGCATGAACCCCAGCGCCGGACCCCAGTGAATGTCGCGCGAAAAGTCGAGTTTAAGGTCCACAAAGTAGCCCCACAGCACGGCCTGCGCGCCGACGTTGGCAAACTGCGCGACAATGCCCAGCACCAGATGCCGATGCCGAAACAACCGCCCAATCGACACGTTGCTGGTCGTATCTTCCTCCTCGCCCACTTCGGGCATTTTGGTAAACGCAAACAGCAGTGTCACCAGCGCGATGATCGTGCCGATTACCAGGTAAGGCCCCTGCACCGACAGGGCTTCCTGTACCCGGACCGCTTCGGCCTCCGCCGGAGCCATCGCCGTCAGCATTTCGGGTGTGTACTCGGTTTTGGAGAAAATGAACAGAGCACCGATGATCGGCCCCATGATGATACTCATCCCGTTGAACGACTGCGAAAAGTTGATCCGCCATTCTGACTTTTCCGGGTCGCCCAGCACGGTTACGTACAGGTTAGCGGCCGTTTCCAGACAGGCGATACCACAGGCCATCGTAAACAGCGCGACCAGAAAGAAGCCGTAGACCCGCGCTTCGGCCGCTGGATAGAACAAAAACGCCCCCCCGCCGTACAGAATCAGCCCCAGCAGAATACCGCGCTTGTAGCCAAACCGGCGCATGACGTAGCCCGCTGGCAGGGCCATGAAAAAGTAACCGAGATAGAATGCAAAATCGACGATACCCGCCTGAAAGCGGTTGAGATCGAGGGCAATCTGGAACTGCTTGATCAGCGACCCGTTAAGGCTGTTGGCCAATCCCCACAGGAAAAATAAACTGGTAACCAGCGCAAACGCCAGGCCGTAGCTGCCCCCCGAACCGGGCTTTATTTTGACGGGGGTGGTTGGTGTTGGCAATGCCATAGACAGGTAGGGTTTCGGTAATCAGTTATCGGTTTACAGTATTCAGTATTTAGCAGGGCTATAGCCGGTAAAACTTCACGGCGTTGGTGCCGAATATTTTGTCCCGAACGTCGCTGCCCCACGGGTCAACGTATTCGTCGATCAGCGTTTTTACCTGCGTGTAGTTAGCCGCTACCAGACAAACGGGCCAGTCGGAACCGAACATGAGCCGGTCGGGGCCAAAGCGGTCGAACAAGACGTTCAGGTACGGAAAGAAATCGCGCTTGCTCCAGTTCTGCCAGTCGGCTTCGGTTACCAGTCCCGACAGTTTGCAGTGTACGTTGGGTTGCGCGGCCAGTTGCGTCATAAAATTCGACCAGCGTGTGATTTCGCCCGTTTTGACGTAAGGCTTGGCCAGATGATCGATAGCGAAATT